>NZ_JBQEOR010000007.1:0-193142 GCF_052045285.1 Acinetobacter sp. 22301 | reverse complement strand
AAGCTTGAATGACTTTTAATTTTAACTCTTTTGAATGCTTCGGAATTGGCATAGAGCACACCTCATAAGTTTTAAAAGTCTAACTTATGGGGTGCAGTTCAGGACGGGAGAGGGACACCCTCGGGTGTGCTAGTTTGAGATAATACTAGTCTGTCAACCTTCTTCCGTTCTGCCACCATAATTCTATAAATGTTTGGCAGAACTCCCAATAAAAAGGAGTTGGCTTTGCATATTCATAATTTCTTGGCAGCCTTTGCCAAAAGCTATAACGACACAACTTAAAAATTTAAAGCAGCTTGATGACCTTTAAGGTTTTCAGGCTTTAAGTCATTACGGCTCAAAAAACTTGCATCAACAATAAAACTTGAGATGTGCCAAGCACAGTCTTACGGCTTTGCTATGCCTTTTTTCTCCCAAAAAAGTATCTCGTTTAGAAACAACAAGAATTTATAACGGTAAAAATATGCCAAATTTAGTTCTCTCAACACGTGCGATCCAAATCATTAATACATCAATTCATTTGTTTCACCATCACGGATTTCATAAGGTTGGGGTCGACCGAATCGTGAAAGAGTCTCACACTCCAAAAGCAACTTTTTATAACTACTTTCACTCTAAAGAGCGATTTATTGAAATCTGTTTGATCGTGCAAAAAGAACGCTTAAAAGAAAAAGTAGTCTCAATTGTTGGGTACGATCAAAGTACAAACGTGAAGGATAAACTTAAGAAACTTTATTTCTTACATAGCGATGTAGAAGGGCCGTACTATTTATTATTTAAAGCAATTTTTGAAACCAAACTCACCTATCCAAAAGCCTATATCATCGCAGTGAGGTATAGAACGTGGCTCATCAATGAAATTTATAGCCAGCTGAGAACACTTAAAAACGATGCGACTTTTCAGGATGCCAAACTATTTTTATATATGATTGAAGGTGCAATTATTCAGCTTTTAAGCTCGGATGCGACAATCGAACGGGAAAAGGTGTTGGATTGTTTTTTGGCGGGGTTGGTTTAATACAACTTTTATTTATCAAAAAACAACTTGTTTATTAAACATGACTCATATAATAAATGGGAACACAACAAGCATCTCTATAGCTTGATCTAGGAGGTCGTTATTTGAAGTTATTTATTATTATATTCATAGTAATTTTTTCTAGTATTGGACTCATTTGTTTAATCGCGCTACTCAGAAATTTAAAAAATTATTCACCATCTGGTGAGCATGATCACTTATCTGCTTCAACACATCATTTTCACGATAATAGTCCGAGTCATCATCATAACTCTAGTTACTCAAATGACTGTTCATCATCATCTTCAGATTCAGGAGGATGTGATGGCGGCGGTGGCGGGGGAGATTAAAAAAAGCCCTTTTATGCAAAGGGCTTTTGATGATTTAAGGTAAATCGAACCAGATAAATTGACTATCTTCAGTTGCATGAATTGTCGCTTTATCTTCAAAAACTAAAGCATCACCTGCTTTAACTTCTTGATCGCCAATGCGGACTACACCTGAAATCACGTGCACATAGTTCACTTTTTTAACCGTATCAACAGTTAACTCATGTACTTTTTCCAACACGGCAGATTTTACTTCAGCATTTTGGCGAATATGCATTGGTGCATTTGCATCAGGGCCTGCAATTAAATGCCATTTGTTTGGATCTTTGCGTGGGTCAAGATTAATTTGCTGATAATTAGGCTCTGCATCTCTTTCATCAGGAATAATCCAGATTTGTAGTAAATGTACAGGTGTATCAGTGTTGTTGATTTCACTGTGGGCAACACCTGTGCCAGCACTCATGAGTTGCCATTCACCCGCCTTAATCTGGCCTTCATTTCCCATGGTGTCGCGATGTGAAATTGCACCATCTAGCACACAAGTTAAAATTTCCATGTTGTCATGGGAGTGCGTACCAAAACCATTATGTGCATCAATCTGGTCGTCATTAATTACACGTAGAGCGCTTACACCCATATATTTAGGGTCATACCAGCTACCAAATGAAAAGCTATGATAAGACTCTAACCAGCCTGCTTTTACATGACCTCGATCTTCACTACGATGTAGATAAGCATTCATGATGTAATCTCCCAAATTTTTATTTATCTCTTGAGAAATATAGTAATGATCTATGTGGGGCTAAAAAATAGGTTAACTGCAACATGTCGTTGCATAATTGATATGGTCGTATAGTTTTATATTTATAGATATATGTTGACTCATAAAAAAACCTGCACAAGGCAGGCTTTATTCAAATGATTACTTATCTTAATTCGCTAAATCAAGGTCATCATATTCGTTCAACGTCTTACCTTGCTGAATATGTTTCTGATAATGTTGAGCACGGAGTATGTCTAGTTCTGAACTTGATACGCCATCTCTCCAATAGCCAGCAATACGCACGTCATTTTTATTAAACTGTTTGTCTTCTAGAAAAAACTGGCGTAAAGCTCTGGCTTCTTTGCGTTCGCAAGCCGCCCAAATCGTAATATTGTCATAAGTTTTTAGCGCAAATGCTGCTTTTAAAAGAAGACCTTTTTGTGGCGTGTGATGTTCTTTATGGAACGAATGAATTTTGACGTGGTCATGACGGGGTAATTGGCTAGCAATATCTTTTTCAAAACTCTCAATGAAAATATCCGCACTTACGCCATTTTCCCATTCATTCAGTATCGAATATAACGCGGGTACAGCCGTATCGTCGGCAAACATGACCACATGTTTTTTATGTATGAAATTGGGAATGAAATGAGGGCGGGGGCCAATAAGCCCGATTTTTGTACCCACTCGAGCTGAATTAAGCCATTCCATTGCTGGGCTTAAATCTTCATGTTTAACAAAATCAATTTCGATTTGAGCGTTTATAGGATTGAACGAACGGACCGTATAGACGCGTGAGATGGGTTGTCCCTCTGGCGGATTGCTCACAATTAACCGAATTGCCAAATTGGGAGCTTGCCAAAGCTCTGGTTGTAATGTGTTGATTTTTCCTTGAATTCTTACAATGGACGGATATGGCGTATGGATCGAGACGATAGTCATCTCAAGCTGTTCCATATCTTGTAAATGGTCTTTTTCTTTTAGTAACTCGCCATATTCTTGTTTCGATTTTTCTGCAATTTTTGTCATACATATAACCCAAGCTTCATGATTACTATAGAGCGTAATAATTGATATAGATGTAGTCTCTCTATTCATTACGATAACCAACTTGGCTCTAAATGTAAATAATAATCATTATTAATTGTGGTTTTTAGATCATAAATATAGACCTCTAAACGATTAGAATTAACGTTAAAAATTATCTTATTATTTTGATATTTATCATTTTTCATAAATGGATTTTAAAGGGGGAAAATTGATATTTCTCACAATATTAATTGTAAATGATTATCATTTGTATTATTGTGCTGAGATATCTATTATTCGAACAAACAGCGATAAAGACGACATTTTTATAACTTTGTTTTGAATATTAGGTTGGGTGGTATTGCATAAAGAATAGGGTGAGGACCAAGATAAATGCTAAAAGATTTGAGTCAAAATTTAGGGCAGATGAATGATAAAAATAACAACGTAGAAAATTTCTTAAAGCGAATTTATGAAAATATTTTTGAACAAAATTCCCATCGAACAGCACTCATTTTTGAAGACCGTAGCATTAGTTATGCTGAGGTAGGGGCTCAGGTCGCCAAAGTCATGTATGCGCTAAAAAAGCAAGGTTTGGCGACAGGGTCTGTGGTTGCAATTTGCTTAAGAAAAAGTCCTGAGCATATTTATACCGCTTTGGCATGTGCGCTCACAGGCATCATTTGGTTACCTGTAGATATGGATTCTCCGCCATCGAGACTGAACTATTTATTGACGAATAGTCGGGCAGATGTTGTGGTAAGTGACTTATCCATTGCAGGTGTTCAAAACCTAAATATTAATGAAATTTTATCGGCTAAAACTGAGTATGAACCGAGCTTTAATGCCGAAATTAACCGACTTCCGGCTTATTATTTATATACTTCGGGAAGTACAGGGACTCCGAAATGTGTGGTCTTAAATAATCAAGCGACTGAAAACACGCTACAACAAACGATCTCGGAATGGGGAATTACTGCGGACGATGTGATTATGGCGGTAACACCGTTTCATCATGATATGTCGGTATTTGATGTTTTTGCTTCAATGGCAGTGGGTGCAACTTTGGTGGTGCCATCCTTTGAGCAAAGTAAAAATGCTGTTGTCTGGGCCAATTTAGTAGATCGCTACAAGGTTACGCTTTGGAGCAGTGTGCCTGCCATTGTCGATATGTTGTTCAGTGTAGCTCAAAAAGAACAACTACAGTCTTTGCGTTTAATTGCCCAAGGCGGCGACTATATCAAACCTTCACTTATAGCAAAGTTAAGAGAACAATTGCCTAACGCTCGTTTATTTTCATTAGGTGGACCTACCGAAACCACAATTTGGAGTATATGGCATGAAATAAATGATCAAGATCAGGAAATTATTCCGTATGGAAAAGCTTTAGAAAATAACCGTTATTATATTTTGGATGAAAATCTAAAACCTTGCCAAATGGGCGAGGTCGGTACGATGTATATGACCGGCCTGAATTTATCAAATGGTTATTTACTTGATGGGGAGATTTATTATAAAGATTTCGTTGAAATTCAAGTGAGTGAAAATGAAACTCAAACTGCTTTTCGCATGAGTGATCAAGGATATTTTAGGGAAGATGGAAATATTATTTTTGCTGGACGTGAGGAAGGTTATTTAAAAATAAAAGGCGTGAGAATCTCTGCGGCCGAGGTTGAAAATGCTTTAACGAAGAACCCGTATATTCATAACTGTGTAGTGGTAAGTTGTGTGCATCCAACGACTGAAACTCAAGAGTTAGTCGCCGTTTATACTCTAGAAAATAAATATAAAACTACTCGCTTAAATAGCCCCGAATTAAAGAACTTTTTAAAAGTGCATTTGCCAAGTTCTCATATTCCTTCGAAATATTTGGTCGTCGAAACCATACCTTTGACCCGGAATGGAAAAATTGATCGTAAAGCTGTGCAAGAAATCGCTCAGGGGAAAATTTATGTATCTTCTACGTTGGCTACAAATTCCACTAAAACACTGTCATCAGTCGCTGGGGTGGGAGATTCGGTCTTATCGGTTTTCCGTGAATGCATAGCTGACAGCCAAGCTGAAAGAATGGATATTTTTTATAGAAGTGAAATATTAGCGATAGGCATTCGTCCAAAACAACTCATGAGTATTGCTCAGAAACTTTCTCAAAAGCTCAATACAGAAATTGATTTTTATACACTCATTAGCTGCAAAACAATTCAGGATGTGGTGAATAAAGTAGAGCAGCAAATAAAATAGAAAAATTGAAATGTGCTTAAAAGCAGAGTCGAGATGTTTGCTTTTAAGCACATGGTTGGTTTTAGGGCAACTAGATTTGAGCTAAGGTTGCCTTAATTTTTTCACAGATACTTTGCACTGTTGCTGTCGGGAAGCGGTGGGCTTGATACGTAATGATCATGCTTAACTGATGTTGTCCATCAATCACATTTTCCATAATTTCAAAATGTAATCCGAACATCGATTCATCACGTTCCGGCAAGATCTGACGATAAGGAAGGTCTTGTCCCTGGGGTGTTTTGAGCGCGCCGTTTAAAGCGTTATTTGAATGGATATGAATAAACACATCAAATAACAGTCCTTCATCTGCGCTCATTCCTAATGCATTTTGAATATGGTTGATGGGAATATCTGCATAGGCCATCGAGGTATTAATCATTGTGCTGATATTGTGGAGCAATGATTGGAACGAATCTGAATCACTAAACTGTGTGCGATGCGCAACCATGGTCGTAAAGTAACCCACCGTATCAAAAAACTCAGGATCAGTTCGTCCAGAAGCAGAAGTACCAATCACAATATCTTTTAAATTACCTTGTTGCTGTAACGCATTGGCGATAGCAGTATAGATAACCGCGAAAATAGAAGAACTGTGTTGTCTCGAAAATGCGAGGAGCTTTTCATACATTTCTGGTGCAAATTTAAGGTCGAGCCATTGGACTGGAGGTTTTTCCTTTTCAGCATTTAATTCATTTTCTGAAACAGGGAGACTTAGACCTTTGGTTGCTCCTGTTAGCAGCTTAGTCCAATAATTTAGATGGTCTTGGTTGATGCCTTGCTTTTGCTGGAGTAAAGAAAAATCAAGAATAGATTGGGCAGGTGTCTTCCAGCTTGGTGCTTGAGCATTTGAGCGAGCAAGATAAGCATGCGCAAGGTCAGCCATAATGGTATTTAAAGACCATTCATCAATCACCATGTGGTGAACTAAGAACGATAGAGTTTGGCGACCTTTGGCATTTCGAATTAAACGAATTCTTAAGGGAAGTTCACGGGTTAAATCAAATTTATATGAAGCTTCACTGGCAAGCGTTGCATCTTTACTTTCGGCACTGTTCCAAAACCATTTGAATTGTTTAAGTTCATACGTAGGAACCACCTGTTGATAGGTTTGACGATTGGCGCTATTAAAAATTGTACGTAAACCTGCATGGCGCTCCACAATATCTGTAAACGCCTGAAAGAAAACATCTTCATTAATTTCTTCAAGGAATTCTACGGCAAATGGTAAGTTATAAATTGGGCTAAAATCGAATGCAGAATAAGCTTGCCACAGGAAATCTTGAGCTAAAGTAAGCGGGGCTTTATCTACACTTTGTAAGGTAGTTTTTTCAGTTTTTGCAGATTTAACGAAAGCGTATTGAGCTAAATCGGCAGCAGATGGAGATTTAAAGAAATCATTAAATTGAATCTCAATTCCATGTTTATTAAGTAGGTTTCCAATAATTCGCGTTGCTAATAGTGAATGGCCGCCAAAATCAAAAAAGTCATCATGCTGACTCATTTCTGGTTCAGCGAGCGTATTTCGAAACTCTTCTAAAATAATTTCTGAAACATAAGTTTGATTAGGTTGTTCTGGCGCTTTTGAGGAATTTGCAGCTAGATGATTTGAGATATCAATTTCAGTCAGCACCAATGGCATATTATTTGGTGAGTTTTGTTGATAACGATTTTGTATGGCCTGAATGAAATCTGACTTTTGATAGTTTTCATCAAGAATCGGGTGGAGCGCTAAAATAAGAAAATAGTCTTGCTCTGTTTCTATGAGACTTGTAAAAAAAGGGGGATGAAATTCTGCGTTCCATGCTTGTGCTTTTAAGGTAGCTACCTGCTCAAAAACTTGTTCTGTATTACTCTTTTTTACTTCTAGGCAAGCTGAATGGTCATCAAATGGATATTTGTATAAATCACCTTCGTCACTAAATGTATAGCGGACATTTAAGTCAGGTGTAGTTTTAATAATGTCTTGAATTGCTTTAATGAGCAGTTGAATGTCTAAACCTTGATTAAGTTTCCATAGATTAAAACGTCGGTTAACTTGTTCAGGCTGTTGTAATTGCAACATCCAGATATGTTCTTCGTAATCAGTAACCGAAAGGAGAGAGGGCGATTTGGAAAATTGTTCCAACATAAATGAATCCTGGTTTATCAAATGGCTATTTTCATCAATTTTTATTTCGCAAATTTTTTACATTAGATTAAATTTCATATAATTCATAACGTTATAGATTTGCTTGTTTGTAAAAATTGACCTTTTTCTAATGAGTTGATGTCCACATGAACTGTACTGATGTAACAGTAGGGTTACATTTTACCTTTAAACATACTATAATTGATTCTCATTTACATCAAGATTATTATTTGCAAGTAGATAGTACCAATTGAGAATGACGAATTTTTAAAATAGAAAATAAATAATAAGTGATTGATTAATATTTATTTAATTCGAAATTGGTTGGGCAAAAATAATTTAAAGATGAAAAAAACGCTCCTCGGAATAGGGCTGTGATTTTGCCTATTCAAAAGGAACTGATTCTGTTGTCTCGATAAAATTGAGGAATTTTCATGAGAATATTCAATCATGAAAGGTTAATAAGCCCATCAAATGTTGAACAAATTTTCCCTCGCTTTGGTTTGATGGGATTAAATTTGCAATTTGCATCGGCTTTATTACGCTCAAGTGGGGCACGCCACTGATGCGATTTAGCTTATTCTGTATTTTTATCATTTTATGTATTTGCTCATTATTGCTCGGGGCTGAACAAATACAGTGGTCTACCTTATTTTCTTTTTCTCATGAGAGTTGGCTCACTCTTACAGCCAGCCGTATTCCTCGTTTAATTACTATTGTGCTCACCGGTATCGGGTTGGCGGTATGTGGTGTCATCTTGCAGCATATTGTGCGTAACAAGTTTGTTGAACCAGAAACTTCGGGCGGTTTAGATGCTGCCAAGCTAGGAATTTTAGTGTCGTTAACTTTAGTTCCGGTAACCAGCACACTGAGTAAGATGATATTTGCGATCATTTTTTGTTTTATTGCTAGCTTAATTTATATCGCAATTATTCGTCGAATCCGTTTTAGAAATACGGTTTTAGTACCGGTTATTGGTTTGATGTACGGCAGTGTACTGAGTGCCTTAGCTGAGTTTTATGCCTATCGCTTTAATATTTTACAAAGTATGCAAGGGTGGCTTTTAGGAGATTTTTCAAAAATTGTCCAAGGTCACTATGAAGTTATTTACATTATTTTTCCGATTGTTGTCCTGACTTATCTTTTTGCACATCGCTTTACCGTGATTGGTATGGGTGAAGAGATGGCTTCTAGCTTGGGACTTAGTTATGCAGCTATAGCCGCGATTGGTTTAATACTGGTTGCCATTACAGTTTCAACCACAGTAATTACTGTTGGTACCATTCCTTTTGTCGGGCTCGTGGTCCCCAATTTGGTCGCACTGAAATACGGAGAAAACTTAGCTAAAACCTTGCCCATTGTGGCTTTGGGTGGGGCGTCTCTATTACTGGTTTGCGACATTCTTGGTCGCTCGATTATTTATCCATTTGAAGTGCCAATCGGACTTACCGCAGGTGGTGTGGGGGGAATTATTTTCCTCATCCTCATTTTGAGGGAGTTTAGATAATGCGTATTACAAAGCTATGGACGATTTATCTGATTGTCATCTGTCTAGCAGTAGGTTTTTTATTTTTAAACTCAGGACTAGATTTTGATTACGTCATTCCTAACCGACTTCTGCGTCTTGCCACGATTGTGATAGCCGGTATTTGCGTTGCTTTTTCCTCGATTGTTTTTCAGACACTGGTCGGTAATCGTATTTTGACCCCTTCCATTATGGGCTATGAAGCGATTTATCTCTTATGGCAAGTTTTGTTGTTGTTTTTTTGGGGAACACATGGATTAAGTCAGTTAGGGGTAAACGGCAATTTCTTTATCTCAATCGTTTTAATGCTGCTTTATTCGTGGGTAATCCATAAGTGGTTATTGCCATATGGCAGAAATGATGTCTTTCTCCTGTTACTTTTAGGTTTAGTCCTTACGATGGTCGTCGGGACGGTTACTCAATTTATTCAACTCAAAATTAATCCTGGTGAATTTTCTGTTTTCCAAGGCCTTAGCTATGCTTCGTTTAATCGTTCTCAACCAGAAACTTTATTTTATGCCAGCTTAGCTGTAGTCATTGTTCTATTCCTTGGTAGGAAAGCACTTCCTGTTTTGGATGTTCTGGTTTTAGGGCGTGAGCAAGCAATTTCATTAGGCATTCATCATCACCGTTATGTCAGTTTCTATTTAGCCCTGATCGCTATTTTGGTTGCGGTATCTACCAGTCTGATTGGCCCGACAGTATTTATGGGCGTATTCATTGCCAATATTACTTATGCACTAGCAAGAAGTTATAAGCATAAATTAACGCTGCCCATGGGCTGTGCCATCACGATTGCCATATTTATTGCTGCTCAAATTTTAGTTGAGCACGTTTTTAATTACAAAACGACCGTCAGCATTCTGGTCAATCTCGTATGTGGCATTTATTTCCTTGCGCTGACGGTTCGTACCCGAGGTGTTGCATGATTCATGTCAAGAATATCAATAAGTCATATGGAAATAAGCCAATACTGACTGACGTAAATGTTGAATTTCCTACAGGTCAGGTGACGTCACTCATTGGTCCAAATGGAGCCGGAAAATCGACTTTGCTCATGATGATGGCACGTTTAATTGAGCCAGATAAAGGCGAGATTTTTCTTAATCATCAAAATATTGCGGATATTAAAACCGCTGTTTACGCCAAGCATGTCGCGACTTTACGTCAAGCACCTAGCTTTAATTTGCGCTTAACCGTCGAAGAGCTGGTGTCATTTGGACGCTTTCCATATAGCCGTGGTGTTTTAACCGAGCAAGATCGTCAGGTGGTTGATGAGGCGATTGAGTTTCTTTCTTTAGAACCACTGCGCAAATCTTACATAGATGAAATTAGTGGTGGTCAAAGGCAAATGGCCTTTTTGGCGATGACGATCGCACAGCAAACAGACGTACTTTTATTAGATGAACCCTTAAATAACCTTGATATGAAACATGCCGTTCAAATTATGCGCGCACTCAGGCGCTTATGTGATGAACAAGGGCGCACTGTGATTTTAGTTATTCATGACATCAATTTTGCCACGAATTATTCGGACCATATTGTCGCGCTGAAGAACGGCAAGCTTCATTTCAGTGGGTTAACCGAACAAGTGATTACAGAGGCGCAATTAAATGATCTGTACGAGCTTGATTTTGAAATTACATACAGTGAGCGTGGCTGTATGTGTAATTACTTCAACTCATCTGGAGCTTGAATACATATGAACTGGAAGAAAAAGTATGGGGGAGTAGCCCTCATCATAGCGGCAGCTGTCACTCTACAAGCATGTGATCAAAAAGTTGCAGATACCGCTCAAGCTTCTCAGAAGCTAGCAGAACCGATTACGGTAAAACATGCGCTTGGAACTACGGTGATAGATCATCTACCGCAACGCGTTGCCGTACTTGATATGAATGAAGCTGACTTTTTAGATCAACTCAATGTCCCGATTATGGGAATGCCAAAAGATTATGTTCCACACTTTTTGGAAAAATATAAAAAAGATGCGCAAATTCAGGATTTGGGTGCAATTGTACAGCCCAATATGGAACGGATATATGCATTAAAGCCAGACCTGATTTTGATGACGCCATTACACGTTAATCAGTATCAGGAACTGTCAAAAATTGCCCCGACCATTCATTACGATATTAACTTCAACAATAGTGAGAGTAATCATATTGGTCTGGTTAAAGACCATATGATGACCTTAGGAAAAATATTTAATAAAGAAGATTTAGCCCGCCAGAAAGTTTCTGAACTTGATGAACAAGTGAAGCAAGTACAAGCCGTAACGGCCAATCGCCCAGAAAGAGCGTTAGTCGTTCTTCATAACAATGGGGCATTTAGTAATTTTGGTATTCAGTCACGCTATGGCTTTATTTTTAATGCTTTTGGGGTAAAGCCTGCAAGTGGTGTGATGGATACAAGTCTACATGGGCAACCTATTTCGAGTGAATTCATCAAAAAAGCGGACCCAGATATTCTCTATATCGTGGACCGAACTGCTGTGATGGAACATCGCTCAAACATTAATGCTGCCAGTGTTGAAAATCCATTATTACGTCAAACCAAAGCGTGGAAAAACGGTCGTGTCATTTTTGTCGATGCCGATGCGTGGTACACCACGGCTGCAAGCCCAACCTCGCTCAAAATAGTGATGGAAGATGTAAAAAAAGGCTACCAATAAATTTTTACGCATATCACTTAATCAAATTTTACAGCATAAATTTTCACTATTTTGCTTTGTATTTTAAGCAGATAGTTAATAAAAAATGAATCACAACATTAAAGGTCTTTCAATGAACAACGTTAGCGATAACCGTAATTTTAAAAGTGGGAATGATCAAAGAATTAATCACCGTTCTTTTGTATTAAATGGTATTGCATCTGCACAAATGGCCCTTCGATTAGGCTATGCATTAGGCACTGTATTTGTACTATGTGCATCAAATACCTATGCTGCTGTTATTGATAATTCAACAAAAACTCTAGAACAACAAACTGCTCAAACAAATGTAGCAGCTTTACCAGCAATTACTGTAAAAGCTGAACAAGACGATACTTATGCAGGTGGACAAGTTGCAACATCGAGCAATGTTGGATTTCTTGGTAGTAAAAAATTTCTAGATACGCCATTTAATACGATTAGTTATACCGATAAATATATCGAAGATAAACAGGCAAAAGATATTACAGAAGTGATTGCAGCAACTGATCCATCGATATATACCAACGGTGCAAGTGGTGGTTGGAGTGAAAACTATTATATTCGTGGATATGCTTCGAGCACGAATGATATGTCAATGAACGGACTTTTTGGTATCACACCGTTTTATCGAACTTCTCCGGAAATGTTTAGCCGCGTTGAGGTGTTGAAAGGTCCTTCCGCTTTGTTAAATGGGATGCCGCCAGCAGGATCGGTGGGTGGAACGGTAAATCTAGTGACCAAATATGCGGCTGATGAACCGTTTGCACGATTGACTACGACATATATGTCGGATGCCCAGTTTGGTGGACATGTCGATGTTGGAAGAAGATTTGGTGAAAATAAAGAATTCGGCGTTCGTATCAATGGAATGTATCGAGATGGAGATGCAGCAGTTAATGATCAGTCGAAAGAAAGTCGTTTATTTTCGCTTGGTTTAGATTGGCAAGGTGAAAGAGCACGTGTTTTTGTTGATGCTTACGATGCCTTAGATCATGTTGATGGTGTAACACGTGGTGTTAACGTCTCTACTGCAGTTGGAATTCCGAAACCACCGAAAGCGGATACCTTACTTAGTCCGGATTGGGGCTCTGTGGAAACTAAAGATAAAGGTGCCATGATTCGTGGCGAATATGATTTTTCTGATCAGTTAATGGCATATGCGGCTTATGGACAAAGTACAACCCAATATAAATATAATGGGGCAAGTGCAGGGACGATTACGAGTAGCACTGGAACACTGAGTTCAATGCTTGGACAACTTGCTTTTGAAGTCGATAAAAAATCAGCAGATGCAGGTTTTAAAGGCAAGTTTGAGACGGGGCCTGTGAAACATCAATGGGTCGCCAACGCAACTTACTATAATCATGCACAAGATGATTATGGTTATAGAATTATCCCAGGTTTTAGTAAGCCTGTTATTACGAATATTTATGATCCAAATCCAAATTGGGGGCCTAAACCGGAGTTTACACCGCCGTTTCTATTTCATTCGACACTCTCTACCTCTAGCTTCGGTTTAGCCGATACATTGTCGTTTGCTCAAGATAAAGTACAGTTGACTTTAGGACTTCGTCATCAGACTGTAAAAGCAACAAGTTCTGTTAATACATTACCTGAAAATGCTAAATCAGCAACCACGCCTGGTGTCGCGTTACTGATTAAAGCGAATGATAAAATTTCTGTTTATGCAAACTATATTGAAGGTTTGACAAAGGGAGATCAGGCACCTGCAAATGCATCAAATCCAGGGGAAATATTTCCTCCTCAAAAAACCAAACAACAGGAACTTGGTTTGAAGGTTGATTTGGGGACATTTGCGCATACATTGAGTGCATTTGAAATTACCAAACCAAATAGTTATTTAGATCCTTCAAAGCTTGTGAATAACTTATCTACCTTTGTTTCGGATGGAGAACAACGAAATCGTGGTATTGAATGGTCATTCTTTGGTTCACCGATTGAACATGTGCGTTTAATGGGTGGCTTTACCTATCTTGATCCTGAACTTACCAAGACTAAGAGTGGAGTAAACGATGGTCATACAGCAGTTGCTGTGCCAAAAAATCAGGCTAAGCTTGGAGCAGAGTGGGATACTCAAGTAGCACAAGGGACTTTAACCTTATCAGGAAATATCAATGCAGTTTCCAAGCAATATATTAATGCAGAAAATACCTTGTCCGTACCTGGGCGTACGCTCTTAGATGTTGGCGCACGCTATAGCACGAAAGTCGAGAACCACCCAGTGACTTTCCGTGCCAATATCTACAACTTAACCAACAAAGCGTATTGGGCACAGCCACAATTGACGAATTTGGCTTTAGGCGCACCAAGAACGTATATGCTATCTGTATCATATGACTTTTAATTTGTTGTAATCTTCAACCGAATAAAAAAACCCGCAATCGCGGGTTTTTTTATAATATTCATATTTTATTTTGGTAAACCATAGTGCTGAAAAGAAGACTGTTTAGGAATTCGATAAGCATTACGCCCCAGTAATTGATTAATAATTACTGAGTTTCGGGTTGCTCCGATTCCTAAGTCAGGAGAACCTACACCTTGCTGAAAAATCTCGGCATTTTGAATGAAAATTCGACCTTGTCCTTGATCACAACGTAAAGCCGTAAAGTCTTCTTGAACAATACAATCATTTTTATCATCAACAGCTAAAATAGAACCTTTCATATTTTGGAACCATTCAGGCCAATCATGAACATAGCCTGTAGCTGCGACAAGGGCATCAGTTTCTAATTCGCAACGTTGATCGAGTTGGGTGTGCAAACAGGTTAAACGCAGAGAACCCGATTCAAGTTGTTCAACCGATTCAACTTCGCAGCTTGTGTATAGACTTAAACCGGATTTCTCACCAGCCACTGAACGCTCATAAAGAACATCATATATATCACCAATGGTTGAGAAGCTAATCCCTTTATAGATCAGGCCCTGACTAGCAGCAATGTCACGACGTTTATCTCTAGGCAGGCTTTGGAAATATTGCATATATGCAGGGGTAAAACATTCTTGCCCAAGTTTAGAATATTCCATTGGGTGAAAGCCGGCAGAACGTGTGATCCAACGAATAGATGCGCCTGCTTTTACTTGTTCTGGGGTAAGTGAATTAAATAAAGCAAGTACGCATTCTGCTGCACTTTGGCCCGAACCAATAACCGTGACCTGTTTACATTGCTTGAGTTGTTCCTGAATTTTTGCAAACTCCGCAGAATGTTTTACCAAAGGGTGTTTGCATGTTTCTAGCCATGTAGGAATGCGAGGTTTAGTCCCAATACCAATCGCCAGATTTTGGCTTATATATTTTTGTTTTTCGCCCGAGGCTGATTCACTTTCTATAATAAATTTATCGAGCTTGGCGTCATATTCCACATGACTTACGTTTTCTCCAAATCGACAATCAGTTAATTGTTTTGAAGCCCAACGGCAATAATGGTCGTATTCACGGCGTGGAATTAAAAAACTGTCGTAATAATAAAACTGATGTAAGCGATCATGTTGATGTAAATAATTAATATAGCCTAAGGGATGGCAAGGATTGGCCATTGTAACCAAGTCGGCAAAGAAAGGAACTTGTAATGTCGTGCCTTGCAATAGCAGTCCTTCATGCCATCGAAATTCTGGTTTGCGTTCTAAAAATACACTTTTGATTTCGGGATGATGAGACAAAAGAGCAGCTAAACCTAAGTTGAATGGCCCAATACCAATTCCGGTAATATCTATTTTTTTCATGTTTATACTTTATCTGTTTCCAAAATGATGAAAGTTAAAAATACGAATTAATGTGGTGTTAGTAATTTCTCTACATCAGCAATATTGCGACATTGAATAAGTTGAACAGGTGAGAGCTGAATCGCGTATGTTTCATTAATACGTTTTGAAACGACCTTTAAATGATGTGGACGCAGCCCGAGATGAGTAAAATGAGTTGAACTGTCCACTTCCTTATTTGGTGTGTGGCCTATCACTTCTAAATAAATATCGAGTAGTTGATTTTGCTGTTTAGCATTATTTTCAAGTGGTATAGATGAATGATCGAACTCGTTATTCTTAAAATATAGTCGTTTATTTTGAAGCTCACTGAAAAAATTACTGAGATCAAAACTGAATATTTCTGAACCAATAATTTGTTTGATTGCCAATTGTAGCGCGTCCAAGAAATCCTCAATCATATGGGGAGGAAATGCTTCTTGAGCATAATCAATATCGAAAATTAAAGCGCCGTCATTTCTTGTGCTAAAGCGAATATCAATTGCAACTTGAGGTGTTTGAGTAAGGCCATCTAGTTGCTGAATAGGATGAGATTCAGATAATACAGGCCATGACAAACCATTTGTAATTACAATCGGCAATACTGGAGCAGTGCCAACTTTTTCAAATAATAGTCGAGCGAGATCAACGCCTGAAAATGAAAGATGCTGTAAACCCTCTAAAACTTCCGTTTGCAAGCGGTTTGCTTGTTCAGCAAATTGATGTGAGGTTTTCCACTCAACAGCAATAAACGTAGAACTATTGGAAAATGGTCCGGCATAGAGAGGAAGTGTAGGAACAGCAACGCATAGAGATTTGTCAGTGCTCCAATGAGATAGCACTTCCAAAATAATCGCCATGATGACTGAGTTTTTAAACAGTGAATGTTTCGCTCCAATTTTAGACAACTGTTTAAATTGATCTTTTTCTATAATTAGACTGTTACGTTGGTAAAGTGAAGTCGGTAAATGTTGTAAGGGTGTTTTCCAAGGAAGTGCTGGAATAGACGATAATTTAGAAAATTTTCTTTCCCAGTAAGCCATATCTGCCTGATGAACAGATACGCTATTCTCAGCTTCATTTTCTTCTATTTGTTTTTGGATATCATGTTGTTGTCCATCGAATAGTTCTAACATAAGTGAAGCTATAGATCGGCCATCTAAAATTAATGCATCAAAGCGGACAAAAATTGTTAATAGATTATTTTTTAATAAAAATACAGTGATATTCCAAGGCGGCTGATTTAAATCAAATAGCTCATGCGTATAACTATTTTTATAGGACTCGATGTGGTGAGAAGCACGTTCAGGTTCCCATGTAATTAGGTCTATTTCTTTTAAATTGACACTCACTTGATCGCTTACATATTGTACTAATCTATTTTTATCAATATAAGTTCGTAAGCTGTCATGCCGACGTACCATTTCTGTCAATCGTTGTTTTAATAAAACAAGATCCATTTTGCCGTGATACTGCCTAAACTCTTGCATGGCAACACCACCTAAAGGAAGGGCTTGAGTTCGGCCTAATAGGTAGGCTTGTTGTAATGCATTTAATGGTTTTTGGGACGTACGATCTGACGAGGTATTTTGTGCTGGGCTTATAATTTGTGTATTAAGTTGCTCAGGATGTGCGGCAAGATTTTTAAGTAAATGAATGAAAGATTCAAATAAATTTGTGGTCCATTCTTTGGGTAGAGCATCTAAACGTATGTCCCAATTAACTAAAATACCGTCATCTACATGAGCAACTTGTGCATCAAGTGCAACTTGTGGCCCTTGTGAAATGACCCAATTCATTGAGCCAAAAACGCGAAGGACACGTTCAGAAAGCAAATTATCATTTTCTAAGTTGAGTGCTGCTGTAAATACCACGGGAGCAATCTGTGCACTACCATGATAACGAGACAGATCACGTAGAACATTCACACCCGAATAATGTGAATGCTCTAATAACTCAAGCATTTGATTTGCTATTTGTTTGCAGAATGCAGCTAAGGTAGTTATTCCTTTCATATCGACATCAAGGATGACTAAATTAGCAAAATCACCAATAGAGCCTTCGACATTTTTTAAAACCGGTTCGCGCCAAAAAGTAGGAATATTTAATCGGAAGCTGTGATCTTTGGTTGCATGACCAAGCGTATAGGCAAATAAACCTAATATTAGGTTGGTCACGGTAATGTGTTGTTCTCTAGCAAGTTGTTGTAATGCTTTTCGTTCTTCTGGCGATAACCAAATACTTAAACGATCACTTTTTGCTGTTTTGAATTCTTGATTAATGAAAGGTAGAGACGGAGCAGGGCTAATATGAGGCAGACGTTGTTTCCACCATAAGCGGTCTCGTTGGTTTAATTTTTTTAGCTCAGGGTCTGTCCGTATTTTTTGATACCAGTCAAAAAAATTAGGCGGACGGGAGAATGATATTTCTGGGTCTTCATAAAACAAAGAAAGATCTTCCATCAAGTTCAAAAAACTGGACGGATCTATAGCAATCATGTCCGTATCTACATGAAAACGAAAAATATTATTTTTAAGAACACTTACAGAAAATCTTGCAGTTTGGCCCTGACTTAAATCAAGTTTTTGATGGGTCCATTGCTCGCGTTTTTGCATGAGCATTTGCTCAATTTGATGATCGCTAAGCTTTGAAAAATCATCGACTTCTAATATCTGTTGAGCCTTCTCAGACATGATGTTTGCGATGCCATCGGCGCTCAAACTTAATCTCAAAATAGGGTGTTCTTTATAAAGTCGTTGAAGTGCTAAATGTAATTTTTGTAGATCAATAAATTGACCGTCAAATTCTGCATAGAGATGGGCAGCAACCCCACCTAAAGTTGCGTTGCCAGAGCGACCAAACCAGCAGGCCGCTTGCATCGAAGTTAATTCACACATTGAACGATAACTCGGTTGACAAATTAATCTTGTTTCAGCATCATACAAATAAATGAAAATGATTACCAGTTGCATTTGTTAATCATTTCCAATTTTGCTGTGAATATATAGCTTGTCCGTCTTAAGAGTTTTCTTTTGTCGGTATTCAAATTAAATATTTATACCGAGATGTAAGAAAATTTACGAAGAATCAATAGCTTGATAACCATTAAATTAAATTGAATATTTAGAATGTCATGAAAAAACAGTTGATTGAGTTTGTTCGCTGGTCTCCAGAGAGAGCGCAACACTATCGCAATAAAGGTTATTGGATTGACCAACCTTTGACGCGCATTTTAACGGTAGGGGTTCAATCGCATCCGCATTCGCCGGCAATTATTTGTGGTGAGCGTCAGTTGAGTTATATCGAGCTGGACCGGCTATCAACAAATTTAGCTTCTCGACTAGCTGAAAAAGGCTTGGGCAAGGGTGATACTGCTTTAGTACAGCTTCCCAATGTTGCAGAGTTTTATATTGTCTTTTTTGCCTTGCTTAAGGCAGGCGTGGTTGTGCTCAATGCGCTATATAGTCATCGCCAATATGAGCTAAATGCCTTTATTAAACAGATTCAACCTAAGCTTTTAATTGGTTCGCGTCAGCATGAAGTCTTTAGCAATAATCAGTTCATTGATTCACTGCATGAAGTAAATTTAAGCCCTGAAATTATTTTGATGCTCAATCATCAAGCTACCGATTTCGGACTATTAGACTGGATTGAAACACCAGCAGAGACCTTTGTCGATTTTTCATCTACACCTGCTGATGAAGTTGCTTTCTTTCAGTTGTCAGGTGGAAGTACGGGAACACCAAAACTTATTCCACGCACGCATAATGACTATGACTATAGTGTGCGGGCCAGTGCCGAGATTTGTGGTTTAAACTCGAATACACGGTTATTGTGTGCTCTGCCAGCTCCGCATAATTTTATGTTGAGTTCACCCGGTGCATTAGGTGTTTTACATGTAGGTGGATGTGTTGTGATGGCACCAAATCCTGAACCGCTCAATTGCTTTTCTATTATTCAAAGACATCAAGTCAATATGGCATCTTTAGTGCCGAGTGCTGTCATTATGTGGCTAGAAAAAGCCGCTCAATATAAAGATCAAATTCAGTCTTTAAAGTTACTTCAAGTGGGGGGAGCAAGTTTCCCTGAATCTTTAGCCCGTCAAGTTCCTGAAGTCCTCAATTGTAAATTACAACAAGTATTTGGAATGGCCGAAGGCTTGGTCAATTACACTAGACTCGATGACTCTGATGAGCAAATTTTTACCACCCAAGGGCGTCCTATCAGTTCTGATGATGAAATCAAAATTGTAGATGAGCAGTATAAAGAAGTTCCGCAAGGTGAAATAGGAATGCTTGCGACTCGGGGACCTTATACCTTCTGTGGTTATTACCAAAGTCCTGAACATAATTCACAGGTCTTTGATAAGGACAACTATTACTATTCGGGTGATCTCGTGCAGCGTACTTCGGATGGCAATTTACGTGTAGTAGGAAGAATTAAAGATCAGATTAACCGTGGTGGTGAAAAGATTGCTTCGGAAGAAATAGAAAAACTTATTCTTCTACATCCGGAAGTTATGCACGCAGCTTTGGTCGCAATTGTTGATGACCAATTCGGTGAAAAAAGTTGTGCCTTTATTGTTTCTCGGAATCCTGAACTTAAAGCTGTTGTGCTCAGACGCCATCTCATGGAGTTGGGTATTGCACAATACAAACTTCCAGACCAGATCAAATTAATCGAAAGTTTGCCACTGACTGCAGTCGGTAAGGTGGACAAAAAACAACTTCGCAGCATTTTAAATACATCTACAACATCTTAATAAATATTGAGCAGCATATGGCTATTTCAAAAATTTCTACTTATCTCATGCCCAAACGAGAGAGTTATCCAAATAACAAAACAGATTGGCAGTTAGATCCTTCTCGAGCAGTTTTATTAATTCATGATATGCAACGCTACTTTTTAAATTTTTACGATGCTGAAAGTGAATTAATTAAAACGGTTGTAAATCATTTAGTTCAACTAAGAACTTGGGCACATCAGAACAATGTTCCTGTTGTCTATACAGCACAGCCTTATGAACAGCCAGCGGCAGATCGTGCATTACTGAATGCCATGTGGGGGCCGGGTTTGCCAGCCTCAACAATCGATCAGCAAAAAATTATTGATCAACTTTCTCCTGCTGAACATGACATTGTCTTAACGAAATGGCGTTATAGCGCGTTTAAACGTTCGGATTTGCTTGAAAGAATGCAAAACTGGAATCGTGATCAGCTCATTATTGGCGGTGTCTATGCTCATATCGGGTGTATGGTTACGGCAATTGAAGCCTTTATGAGTGACATACAACCCTTTTTGGTTGGCGATGCAGTTGCCGATTTTTCAGAAGAAGAACACCGCTTAGCTTTGAAATATGTATCTTCACGTTGTGGTCAAGTCGTGGATACTGAATCTGTAGTGGGGCAGGTGGCAACAGGCATTACACGACCTTGGCTAGAGCAAAGGGTCCAGCAGCTTATTGAAGAAGATGAATTAGATCCAGAAGAAAACCTGATTGTTTATGGATTGGACTCATTACGAATTATGCAGTTTTCTTCGGAACTCAAAGCACAGGGAATCAATATTAGTTTTGAGGAATTAGGACGCACACCCACTTTATCAAATTGGTGGTCATTGGTTGATGCACGGCAACGGATTGCAGGGTAGAGGGTTGCCATCATAAGGCATACGACAAATCCTGGTCGCTAAATTTTACATAAAATTTATATCTTTGATAGCGACTCCTTAGACGACTTGTAATCGTCATATTAACGGAGCAAAAAATGATTTTATCGCCTGCTGATCAAGAGAAAATAGAGACATTCTGGAATTACTGTTTAAAACATCAATACTTCAATATTGGATATCCTGAATCTGCAGATTTTGATTATTCCGCTTTATTTCGTTTTTTCAAATTCTCTATTAATAATTGTGGTGATTGGAAAGACTATAGCAATTACGCATTGAATTCTTTTGATTTTGAAAAAGATGTGATGGCGTATTTTGCCGAAATTTTTCAAATTCCCTTTGAAGAAAGCTGGGGATATGTAACCAATGGTGGCACAGAAGGTAATATGTTTGGCTGCTATCTGGCGCGTGAGCTATTTCCAGATTCAACATTATATTACTCAAAAGATACGCATTATTCGGTGGGAAAAATTGCCAAATTATTGCAGATGAAATCTTGTGTGATCGAATCATTGAATAATGGTGAAATCGACTACGATGATTTAATCCATAAAATAAAAACCAATAAAGAAAGTCACCCCATTATTTTTGCAAATATTGGTACGACCATGACTGGCGCAATTGATGATATTGAAATGATTCAAGAGCGCTTAGCGCAAATCGGAATCATGCGCCGAGATTATTATATTCATGGCGACGCTGCCTTAAGTGGCATGATTTTACCTTTTGTTGATCATCCTCAAGCATTTTCTTTTGCTCATGGTATCGACTCGATTTGTGTGTCTGGTCATAAAATGATTGGCTCACCGATTCCGTGTGGCATTGTTGTGGCCAAACGCCAAAATGTAGAGCGTATATCAGTAGATGTAGACTATATCTCTACACGTGATCAAACCATTAGTGGTTCTCGCAATGGCCATACTGTCTTGTTGATGTGGGCGGCAATACGTAGCCAAACTAATTTACAAAGACGACAGAGAATTCAACATTGCCTAAAAATGGCCCAGTACGCAGTTGATCGCTTTCAAGCAGTGGGCATTCCTGCTTGGCGGAATCCGAATTCAATCACTGTGGTATTTCCGTGTCCTTCTGAACACATCTGGAAAAAGCATTATCTGGCAACCTCGGGAAATATGGCTCATTTAATTACTACGGCACATCACCGAGATACACGTCAGATTGATAGCTTAATTGACGACGTTATTTTTGATTTACAAGGTGCCTCTAAACGTACAGTTGGTTTTTAGTCATATCAACCAGAATGATTTAGACAAATCCTTATTAATTTTTACAGTCTAGAAAATGATCTAAAAATATTTTGATAGGGCGGTTAGGAAGTTTTTGATGCAATTAAAGTTTTTAAAAAAATACTTTTTATATGATTTTCTTATTCATGCTTTTTTAAAGCCGAAAATAGCAATTCTTGCTGGTCAATTGAAGCGAGATTTTATTTTAAGTACCGCTTTTTCTATGAATATAAAGAGAGATAAGCATGTCTGATTTAAAGTTATCTCATCTGATGACAGACTCTTCTTTGGCACCTGCACTCAAGCCAGCATTTCCTAAATTATTTGCAGGAACGCTTGCTGCCGTATTTTCTGGTTTAGCCATTTTAACTGCCCTGTGGGGCATGATTCAGCTGATTGGTTATTTATCTTCTTATTGGGTGATCTTTTCAGCGGTTTTTTGGATAGTCGGGGCAGCATTGGCAGCACTGGCCTCATGGTTAGTGCATGATGCAGAGGCTGGATTTTCGGCACGATTACGTCGTCAAATTGCTCATCATTTAATTCGGTTACCTAACACAACCCTATCAAAACAGGGTGACCAAAACTTAAAACGACTGGTTTCAGACGATATCGCAACCTTACACCATATGGTGGCACATTTACCGTCGGAAATTGCGATTTTTGCTGTAATCCCTTTGGTTTCTATTGTTTTATTAGTTGTGTTGGTTGGCCCGATGGCACTTTGGGTATTATTACCTGGGGCAATTGCTTCACTCTATTATTTAATTATTGTTCCCCATGTATCAAAACGGGATGGCGCTGCACGTATGCAGGTCATGTTAGATATTATTGGTTCTGCTGATGATTATGCGCGCGGCATTCGTGATAACCGTATATATGGGCAACAATCAGGCGCTTTAACTGCCTATACCCAATCAGCACAAAATTTCACTCAAAATATGGTGTCTTGGGTGAGTAAAGTCGCAACACTCGCTGCTGTTGCCACTGCATTACTACAAGCTGCTGCAACCTTTGCCATAGCCTATCTCGTGGCTTATCAATACGACAGCATGACCTTGGCTGCAACACTTTTCTTTAGTTTGGCCATCGTGACACCTTCACTACGTTTAGGGCATGGTCTTGATTATGTCGCTGCTGGGCGAGCTGCAGCTAGTCGTTTATCTGCATTCTTAAAAGAGCCAGTACTCTCATCGGGCAATCTACAACAGATTGAGCAAGATGTAACACTCGAAATAGTTAATGCAAGCTTTGCAATCGAAAATCAAAAAGTATTGGATCGATTAAGTTATTCATTTCCAAAAAATTCAATGACTGCAATTACAGGACCGAGTGGAGTTGGAAAAACAACCTTACTGCGAGCACTTGCTGGATTAGCCGTATTGCAAGAAGGTGTCGTTCAATTAGCAAAAACAGATATTTTGCAATTACATGAAAAACTAAGACATGAAAAGGTTTTGTTTATTCCACAAGGTGGAGATGTATTACCGACCACAGTAAGAGAAAACTTGTCCTTATCTGCCATTAATGCAAATGATGAACAACTTGAACAGGCACTACTCAAGGCACAACTAAAAGTAGATTTAAATGCAGATGCAACTTTACTTTCAGGCGGTGAAAAACAGCGCCTAGGAATAGCGCGTGCGTTTTTATCTTCAGCTCCTATTATTTTATTAGATGAGCCAACGAGCGCACTCGACCAGACCAATGCGACAAAAATAATATTGGAATTAAGCCACTTAGCTAAAAACCAGAATAAAACCATCGTCATGGTCACTCATGATCTTGCCTTAGCTGCTCATGCCGACAACAGGTTAGTGCTTAAAGGCCCAACTGACTCAGGGAAATCTTTATGAATACTCCTGCTAAATTAAATAAAGATCAGATTTTTTCGATGCTTCCTCGTGCAGCCAAGCAAAAATTAATTATTGTTGGTATCGGATGGATCATTGTTGCAGCAATTGAAGCAATCGCATATACCGTATTGGCATTTGCAATTGTCAATCAATGGTCACCAAGCTGGGTTCTCATTAGTGCAATTGCAGCAATATTAGTGACAGTGGTGGTCACTCGTGCTGGCTTCCTTACTGGTGTGCGTTTAGCAGGCGACCTATTTGCTGAGTTAGGCAAATCTTTAGCTCGTGCCAAGCTCTCTTGGTTTACCAATGAACAGCGTGCTCAGATTAAGACAATTGCTGGACAGGGAATTCCTGGGTTTATGAGTATTCCTGCTCATCAATTGCAAACCTTTTTACATGCGCCTTTTATGCCTTTATTTCTCACAATAGGAATAGGCCTGCTTGCTGGAGCAGGCGTAGCATTTGTCGCTTTAGGCTTACTTTTACTCTCTTTATTTGCTCAATTCCTAGCACAACGTGCACTCATGCATATTGATAAAAAACGTAATACTGCCGATTTAGCTGCTTCACAAGCAACGTTGGAATTGGTTGATCATGTTGAGTTATTACGCACAGCCGCGGGACCAGAACGTGCGGTCCAAAGGCTAGAACATCGTTGGGAAGAGCAAGAAGAGACATTAGTACGGATTAATCGTGCTGCTGCATTTGCAAGTTTTGTTGCAACCTTGGCAAGTGTTTTACCGATTGCTGGGATGGCAACTTATCTGGTACTTGCTGGTGTCAATCATGCTGCTTTGGTGTGGGCATTACTCGTCTTAATTGGACGTGCAGCAGCGCCATTAGGTGAACTTGCTACCGCAGGGTTGCATATCAATGATTTGTTTGCCGCACTGCGCAATTTTAATCAGATCACCCATCCACCTGAGTTGCCTGAGCCATTACACCCTCAAATTCCTACTGGCCATCATATTTCGATACAAGACGTTAGCTATGCGCCAGCACTTGAAAATATATCTCTCGACATCGCATCGGGGAGCAGAGTATGGGTTACCGGACCAAGCGGTAGTGGTAAGAGTACTTTACTTGAATTGCTTACAAGGTTTGATGATCCACAAAGAGGAAAAATTACCCTTGGTAGCATAGCTCTTGATCAAATGAAATATGAAGATTTGGTTTCGAATATCGCTTATGTCACACAAGAACCTATTTTGTTCACAGGAACACTGGCTGAAAATATCCGTTTAGGAAAACCTGATGCAACTGATGATGAAATAGAAAAGGCTGCAAGAGATGCCGCATTAGGCGCAATGATTGACCGTAGTTCAGAAGGAATTAATCAATCGGTGGGTAAGCAAGGCACCGCATTGTCTGGTGGTGAACGTCAGCGGGTCGCAATTGCGCGAGCATTACTCAAAAATGCGCCGATTTTAATACTTGATGAAGCTACCTCTGCTTTGGATGAAGAGACTGAGCAGGAAATCGTTACAACGATACGTACTCTTTCTTCTACGGTTATTTTTGTGACACATCGTGATTCAGCCATTTGGCAACCGACTCAAACTATCAATTTAGCTTCAACTTCTGTTTAAAAAAATAGCGCAGAAATCTGATTTAAGCATTTTTTATAAAAGAAAAATGCTTAATATTTGGAGAATTCTTAAGTGAATAAACATCAATATAATATGTTCTGTTTACCGCCTGCGGGGAGTAGCGCGAGTATTTATCATCCATGGAAAAAGCAGATCTCTGACAATATTCGTATTATTCCTATTGAATATTCGGGTCATGGTATAAAAATAAATGAACCATTAATTGATGATCCTGATCTATTGGCTATGCAAATTGCCAATGAAATACATGCTTATTCAGATACACCGTTCATTTTATTTGGACATAGTGTAGGAGGTGGCTTGATTTGGAAAGTACTCAATTATTTGAATGAAAAACCCATAATTGATCAGTTGAGATTAATTGTTATAAGTAGCCGACCTGAGCACCACTATATTCAACATATGCGGTACAAGCATGAGCTAACTGATAAAAAAATTATTGATGAATTGAAGCGATACAATAATTTTCCTGATGAAATTTTAAATAATCAGGATGCACTCACATTCTTTCTCAAAATCATTCGTAATGATTTCTATCTTAGTGATCAATTACTTAGCGAGAAGATTCATAAGACTGAGGTCCCGATTGTTGCATTTTATGGCCAACAAGACCCTGATATTCCTAACAAAAGAATGATGGATGCATGGCAACAACACACAGAAAAGTGGTTAGGTAGTATTGAGTTTGAAGGGGACCATTTCTACTTTCTCAATCCCGAGACCCGAATAAAGATGCTTGAAAACATTGCTGCCATCGTTGAAACATTGACCGTGAATATTGAATAAAGTACAGGCTATGAATACGGAGAAGCAGTTAAGTAGAGGGGCTAATTCATGTCTGGATGAAATAAATATTCAATATGAAAAGCTAACAGCTTTCGGGCTAGATATACATAAAGTCCAGCTCAGTGAAATCAAAGAAATACCTCAGCTTGATCATATCTATCAGGAGCTGAATATATTTCTTCCACCGAAGATAAAAAACTCACGCTTCATTCGACAATTAGAATTCTTGACGGGGCGCTTAGCAGCAAAACATGCATTACAAAGCCTCAATTTACAACATTCTATTGTCCATCAAGGTAGACATGGGGAACCCCTATGGCCCGAAGGAGTGAAGGGTGGGATTAGTCATGTTGGATCAAAAAAATCATGTCATGCCATCGCATATGCTAGAAATAATACCCCTAGAGAAAAAATATTTGGAATCGATATAGAGTCTCAAAAACATCATATTTTTTTTCAAAAGAAAGATGAGTTTTATGATGTTTTTCTAAATAAAAATGAACAAGCAGAAATTGAAAAGCTGCAAAAAAAACAAGCATATTTATATTTGGTAATATTCTCTGCTAAAGAAAGTATCATTAAAGTAATTTATTTAAAATATAAGCAAATTATTGATTTTAAAAATATAAATTTTAAACAACTAGATGGCGAGTTTCTTTATTTTTATCTTAGTCAAGAAAGTTCAATCGGGATAAATCTAGAGATTAAAGTTCAATTTTTTTATACAAATAACGAGATAATTACAATTTCTTGCATTGAAAACTAATTTTATTATTGATAATAATAATCATTTGCATTAATGTGTATTTCAGTATTTTTATACTCCTATATTTAAAAAGAAGTACTACAGAATTTGCTTGAAAAAAAATCAATGTGAGAGGTGATATACAGATGATGCAGACTCAAATATCAGTAGAGCAAAATTTAGATCATATCGGTCAAAAGAAATTTTCATGTTTCTCTACGAAAAATTATTATCTCGAAGTGAACGAATTCGTTAAAACGCTAAATACACCTGCAGCAAATACCGCACTATTTAATGATGAGATTGCAAAATGTTTTGAAGAAATTAAAAAGCAAGGCCATCAAAATCCAGTTTTAATTGGTGCTATACCTTTTGATATTACAAAGAAAAGTAGCTTAAATTTTTATGCTGATCATAAAAAAATAACACAAGCATCTTCTACGATTAACTCATTAAAAAAACGTAATAACATTGAGGTAATTAATAAATCATTACTCATTCAACGCCAAAAATTTGAAGGTACAGTACAGTTAGCTTTAGATGCTTTTGAAAAAAAGAAGGTAGAAAAAGTTGTTCTTTCTCAGGCTGTTGAATATGAGTTTAACCATCATCAAGAGCCAGAAAATTTATTGGCTGCTTTATTAAAACAAAATCCAAATGCTTATAATTTTGTGATTCCAGTAGAACATAATAATTATATTCTAGGCGCAAGCCCAGAACTGCTTTTATCAAAACAAGGTCGTATTGTAACCAGTAATCCTTTGGCCGGTTCTAGGCCCAAATCACCGATTTCTGAAAAAAATTTCGTCAGCCAACAAGAATTAAATCATTCTGAGAAAGACCAACATGAACATCGAATTGTGGTTGAAAATATTATTAGAAATTTAGCCACTCATTGTGTAGAGCTTAAGGTTTCTGAATTTCCAGATATTTTAGAAACATCAACAATGCTGCATTTATCATCAGAATTCCAAGGTATGCTCAAACAACAGGCACCGAATGCATTAAACCTTGCATTAGAATTACATCCAACACCAGCGGTTTGTGGTTCACCAACTCATGTTGCTAAGCAGTTTATTTTAGATCATGAAGGTTATGACCGACATTATTACACGGGGTTAGTAGGCTGGATGGATGCCGAGGGTAATGGAGAATGGGTAGTGACGATTCGATGTGGTCTACTCAGTGAAAATAAAATGCGCTTATATGCTGGTGCGGGGATTGTGGAAGGATCAGATGCTGAAGCTGAATGGTTAGAAACAGAAGCTAAAATGCAAACCATGTTGAATATTCTAAATACAAAAATTGCTGTGTAATTAGTAAACCTAGGCTGGTTTTATTTTTATAATCAAAACAATAACTAAGTATTCTAGTGAGATATAGTAAAAATTTAATAAAAAAGCCTGCGTAAAGCAGGCTTTCTTTTTAGATGGATTACTCAAGGAATTTAACAGTTACGCCTGAACGTACTTTATTACCTAAATCGTTAGCATCCCAGTTCGTTAAACGGATACAACCGTGAGAAGCTGTTTTAGAAATTAAAGACGGGTTTGGTGTTCCGTGAATACCAAAAGATTTTTTACTTAAACCAATCCAGATATTACCTACAGGTGCATTTGGACCAGGTGGTAAAGAAAGAGGTTTCAAGTTTTTACCTTGAATAAAGTTTGATGGTGAGTAGCTATACCAAGGATTACGAGCCACACCAACTACCTTGTAAGTACCGGTCGGAGAAGGCGTATCAGTACTGCCAATTGTTGCAGGAAATGACGCAATCATTTGGTTACGGCTATTGAAGAGATACAATTGTTTTGCACCTTTATGCGCAATAATCAAATGAATGTCTTCTGGTAAATCATTGCGTACGTTTGGAACAATGATTTTTTCACCCGCTTTTTTGAATGTTGCTGTTGGATTGATTGTTTTTAAGAAAGCTTCATCGATATGAAACTTTTCGCCCAACATTTCGCTAACACGAGTGTAATACAAACCTTTCATTTTAGCCTGTAAAGCATAATCAGAAGGAATTGATTGTGCATATGGGCCTTTTAAATCAGCATCAGTAATGGTGTATTCAATAAATGAAGGTTTTGTTTGCTTAGCAACTAATGCATCCCAAGTTTCTTTAGTCAGTTCACCAGTAGGTGATAAACCATTCATTTGCTGGAATGAAGAGATTGCTTTTAAAGTGTTTTTGCCACTCATACCGTCAATTGCACCTGGTGATGCATGTGCATTATTTAGCATGACGTGAGCACGAGCGTAAACTGGAAACTGGCCTTTACCAATATTTTCATACCATTCAGCCGAATTTAAGCTATCTAATGTCCAAGAAACTGCTGGAGCTGAAGTCTTTGCAGTTGTTGTGGTCGTTTTAGCTACGGCTACCGGTGCTGAAGCGGCAATACCTGAATCAGCATTTTGGTCTTCAGTTTTTTGCAAATTTTGTAATGTTGTTGACGCTCGATTTAAGTCACTTTGTTCTTGAGCGGTAATTTGTGTCGAAGCTTGATCTTTTACAGTTGAAGCTGCATCTACTGCTAAAGGATCAATCGGATCTTCTACAGGAGCTGATACCTTTTTAGGGTTCAGGGGTTGCTCAGTTGTTGAAGCAGCAAAAGCAACATTAGCAATAATACAACTTAAACTCATAGCGAGTAATGAGCGAACAAACATGTAATTCAACCTTAAGAATTTTCATATAAGCAATAGGGGCATGATCTAATCTAAAATTGCATAAAATTACCAATAACTCATCTCTATGAGCCCAAGATTGGCAATTTAGTGGTTAAAAGAATATCAATAGACCCGATGTAACATGTTGCAAGTATTGCAGAAAACCTTGCTGCTTGCAGTAGACTTTTGTGTAAATATGCATTTTTTAGTAGATTGACGAGTTTTTTGTGTGAAATTGAAATTATAAAAATCTCTATGTTTTTGATATGATGCTGCCACATAAAGAATATAGAGATTGGTAATGACGACTTTGAAAAATGATCGTTTCCTACGAGCTTTGTTACGCGAACCTGTAGATACCACACCGGTATGGATGATGCGTCAAGCAGGACGTTATTTGCCTGAATATCGTGAAACACGTTCAAAAGCAGGCGACTTTCTATCTCTATGTAAAAATACAGAATTTGCTTGTGAAGTGACTTTGCAGCCTTTACGCCGTTACGATTTAGACGCAGCAATTTTATTTTCAGATATTTTAACAATTCCTGATGCATTAGGCTTAGGGCTTTATTTTGAAACGGGTGAAGGCCCTAAGTTTCAAAAAACTGTTCGTACTGAACAAGATGTCGCGAATTTACCCAAGCTAAATGCAAAGTCAGACCTTGATTATGTGATGAATGCAGTAAGCACAATTCGCTCTGCTTTAGGTGGCCAAGTTCCACTGATTGGTTTTTCTGGTAGTCCTTGGACATTAGCAACGTATATGGTTGAAGGTGGTTCAAGTAAAGAGTTCCGTTTTACCAAGCAGATGATGTACGCGCAACCAGAAATTTTGCATGCTTTACTTGATCATTTAGCACACTCTGTAATTGACTATTTAAATGCTCAAATTGATGCAGGTGCTCAGGCGATCCAGATCTTTGATAGCTGGGGCGGGGCATTGGCACATCGTGAATATGTCGAATTCTCTTTAAACTATATGAATAAAATCATTGCTGGTTTGCAACGTGAAAAAGACGGTCGACGTATTCCTATCATTGTGTTCACTAAAGGTGGCGGTCAATGGTTGGAACCAATGATTAGCACAGGTGCAGATGCATTAGGTTTAGATTGGACTACGCGATTAGATACAGCTCGAACTACGGTGGCTGGACGCGTAGCTTTACAAGGGAATCTTGATCCGGCTGTTTTATATGGTTCGGCTGCTTCAATTGAAAAAGCAGTGAAAGCCATGTTGGATGACGCATACGCAAATGGTGAAAAGACGGGTTACATTGCTAACTTAGGCCATGGGATTACTCAGTGGGTAGACCCTGCACAACCAAAAATCTTTGTAGATACAGTGCATGAGTATAGTGCTAAATATCTAGGATAGTTTTTGTGCAATATCTAAATTTACCGCTTCAATTTATCGGCAAGGCTGTTTCGGCAGCCTTGTTTGGTATTTTGCTTTTAATTGCTTTTGCCTTAACAGCACCGATGGGAAGCCATGAATATATGGGTTTTTATCGTTATGATTATTTACTCATCTATGCAGTGCTGATTCAGATCTGTCTTTTATATTTAAAACTTGAATCATGGGCAGAAGCTAAAGTTATTGCTTTATTTCATGTCATGGCGATGGTCATGGAAATATTTTTAACGCATCCTGCGATTGCATCATGGCAATATCCTCAGCCTGCGGTATTTAAAATTTTAACTGTGCCTTTATTTGCAGGCTTTATGTATTCGGCTGTAGGTAGTTTTTTTGCGCGATCACTCCGATTATTTAAGGTTTCTTTTGAAAAACTTCCAAGTTTTGGAACGATGCTTTTACTCGCATTTTTCTCATATATAAACTTTATGAGTAAATTTTTTGTACCTGATATTCGCTATATTTTATTTGCGATCAGTATTTTTATTTTTTGGAAGACCAAACTTTATTTTCAGCTAAATGAATATAAATTTAAAATCCCGATGTTACCTGTATTGTTGACCCTCGCTTTTCTAATCTGGATTGCTGAAAATATTAGTACTTTTTATAAAATCTGGCTCTATCCAAGTCAGGTAGATGCTTGGCATATGGTAGGTTGGGGTAAACTGGGGTCATGGTATTTATTATTACTTTTAAGTTTGGTTCTCGTGCTTAAAATATTAGGTCATCGAGATAATCAAGGTAACTGGAATCTAAGGTAAATTTTTTCGTTAGCACTTTTCATCATATTATTTATTTTTTAATTGCTAAATCACAGCCTTCTCGCTATCTTTAATATCGTGTAATAAGAATTACACATAACAATACATAAGAAACAATCAATAATGATTTTGGAGATATACATCTATGTTAAAAAAATTAGCTTTAGCTGCTTTGTTAGCAGCTGGTTCAAGTGTTACTATGGCTGATAACGATGTAGGTTGTGGTGTGGGTACGCAAGTATGGGCTGGCCAAAAAGGAGTGGTGCCTAAAATTCTTGCTGCAACAACAAATGGTATTTTTACTAACCAATTACTAGGGATTACTTTTGGTACTTTAGGCTGCCGTCAAGGCGGAACAGTAACTGCGCAAGTGGTTACATTCACAAATGAAAATGCTGAAGCTTTAGCACGTGATATGGCAGTAGGCCAAGGTGAAAGCCTGAACGTACTTGCTGAGTTAATGCAAATCAAACCTCAAGACAAAGATCGTTTCTTTAAAGTTTCAAAAGCAAACTTTGGTGAAATCTATTCTGCAAATAATCAAAATACGCTTCAAGTTTTAGCATCATTACAAACAGTAATGGCTAAAGATGACGTTTTAAAAGCTTACGTATAAGTTTGAAACTGAAAACCCTGTCGTATGGCAGGGTTTTTCTTATATTTAATGATAAAAATTGATGAGCTTAATGAAGTCAGTTGTTTTAGTTTTTGCCTCTTTGGCAGTGAATATTGCTTATTCAGCAGATATAAATCCATCTATTCAAAAATATTGGTCAATTGCAGAACAACAAAATCTAGATCAAGACATTACATGGCAAAGGCTGATGTATGCCAATAAAAATCAGAAAAGTGAGGTTACTTATTCTGGCTATTTCTTATCAGAAAATGGAAAAAATAACTTAAAAGAAGAACTAAAAGCTGACATTTCAGCATTATTTGTGCCTGCTCAAGATAATCAGTCGATTCGTTGTAAGTTTCCGGCACGTAGTCAATGGCTCATGCAAAAAGTCGGCATTCAAGAAAATGAATTGCCTCAAGTAAAGTGTACCGAATTTGAAAACTGGATTGGGCAGATTAAGCCTCATAAAGCGACCTTAATTTATGCGACCGATTTTATGGGCAATCCTAGCTCAATGTTTGGTCATACGTTATTGCGTTTGGACCCAAAAGATCAACAGCAGTTAAACCTTGTCTCTTACGCCGTAAACTATGCAGCAACTGTGGCAGGCAACGACAACTGGTCATATGCATGGAAAGGTTTAACGGGGCAGTATCCAGGCGAATATTCATTGATGCCTTATTATCGTAAGGTAAAAGAGTATGGTGATTTTGAAAGCCGCGATTTGTGGGAATATGAGTTAAATCTATCACCTGAAGAAACTCGGTTTTTAGTAAGCCATATTTGGGAAATGCAACATGTGAGCTTTCCTTATTATTTTGTGAGTGATAACTGTGCCTATCGATTGTTGGGGTTAGTGGATTTAGTAAAACCTGAATCTAACTTGCAAGAGAAATTCACCTATGCATCGATTCCAATGGAAACCATTAAATCGATGCAGCAGCAGGGGCTCACCAAAGCTCCTGTATATCGACCTGCTTTAGAAACCCAATTATTGGCCCAAGCTCATCAGCATGGCGCCTCACTGGCGAAGGTGGCTCATCAAATTGCGATGCTGCCTATACAGCAGTCTTCTCAGATTTTAAAATCATTTACTGAGCAGGATCAGGCTAAAATCCTTGAGATGGCTTACGATGATTTATACCTCCAATTTATTAGCCGAAAAATAGAAGAAAGCATTGCTCAGCCGCAGTTACGTCAGCTTTTAGCACTCAGAAGTCAGATTGATTTAGATAAGCAGCGTCAAGAACCAAAAAGGCCAGCAAAGGAACCCACCCAAGGCCATAACGCGCGTAACTTTTCCGTGAAAGCTGGTGAGGTGCAAGGTGATAAGTTTATTGAACTTGGTCATCGGCAAGCCTACCATGACTTAATAGACCCTCAAGGCGGATATCGTGCCGGTACTCAATTACTATTTTTAAATGGTAACGCGCAGTGGCGAAATGACCATTTAAAACTAGAACGTCTTGATCTGTTAGAAGTGAACTCTTATAACCCGATTCAACCATTTAAAACACCACTGAGTTGGGGATTTAATTTAGGTTGGCGTCAGGAAGCTATTCATGATGGACGCTTTAGCGAAGACAAACAACACGGTGTAGCAAGCTTTAATGCTCAGGTCGGTTACAGTCTTGCAGACTATGAGCGAAAGCATATTTGCTATGGACAAGTACAAACTTATGTACAAACGGGTTCAAATCTAGATAAAGGGTGGCGTGTAGGCGTAGGCCCGACTTTAGGTTGTATGAACCAATGGTTTGAGCGTTTCAACTCTGTGGTGCAAATCGAATTGCCCTATTGGGAAGAACAAAATCAATGGAATTTGAGAGTCAATACGCAGTGGCAATATCTGATTAATCGCAATAATGCTGTTCGATTAAACTGGGATTATGAACAACAAAATCATCAAGACTGGATGAAATCAAGTCTAGGATATGTTTGGTTCTTTTGAATAGCATTACGAATAAAAAAAGGGAAAAATGAATGAAATCATTTTTCCCTTTTTTTGTTTTAGCAAAAGATTATTTCTTTATTGCATTTAACACAGCATAAGCTGCTTTAATGCGTTCTTCATTCGGAATACGTTTATTGGTCAACATGACTAAGCCAATATTTTCTTTAGGAATGAACACGACATATGTTCCAAAACCGTTAGTCGAACCAGTTTTGTGGAACATCTTAATTGAAGGTTCTTTGGAAATGGCAGTCACTTTATTAGGCTTCATCACAATTTGTTCTGAATTACTGTCTAATAAAGTTTGTAAAGGCGCTGGATAAGAAAATTCTTCCCAACCAAGTGCCTGATACATGGTGCCGACTTGATAGAAACCTTGATGTGTTTCATTAATTGCACGTTGAATATCTTTCGGATATTTCTGTGGGTTGAGGTTGGCATTAATAAAACTCAGCATATCTGGTAGCGTCGATTTAACCCCATATGCTGGAGCATCTAGCGGACCAGGGTTAACACGAATTGGCTGATTTTCTTGGTTATAGCCAAAAGCATAGTTTTGCATCTGAGTTTTAGGAACATTTACATAGCTATGTTTTAAGCCAAGATCTGGAAAAATTGTTTTTTCTAAGACTTGGTCGAAAGGTTTATTCATAGACAATGCCACAACTTTTCCAAATAAACCAATGCTTGGATTTGAATATTGTCTATATTCACCGATTGAGTTTTTAGGTTTCCAGTCTTTGAAAAAAGTTAAAACTTGTTGGTCTGTTTGTACTTCATCTGGGAACTGCAAGGCAAGGTTACCACTTGTATACGTTGCGAGTTGAAGTAAGTTAACTTGGTCAATCGGTGTGTTTTTTAGTTCTTTCCAATATTTACCAGGCGTATCGTCAAAAGAGATTTTTCCTTTATTTTTTGCATATCCACCTGCTGTTGCGGTAAATAATTTACTAACTGAACCTAGCTCAAAAATGGTACTGCTATTTACAGCTTTTTTATCTTGAACAGATTGAAGACCATAATACATTTCATACTTTTTATTATTTTGAATAACACCCACAGCCATACCTGGCACATCATATTTTTCTAATAACGGTTTAAAGTTCTGATCTACCAGTTTTTTAATTTCTTGTTCTTTTGATGGATTGCCCGCATAAATTGATGTATTAAAAATAAAAAGAGGAGATAAAAGTAAGCAAGAAATCTTGTTAAATCGCATGATTAACTCATAAATTATTTAAAATTAAAGATGCGTACTTTTATAACAAAAATCACCTAATTTAATTGTTATGTTTTATAGGTTAAGTACTTTAAATAGATATAAAAAAAAAGCCCAACTTCGGCGGGCTTTTATTTTGGCAGTAAAACCGGATTAATAACTTTCTGGTACTGCACTTAAAAATTCACGACGCGCTTCTTTGTCGGTTTTAAAATCGCCGACAAATGAAACTGTACGGGTTGTAGATTCTTGTTTACCTACACCACGCATCATCATACACATATGTGCTGAATCGATGACTACAGCAACTCCGCGAGCACCAGTCACTTCTGCGACAGCTTCTGCGATTTGTTGAGTCAGATTTTCCTGAATTTGCAAACGGCGAGCAAACATCTCGGTAATTCGTGCAAATTTAGATAAGCCAAGAACTTTGCCTTCCGGTAAATAGGCAACATGAACACGGCCGTAGAATGGGAGGAGATGATGTTCGCAAAGCGAATAGAATTCAATATTCTTCACCAATACCATTTCATGGTTATCTGATGGGAAAACAGCATTATTGGTGACTTCTTCTAAAGTTTTACTATAGCCAGAAGTTAAATATGAAAAAGCTTTAGCCGCACGCACAGGCGTATCTTTAAGGCCGGGACGATCAAGATCTTCACCGACGGCAGTCAGGATATTTGCGTACGATTGCTGCATTGACATAAGACGTATAAATTTACTCTATTAGACAAGCTCGGCATTGTATCAGAAACATGACCTGATGTTCATAAATCCTCGCACTATATTTATTTTGGTTTTGCGCAAGCTTAATAAAAGATGAATAAATTTCATGTTTTTTATCGTTAATAGTCAAGTGTTTGGACATGAAATGTGCGCTTAATATTGGTAAGTTCTAAATGATCGCGTAATGGCATCATATTTGCACAGAAGCATTATTATAAAGCATAAGGATAAAACATGTTAGAACGTCCAATCACCTTCTTTTTCCGTGGTGGTCAGCAGCAAGTAGAAAATGTAGTACCCACAATGACGGTTTTACAATTTCTACGAGAATATACCCAAACTGGTAAGACTAGGCAGACTGGTACAAAAGAGGGATGTGCTGAGGGCGATTGTGGTGCATGTACAGTAGTGATTGGTGAACTGGTCAATGACAACCTGCAATTACGCAGTGTGAATGCGTGTATTCAGTTTTTACCGACTTTAGATGGTAAGGCCCTATTTACAGTAGAAGACCTTCGTAGCTTATTGCCTGTACAAGATGGGACACTTCATCCGGTACAACAGGCAATGGTCGATATGCATGGCTCACAATGCGGTTTTTGTACACCCGGTTTTATCATGTCGTTATGGTCAATGTATGAAAATGAACAAAATTCTCCAAGCAAAGATAAAATCAGTGATTATCTTTCTGGAAACTTATGTCGCTGTACAGGCTATCGCCCTATTTTAGATGCAGCACAAAAAGCATATGACTATCCGCGCGTTTTATTAAACCGTCAAAAAATAATTGATGTATTAAAAGAGATCAGAACATTACCTGCATTACATTTAAATGATCATGGTCAACAATTTTTTGCACCAAAGACTTTGCAAGATTTTGCCGTATTGCGCTTGCAGTTGCCGCAAGCGCGTATTGTTGCGGGTAGCACAGATGTCGGTTTGTGGGTAACAAAGCAGGGCCGTGATTTGGGCGATATGCTTTATATTGGCCAGGTTGAAGAGCTGAAAAAGATTGTAGTCACAGACCATGCTTTAACGATTGGAGCAAATGTAAGTTTGAGCGATGCACTCGTTAAAATTTCAGATTTTTATCCCGACTTTCAAGAATTACAGCGCCGTTTTGCTTCCATGCCGATTAAAAATGCAGGAACACTAGGTGGAAATATTGCCAATGGTTCGCCGATTGGCGATTCAATGCCGGCATTAATTACGCTAGGTACACGATTGATTTTGCGTGTAGGTGAGCAGACCCGTGAAATTGCTTTGGAAGACTTTTATTTAGACTATCAAAAAACAGCATTACGACTTGGTGAGTTTGTTGAGGCGATTGTTATTCCGCTTCGCGAAGGGCAGACACGTTTTAAATTTGCCAGCTATAAAATTGCCAAACGTTTTGAGCAAGATATTTCTGCGGTATGTGCAGCCATTTCATGCGATTTAGATAATGATGATGTCGCTCACAATGTAAGAATTGCTTTTGGTGGTATGGCAGCTATTCCTAAACGTGCAAAATATGCAGAATCTATATTGGAAGGTCAGCAACTTACAGCAGAATTGATCGTTCTGGCACAAGAGGCCTTGTCAAAAGACTATCAGCCTTTAGATGATGGACGTGCTAGCTCGGCATATCGTTTACACGTCGCGAAAAACTGTTTACAGCGTTTTTATGTAGAAAAAATCCTGTCTCAAACGATCACTCGTGTGAATGACTTGATCGCTATGGTGGAGATCTAAAATGAATCAAACCATTGACTTAAATATTTCTAAAAAATCAGCTAAAGCAGGCGACTCGATTCCACACGAAAGTGCACATTTACATGTGACTGGGCAGGCAACTTATATTGATGATTTACCTGAGCTTGAAAATACCATGCATTTGGCAGTCGGATTTTCAAATTGTGCCAAAGGCAAAATTATTAAATTTGATTTGGATGCCGTGCGTCAGGCTGACGGTGTTCATGCAGTTTTTTCGGCAAAGGATATTGATGTTGAAAATAATTGGGGACCAATTGTAAAAGATGACCCAATTTTTGCCGAAGAGCAGGTTGAGTTTTATGGACAAGCCTTGTTCGTGGTTGTTGCTGAGAGTTATCAGCAAGCCCGTCAGGCAGTTCGCTTAGCAAAAATTGAGTATGTGCCCGAAACCCCAATTTTAACGATTCAAGATGCAATTGAAAAAGAATCGTGGGTGTTACCGCCTGTTGAATTTAGCCATGGTGAAGTTGAACAGGCATTTCAAAACGCAGCCCATCAACTTTCTGGAACCATTGAGCTGGGTGGGCAAGAGCATTTTTATTTAGAAGGTCAGATTTCCTATGCGATTCCACAAGAAAATCAGAGCTTAAAAGTCTATTGTTCGACGCAACATCCAACCGAAATGCAGTTACTGATTTGTCATGCACTAGGCATGAATATGCATCAGGTGAGTGTGGAAAGCCGCCGTATGGGTGGAGGTTTTGGCGGTAAAGAGTCGCAGTCGGCACAGTGGGCATGCATTGCATCTTTGGCAGCACAAAAAACAGGTCGTCCGTGTAAATTACGCTTGGATCGTGATGATGACATGAGTGCTACAGGCAAACGTCACGGTTTTGCTTATGAGTGGTCTGTAGCCTTTGATGAGAGTGGTGTTCTGCAAGGCTTAAAGGTGCAACTGGCTTCAAACTGCGGCTTTTCCGCTGATCTTTCTGGGCCAGTGAATGAACGTGCGATTTGCCATATTGGCAATGCCTATTATCTAAATGCAGTTGAGCTACGTAACTTACGTTGTAAAACCAATACTGTTTCTAACACGGCATATCGTGGTTTCGGTGGACCGCAGGGCATGTTTGTCATCGAAAATATTATTGATGACATTGCTCGTTATTTAGGTTGTGACCCGGTTGAAATTCGTCAACGTAATTTCTTTGCCGAACAGCCCGGTGCTGGACGTGACCGTATGCACTATGGGGCAGAAGTCCGTGATAATGTTGCGCCAAAATTGGTAGCTGAATTATTGCAGACTAGCGATTATGCGAAACGCAAACAAGACATTCAGGCCTTTAATCAGAACAATGACATCATTAAACGTGGTATTGCGTTAACCCCATTAATGTTTGGTATTTCGTTTAACGCCGTGCATTACAATCAGGCAGGTGCACTGGTCTATGTCTACATGGATGGCACTGTCGCGATTACGCACGGTGGTACAGAAATGGGACAAGGGCTATATACCAAAGTACGGCAGGTCGCTGCACATGAGTTGGGTTTACCAATCGATAGCGTTCGTTTAATTGCAACCGATACTTCTCGTGTGCCAAATACTTCGGCAACTGCAGCATCAAGTGGCGCAGATCTAAACGGTAAAGCTGTTCAAAATGCCTGTATTAAAATTCGTGAGCGTCTGGCTAAACTTGTAGCCGAAATAAGTCAAAGTGAAGCTGAACAAGTCCAGTTTGAAGATAGTATGGTTTCAACAGCGAATGGTCATTCATGGACATTTCCTGACTTGGTTCAACGAGCATATATGGCACGTGTACAACTATGGGACAGTGGTTTTTATAAAACTCCAGAAATTCACTATGATCAGGTCAACCATTTAGGGCGTCCATTTTTCTATTATGCCTATGGTGCAGCGGTTAGTGAGGTCGCAATAGATACCTTAACTGGGGAAATGAAAGTATTGCGCGCTGATATTTTGCATGACGTCGGGCGGTCAATTAACCCTGCAATTGATATTGGACAAATTGAAGGCGGTTTTGTGCAAGGGATGGGATGGCTTACGACAGAAGAGCTGTATTGGCAGCCGCAGGGACCACACGCAGGCCGTTTGTTTACCCATGCGCCTTCAACTTATAAAATCCCGACCAGTGTAGATATTCCTCATATTTTTAATGTCAAACTGTTCAATAATCAAAATCAGGCAGACACCATTTACCGCTCCAAAGCGGTAGGTGAACCCCCATTTATGTTGGCATTATCTGTTTTCTCTGCAATTCGTCAGGCGGTACAGGCGGCTATTCCCGAAAAAGCTCCGCTCGTGCTCAATGCTCCAGCAACTGCCGAGGAAATTTTACGTGCAATTGCGATTGGACGGGGACAAGCTTTGGCTGCTCGCCCACAGGCTAAAATGTAGAAGATTATGCAACATTTACAATGGTGGACTGATTTTGTAGCGTGGCAAGTTGATGCTCTGCCTATGGTATTGGTCACAGTAGTCCGCGCTGATGGTTCTACACCGCGAGAGGTTGGTGCAACCATGTTGTTGCGGTTTAATTTGCAACAGCAATGGCAGCAGTCAGATACGATCGGCGGTGGGCATTTAGAGTTTCAGGCTATTGATATTGCTAAAGCAATGTTAAAAGAAACGGAAACTTGTGTGAGACGTATTGAACGCTTTAACCTCAGTGCTCGGTTAGGGCAGTGTTGTGGCGGAGTAATGTGGTTATTGTTTGAAAAAATATCACCCGCTGAAATTGCGTCGGATTTATCTGTGAGTTTGCAAGCATGGCGAGCTGGAAAGCATATATGGCGTAACGTCTCACATCAATATGCATCCACTTGGCAGACTATGGATATGAAGCAACAACCAAGTTTCGAGTTTCATTCTGGCAGCAGTGAAGAATGGCAATTTGGCCAGCAGATTCAACCAAATGTCATGCAAGTGCTGATTTGTGGTGCAGGGCATGTGGGTGAAGCAATTGTCCGTTGTTTATTGCCTATTGGTGTTCGGGTGAAATGGATTGATCCACGTGATGATATTTTCCCACCAGATTTACTGCAACAGGTGCAATGCTTAACGACTGATACCTTAGAAGCCGAGATCGAGCATTTTGACCGTTCAGGCGCAATTTTAATATTAACTCATGACCATCAATTAGATTTGCAACTATGTTTTTCAGCCTTGAAACCTGCGGCAAAACCATTTGCTTATGTTGGGATGATTGGCTCAAAAAGTAAAAGGGCTATTTTTGAAAAGCGTATGCAAATACGTGGTTATACTCAGGAAACATTACAACGTTTGGTTTGCCCAATCGGGATAGAAGGGATTTCATCGAAACAACCTGCAATGATTGCCATTGCAGTAGTTGCTCAATTATTACAAGTATTTGATGTAAAAAAATGATCCCAAAGGATCATTTTTTTTGTTCGAACTTAGGATTTTTTTCTGCACGTTTAAGCAGTACGAGAACGGCACCTGTACCACCTTGATTTTCAGGTGCACTTACGAAGGCCAAAACATCGCGGTGTTGACGTAACCATCCGTTGACATAGGTTTTTAAGATCGCTTCAGGGCCTTTACCATGCACAATTTTGATGACATTTTGATTTTCATCTTTTGCCATCTGGATAATTTGTAAAACTGCGTCACGTGCTTGCTCAATCGTGCAGCCGTGTAAATCTACAGCTTCAAACCAACGCATCTTGCCTGCTTTTAAGTCTTCAAAAACTTTATGTTGAAGAGTCGCAATGCGATAGCTTAGCGTTGCTTGGCTTGCGACCGGATTTAAAGCAGCTTGCGTATCTGATAACTCGGCATGTTCGGTGTCACGACCACCTTCGGCAGCTGCACGTTTCGCTAGCGTTTGTGCGTCGACTTTTCTGGCACGAGGTGTTTTTACATCGGCAACATTGCTATTGTTGATGCGTTTTACACCTGCAACAGCCTGTTGAAACAGATGGGTATCTTCCAATTCTTCAGACTCAGCCTGAGATTTTTTAGTCTCAGGCTGATTTGTGATTTTGCTTGAATGAGGATTGGAGATTTGCTTTTTAAATTGCTTCAATAACTTCTGTTGCTCTTTAGAAAGCGATGAATCTTTATTACTCATATATCTTCATTAAACCGTTTGGGGTTGTCCAAAAAGGGCAGTAAAAGCTTGATCTGGACGAGGTTGTTTCATAAAACTTTCGCCCACCAAGAAGCTGTGAATATCATGCTCTTGCATCATATGTACATCATCTGGTGTCGCAATACCGCTTTCAGTAATTAATAAACGTGAGGTCGGAAGTAATTTTTTCAATCGAATGGATGTATTTAAATCTACATCAAACGTTTTTAAATTACGGTTATTCACGCCTAATAAACATTGCTCAGAAAGCTTTAAAGCGCGTTCCATTTCTTCTTCGTCATGAACTTCAACCAATACATCAAGTTGATGTTCAAACGCAGTTTTAGACATTTCTTCGAGTTGCTGGTCAGACAAACAAGCAACAATTAATAAAATACAGTCAGCATGCAAAGCACGAGCTTCAACTACATTATATGGGTCAATCAGAAAGTCTTTACGTAAAGCAGGGAGGGCACAATGATTGCGAGCAATCGCAATATTTTCATCTGCTCCCTGAAAGAAATCAACATCGGTCAGTACCGATAGACATGCTGCTCCAGCTTGTTCATATTGCTGGGCAATTTCGGCAGGATTAAAGTCTGCGCGAATGATTCCTTTTGATGGAGACGCTTTTTTAATTTCAGCAATCACACCAGGGCGTTTATGTTTTAAAGCATTTGCAAAGCCTCGAACTGGAGTCGCAGCTTTTGCTAGTTCTTCAACATCTTGCAAATTACGTTGTTTTAAACGCGCAGCAAGTTCCTCATGTTTACGGTCAACAATTTTACCTAAAATGGTATTTTGAATATTAATCATGAGAAATCCTTAATCTGCCTGAGATTGCTTTAATGTTTTGGTAAATTCAGCCAAAACACTCATTTTTTCTAAAGCCTGTCCGCCATAGATAATATCTTGAGCGAATGTAACAGCCTGAGCATAAGTTTTGGTAATGCCCGCCACATAGATGCCTGCACCTGCATTAAGCGCAATCATGTTTGCTGCTTTTTCACCAATATCGGATTTATTTTTGCTTAAAGCATCTTTAATTAACTTTAGACTTGCTGTTGCATCAGCGACAACCAAACCACTTAAAGTTTGCGACTCAATTCCGACATCTTCAGGATTAAGCGTCCACTCAGTAATTTCGCCATCTTTGAGTTCGGCAATAGCAGTGGGAGCGGCAAGACTTATTTCATCAAGACCATCTTTTGAATGGACAACCATGACATGTTCAGCACCAAGCTGCTTCATCACTTCGGCAATTGGACTACAAAGTTCATCTGAAAATACGCCAATCACAAAGCGTTTTACACCAGCCGGATTCGTAAGCGGGCCAAGTAAATTAAAAATGCTGCGAATACCAAGCTCTCGACGTGGTCCAACAGCATATTTCATTGCTTTATGGTGGTTTGGAGCAAATAAAAACCCTACACCCATCTCACGGATGCAGCGTTCGGTTTGTTGCATGTCTAAATCAAGATTAATACCTGCTTGCTCAAGCAAGTCAGATGAACCTGATTTGCTTGAAACGCCTCGGTTGCCATGTTTTGCAATGGTTGCACCTGCCGCCGCAATTACAAAGCTTGAAGCTGTAGAGACGTTAAATAAGTTTTGACCATCACCACCCGTGCCGACAATATCAACTAAATATTTGATATCGCTGACATCAATTTTGATGGCAAATTCACGCATGACACGTGCAGCAGCAGTAATTTCGTCAATACTTTCACCTTTCATGCGAAGGCCCATCATCAAAGCACCAATTTGTGCTTCGGTTGCCTCACCTTGCATGATGCTACGCATAATGTCTTCCATTTGCGGCTGAGTCAGGTGAATATTTTTTGTTATATGGTTAAGTGCTTGTTGAATATTCATAGGGATCACTTATGCATAAATATCTAAAAAGTTTTTAAAGATTTGATGGCCATGTTGACTCAAGATTGATTCAGGATGAAACTGCACACCTTCAACAGGCAATGTCTTATGTTTAACACCCATGATTTCTTCCATTGAGCCATCTGCTTCATTGGTCCAGCATGTTACTTCAAGGCAATCAGGCAGCGTTTCTTGATCAATCACCAAAGAGTGATAACGAGTTGCCGAGAATGGGCTAGGAAGATTACTGAAAATACCCTTATTGCTGTGGTACATATCAGATAAACGTCCGTGCATCACCGTTTTAGCTCTTACAATTTTCCCGCCAAAAGCTTGCCCGATACTTTGATGTCCTAAACACACGCCAAGCAAAGGTATTTTTCCGGCAAAGTGATTAATTGCAGGAATTGAAATACCAGCTTCACTTGGAGAGCAAGGACCAGGACCAATCACGAGATATTTAGGTTGCCATCGTTCAATATCCTCTAATGTGACTTGATCATTGCGAACTACTTTTACTTCCTGATTCAACTCGCCAAAATACTGGACGATGTTGTAGGTAAAAGAGTCGTAATTGTCGATCATTAGAAGCATGATGAACTTAACCTCATGATAATTAAAATATATTTAATAAGTGACTAAAATAGTTAACCATATTGATACCCGTTTTTAGAAAAGGCTTTTTAGGTTTGAAAAATAAGAAGCCGTTTTCTAATGGGCTAATATAGCAAAAAAAGAAGTAACCAGTTTAACTATTTCATTCGTTAGAAATTTGCAGAAAAAATGGTTTAAGAAGTGAGGCTTTTTGAAATTATAGATAAGTACAAATAAGGCAGAATAAGCTTCTATTGTAAATAAAAAAACTATTCTGCCTTAAATAAAAAGAAGATTAAATCTTACGTGTGTTATAGATCAGCCAATCTAAAACATCGCCAGATAAATGTTCGGCCAGTCTTTCTTGAACAGTTTGATGGTAACCATTTAACCAGTCTTTCTCTTCATTCGTTAGCATGTCAACGATGATACAATCTAAATGAATAGGGCAAAGGGTTAGCGTTTCAAACTCTAAGAAATCGCCGTAGGTTTTCTCAAACCCTGAGTGAAGTCTGTTTGCAACCAGATTTTCAATACGAATGCCGTATTGTCCTTCATGGTATAAGCCCGGTTCATTAGAGAGAATCATTCCTTCACGCAACTTACTATAGGCATGTATAGGCGCGTAATAAGAAAGAACTTGCGGACCTTCATGAACGTTAAGTGCAAAGCCTACACCGTGACCTGTGCCATGGCGATAATCTAAACCATATTGCCATAAAGTATGGCGGCAAATTGAATCGAGTAGTGGTGCAGCTAAACCTTCTGGATAAATCGTTTTTGCCAAAGCAATGTGACATTTTAAAACCAGAGTATAGTCACGTTTTTGTTGCCCTGTTGGCGTGCCTACAGGAACAACACGAGTAATATCCGTTGTTCCATCTACATATTGCCCACCTGAGTCAATCAGCAATAGACCATCGCCTTCAATAAATGAATAGTGCTCTTCAGTTGCACGGTAGTGAGGTAAAGCACCATTAGCATTAAAGCCAGCAATCGTTGAAAAACTTGGGCCTATAAATCCGTTTTGCTCAGCACGGAAAGCTGTAATCTTCTCATCAATAGTGAGTTCTGAAATGCGTTGACTTTGATGAAGTGCTTTTTCTAACCAGTGAAAAAAGTGACAAAGTGCGACACCATCTTTAACCATTGCGTGACGGATATGAGCTATTTCAGTTTCATGTTTACGCGATTTAAAAAGTGTACTTGGGTTGATGTCGTAGACAATCCGAATATCTTTTGCGATGGCTTGTTCATGAAAAATCGATACTTTGGCTGGATCTAAAAGCACTGAAGCATCAGAAATATTCGCTAAAAACTTAGCTGTATCTTCGTAGTCACGAATCTCAATACCATCAGCTTTGAAAGCTTGTTGGATAGTTAAATCAACTTTGTTGCTATCAACAAATAAAACAGCCTGTTGAGTACTGATATATAAATGTGAAAGGAACACAGGGTTATATTCTACATCTTGCCCACGTGCATTTAAGATCCATGCAATATCGTCTAAAGATGAAATGAAATGACCCGCAATCTTCTTGCTATGTAAAGTTTCACGAATAGCCTGAATTTTCTCTTTACGAGATAGGGCATTTAACCCTTCAGGCATTAAATGAATCTGCTCTAAAGGAAGTTCTGGACGATTAGACCAGATCGAACCAATTAAATCTTGCTGTGTTTCAAGTTTAAAGCCACGTTGTTTTGCCGTATTTTCCAAAGCTTTAAATTGCTGGATTGAAAGCGTTTGTCCATTTACTGAAATGACCGAACCAGTTGATAAATTTTTCTCAATCCACGCGAGATGTGTTGAAGACTCATCACTGGTGAGTTTTTGTAATTGAAAGCCAGTTTCAGCGAGTTGTTGCTCGGCTTGTACCCAATAGCGACCATCCGCCCATAGACCTGCAAACTTTTGGGTCACCACAAGCGTACCAACAGAACCACTAAAACCGCTTAACCACTGCCTTACTTTCCAGTAGTCTGGTAAATATTCTGACATATGGGGATCGGCACTCATCACAATCAAAGCATCAATATGCTGATTGCGCATGAGTTGACGAAGTTTCTCAAGTTTTTCTGGAACAGTTAAAACGCTCATATAGTTTCCAACTCAGGTTGAACTTTACTGGTACTTTTGTTCATTAATCTATTGATAGGTTTCTTTAATAAAAATAACACGATTGCACCAACGACTAATGCCAAAACGCATCGCATAAAGAGATTTGGTAAATGATCAATATTATCTGCTGATACATGCCCGCCAATTAAGCCAGCGATGAGATTACCTAAAGCTGTGCCAGTAAACCATAGCCCCATAATTTGACCGCGTATGACATCAGGTGCAAGTTTAGTCATGGTTGATAGCCCAATTGGGCTTAAACACAGTTCTCCTATGGTAAGTAAAAATAAAGTTCCTACTAACCAAAATGGTGAAACTAGCCCGCCAGCAATTGCGAAACGACTAGCAAAAGACATAACAAGAAAGCCACCTGCTGCGAATAACAATGCAATAATAAATTTGCTGATATAGCTTGGGTCTTTATTTGATTTACCTAGTCTTGCCCAAAGCCATGCTGCAACTGGGGCAAAAATAATAATGAATAGGGCATTAATTGATTCAAACCATACAGTTGGAATCTCAAATCCAAAAAACATACGATCTGTATAGTCTTGTGCAAATAAAGTAAAAGTTGTGGGCTTTTGTTCAAAAGCTGACCAGAATAGGGCAGAGGCTGCTAATAAAACAAAGCAAATAATAATTTTAAATTTATCATGTTGTTCTAAATTCAGGAAAAGCAGTAAATATGCAAAATAAGCAATAATCCCAATACCAATCCCAACTGTTAAATAAGTTGCTACCTCGACCGGATTGATATGAATGACACCAAATAAGGTAAGAGCAATAACGACTGCAACAGATAGTAAAAAGGAGAAAGCAATTTTTGGTGCATTTTTGTTTTGTACGACAGGTTTATTCCAATTGTCATTTTCTTGACGTAACTCATTAAAAGTTTGTAACTGAGGAACAGCCAATACACGAAAAATAAGTAATGCAACTAACATCCCAAGGCCACCAATTCCAAAACCTAAGTGCCAGTTATGATCACGTGCTAATAAGCCTGTAAGAAGAGGAGCAATAAAAGAACCTAAATTAATCCCCATGTAAAAAATGGAAAAACCAGCATCGCGCCTACTATCTTGAGCTTTATATAACGTTCCGACAATCACTGAAATACAGGTTTTAAATAATCCGGTACCTAAAACAATTAATACTAAACCGAAATAAAAAAAGAATTGATCAAAAATGGTAGTGAGGGCAATAGATAAATGACCTAGTGCAATAATAATAGAACCATACCAGACTGATCGTGCCTGACCTAACCAGTTATCGGCAATCCAGCCACCAAAAACGGTCATTAAATACATAGATCCAGCGAATAACCCAACAATTGCGGCTGCAGTTGGACGGTCAAGACCTAAACCACCGTCATTAACCATTGCAATCATATAAAGAACGAGTAAAGGCCGAATGCCATAATAAGAAAATCTTTCCCAAAGCTCTGTAAAAAATAAAGTTTTTAATGGTTTTGGATGGCCGAAAAAAGCTCTGTCATATTGTTCGAGTTCATGCTTCATTTCAAATCCTTTGAACATATTTGTAGTTTAGATAAAACAAAACTTTTAGTTTGTTTAATTATAAAAAAAAGTTATGTTTTATTTTTTAGATTTTTTAAAATGAAAAAGCAAGTTGGTCATGTATAAAAAAGGTATATAACAAATGGTAAAAAAATTAGAAAGTTGAAATTATCAGTCGAAAAGATTCCTCTTGCTGCACCAAAGCTGACCAGACCAGCCCAAGCGTAAAACTACGATAAGAAAAATTAAATTAACACTTTAAAACCTCAACCTTTCTATGGATGGGCAGTGAAGAGTGGTAATTGATGTTATTTAAAAAAATTGTGTAGAGTTACTTAGAAATCGTATTTATGTTCAAACTTTTTTGGCAAAGGCATATTGTAGATACCATGGTCTAATTTAGAAATTAACAGTTCCATCGGGAATAGATTATTATTTTTAAGCATTACAGTAAGAAAGTCAGATTTCTATATAAGAAAGTATTATGATCACAAATTACTGTTAGATATTGATGCGGTGATTCATATTAGCGCAACAATTTTGCACTAAATTAGGGCGATTGCGAGCTATTCTTGTATGCCATAATTTGAAAATGTCTGAATATGGTGCATTTAACTATGCAAACAGTATAATGGGTTCAAGACAAGGGGCCTAAATCATGGATAGTTATAAGCAATTCAATGTTTTAGGTAAGTCTTATAAAGTTGGTATGAGAATTGCTATATAAATACCAGCAACTAACACGCACTTAACAAGTGCAACAAAATTTCATTGGAGCAAAATGAGCATGGCGAACAAGGTCCTTCAACTCATACAAGAAAGTGGCGCAAAATGGGTCGATTTTCGCTTTACTGATACTAAGGGTAAAGAGCAGCACGTAACTTACCCAGCTGATTCTATTGATGAAGATACTTTTGAAGACGGTAAAATGTTTGATGGTTCTTCAATCGCTGGTTGGAAAGGCATTGAAGCATCTGACATGATTTTACGTCCAGATGCGGAAACTGGTTTTATCGACCCGTTCTTTGCTGAACCAACTGTAGTTGTGACTTGTGACGTTATTGAACCTTCAACTGGTCAAGGTTATGAGCGTGACCCACGTTCGATTGCTCGCCGTGCAGAAGAATACTTAAAATCTACAGGTATCGGTGATACTGCATTCTTTGGTCCAGAACCAGAATTCTTTGTATTTGACGAAGTGAAGTGGGACATCGATATGTCTGGCGCTCGTCATACATTAATCGCTGAAGAAGCTGCTTGGTCTACTGGTAAAGACTACGAGTCTGGTAACTCTGGTCACCGTCCACGTGTTAAAGGCGGTTACTTCCCAGTTCCTCCAGTTGATTCTTCACAAGATATGCGTGCAGAAATGTGTGCAAAAATCGAAGACATCATGGGTCCAGGTCGTGTAGAAGTACATCACCACGAAGTTGCTTCTTGCCAGTTAGAAATTGGTGTGAGCTTCAATACACTTGTACGTAAAGCTGACGAAGTTCAACAGTTCAAATATGCTGTTTGGAACGTTGCACATCAATATGCAAAAACAGCTACGTTTATGCCTAAACCAATGGTAGGTGATAACGGTTCTGGTATGCACGTTCACATGTCTATCTCTAAAGATGGCAAAAACTTGTTTGCTGGTGATGAATATGCAGGCCTTTCAGAAATGGCATTGTATTTCATCGGTGGTATCATCAAGCACGCTCGTGCATTGAATGCAATCACAAACCCATCTACAAACTCATACAAGCGTTTGGTTCCTCACTTCGAAGCACCAATCATGCTTGCTTACTCAGCACGTAACCGTTCTGCTTCTATCCGTATTCCATACGTTTCTAGCCCTAAAGGTAAGCGTATCGAAGCTCGTTTCCCAGACCCAATGATGAACCCGTACTTAGGTTTCGCTGCATTGTTAATGGCTGGTATCGACGGTATCCAAAACAAGATCCATCCGGGCGAAGCTGCTGATAAGAACTTGTATGATCTTCCTCCAGAAGAAGAAGCAAAAATCCCAACAGTTGCTCATAGCTTAGATATGGCTCTTGAAGCACTTCAAGCAGACCACGAATTCTTGTTAAAAGGCGGCGTGTTCACTAAAGAAATGCTTGATGCATACATCGAACTTAAAACTGAAGATGTACGTCGTCTTAACACGACTACTCATCCAGTTGAATTCGATATGTACTACAGCTTGTAATACGTATTTCGTAAAAAAGCCTGCATATGCAGGCTTTTTTATTGCCTGGAATGTTGATTGAATTCTCTACGTTTTTTATCAAAAAATTGGAGTAAACTAAGTGCGAGTTTTCATGTGAGCAGATTATGCGTAAACGACAACCAGTACTTAAACAGGAAAAGGCTTTAAATCCTGAGTTGAAAACATGGTTGTATGCTTCTGGTTCTCTGACTCAACAACTCACTGAGCTTGGTGGTGGCCAGTTCAGTGTGAAGCCCTTTAAAGAGCACTTTCAGCGTTTAACTTTGGCAGATAGTCAATGGATGAACATACCTCATGCTCATACTTCATGGGTAAGGGAAACCTATTTATATGGTTGTGAGGCAGAGCCGTGGGTGAAAGCAAAAAGTATTTTTCCAATTCAAAGCTTACAAAAAAGAGCGCGTATATTTCAGCACATCGGTTCTAAACCGATTGGCTTTTTCCTATTTCAAAGAACAACTCCGCTTTGTGACCGTCGTGTCATTCGTTTGCCAGAAGGCTGGACGCGACAAAGTTGCTATACTTGGCATGGATGTAAATTTATCGTCCAAGAAACATTCTTACCGGCTTTTGAAGCTTTTTTAAATCAGCAGCACGACAAGGAATTACTATGACGACTGCAACAGGCACAACATGGCGTCAGCGTTTAGAGGCTTATTATTATCTATGTCGATTTGATAAGCCAATTGGTACTGAACTGGTGTTTTGGCCAACCATGTGGGCACTTTGGGTTGCATCAAAAGGAATACCTGATTTAGGTATTTTATTTGTCATGATTTTAGGCGTGATTTTTATGCGCGCTGCTGGATGTGCGATTAATGACTTTGCTGATCGTAAAGTAGATGCCCATGTTGAGCGTACTAAAACGCGCCCTTTAGCAACGGGAGTTATTCGCGCAAGGGAAGCCGTATACGTTTTCTTGGGTCTTGTTTTAGCAAGCGCATGTCTTTTGTTCTTTTTACCTATAGAAACTTTTTATTGGTCATTTGGCGCATTATTTTTAGCGTTTATTTATCCATTTATGAAACGCTATACCAATTTACCCCAAGTATTTTTAGGCGCAGCATTTTCATGGTCAATTCCTATGGCTTTTACCGCGGTAGGTAAAACTCCAGATTTGACTTGCTGGTTGCTCTATTTTGGTAATTTGGCTTGGACTGTGGCTTATGATACTCAATATGCAATTACAGATCGTGAATATGATTTAAAGATTGGCGTGAAATCTACAGCTATTCTTTTTGGTCGATATGACATTCAGATTATTGCTCTTTTACAAGCAACTAGTCTTGTTTTGATTGGTACTGCACTATATTTAGAAAATATTTTATTCCCCTGGGCAATTATTGCTTTAGTTGTAGTGGCTTTTGATTTTGTATATCAAACAATTAAAACCAAAGACCGCAACCCTCAAGTATGTTTTTGGGCATTTCGTCACAATCGTTGGGTGGGATTAATCATTTTTCTAGGAATATTTTTAAATTTCATATAGTAAAAATGACCGTGAGGTTGAAAAGTGTTCTATGCAGAGCACTTTTTTTATGTCTTAATATTTGTGCATAAAAATATGCGGAATAAATAACACATAAAAAGGATATTCTATGAAACGGTCAAAAATTGCTTTAGCTATAACATTATCAATTTCAGCATTATTTCTTACAGCATGTAATGACGATGATGATGACTATATTGGTGTTAATCCCGATAAAACTTATGTTTCTGAAAAAGCCTATTCTAAGGATACCTTAAGTGGCGCTTCATCTATAAAAGTAATGACTTATAACATGGTGAATGTACAAGGGAAAACAGCTGAAGCAACCGCTTTAGTCATGTTCCCGAAAGTTGCTCAACCAAAGGATGGTTATCGCGTAGTGGTATGGGAGCACGGCACTGTAGGAGTAGGGGATAGTTGTGCACCAAGTAATAATATGATTAATCCACGCTTTAAAATTTTAGCTGATACTTTATTAGCTGCTGGATATGTGATTGTGGCACCTGACTATGAAGGTTTAGGTACTAGAGGGATGCATCCATACCTTAATTTGGGAAGTGAGGCTAAATCTGCAATTGCAGCAGTTAAAGCTGCTAAAGATCATTACGGTAGTCAATTGAATAGTTCATGGATGTCGATTGGACAATCTCAAGGAGGTCATGCTTCATTAGGAACAGCTGAATTTGCTAATAACGACAGTAACTACAAAGGAGCGGTTGCAACAGCACCAGCCTCTAGTCTTGGCTATATTATTTCTGTAGTTGCTCCGCAAGCAATTAGAGACATTCTTCAAAAAGAGCAGGCTGGTACCGCACCTGTTGGTACGGCTGTGGAAGTGTATGCCGAGCTACTTGCATATGCTGCATATACCACAGTGGGTATTACTGCTTATGAACCTAAATTTAATTATCGTGCAATCTTTCAACAACGTTCTCAAAGTATAGCTGAGTTTGCAGAAGGCACTACGGGTGAAAATGGAGTCTGTTTAACTGATTTGCATAATAAATTTGCAGATGATATTCGAGATTTTCTTGCGACTAATACTGGTAAAACAGTTCTAGATTATCCAGGCCTAGCTGGTAATTTCCAGGAGAATCCAACGGTACAAAAATTCTTGGTAGATAATCAACCTGCTACCAAAAAAATTAATTCACCAGTCATGATTGTTCAAGGTACTGCGGATATGGCTGTACCATATCCTGTTACTAATGCCTTACAAGAGGGACTTAAAAAAATGGGAACTGATGTGACATTTGTACCTGTTGTTGGAGCTGCCCATACTCAGGCGATTGTATGTAGAAATGCTGAAATTTATCAATTTGTTCAATCTAAGATGCCAGCTAAAACAAATATAGTGCTTGATCCATCAGTAATAGATGCTAGTAAGAATGTTGAATGTACTGGAATAGCACAATAATTTTTTGTATTTAAAATCTTCAAATTAAAAAGGTCCTGAAAAGGGCCTTTTTTGTTATATTGTTACACAGTTTGATTTGATACTATTTGAGTTTGAAGAACTTATGAGCCAGCAACCTGTTGAAAAAAAATCTGTTCCTTGGTTATTAATGGGATTAGGTTTACTTATTCCTTTTCTAATTATTGGAATACTTTTCTTGGCTGCAAAAAGCGATGCTAAGAATAAAAAACAATATGAACAACAGCGTTTAGAGATGGCAAAAAGAATAGCTGAGAAAGAAGCTGCAAATTCTGAATCGAAATAGCTTGTTAATGAATATCCTTTTGTAATTGGCGTACAGTAGGAATATTTGTGTAACGCTTTACAAGATAGCCTGCTTCAGTAAGCATTTGATCACGAATACGGTCTTCTTCTACTTTTTCAAGATGGGTAGGGTCATCTAGTTCAATGATGGCCATGACTTCCATCTTGTCGTTGAGCACAACAAAGTCAGTAACTTTACGATTGAACTGACTACGAATTTTATAGTCATTACTGGTAATTAATGCGCTAAACGCCACTTGTGCTAACACATGATAATTTGGAAAACTTTGTTTTAAACGTATAAACATTTGAGTTTCAAAGTTTGTAATGACAGGGCGAGCAAAGAATTTTTGTTTTGGAAATAAATAAGGGCGTAAACAAACAAGAAGAAAAATACAGGTGCTTACGCAACCTAAAACAATAAAAAATAAGTGACTCGATTCGAACATGTGAAGGCATCATACAAATAAAAACCCACTCATGATGAGTGGGTTTTTAAGAATCTTGGCTCTCCCACCTGGGCTCGAACCAGGGACCTGCGGATTAACAGTCCGTCGCTCTACCGACTGAGCTATGGGAGAATCTGGAAAAGGATTTTAGGCAGGAAAGAGGGCTGGGTCAAGCCTTAATAACAGAATTAGAGTGAATATCTAATCGTTTGGTTTAAAAATACTCGAAACATTGATTTTATTCAAAATAATGAAAAATTATTAAATCATTAGAAAAGAAAAAACCCGCAATAAATGCGGGCTTTTAGAATCTTGGCTCTCCCACCTGGGCTCGAACCAGGGACCTGCGGATTAACAGTCCGTCGCTCTACCGACTGAGCTATGGGAGATTAGTAGATGGCTCTCCAACCTGGGCTCGAACCAGGGACCTGCGGATTAACAGTCCGTCGCTCTACCGACTGAGCTATTGGAGAATCTGATGCGCATTTTATGGATGAAATCTAAAAGCGTCAATAAGAATATTAAAGAAAATGAATCGTTTGCTTGATTAATATGCTTTTGCTGTATTAAAAATAAAAAAACCACCCCAAATAGGGTGGTTTTTCATAAAGAAATAAAATTATTTCTCTACACCAGCTGGTTGACCTGCAAGTTTTGCATTTGCATAGTCCCAGTTCACAAGGCTTTCTAGGAAAGTTGCGATGTATTTAGGACGTAAGTTACGGAAATCGATGTAGTAAGCATGTTCCCATACGTCAATTGTTAATACAGCAATTTGGCCATGTGCAAGTGGAGTGTCTGCATTAGAAGTTTTAGTAATAGATAATTTACCGTTTACTTCATCAGCAACTAACCAAGCCCAACCTGAACCGAATTGAGTTGTTGCAGCAGCAGTAAATTCTTCTGCAAACTTTTCGTAGCTACCAAAAGCTTCGTCAATTTTAGCAGCGATTGCGCCAGTAGGCTTACCACCACCATTTGGCTTCATGCTGTTCCAGTAGAAAGTGTGGTTCCAAACTTGAGCAGCATTGTTGAAAATACCAGCTTTAGATGCATCACCAGCAGTCGCTTTAATGATTTCTTCTAAAGTTTTACCTTCAAGGTCAGTCCCTTTGATTAAGTTGTTTAAGTTAACAACATAGGTATTGTGGTGTTTATCGTGATGGTATTCTAAAGTTTCTTTACTAATATGTGGCGCTAAATCATCATAGCCATATGGAAGTGCAGGTAAAGTAATGGTTGTCATGTTCCTATTCCTTGCATTTGCTGGGTTATACAATTAAGTGGCTCTATTGTAAATGATTCTGGTAACAATAGGGCATCGTTTTAAAGAACTATACACAATAAAGATCTAATTAATACGCATAACACAGATTGAAAAAAAGACTTAATTAAATCGGATTATTCAATTCAAAATATTCAGCTTCAATTGAAAACTGTTTTGAGATCGCTTGTGCCAAACGCTGAACTCCATAACGCTCAGTAGCATGGTGACCACAGGCGAAATAGTGAACCCCTAATTCTTTCGCTTCATAAAAAGTTCGTTCACTGACTTCACCTGAAATGTAAGCATCACAATTTTGCAAAGCAGCTTTAGCAATAAAATCTTGAGCGCCACCTGTACAGAAGCCTACTTTTTGAATACTTTGTTTTTCTGAGGGCAAGTGAATTACCTTAAAATCAAAACTGTTTTGAAGCTGTGCTTTAAACTCATCTACAGAAACTGCTTGCTCTAAATAACCAATATTACCAATTGGATGTTTCTCTGTTAAATCGAGTGGTTCTAAATTCTGCAAGTTTAGTTTTTCTGCAATGGCTACATTGTTACCCAAAGTTGGGTGGGCATCTAAAGGTAGATGATAAGCGACTAATGAAATATTATTTTGAATGAGTTTTTTAATGCGGTTGCCTCGCATTCCAGTAATTGGATACGGTTCGCCTTTCCAAAAATAACCATGATGTACGAGTAATAAATCTGCATTTTGAGCAATTGCTGCATCAATCGCATCTTCGGAAGCAGTAACCGCACAAACAATACGTTTTACTTCAGTTGAACCTTCAATTTGCAGGCCATTTGGTGCGTAATCTTTAAATTCTGCCGCTTTTAAGGTTTGGTCGCACCACTGAATAATTTCATGCAAATTTGCCATGATATTTCCTGAATTGAGTAGTAAATAATTGCTAAAGCTATAGAAACATATTTTGTTGTGTAACTAAAGCTAGACAAATCTTTTTTGACTTTTTTATGTATATCGACATATTTAATTTAAAATGCTTAACTGAAAACTCTTTTTGTTCAATATATTAATTTAATTAAAAACTTCTTTGCGTAGAGGATATGAACGTGCGCCGCACCTTTACATGGTTACCTTGGGTGTTACTTATTATTGTAATTGCCAGTTTTATTGCATGGCAAAAATACCATCAGCCGAAACCAACTGTTGCAGTTGATGGGGTGCAAATGCCTGCTGAGAAAGTTGAACCACTCGTTGATACTTCGAGAGCGGGCGGGGTGGTATCTTATAGCGCTGCGGTAAAAGTTGCAGCGCCAGCAGTTGTTAATATTTTTACGACCCAGAAAGTTAAACAAAATCATCCATTATTAAGTGATCCAGTATTCCGCGAATTTTTTGGAAATCAGGTTCCTGAACAACAACAGCAAAATGAAAATAGCTTAGGCTCTGGGGTTATTGTACGAGCTGATGGTTATATTTTGACGAATAATCATGTGATTGCTCAAGCTGATCAGATTGTAGTTGCATTACATGACGGCCGTCGTGCAGAAGCAACGATTGTTGGAACAGACCCTGATACTGATTTAGCTGTAATTAAAATCGACTTAGATAAATTACCTGTGTTGCCATTTAAGCTAAGTGGTAATGAAGTAGGTGATGTTGTCTTGGCTATTGGTAACCCATTTGGCGTAGGTCAAACGGTAACTCAAGGTATTATTTCTGCGACTGAACGCTCTGATTTAGGCATTAATACCTATGAAGACTTTATTCAAACAGATGCCGCAATTAATCCAGGTAACTCTGGTGGAGCATTAATTGATGTGGCTGGGAATTTAATTGGTGTAAATACTGCTATTTTCTCTCAGTCAGGTGGTTCTTTAGGAATTGGTTTTGCAATTCCCGCTAAAGTTTGCCAACAAGTTTTAAACTCAATTTTGAAAGATGGCCGTGTAGTCCGTGGATGGTTAGGGATTAGTTTAGTACCGCCTACACAAGAAGATGTATTGGCACCTAAACAGCAAATTGGTGTTGTGGTTGCAGATGTCTTGAAAAATGGTCCAGCTGCATCAGCAGGTATTAAGATTGGTGATAAAATTATTCAGGTGAATAATCAACAAATCACTTCAGCATCTCATTTGATTAATTACGTTGCATTACAAGCGCCTAACAGCGAAATTAATGTAATGGTTGAGCGAGATGGGAAGCAACAAAACTTTGTGGTGACAGTAGGGGAAAGAAAAAACCAAAATACTCAATCACAATTTATACCGCTGCCTAAACAGTAAAGATAAAAAAAGCCTCATAATGAGGCTTTTTTCTTGGTGTCAATTAAGTATGAGATAGTGCTTGATGCTGATGTTTGAACTCAGTTAAAGCATCAATACGGTACTGAATGAGCATTTCACCAATCTCAGCACCTTTAATGTTTTCAGGTAAATCCTGAACTTTAATAGAGCGAACGATTTGCATCGCATCTAACATGTACTGAGCTTGAGGATACGGACGGTCTTCTAAACCTAGTCTTCCTTTAGCATCACATTCACATGCTTGTACAAATGCTTCCACTCTCTCAGGACGACGTAATACATCTAGACGCTGTAATAGACGCCATACAGTTCCCGGTTTTAACGACATAATTTGATGACATTTTAGATGTTCTTTACATACTGATAATGCCAACTGTCGAGTTTGAGTTGGAACTTTTAAACGTTCACATAATTCGGTAACAGGTTTTACTCCACGTTCTTCATGCATGATGTGACGAGGTAGTTCGTTAGCTGGAGTCAATGCTTTACCCAAATCATGTACTAAAACAGCAAATCGAACATCAAGCGAATAGTTTGACTTACAAGCTTGCTGTAAGGACATTAAGGTATGTATGCCGCAGTCCACTTCTGGATGATATTCAGGGCGCTGTGGTACACCAAATAATGCGTCAATTTCAGGGAAAAGATGTTTCAACGCCCCACAGTCACGCAATGTTTGAAAATAAACATCTGCATGATCTTCTAAAAGTGCGCGAGAAGTCTCTTTCCATACACGCTCTGGTGTTAAGGCATCAAGCTCACCCGATTCGGCCATGGTTTGCATAAGCTGCATTGTCTCTGGCGCAATCTGAAAACCATATGAAGAATAGCGAGCCGCAAAACGTGCAACACGTAAAACACGTAAAGGATCTTCAGAAAAAGCTTCTGAAACATGACGTAAAGTTTTATTTTCTAAATCTGTTTGACCGCCATATGGATCGTATAATTTGCCATCTTGATCCATTGCTATGGCATTGATGGTTAAATCACGGCGGATTAAATCTTCTTCTAAACTTACTGTGGTATCTGTAAAAAATTGAAAGCCGTGGTAGCCTTTACCAGATTTTCTTTCAGTACGTGCAAGTGCATATTCTTCTTTCGTTTCAGGATGAAGAAACACAGGAAAATCTTTGCCTACAGGTTGAAAACCTTGGGCGAGCATGTGTTCCGGCGTTGCACCGACAACAACATAATCTTTTTCTTGATAGGGATGCCCAAGTAAAAAATCACGGACGGCACCGCCTACTAAATACACTTGCATGAAAAAACCTCTATTCTTCAAGCAATCATGCTACAGAATAGAGGTTTTCTCAAGTCATTAGAGATGCTTTTCGTAAAAAGCAGTTTCTAAATTACTTTTCTTGTTGTTGGATTTCAGCAACAGTTAAAGCAGTCATATTGATAAGACGACGAGTTGTTGCTGTCGGTGTTAAAATATGAACAGGCTTTGCTGCCCCAAGTAAAATTGGACCAATAGTAACGTTGTTGCCAGAAGTCGCTTTCAACAAGTTAAATGAAATATTTGCTGCATCTAGGTTTGGCATAATGAGCAAGTTTGCCGAACCTTTGAAACGTGAGCCAGGGAATGCAAATTGACGAATGTTTTCGTCTAATGCTGCATCACCGTGCATTTCACCCTCAACTTCAAGCTCAGGAGCTTGCTCAGATAAAATACGATAAACTTCACGCATTTTTTGAGCACTTGAGTCAGTCTGGTCACTACCAAAACTTGAATGAGAAAGCAGGGCTACACGCGGAGTAATACCAAAACGACGTACTTCTTCAGCTGCTAAAATAGTCATTTCAGCAAGTTGTTCAGCAGTCGGGTTTGTATTTACGTATGTATCAGCAATAAACAAGTTACGATCTTCAAGCATTAATGCATTTAAGGTGAAGAAGTTATTCATACCTTCTTTTAGACCGATGACATTGCGTACAAAGTCAAGGTGAATGTTATAGCTACTGTAAGTACCACATAACATACCATCTGCTTTACCAAATTTAACCAGTAAAGATGCAATTAAAGTTGAACGGCGACGAGCTTCACGTTGAGCATATTCAACAGTAATGCCTTTGCGTTGCATTGTTTGATAGTAGTCTTTCCAAAACTCTTCATACATCGGGTTTTGTTCTTGATCTACAATCTCAATATTTACGCCATGTTGTAAACGTAAGCCTAATTTTTTGATATTAGCTTCAATTACAGCAGTACGTCCTACTAAAATTGGTTTAGCTAAATCTTCATCAACTGCGATTTGCACTGCACGTAATACGCGCTCATCTTCACCTTCAGCATATGCGATGCGTTTAGGATCAGTTTTTGCTTGAGCAAAAATCGGTTTCATCAAGAATGCAGAGTTATAAACAAACTCAGATAATTTTTGACGGTATGCAGAGAAATCTTCGATTGGACGAGTTGCGACACCTGAGTCCATTGCAGCTTTAGCAACAGCAGGAGCAATTTCTAAAATTAAACGTTGGTCAAGTGGGCGTGGAATTAAATAGTCACGGCCAAATGACGCAGATTTTTCGCCATAAGTTGCTGCATCTGCTTCTACATGTGCCATACGTGCAATTGCATGTACACATGCAATTTTCATGTCTTCATTAATCGTTGTTGCACCAACGTCAAGTGCACCACGGAAAATGTAAGGGAAACATAATGCGTTATTTACTTGGTTTGGATAATCAGAACGACCAGTTGCCATGATTACATCAGGACGTACTTCATGTGCATGTTCAGGTAAAATTTCTGGATCTGGGTTTGCCAAAGCAAAAATAATAGGGTTCTCAGCCATCTGTTTCACCATTTCTTTGGTGAGAATACCAGCAGCAGAAAGACCCAAGAACATATCAGCACCAGCCATTACTTCATGTAACTGAGTTGCTTTAATGTCTTGAACATAACGTTTTTTCGATTCATCCAAGCCTTCACGTGAAGTAGTGAGTAGACCGCGAGAATCGGCAACAATGATATTTTCTTTATTTACGCCTAAAGCACAAAGCAAGTCTAAACAAGAAAGGGCAGCAGCGCCTGCACCTGAAGCTACAATTTTGATTTCATCAATTTTCTTATTTACAAGTTGCAATGCATTAAGCAAAGCTGAACCTACAATGATACTTGTACCGTGTTGATCGTCATGGAATACAGGAATTTTCATGCGTTCGCGAAGTTTCTTTTCGATATAGAAACATTCTGGCGCTTTAATATCTTCGAGGTTGATACCACCGAAAGTTGGCTCAAGAGAGGCAACAATATCTACAATTTTATCTGGATCGTTTTCTGCAATTTCGATGTCAAATACGTCAACACCAGCAAACTTCTTGAAAAGTACGCCTTTACCTTCCATTACAGGTTTAGACGCTAATGGTCCAATATTACCTAAACCAAGAACAGCTGTACCGTTACTGACTACGGCAACCAAGTTTCCGCGAGCTGTATATTTAGCAGCAGCAGATGGATCACGCTCAATCTCTAAACATGGCGCAGCAACTCCTGGTGAGTAGGCTAGAGCCAAATCTCGTTGGTTGACAAGTTGCTTACTTGGGGTGACGCTGATTTTCCCTGGGTTTGGATATTCATGGTAATTTAAAGCGGCCTGTTTTAAAGATTGATCGTCCATCTGAGTCTCTATTTGATACAAAAAAGCAAACTAGTCAAATTGCTCATTTAGGGAGAGGCAACTCACTTCTTTAACTACGCTTTAATTTTTACCAATTAAGAGAATAGTAGACGAATTGCCAATAGCCCCGTGGTGAGCTAAATGCTAAAGAATATAACACTACTTCTTTATTTCTCACAGTCAAAAACGCTCATTTTTGGAAAAAGCAGCATAGGTAAAATAGATGATTGGAACAATTAAGAAATATGCGGATTTGTTTGTAGATAAGGAATAATCTGCTCGGCAGGAATAGGGCGACTAAAGAAATAGCCTTGTAAAAAATCACATTGCTGTTTTTGTAGATAGGTGACTTGTTCTTTTGTTTCTACACCCTCAGCAACCAGTTTAAGTCCCATACTTTTACCCATCGCGATCATTGCATTTACAATTGCTTCTTGTTTGTGATCACCAATTTTAGAAATAAAAGCACGATCAATTTTTAATACGTCAATTGGGTACTCTGTCAAATAGGCTAAAGAGGAATAACCCGTACCAAAGTCATCTAAGGCAATTGAGATATCTCGTTGTTTTATCGCGTGTAATAGTGTTTTTACATTGGCAGTATTGTCTAAAAGGGCTGACTCTGTAATTTCAAGTTCGAGATCTGAACCTTGAATATTATATTTTTGCAAAACCTCATCTAAGTCATTGAGTAATAAGCCTCGATGTATTTGTTGAGCGACAATATTTACAGAGACTTGAATATCGATATAACCAGCATTTTTCCACTCTTGGAGTTGCTTTCCAACTTTATCTAAAACAACTTTCCCAATATCTGAAATCAGGCTACTACGCTCAGCAAATGGTATGAACATATTTGGCAGGATTAATCCTTTTTCAGGATGCTGCCAACGAATGAGTGCTTCAAAACCGATAATTGATTGATCGTGTAGATTAATTTTGGGCTGGTAATAAATGACAAATTCATCATTTTGAATGGCTTTACGTAGCTCTTGCTCTAAATCGGCAGTTTTATATGAGTGATTTGTTTTATTGCAATAATAGCAAATTGTATTACCACCTAAACGTTTTGCCTCGGAAAGTGCTTGCTCTGCATGATTGTTGAGATGATCAATTTGTCTGCCATGTTCAGGAAAACATGCAACACCGATAGATGCGGTAATAAAATATTCGTGATTATCAATGTAAAAAGGTGCATTGAGTGCTTGTAAAATATTTTGGCAATATTGCTCAATATTTGGATGAATTGGTGAAATCTCATAAATGATTGCGAAATCATCACTATTTAAATAGGCAACTAAAATCGCATTGATATTGATTAAGCGTAATCTTTGTGCGAACTGTTTAAGTAATTCATCACCACTATCATTATTTAAAAACTCATTGAAAGCTCGGAAGCGGTCAATATTTACTCGTATTAAAGCTAAATTTTTAATGTTATATGAAGGGTTTACAAGATATTGATGTAATTGATTGTAGTAGTAAAGGCGGTTAGGCAGGTGGGTGAGGCTATCGTAGTTTTTTAAGTAAGATAGGTGCTGCTCTTGGCGCTTTTGCTCAGTGAGGTCGCGTGCAAATCCAATATAATTGGTAATTTGATTGAATTCATCTTTGACCACATTGATATGCAACCATAAATATACGCTTTTACCAGAACTAAACTTTTCGTCAAACTGACCCATATATTCTCCTGTCTCCAAGAGCTGTTGGGTTATTGATGTATGAAACTGTTGTTGTAATTCTTTTTGATTAATTGTAATGCTAAATAGTTCTTTACTCAGAAGCTCTGACTTGGAAAATCCGGTTAATTTTTCATAGTAGGGATTTACATCAATATAGTTTAGGTGCTCATCTAAAATAAATATTCCTTCCGCAGCTTGCTCGAGCACAATTGCAGATAGTCTTAGATGTTCTTGATCCTTTTTCTCTTGATGTATATCACGGGTCATTCCCACCATACGAAGCGCTTTTTGTGTCTTTGGATCTCTGGTGATGACACGGCCTACATCATGAATCCATCTCCAAGAACCATCTCGACGTAAAATTCGAAAGGTGATATTAAAATGATCTGTAACGCCTTCCAAATGTTGTTTTAAACGTTCGTCAAAAAGTTTTTTATCGCTTGGGTGTATACGATCTAATATCGTGTTGAGATGAATAACGGCGGTTTGAGTTTGTTTTTGTTGATCGAAAAATGTAATTTCCAATCTTTGACTTTCAATATCCCAATCCCAAGGCCGAATACCCGCAGTTTCATGTGCAAAAGCTAAATTATAGTGATGGCTTTCGAGTTGCTCATTCATTTTTGTGAGGTCATAGGTACGTTCACGTACTTTTTGCTCAAGTAAATGATTATTAAATTGAAGCTGGGCTTCAATATCTTTGGACTTATTCACTTCTTGTTGGAGTTGTACACATAATTCTTCAGCCCACTGGGTATGCTGGTCTGAAATTTGAACAAGCTGTTTGTTTTTTAATAATAATTGAGAGATCTTTTGGTAATTGCGTTGAGTTGCATATGCACAAAGCACAGTTGCTACAAAGGTGAGGTTATAGGCGAAATAAAAAGGTAGCTGAGTTATGGGATTATGTGTGAATTGAGCAATTAATAGAGGGAGGGTACTAGGAATAAATAAGAGATAAAAATATCGGGGTTGCTGTGTTAAAAAAGTAAGGCCAATGATATGAGCCGAAGTAATAAATAAAGCAATTAAAATATGAGCATCTGGTAGTGCAATTAAGTCAGGAGGTAGATAAAAATGAATAATTGTGACATTTATTCCAATTAAAATTCCTGAGAATAAACAAATACTTTGTAAGACACGATCAGCTTTTTTGGTAAAATCAATCGTGCGATAGTGAGTTAAAATATTTGGAATAAATAATAAGCAGACAAGAGCGACGACGGTAAGGCCAATAGACCAGCTAAATATTGTTATTGCAGATGAAAAATAATAAGAAAAAATACCATATGAAATAAGGCACAGTAATATCAGGCTAATTAAATACCAGCGGATATATTGAGTTGAAAGTTTCAGCTGTTCAATTTTTGTTTGATGCTGTAGATATTCTTCCTGAAGCCCAGACATAAGATTTTTCTATCCTATTTTTTTACATATATACAGAAAGAATCTGATTTATCAGTGAAAAAGAATTTGAAATTTTATTCATACAATAAAAGTAAGTTAACTTTAAATAATGATTTAATCAATGTGCAGAGAACTTAGGTGGATAAAAATCGATAATTTAAAATAGACAAGGCAACAACAGGGGCAGTTTCTGTACGCAAAACTCGGTCACCAATGCACCAGTTCATAAATCCAGCTTGATTGGCTTGGTTAATTTCACTTTCACTTAGGCCACCTTCTGGGCCAATCAATAAGGCAAGTTCAGGCTGTATTCCCGCCAATACATCTTTTTGTTCTTTTTCTGGTGCTAAAACAAATTTAGATTGTGGAAGCTCAGAAGAACTTAACCATTCATGAAGAGAAATAGGCGCTAAAACTTCTGGAACCAAATTGAGGCCACATTGTTCACATGCTGCAATTGCAACAGCTTGCCAGTGATCTAATTTTTTTTGATCTCGATCGTATTTTAAGCGCATTTCACAACGCTCACTAGTTAGCAATTGAATCTGACTTACACCCAATTCAGTGGCTTTCTGAATGGCATAATCCATTCGATCGCCTTTACTCATGACTTGACCTAAAATAGCTTTAAAAGGGGCATCACGGTTTGCAGGGTTAAAATTCTCAATGGTGACAAACGCATTTTTTTTATTAATTTCGGACAAAGTCGCGAGATATTCACCACCTTGTCCATTAAATAGAGTCGCTTGTTCTTGTAGTTGTGCACGTAAAACGCGCACCCAATGATGGAATACTGATTCTGTCAGTTGAATTGTTGAGCCAACTGTAAGTTCAGTTTCGATAAAAAAACGGTTCATTGGGTACGCCTTACAAAATTAATTTAAACCAAGATCAACAACAAGTTGACGAGTTGGTTCGACTTGATTCATTGAATAGAAGTGTAAGCTTGGTGCGCCGCCTGCAATAAGGCGTTCGCATAACTTAACAACAACTTCATGACCGAAAGCTTTGATACTTTCACTGTCATCACCATAGGCTTGTAATTGCTTACGGATCCAGCGAGGAATTTCAGCACCCGTACCGTCTGCAAAGCGAATTAAGTTGCTTGCATTGGTAATAGGCATGATTCCTGGAGCCACCGGAGTGTTAATTCCAGCTTGCTCTAAACGCTCTATAAAATAAAAGTACGAATCTGGATTAAAGAAGAATTGAGTAATTCCTGCATTGGCACCAGCTTGTACTTTTTCAATAAAACGTTGAATATCTGAATCAAGGTTTTCAGCTTGAGGATGCATTTCTGGATAAGCTGCAACTTCAATATGAAAATGTTCACCTGAGTGCTCACGAATAAAACGTACTAAATCCTGTGCGTACGGAAGTTCCCCAAGTCCAACCTGACCAGAAGGTAAGTCACCGCGTAAAGCAACAATACGGTTAATGCCTTGAGCTTTATATAAATCCAGTAACTCAGCAATACGAGCTTTATCATCACCAATACAAGAAAGGTGAGGTGCAACTGGTGTACCTTTACCATTGAAATCATCAATAGCAGCTAGAGTACGTTCGCGAGTAGAACCACCAGCCCCATAAGTAATTGAGAAAAACTCAGGGTTCAGAAGTTGTAATTCTTGGTGAACAATACGAAGTTTTTCAGCACCAGCATCAGTTTTTGGTGGAAAAAACTCAAAAGAAATAGGTGTACGTTTAGTCATGTCAAATCCTTGTAAACAGCGAAACATTTTAGAAAAAAGGGCAGTCGGTTCACCGTCTGCCCTTAAGTTCTTAGTATTTGTAAGCGTCAGACTTGAATGGCCCCTCAACAGCTACGCCTAAATAATCAGCCTGCTCTTGAGTTAACTGGGTAAGTACACCACCGAAACCTGCAACCATTGCAGCGGCAACTTCTTCATCAAGTTTCTTAGGAAGAACTTCTACACGAATTTTTGCAGCTTTTTCATTTGCAGGAAGATCAGCAAATTTTTCTTGGAATAAGTGAATTTGACCTAAAACTTGGTTAGCAAAAGAACCGTCCATTACACGTGATGGGTGACCAGTTGCATTACCTAGGTTTACAAGGCGACCTTCAGAAAGAAGAATGAGGTAGTTATTTTCATCTTCTGAACGATAAACTTGGTGAACTTGTGGTTTAACTTCAACCCACTTGTAACCACGTAAATAAGCTGTATCGATTTCTGTGTCGAAGTGACCGATGTTACATACAACTGCACCAGCTTTTAAGCTATCTAACATTGCTGCATCGCACACGTGGTAGTTACCAGTTGTTGTTACAACGAGGTCAGTGTTGCCAAGAAGATCTTGGTTAATATCTTCTTTTTTACCTGTTTGTACGCCGTTTTTGTATGGAGATACAACTTCATAGCCATCCATACATGCTTGCATTGCACAAATTGGGTCAACTTCAGTGACACGAACGATCATGCCTTCTTGACGTAAAGATTGAGCAGAACCTTTACCCACGTCACCATAACCCACTACAAGTGCACGACGGCCAGACAAAAGCATGTCAGTTGCGCGTTTGATTGCGTCATTTAATGAGTGACGGCAACCATATTTATTGTCGTTTTTAGATTTAGTAACTGAGTCATTTACATTAATTGCAGGAACTTTCAAAGAACCGTCTTTCCACATTTCGATAAGACGTTGAACACCTGTTGTAGTTTCTTCGGTAATACCGTGAATACGTTCTAAAAGCGCAGGGTATTTTTCATGAACAAGAGCAGTTAAATCACCGCCATCGTCCAAGATCATGTTGGCATCCCAAGGTTGACCATTTACATTGATCTGTTGTTCAAGGCACCATACATATTCTTCTTCAGTTTCACCTTTCCAAGCAAAAACTGGAATACCGCGAGCAGCAATTGCAGCAGCAGCATGGTCTTGAGTAGAGAAAATGTTACATGATGTCCAGCGTACTTCAGCACCTAATTCAACAAGCGTTTCAATAAGAACAGCTGTTTGAATGGTCATGTGAATACAACCAAGGATTTTTGCGCCAGCAAGTGGTTTAGAAGCCGCATAGCGTTTACGTAAGCCGATCAAAGCTGGCATTTCTGCTTCAGCAAGTTTGATTTCTTTACGGCCGTAGTCAGCAAGAGAGATGTCAGCAACTTTGTAATCTGTAAATGAAGCATTAACCGCGTTCATCAGGATCTCCTAGGAAAAAATAGTATTGATCATTCTGTTCGCGGATGCCGTTGTTGGTTAAAACGAATGTTTAACCGATCGTCGAGCCTGGCAAATTGATCTTTAGTGCCGATCAATTGTCGCAGCATCCCTCGACTAGCGAAACATTGTACTTGGAAAAGCTTTTAGTGCCAATCCAGTTTTGTTTATTATCTGCGTAATTATCACTTTAGATTCTAATTATGGCATTAAATATTCCCGAGTCGTTGGCAAGCCTAGATTCAAACTGTGGCGTTTTTGCAGTTTGGATGGTGCTTCAGCATCATGGAGTACAAATTGATGTGGTTGAGCTGATTAATGTTTGCCGACACGATGAAGGAGGCACCTATACGATTGCCTTAGCTGTTGCTTTAAAGAAGCTAGGATTTGAAGTGTCATTTCATTCAGATGAGGATCCTAGCATTAGCCAAAGCGAACGCATGAGCTATAAAGAAGCAAAGGTATTAAAAATTCCAACTGGACCAGCGCTGAGCTATCAAGATATTCAAGCTGCAATTCAAAACGGAAAAATGGTGATTGTGTACTACGATACTTTAGAAGGGGTTGGAAACCAGTCGCTCATTTATTCTATAGATCAAAATGAAATTTGCTTTTTTGATAGTTTTGAACCGATGTCAGCGGGAGTTTTTGAAAAGCAGCGTCAAGTAGAGGGGATTTGCCGTCAGGCTATTGTGATTGATGATCGTAATTTTCAGATGCATTCATCCAAATTGAATTAGATAAAAAGAGCCAGTAGAGTGCTGGCTCATATTGAAGTTATTTTTGTTGATATTCTTGAATTATTTCTAAAGCAGCACGAAAAGCTTCTTGTGTAGCAGGGGCGCCGCAATATGGCAGGCTGTGCAATAGAGTTTCTTGAATCTCTTCAACTGTACAACCATTGTTGAGTGCACCACGAACATGGCCTTTGAGTTCAGTTGGTGATTTTAGTGCCGTGAGCATTGCCAAAGTAATTAATGAGCGATATTTACGAGGTAGCACACCTTCACGTTGCCAAGTCGATCCCCAGGCATGCTCGTTAATCCAGTCTTGCACAGGCTGGGTAAAGGGTACGGTATTTTCTTGTGCACGCTTTACAAAAGCTTCTCCCATCACTTCTGTGCGAACTTTTAATCCATTTTCGTAATCTTGCTTAGACATTAATTTCTCCTAAAAATAAAAGCGTCGAGTGACGCTTTTATGGCTGTTTATTAATTAATGCGAATCAAGTGTGATTGCAATAGTGAATTAGTGGAGGCATCAGTCACTAAATTTGATGAGGGTTCGACAAAGGAAGATCCTTGTCGAGTTTTTCATCAAAAACATCTGTAAGCATGCTGTCGAATCGAATTGCGTTGTATTGCAATAATTGTTGAGCTTCGCTTTCCGAAATAAAGCCTTCTTTTATCGCTTGTGCAATATTCTCTTCGAAAGTAAGTCCTGTAAATTTGCCTTTAGATTCAGCTTTTTTAAACTTATCCCAAAGTGGTTCAAGCGTTCGTAGAATTTGGAAAGCATGCTCTAAACGACCAGTTACATCATCGGCTTTGGTTGAATAAAATACGTGATGCTTAAGCTGTTCTCTGAAAGAATGCTCTTGCATCATAAGTTCAGCGACTTGTTGTTTTAACTCATCATCTGGTTTTGAAATGACACGGCCTAAAGGGAAACAGATCCATTTCACAAATGCTGCGGGAAGTTTAGCTGGGAAGTTTTCAAATAATCCCCAAAATGCTTCCTGAATATTTAAGAAAGCTTTTTGTAGAGCTAATTTAGCATGAAGTTGTTCAGCTTCAGTTTTTTGGCCAGCTTCATAAAATTTTAAAATCGCAGTAGAAATAAAGAGGTGCGCGTGAATATCTGCCAAGCGTCCGGATAACATTTCTTTGCGTTTTAGATCTCCTGCAAGTAAGCCAAGTGACATATCCGAAACAAGTGCGAAATTGGCACTAAAACGGTTAATCGTTTTATAGTAACTTGCAGTGAATTGATCTGCTGACTGAGGCGCATCGCTTGAGCCACCTGTCCAACCGTAGGCAAATGATCTTGCACCACGGTTAAAGGTATAGGCTAAATGTTTAAATAACAAATCATCGAATTTTTTGACTGAGTTATTTTTATCTTCAGATTGAAGGAGTTGTAACTCTTCAAATAGATAAGGATGACAACGCATTGAGCCTTGACCAAAAATCATCAATGAACGGGTCAAAATATTTGCGCCTTCTACTGTAATAGCAATTGGAATTGCCTGATAGGTAAGGGCAAGGAAATTACGTGGCCCAAGTTGAATTGCACGTCCGCCAGCAATATCCATTCCGTGATTTACGACTTTACGCATCGTTTCAGTTGCATAATATTTTGCCATAGCAGTCATCACGGCAGGTGTTCCACCTTGGTTTAGGCCACATGTCACTAAATAACGGAATGCTTCAAGCATATAGGCATCGCTGGCAATTTCACTGGTTGCTTCTTGTACGCCTTCAAATTTACCGACAGAAATATTGAACTGTTGACGAATTTTCGCAAAAGCACCAACGGTTAAATAGCTCATTTCACCTGCGGCTGTGGCTAATGCTGGAAGGGAAATACCACGGCCCACACCTAAACATTCCATGAGCATACGCCAGCCTTTACCGGCATTTTCTTGGCCACCAATAATCCAGTCAATAGGAATAAAAACATCTTCTCCTTCTACGGTTCCATTCATAAATGGAGAACCAGGAAAATGTCGTGCTCCTATTTTTACACCCACATGACTTGCAGGAATTAAGGCACAAGTAATACCGTATTCTGTTTTGTCTTTATCTCCCAATAGGCCTTCTGGGTCATAAAGTTTAAAGGCTAGACCAACAACGGTGGCAATTGGCGCAAGCGTAATCCAGCGTTTAGAGAAATTCATGCGAAGTCCAAGGACTTGAGCACCTTCATATTCGCCGTAGCAAACAACACCCGAATCTGGAATCGCGCCTGCATCTGAACCTGCTTCTGGACTGGTTAAACCAAAGCATGGGATCTCTTCACCTTTAGCAAGGCCCGGTAAATACTGCTGTTTTTGTGCATCTGTACCGTAGTGCATGAGTAGCTCACCCGGACCTAATGAGTTTGGAACCATACAACTCACAGCTGTGGTGAGTGAGCGGGAAGCAATTTTGCTCATAATACGACTTTGGGCAAATGAGCTAAATTCTTTGCCGCCAAAGGATTTTGGAATAATGAGTCCTAAAAAACCCTTATCTTTAATAAATTGCCAAACTTCTGGTGGTAGATCTTTTAAGTGATGATGAATTTCCCATTCATCTAGCATGCTACAAAGGAGCTCAACTTCATTGTCGATAAAACTTTGTTCTTCTGCTGACAAGGTTGGGTAGGGATATTTTTCAAATTGTGACCAATTGGGTGCCCCCATAAATAATTCTTTTTCCCACCAACTGGTACCTGCCTCTAAAGCCTCTTGTTCAGTCGTACTGATGCTCGGCATTGAGTTTGCTAATGTTTTATATGCAGGTTGAGTAATCAGATTAAAGCGTAATGGTGCAAATAAAATAATGATACTAAGGGCAATAAGGGGAATACCTAAAAGGAGAGCCCATGGCGTTAATATGAGTGCAGTAAGTATGGCTACAGCAATCGTAATAACACTACCAATGGTTCTGTTTAGATTAAAAAAGAAAATTGCCCATATTGCAAAAAGCTGAATGACAACGCTTAAAACAAAGAGTAGGAAAATCATACTTGCTCCTTGCTAGATAAGCCCTCAAGTTAGAAGTTACAAAAAGCGAGGAGAGATTTAAGGCTTAACTAGCTAATTTTTAATGCTGTTTAAATTTAATTTTTTATGTCGCAATTGATGTATATGCTAGAGCAGGGATATATCGTACTTTTAGGTATAAGATATTTTTAAGTGAAAGTGTAATGGGTTGTTTTATCGATTTGTCAAGAAATGTTATTGATTTTCTTATACAAATAAAAAGCCCTCTGAAGTAGAGGGCTTTTATAGATATTTAAATTTTAAGCTTCGACAACTTGAACAGCGATTTTTTTAGCTGGATCTACTTTGCGACGAACTTCCGGTACTGGTTCACCGTGGTATTGACGATCAGCAAAGTAACTTGAACGAACCATTGGTGCAGACCAAATATTTCTAAAACCAAGTTTACGGCCATGCTCTGCATAACGTTCGAACTCTTCTGGCGTTACAAAGCGGTCAATTGGCGCGTGTTGTTTAGAAGGTTGTAAGTATTGACCAATAGTCACATAGTCAACATCATGAGCACGCAAGTCATCAAGCAATGCAATAACTTCTTCTTCAGTTTCACCGATACCCACCATCAAACCGCATTTTGTTGGGATGTCAGGACAATATTCTTTAAACATTTTTAATAAGTTTAAAGAATGTTGATAGTCTGAACCTGGACGCATTGCTTTATATAGACGTGGCACAGTCTCAATGTTGTGGTTAAATACGTCTGGCGGACATTCAGTCATAATGCGTAAAGCAATGTCCATACGTCCACGGAAATCTGGTACTAAAATCTCAAGCAATGTATTTGGGCTTAGTGCACGAGCTTCTTTAATACAGTCCACAAAGTGTTGTGCACCGCCGTCAAGTAAGTCATCACGGTCAACCGAAGTAATTACCGCATATTTGAGCTTAAGATTAGCAATTGTCTCTGCCATGTGACGAGGTTCATCTGCATCGAGTGCATTTGGACGACCATGTGCTACATCACAGAAAGGGCAACGACGTGTACAAATATCACCCATGATCATGAATGTTGCTGTACCACCACCAAAACATTCTGGTAGGTTTGGACAAGCAGCTTCTTCACAAACGGTATGGAGTTTTTGAGCACGTAAAGTGGTTTTAATACGCTGAACTTCTTCTGGTGCCGTCATCTTGACACGAATCCAGTCAGGTTTACGCGGCACTTCAACCGTAGGTACAACTTTTACAGGAATTCTTGCGACTTTTTCTGCGCCACGAAGTTTTACACCCTGTTCAGGTTTACGGTGTTCTGACATATTTAACTTTTCCACTCGTTTATAGAGACATTGACATTGTATTATAGCGAACTTCTGCAGTTAATAGCGGAAAATAACTATTCATATAATAAATGTGGTTATTCAGAAATATAGGGTTGAGAAATACATAAATTCACCGCATATTAGCCATAATTTATTATAAAATATGGTCATTCAAGTGAGGAAGGAGCTTTCAATGCCACGTAAAAAAGAGGTCGTTAGTGGGAATTTCGTTAAATACGATGCGGTAGTTCTCGGTTCTGGACCTGCAGGTGAAGGCGCGGCAATGAAGCTTGCAAAAGCGGGTAAGCGTGTTGCAATTGTAGATGTGCGTGATCAACTGGGTGGTAACTGTGCACACGTTGGTACCATTCCAAGTAAAGCATTACGTCAAACAGTTTCTAGTATTATCCGCTATCAGCGCGATCCAATGTTTCAAAAAGTAGGTGAATGGAAACAGTTCACCATGAAACAGGTTTTGCGTAATGCACACAAAGTAATTCAACAACAGGTTGATACGCATACACGTTTTTACGATCGCAATAAAATCGGTGTATTCCACGGCCGTGCATATATTCAAGATAAAAATACAGTTTTAGTTTTTAGCCATGAAGGCATTAAAGAAACAATTATCTGTAAGCAAATTGTGATTGCTACAGGTAGTCGTCCTTATCATCCGCAAGGTTTAGACTTTGATCATCCTCGCGTATTCGATTCGGACAAAATCCTTGATCTTGATTATTCAATTCAAAAAATCATTATTTACGGCGCAGGTGTTATTGGCTGTGAATATGCCTCAATCTTTATTGGTCTAGATCATAAAGTTGACTTGATTAATACTCAGCAAAAATTATTAAGTTATCTAGATGATGAAATTGCTGATGCTTTGTCTTATCACTTACGTGAACAAGGTGTATTGATTCGTCACAATGAGCAAATGGATCATCTTGAAACGTTTGATGACCATGTTGTACTGCATTTACAAAGTGGTAAAAAGATTAAAGCCGATGCGATTCTTTGGTGTAACGGCCGTTCAGGTAACACAGAAGGCTTAGGTCTTGAGAATGTTGGGTTAGTACCAAATAACCGTGGTCAACTTTCAGTAAATGATCAATACCAAACTGAAGTTGAAAATATTTATGCTGCTGGTGACGTGATTGGTTGGCCATCACTTGCTTCTGCTGCTTATGACCAAGGGCGCTGTGCTGGCGCAAACATGAGTGGTGAAGATGCGAAGCCAGTACGTGATATCCCAACAGGTATCTATACCATTCCAGAAATCTCATCAATTGGTAAAAATGAACAGGAACTAACGGAAGAGAAAATTCCGTATGAAGTAGGTCAAGCTTCTTTCCGTCATTTGGCTCGTGCGCAAATTACTGGTGATACAGTGGGTGAGTTAAAAATTCTTTTCCACCGCGACACTATGGAAATTTTAGGTATTCATTGTTTTGGTAATAACGCTGCCGAAATTATCCACATTGGGCAAGCAGTTATGCACAGCCCAAACAATACTCTGAAATATTTTGTTGAAACAACGTTTAACTATCCAACAATGGCAGAAGCATATCGTGTAGCTGCGCTTAATGGTATGAATCGTTTGTTTTGATTTTAAATAAGTTTTCCATAAAAAAGCCCGCAAACTTGCGGGCTTTTTTATTTTCATTAGACCATAGGTTTTTTATATTTTTATGACAATTTGCAGTATGCGTCTGGCTGTCTATATCTCTAGTGGGCACAAAATGCTTGATTGAAATATACAAATAAATCAGGAGTTTGTTTCCATAAAATGATTGAACATGCCAGCAGAGTAATCACGAGCAAAGTCATAATTGTTTTCAAAAGTAAGGCATTATGCGTCATGAATAACAGCCTCCTCATTTACAAAGAAATGTACGATTACCCCTAATATACTCAAAGCTATTGAACATAGCCAAATCGCATTGTAATTACCTGTTAAGTCATGGTTAACACCGCCAAGCCAACCGCCAAAGAAAGAACCGACTTGATGGGTGAAAAACACAATACCACTTAACATTGAAAGGTATTTAACACCGAACATATTCGCTACAATGCCGTTGGTAAGTGGAACTGTAGAGAGCCATAAAAGTCCCATAATGACGCCAAAAGCATATACCGTATAAGTGCTTAGAGGTAATAATAAAAAGGCGATGATTGCGATGCCACGGCTACCGTAAAGTGCCATCAATAATTTAGGTTTTGAGAAACGATCTCCTAACCAACCAGCACCATAAGTCCCCACAATATTAAATAGTCCAACTAGTGCCAGAAACACAGTGCCTGTAGCTGCATCAAAGCCGTGATCGATTAAATAGCCCGGCAGATGAACACCTAAAAAGACCACCTGAAATCCACACACTAAAAAGCCTAAAGCTAACCACCAGAACGGCTTATGTTTTCTAGCAATATTCAGTACTTGTTTAAATGTGAGTTGAGGTTGAACAATTGCTTTTGGCGTTTGATTGCTTGGTCCTTTTAGCATCCATGCTAGGGGAATGATAAACGCAATTAACAGCGCACTCACCATTAAAGCTGACGACCATCCTACCGTTTTAAGCAAGAGAAGGGTGGAAGGTAGCATAATAAACTGACCAAAAGAGCCTGCTGCACTGGCAATACCCATTGCCATACTTCTTTTTTCTGGAGGGGCAGCTCGGCCTACTGCACTCAGTAAAACCGTAAAAGAGGTTGCTGATAAAGCTAAACCAATAATAAGACCTAAGCTTAAATTCAAAATGAGTACACTTGAACTAAAAGCCATTAAAAGTAGGCCTAGGGTATAAAGTAAGCCACCAACAGCAACTACAACTTTACTGCCATATTTATCTGCAATTGCACCGGTAAAAGGCTGAACAGCTCCCCAGATCAGGTTCTGCATGGCTATCGCAAGACTAAAAACATGCTGTCCCCAGCCAAATTCATGGCTCATGGGTACAAGGTAGAGACCGAAACCATGACGGACACCTAATGAAAGGGCCAAAATAATTGCACTGCCAATCAGCATATAGATGAGGGACTGAGAAAATTGGTTGCCAGTTTTAGTCATGATTAATGGAAAATTATAATAATGATGATTTATTGTAGAAGATATATCGAAAAATATCGATATAGTTAGAGGGAATATTTAAGAAGAATTAAAAAGTTCTTAAGGATCGTATTTTATGAGAAGGAAATTAAAGAAGCAGACACCATTTTGATCTCTGCTTCTTGTAGAAATTATGCTGCGGAATTACGTTCAAGTAATGCTTGTTCAAAAAGTACTTGTTCTTTTTCTTTATGTTCAGTCGTGAAGCGAATTAGAATTACGCTACAGCCAGCGATTATAACCAACCCACCTAAAATAAATAGACAAGTTTGAATATCGAGTACACCTTTTAATAAGAAACCAGCTGCAACTGCACCAACATTACCACCTGCACCAATAATGCCTGCAACACCACCTAATGCATTACGATCAATAAATGGTACAAGAGCATATGTCGCGCCACAAGCCATGTGAGTAAACAGGGCAAAAATCGTCATAGAAATAATTGCAAGAGCTATCACATTCATTTGAGAGAAAAGAATTAAGAATAAACCTTCACCTAAAATCATGAGTACTAGTACTTTAGTACGGCCATCTAAACCTTTTTTGAGTGCGACTTTATCGGAAATAATACCGCCAAGTGCACGAGCAAAGAGTGCAAGAAGACCGAATATCCCCGCGGTTAAACCAGCAGTTTTTAAATCCATTTTGAAGTGATCAACATAGTACATTGCTGCAACGTTATGGATAAAAATTTCAATACCGAAACATGCACCGTAAGCCACAAATAAAATCCAGACACGGTAGTTACGAGCAGCTTGCATCAAAATTGCCATGCCACCTTTTTTACCACTGCCAACTTCAATACCTTGTGCGCGGACTTCTTTGAAGTTTCCTTGAGGACAGTCTTGGGTGAGTTTCCAATAAAGAATACCAACAATGACCATCATTACGCCTGGTACGATTAATGCAACACGCCAACCCATAGTTTGTTCGACACCGAACATGACAATTGCACTAAGTAATAAAGGCATTAGAGCTTGGGTTGCACCGCCACCAGCATTACCCCAACCAGCTGCTGCCGCATTTGCTGTACCTACAACATTAGGTGCAAACATAACGCTTGTATGATATTGCGTAATAACAAAGCTTGCGCCAATTGCACCAATCAGTAAGCGGAAGAATAAAAAAGACTCATAACTGTTAGCAGCAGCAACGCCAAATACAGGAATACTGCCAAGCAAGAGAAGGGCTGTATAGGTAATCCTCGGGCCATATTTATCACAAAGCGGACCGACAACGAGTCTTACTAAAATCGTAATTGCAACGGCGGCAATATTGATATTGGCAATTTGATCTTTGGTTAAGCCGAACTCACCTTTAATAACCGGCATGAGTGGTGCGCAAGCAAACCATGCGAAGAAGCACACAAAGAATGCGAGCCAAGTCATGTGGAAAGCGCGCATTGCAGGAGTAGAAAAGCTAAATAATTTTATTTCAGTTGCTTTTTTTGCATCTAGATTGATATTTGAAGACATACGCCGTCCCTCTGAACTGAACGAAATTTTAATTTGCATGGCAATTTATTGCCTATCTGCAGACCGATCAGAGCGGACATCGTTGGCCGTCTTGGTTTATTCATTGAATCATCGTTGACTCATCATGCTGTAAATAAAGCAAGGGTCGTGCCAAAAAATTATTTTTACTAAAAAGGAAAAATTACTTTCTAATTCTATTGGGTTAGTTTATTAAAAATAAAATTAATTAAAAAATAGAAATAAATCAGTAAATGCTCATAAGAGAGGAATACGGTAAATTTTTTCTATCGGCTTTATAAAAGTGCTCATTTTTTTAGCATTTTGATTTAAAAAGAAGCAAAATGTAAAAAAAAGAAAGCTATAAAAACATGCATAAGTTTTTATAGCTTTGGGTGACACAAAAATTAGAAGCGGTAACCGACACCAACATATGTAATGAGGGGGTCAATATCAATTTTGGTATTCGCTTTAATTAGCTCTTTACCTGTATTTTGGTCAGTCACATAGATTTTTGCTTCATTATTCATTTTGGAATATGAAACTGAACCAACAGCAAACCAGTTTGGGTTGAAGTCATAAGATGCACCTAAAGTCACAATAGGGGCAAAAGTATCGGTTGCTTCTAGTTTAACGATAGGGTTTGCTGATGATGTTTTTCGATCTAATGCTGCACCTGCTTTACCATCATGGATATTCTGGATCATGTGACCCGCTTGAATTAAATCGGCCTCAATACCGGGATTCATTTTTAAATCATTAAAGTATGCATACATCACGCCAGCCCCGATATAAGGACGGAACTTATTTACCCCTGATTTACCAAATTGATAATGTAGTTCAACGGCTGGTAACCATGCACGAGCAGTCGCAGCCTTACCCCCCTGAGAAAGATCAGTAATATGCAGGTCTTGTTTTAAAGGAATATCTCCACCTGCCTTGGAAATTCCATCTCCTATGATTCCTCCAATCGAAGATCCATCTTTTAGTGGAGTCGCTTTTCCAGAAAGGGGAGCGTAAATATTACCTTTTCCATTAATATCTACTTTAGGAGGAATACCACCTTTAATTTCTAAAGATAAATTGTCCGTAAAGTTGTAATTAAACATAAGACCAACAGTATCAACATCAGCAGCTTCTAAGCCAGAACCTTGTTGTTGCCATTGAGAAAGACCATTAACTTCTGCTGTACCTGCAAGTGATGAGGGAAGAGTGTCTGTAAACTTATCAAGAAGGCTAATAGTGCTATACCAGAATTTTCCTGAAGTTTTACTTTGGTCGATTGCATCTAAAACGGCTTTTGTAGATACATCTCCAACTTTAGATGTTGTACCTTCTGCAACGCTAGTATTGATATTGACAGGGTTTCCTGAGCCTTGAGGCATAGCATGGAGCCAACCAGCAGAGACAGAAAAACGTTTGAAGCCATCGCCATCTTTAAAACTAAAATATGGTGAAGCGGCATAAGTGAATGTTGGCAGAGCAAAAAAGGCAGCTGTCATACAAAATAATGACTTTTTCATCATAAAAGGACTCCATGTCCGACATTTGTTTACTGATTTTTATTGAGCCCACCATACCTTGTTTTATTGAATAGATTGTGTATTAAAAATTAATAATTGTAATTTTTTTGAAATATTTGTTTATATTTAGAAAGATTTATTAATAAAAAATACATAATAAATAATAAAAGGCTACACAAAGTAGCCTTTTATTTAAGTTTTTTAAATTATTGGTTGAAGCGAGATAAGTCTTCTTCAGGACGAGCAGTTAAGACTTCAATGCCTGTTTGGGTAACTAAAATAGTATGTTCATACTGAGCTGAAAGTTTATGGTCTTTGGTTACGACAGTCCATTTGTCACCTAACAATTTAGTTTGCCATACGCCAGCATTTACCATTGGTTCAATTGTAAAAGTCATACCTGCTTCCAGACGCATACCTGTACCAGCTTGACCATAATGGAGTACTTGAGGTTCATCATGGAAAACAGTTCCAATACCGTGACCACAATATTCGCGTACTACACTAAAACGTTCTGATTCGACATACTTTTGGATTGCGTGGCCGATATCACCTAAATATGAACCATCTCTAACAGTTGCCATCCCACGATACATCGCTTCTTGAGCAACTTTGCATAGACGGTTGGCTAAAATAGAAGTTTCACCACCAACGACATACATCATGTTGGTATCGCCGTGATAACCATCTTTAATGACAGTAACGTCAATATTAAGGATGTCACCATTTTTTAAAATTTTATTTTCAGAGGGAATACCATGACAGACAACATGGTTAACCGAAGTACAAATAGAGTGTTGAAAAGCAGGGCGCCCAGGAGCTCCACCATAGCCTACACATGCAGGAATAGCATGTTGCACATTTTCAATGTGATTACGACAAATGGTATCAAGTTCAAGTGTACTTACACCTGCCTTAATATGGGGCTTGATCATCTCTAGAACTTCAGCCGCCAGTCGTCCTGCAATGCGCATTTTTTCAATTTCATCTGGAGTTTTGATTAATCGACGTGGAGCTGTATAAGTACTGTTCATGATCTCTAAAAACTTTTGGTAATTTACAAGTGTCTATGGTATAAATAGCCGCCCATTTTATCAAATGCTTTTCGTGAATATCTTTTACGAACAATTTTGATAGATGGAGTAAAAAATCCGCACATATATCGTCACATTACTCTGGGTGCCCGTAAAAAGGTGGAGAATGCGGATATATGGAGGCCTAACCCAACTTTTAAGGTAAAGAAAATGGCAGATTACAACGTAAGCATGCGCGACCTTCTTCAAGCAGGTGCGCACTTTGGTCACCAAACTCGTTTCTGGAACCCAAAAATGCGTCAATACATTTTTGGCGCGCGCAACAAAATTCACATCATCAACCTTGAGCACACTGTTCCTGCGTTAAATGATGCTTTGAACTTCGCTAACCAATTAGCAAGCAAAAAGAACAAAGTTTTGTTCGTTGGCACAAAACGTGCTGCTTCTAACATCATCCGTGAACAAGCTCAACGCGCTGGTCAACCATATGTAGATCACCGTTGGTTAGGTGGTATGTTGACGAACTGGAAAACACTTCGCCAATCTATCAACCGTTTAAAAGATCTTCAAACTCAATCTCAAGATGGTACTTTTGCTAAGCTTACTAAACGTGAAGCTTTAGAACGTGCTCGTGAGATGGAAAAACTTGAGCGCTCTTTAGGCGGCGTTAAAAACATGGGTGGTTTACCTGACGCATTATTTGTAATCGACGTTGATCACGAAGCGATTGCAATCAAAGAAGCTAAGAACTTAGGTATTCCTGTTATCGGTATCGTTGATACAAACTCTAACCCAGACAACGTTGATTACGTTATTCCTGGTAACGATGATGCGATCCGTGCAGTAACTCTATATGCTTCAGCTATGGCTGACGCAATTCTTGCTGGTAAAGAATACGCTCAATCTCAAGCGAACGCTCAAGCAAAAGGCGATGACGCTGCGAAAGACGCTTCTGAGGCTTAATGCGTTTTGACGCAGGCTTGTCATTTTTGCGACATGTAATGGTGGCAAATTAAGCGTCGAGAGTGCAAACGGCCCAGAGTTTCTTTGGGCCGTTTTTGTTGAAAAGATTTATTTTCTACCGATTTTAGGAGATCAACATGACTGCAATTACTGCAAGCATGGTAAAAGAATTACGTGACCGTACTGGTCTTGCAATGATGGAATGCAAAAAAGCATTAACAGAAGCGAACGGTGACATCGAGCTTGCTATTGATAACCTTCGTAAATCTGGTCAAGCTAAAGCTGCTAAAAAAGCTGGTAACATTGCTGCTGACGGTGCAATCACAATCGTTCAAGAAGGCAACAAAGCAATTTTAGTTGAAGTTAACTGTCAAACTGACTTCGTTGCTAAAGACGAAAACTTCTCTAACTTCTCTAAAGCTGTTGCTACTGCTGCTTTAGCTGCTGGTGAAACTGATGCTGCTAAAATCGCTGAATTAAAATTAGCAGACGGTCAATCAGTTGAAGAAGCTCGTATTGCACTTGTTCAAAAAATCGGTGAAAACATCCAAGTTCGTCGCGCGAAAATCGTTGAAGGCGAAAACTTGGCTATCTACAAACACGGTTTAAAAATCGGTGTTGTAGTTTCTTATACTGGTGATGCTGATACTGGTAAAGGTATTGCAATGCACGTTGCTGCATTCAACCCAGTAGCTGTAAATGCTGAAGCTGTTCCTGCTGACCTTATCGCTAAAGAAAAAGAAATTGCTGAAGCGAAAGCGTTAGAATCTGGTAAGCCAGCTAACATCGTTGAGAAAATGGTAACTGGTTCAGTTGATAAATACTTGAACGAAGTTGCTCTTGATCGTCAAATGTATGTAATCGACAACGACAAGAAAGTTGCTGATGTATTAAAAGCAACTGGTACTACTGTTGCTGAATTCGTACGTTTCGAAGTTGGTGAAGGTATTGAGAAGAAAGCAGAACTTAGCTTCGCTGAAGAAGTTGCTGCTGCTCAAGCTGCTGCGAAGTAATTCGTATCACAATAAAAAAAGCCCCATTGGGGCTTTTTTTATCTCAGTTAAAATAAGGGTATACAATGACAAATAAAAAAAATCTCAGTTTTGCTGGTGTGATTATTTTATTGATTGCTGCGTATTTTGGTCTAGATTTATCTGGACATAAGCAAAATCAATCACCATCATCAACTATACCCGCAGCTCAGCGTAATGAAACTACACTTTCAAATAATGGGGTGGACACTGTAAAAGCTGCTTATGAGCAGAGACAAAGTAATGTTCAAGTGCAGGGAAGTGGTCGAGTCAAAGCAATTTTAAGAGATGATAATGATGGGTCAAGACACCAGAAATTCATTCTAGTATTAAAAAATGGTCTTTCAATTTTGGTTGCACATAATATCGATTTGGCACCTAAAATTTCTAATCTAAATAAAGGTGACATCGTTGAGTTTTATGGCGAATATGAATACAACCCGAAAGGTGGTGTACTACATTGGACTCATCACGATCCACAAGGTCGTCATGAAAATGGTTGGCTTAAACATGACGGACAGATCTATCAATAAAGCTCACGTGAACGTTTAATCAGATTATTTTCATAGAGCAATTTTGTTCTATTCAGTTTATTAAAACATGCTATGGTTTTTTTATTGAATAGATGAGACGTATTTATGCAGCGGGAGCAAGCCGATTATCTGCATGTGCGAGAGTTGGGCGGTTTAGAGTTATTAAAAGCACATTATCACCAAACACAGTTTTCAAAGCATACTCATGAAGGGTACTGTATTGGTGTGATTGAAGAGGGAGCACAGTCTTTTTTTAGGACGGGACAGCTGCATGTAGCTCCTAAAGGCGACATTATTTTAGTAAACGCTGACGAAATTCATACTGGTTCATCGGCTGTTGAGTTAGGGTGGCGTTATCGAGCGATCTATCCAACACCTGAAATGTTAGCAGAAGTTAGTCAAGATTTTTTTGAAAACCCACATGGAGCACCATGGTTTCCTCAAGCTGTGATTCACGACCTAGGTTTGGCTCAACAGCTTTGCTTACTTTTTGATTTATTAGAACAAAAAGATAATTTTCTACTCAAAGAAACGATGTATTTAACAACGTTAGCTTGTCTTATGAAGAGACATGGTAAATCAAATCATACTTTTTGTGAGTTACCAGAAGCATATTCAAAAATATTAAGAGTTAAAGAATTACTCGTAGAAATGCCTGAAACAAACTTTTCTTTACAAGATTTGGCTGACATGGTCGGCTTGAGCGCTTGGCATTTCTTAAGGCAATTTAAAAAATATGTAGGTCTGCCACCTCACGCTTGGCTTGTACAAGCACGTTTACAAAAAGCAAGACAGTTATTAAAACAGGGGGACCAAATTGCCATGGTGGCACAACAATGTGGTTTTTCTGACCAAAGCCATTTTAACCGTCACTTTAAAAAAGCAATGGGCGTCACACCCACTCAATATGTAGCAAGTTTGAACATATAAATAAATTAGTTTTAAAGCAATTTTATCCAATATAAGTCGGCACTCATCAAGCATGGTATAGAGATGTTTCTTATATTGGATTTTATATATGAATATTCAGCTTAATCAGCCGGTTGGGTTTTCAAAAAATAAGCCATCCTATTTATTTTTACGTGGTGTAATGGATATTTTGCCCTTATCAATTTCTGTTATTCCGTGGGCAATCTTAGCGGGATCTATGGCAATTCATGCAGGATTATCTTTCTATAAAGCATTAGCAATGTCTGGACTCGTCTTTGCTGGAGCTGCTCAGTTGGTTAGTTTAAGCATGGCTATGGAAGGTGCTTCTGTTTTTACAATTTATTTGACTATTTTCTTTTTAACGGCTCAGCATTTTATTTATGCATTAACTTTAAGAAATGACATTTCTATTTTGTCTTTACCTAAACGATTGAGTTTAGGCTTTTTATTAACAGATGAATTGTTTGCGGTGAGTGCTCCATTTGAAAAAAGAAGTTCGGAATATCTGTTGGGAGCCGGTTTATGTTTTTATTTATTTTGGGTTGCTTTTAGTTTGGTGGGAATACTGCTGGCGACAGTGATACCTGATCTTTTAAATTACCATTTGGATTTTTCGATTGTTGCTATTTTTATTGCCATGATTGTGCCGTTATGTAAAGGATTTCCAGTCATAGTTGGTGTGCTAACAACTTGTTTAAGTGGGTTTTTATTTAAATTTTATCAAATTGAGGGTGCGATTTTACTTTCAGGATTAATGGGAATGTTAATTGCTGTTTTAACTGAAAAAATAGGTAAGGAGCAATAATATGTCTTGGTTTATGATTTTAGGCTTGGCAGCAATCGTCTTTTTTAATCGCTATTATTTTTTAGAACCTCAAGTAAAAATTAAACTGCCGCTTATTCTGAATAAGATGCTTAACTATTCTGCACCTTGTTTGTTAACTGCAATTTGTATTCCAGTTATTTTTTTCGATGGTAATCATTTAAGAGGCGTGATAAATAATCCTTATATTTATGCAGCAATCTTTTGTATTGTAATCGCTATGTACCTAAAAAAAGTTCTTTTAAGTGTGATAGCAAGTTTAGGATTTTTTTATTTTATAAATTTTCTAATAAATTACTAACATGCAAAAGCTGAATCGAAAGGATTCAGCTTTAAGTTAATCTTTAAGCAGGAGCTTGTTGTTGTCTGCTTTTCCATTTAGGTAAAATTTTTGAGAGATAAGCATCCATACACCAAACTGGTCCAATTAGTAGGAATTGTAAATCTTTAAAGAACGAAGGTTTTTTGCCTTCGACTTTATGTCCGTAAAATTGTCCAACCCAAGCAATCACAAAAATAGCGATATAAAACCCGACTCCTACAGGTAGGGTATAAATGAGCCATGCTATAACAACAAGTAAAGCAGCCATTGCCACAGCAAGTACAAGATCTAAACGTGCATAAAATACTAAGGTCAACACAAGTAATAAAGCAGTAAGCAATGTGCTGAAATGTGCAATGATTCCAATAATAAAAAATAAAATGGCGGGAAGGCAAAGCCAGTGAATTTGTTTATTGGTTGGATTTTGATGACTTTCGCTATATTCATCAAACCATTCAGTAATGGATTTCATTGGTAGCACACTCCTTGTTTTAACTTCGATTTATTTTTGTGAGTATATTTTAGCCTGTTCTTGAGGATCTCGACAAGAAACTAACACTATTCAACTATAGGGAGCATTGCATTAAAAAACTTAAGAAAGGGCAAATGAAAAAATAATGTGAGTGTGATTGACAAGGTGAACAATTCGACCTCAAGAATGGGGCAATTTTTCATAATATTTTTTCTCTATTGCTAGATGATGAAAACAGCAAAAAAAGAGTAATTTTGAGATGGGTGGGAAAATTGTGTGAAAAAGCTCTACTCATCTACTCTAAAAAGGCCATAAATAGCCTTTATTTTGGAAAAATGGTACTAGGGTAGCGAAAATTTGAAAAAGTCGCTCTAAACGCAAATTAGACGTAAAATTAACTAGTATTAAATAAACATGGTTTTTTGTTTAAAAAATATTCAAATTTAGAGCTGGATAAGGGTTAAAAAAAGAGGATTTTTTAAACTTTAAGTGAGGAATTATTTTGATAACTCAAAATATAAAAAAGCCGCAGAAAAATTGCGGCTTTTTACATGAACTCGAGAGGCTATAACTTATGAAGTTGGGCCATCAACACGCTCAATATTTACTTTTGCAGTTCCGGCATTGGTAATGCCAAGACGTTTAGCTGCACCGTAAGATAGGTCAAGTACACGATTACCATGGAAAGGACCACGGTCATTTACTTTTACAACCACACTTTTACCATTGTCTTTATTCGTTACTCGAATGTAACAGTTTAACGGTAGGCTACGGTGAGCAGCAGTTAAAGCATTCATGTCGAATGTTTCACCACTTGCAGTTTTACGACCATGGAATTGGCGGCCATACCAAGATGCCATACCAGTTTGGCTAAACTTACGAACAGTGTTTGAAGCTACTGTGTTAAGTTTTTCAATCACTGAAGGCTCATCTTCAGGGATTTCAATTTTTGCTGCGATCGCTTGACGACGGATTTGATCGCCAGAACGTTCAGTGATTGAAAGACTGTTAATGTTAGAAAAACGAGAATTAAAGTTTTGAGTATCTTTACTCAACACACGTGCTGCTAGATTAGGACCATCTACATCACTGTTTAATGATGATGACTGCACCATTTCAGCGTGCAGTGGGGCCATGCTTAAACTAGCCGTCAGTGCAAGAACGTATTTCAGCGATAACTGCATTTGTATAAACTCCTGAGAACATGTACTTTTTTCTTTCAGCCATTGACTGAAATTTAAAGTGAACATGCCTTATTATTCACTTTTGCAATTGCTATATTGGGGTGGATAATATTCATCGGTTACGGAGAGTGTCTAGTCTTTAACGAGAAATCTTTACAAAAAGGGCAAAAACTTACAGTTTTAGGTTAAAAAATAATCAATAATGTAACAAATCATTAGAAATGTATGTATTGTGATCTATTTAACAAAAATATTTATTGACTTTTACATAAAGCATAAAAAAGCTAGCCTATCGGCTAGCTACTTCGGTGCCTAATAACCATACAGCTGTAGCGTACATGCGGCTCTTATTATAAGTCGTAATCACTTGAAAATTCGGGTAAGTTAAATAGTAAATTGGACCATTATAGTCTTGTAATTGAATGACATTCACCATATCGAGATCATCAATTTTAACTACAGGATTCAATGGAGAAATACCGAGTGTCTTTAATGCACCATATGGGAAAGGTTGCGTTAAATCTTTAGCAATAATACTTTCTGGATTTGACCCAGTGTAACGAGCCATAAACCCGATCGGTTGATCGCGTTGCCAACCTTGTTTTGCTAAGTAGTTTGCAATTGATCCAATAGCATCTTCTGCTGAGTTTCTTAAGTCGATATGTCCATTACCGTCATAATCCACCCCATATTTACTAATATTGCTTGGCATAAATTGTGGATAGCCAATCGCACCTGCATAGGAGCCTACAATACTATTTGTTGGGTAGCCTTCTTTATAAGTCCATGCAATAAGAGCAGCTAGCTCATCACCAAAATATTCAGCACGGCGAGGGTAGCCAAAAGCAAGGGTAGCTAAAGCATCACGTGTAATAAAAGAACCTTTATTCGCGCCATAACCTGTTTCAACGCCCAAAATACCTAAAATGACAGCTTGAGATACGCCATATTGTTGTTCTGCGCGATTTAACGCATCTGCATATTGATTTTTAAAACGGACACCACGTTGAATTGTGCCTTCAACCAAGAACATAGAGCGATAATCATACCAAGGCTTACTTTCACCCGGACGAGTCATAATATTTAGAATGTTTGGTAAATTTTTTGCGCCACTCATGGCTGCATCGACTTGATCGCTACTTAAGCCATAAGCATTCATCGTTTTTTGTTTAAAATTCAAATAATCAGGATGTGTTGCAAAATCGTTGGCCTGAGCGAAATGACTTGTACTGATTAAGCCAGTACACAAAGCGAGCATTTTTAAAGTTTTATTTAAGTGTTGAGACAACATATCGTTTTAAAATTCCAGATTATCGATGTGTATGAATGGACATGACTAAACCAAAGGTGGCCATTAAAGTAATAATAGCTGTTCCGCCATAACTCATAAAAGGTAAAGGAACACCTACTACAGGTAAAATACCACTGACCATTCCCGCATTTACAAATACATAAACAAAAAAAGACAAACCAAAGGCGCCAGCAACTAAACGTCCATAGTTATGGAAGCTTTGTAAACCGATCTGGAATGTTCTAAAAATAATCGCAAAATAAAGGATTACTAAAATAAGTACACCGATGAGCCCAAATTCTTCGGAATATGCAGCAATAATAAAGTCAGTATGTCCTTCGGGTAAAAAGTGTAAATGTGATTGGGTGCCTTCAAGGAAACCTTTACCTGAAAAACCACCAGAACCAATTGCAGTTTTAGATTGAATAATATTCCAACCCGTACCGAGTGCATCTGCCTCTGGATCAAGTAAGGTTAAAACCCTTTGGCGTTGATAGTCGTGTAAAAGAAATTCCCACGCAATTGGAATTACGATTGCTGCACATGCGGCAGCTGCACCAATCATTCGCCATGATAGTCCACTTAAAAATAAGACAAATATACCGCTTGCTAATACTAAAAGTGATGTTCCTAAGTCAGGTTGTTCTGCAATCAGTAAAAAGGGAATACCAATTAACATTAATGATAAAACAACTTGTGAAAAACTAGGGGGAAGAGGTTTTCGTGCTAAAAACCATGCAATCATCATCGGCATGCCGATTTTCATGAACTCACTGGGTTGGACACTCCCGAAACCGGGAATATCAATCCAGCGCTGAGCACCCATTCGGACTTCACCGAATACCATAACTGCCACAAGCGAAAATAGGCCGAACAAATAAAAGTATGGGGAAAACGCTTGATAGACCTTAGGCGGAATTTGGGCTAGACCAAACATCACTAAAAAGCCAATACCAAAACTCATGGCTTGTTTACTGACCAGACCTACATCCTGTGCCGAAGCACTATATAGTACGGTTAAACCTAATAGCGCATTTAATAGCAAAAATAGACATAACCACGGGTCAATGTGGAGTTGTTGCCACCTTGATGGTTGCATAGCGGTGCTAAGACCATCTCGAGGAGCTTGGCGTAAAAACTTATATTGTGGGCTAGGAGACATGCGGCGTTAACTAGGTCAATCAGTGCTTGGCGCATGCTAACATAAACCTGATTAATGGCAATGTATATCAATATTTTGCAATAAAAAAACCTAGCTCTCGCTAGGTTTCCGATAGGCTACTTTTTATTAGTTAAAGAATAGACTTTCGTGATATTCAGCCATCGCTTTTAGTTCAGTGCGATTTAAGCTAGGGATCAGTTTATCGATCGCAATATGAACTGCTTTTGTTACAGCTGCCGCACCAATATCAGCTGCTTTACGCTTAATCATGCCAAGGTCTAATGTCTTATTAAAATCAGACATAAAATGTTTAACCATAGCATCTCCAAACTGTTTATACAGTTCAGCCAATGCAGCTTTATTGATATCGTTACCCGCCTTAAGCTCAGTGAAGTTATGCTGAAGATTAGTGACTAAACTAGGATCTAGAGTTACACCTACTTTATATTGACCTTGTGGATCTTTAAATAAGCTTTTTTCAGAGAACTCTACTGACTGTTTAACAACATCGTTTGGCGCTTTGCTTAACAATTGTTTTAAAAGAACAGCGACTGTTGATTTGACATAGCCTGCTAGTTTTTCGGCAGTATCGCGCTTTTCACTTGCAGGGAAGTGCTGAACTAACTGAATTAAGACATTATCAATAATCTCTTCATTAAGTTGTAAAGCAATCTTATCGCGAAGTGGATATAAAGGCTCACTAGAATTTTTGTTCGCAATTCCAGTTTGTATATCGTTCAATAAGCCTTCAGAAGGGGTAAAACCAAAAAACGGCATGGTGTATCCTCAAATTATTCGTTTTATTGTCGTGCCAATCGAATCGGTTTTGGCATCCATGAAAGATCCGATACTCGGCAAGGGTTAATATCAAGTCCGCCGCGACGAGTATAAGTTGCATAAACCATCAGCTTCTCAGGCTGCAAATTTTGCCAAATATCAGCAAAAATCTGCTCGACACACTGTTCGTGAAAGCCGTTATGCTGACGGTACGAGATAATATAAGCTAAAACACTACGATAACAAGGTTTTTTGCCCTTAAAACGGATAAAAACTGTACCCCAATCCGGTTGTCCCGTGACTGGGCAGTTACTTCTTAAAAGATGAGAATACAGTTCAATTTCGACTTCTTCATCAGACGCATCTCGTTTTAAAAGAGTCGCATCTGGATGTTGCTCTAAACGCTCTGGATCTAGGTCATCAATACAAATGCCTTGAGGCTTAGAAATCTCTAAATCATCTACTTGAAATAAGGTTAACTCAACTTTTGTACCTGCCGCAGCAGATAGATCCTTTTCAACCGTTTCAATAAACGACTGTTTAGAGTCAAACTGAGTGAAGTTAAGGCTATTGAAGTAAAGTTTTAATGACTTTGATTCAATCAAATTTGGTGAAGAAGCTGGCAGTGTAATTCTGCCAATAGCAACTTGCGGGATAGCATGAGCGTTTAACCATGAAATTTCAAAAACATGCCACCAATCTTTACCTTGCGTAATACCTTCAATATGCGAGTAAGCTTCACGAGACTGAGCACGAGCAATTGGAAATAAAACATCAGGTTGATAGTTAGTTGGATATTGAGTTTCTTTACCCAATAAAGACTGTTCGACACTCATTCACGCATTCCTGAACCACGAGCAAGTAAATAGTAGGCAATTCCGTAAAGTACAGCACAGCATAATGTCACAATGATTAAAGAGAACGTAACGTTCACGTCACTATGACCTAAAATGCCGAAACGGAAAGCGTTAACCATATACACAATAGGATTAATTAAAGAAAGTTTTTGCCAAAAAGGGCCAAGTGCGCTAATGGCATAGAACACACCACCTAAATAGGTTAAAGGTGTAAGGACAAAAGTTGGAATAATAGAAATATCATCAAATGATTTTGCATAGACTGCATTAATGAAGCCGCCTAAGGAAAATAAAACAGATGTAATTAAGACTGTATATATAGTCACAAACCAGTTATGTATAAAAAGGTCTGTAAAGAACATGCTCATTGTTGTCACAATTGCTCCGACCAATACACCACGGCAAATACCACCAATGACATAGCCCCACAAAATAATATGTAGTGGCACAGGACTCATAATCAGTTCTTCAATGCTCTTTTGGAATTTCACACTAAAGAAACTTGAAGATACGTTAGCATAACTGTTGGTAATAACCGCCATCATGATGAGGCCGGGTACGATAAACTGCATGTAGCTCACGCCGCCCATTTGTCCAATGCGCGAACCAACCAAATTACCAAAAATGACAAAGTACAAACTCATCGTGATCGCAGGTGGTAACAAGGTTTGCGGCCAAATACGTAGAAATCGGCGTACTTCTTTACGAACTAGAGTCCAGAGGGCAATTTGCAGTTGGCTAAAATTCATTTTGCCTCTCCTTCAAGATTTTTCTCGACCATTTTGACGAATAGCTCTTCTAGACGGTTCGATTTGTTTCGCATACTACGAACACGAATACCTTGTGATTCTAAAAGCTGGAATAAGTCATTTAATGTATGGGCCTTATCCATTGTCACTTCTAAAGTGCTGCTATCAATTAAGTTGAACTTCACACCAATAATATTTAACTGGAGTGGGGCAATGGGTTCTGCCAAATCGAAAATAAAAGACTCTTCACTCAGCTGGTTTAAGAAACTTTTCATGCTGGTGTCTTCTTTAATGACACCGCGGTCAATGATAGCAATTTGACGACATAACATTTCTGCTTCTTCGAGATAATGTGTAGTCAAAATAATAGAAGTACCACTTTCGTTCATTTCGGTTAGAAAATCCCACATAGAGCGGCGTAATTCAATATCAACACCCGCAGTAGGCTCATCTAAAATAAGAAGTTTAGGCTCATGCATCATAGCACGTGCAATCATGAGTCGGCGCTTCATACCACCTGATAGCATACGTGCTTGTATATTGCGTTTTTCCCAGAGGCCTAGCTTTTCTAAATAATGTTCGGCACGTTTTTCTGCAATCTTTTTATGAATGCCGTAATAGCCAGCTTGGGTGACTAAAATATCGAACGCTTTTTCAAACTGTCCAAAGTTAAATTCTTGAGGGACAACGCCAAGTTGTTGTTTTGCCAAGGATGGATGAGTGTCGAGATTGTGTCCAAAAATCTCAACTGTTCCTTCGGTTTTTTTCGTGAGGGAACTGATAATACCAATGGTTGTTGATTTGCCGGCACCATTTGGGCCTAACAACGCATAAAATTCACCTTCAGGCACAGTGAGGTTAATACCTTTTAACGCCTGAAAACCATTACGATATGTTTTGGACAAATCTCTTAAAACCAAAGCATCAGTCATGAAATTCTCACATTATGAAAGAGGGGTATATTTTGAGCGATAATGATTAATAAACCAAGTAAAATAGTCGGAATTTTATAAAATTGAGATAAATTTATGAAGTTATTATATATAAACTGGTGCGCCCGGCGGGGATCGAACCCACGACCCCAGGCTTCGGAAACCTGTACTCTATCCAACTGAGCTACGAGCGCACATGTGTGGGCCACATCATAGGAAAAAAACACCAATAGGTAAAGCACGAAATAGGTAACAAGTGAGTTTAATGCTTAATTAAACAGCAGCTTGTTGTTTTTTTAGTTGCGTTGTTGAATAAGTTGAATTGAATAATTAATAGAATGAAGCGTATGTGCTAGCTCATTAGGCGGAATACGCGACTCCTGTAAGCTGGTAATCCATTGCATTTGGCACATTTTAAGCTCTTGAAGCGTTTTTATTTGCTCTATTTTCTGAATAAGTGGTTTTGCCATAAGCCCACAATATTGACTCAAGCTTTGCTTCATCAACTGTTGTATCTCTTCAAAAGAGAGCTGTTGAACTGGAATTGATGGTTGGGTAATTTCAGTAGGTGAAAGTTGAAAAGATGATGATTGAGTAACCTGAATTTCTCCAACTATATCGCCACTTTTATTATCATCAATAGTATTTTTTTGATGAGCTTCTATTGGAGTTATGGATGATTGTGGGAAAGATATTTGTTCATTTAATTCTGAATAATTTTCGCCAGAAGGAGCAATGAGTTTTAAGTCGATAAGCTGTTGAATAAGCTCTGGAGATGCAATACGTTTTTTAAATTCGCTATTTAAATTTTGAAAATCCTCGTGATCTATTAATAGTAGTAAACGTCTTTGTTTTGCATTTAAAGTAATGTTGCGTTGTTGAAGCGCGACTCTTCCTAAATTAGTTCGATAAAAACCAGCCATCATTTTTCCCCAAATAAAAAATAAATCAGACTGTCCAATTTTCTTGGTTGAACAGTACTGTTTTTAATAAAATATAAATGGGGTTAACGATAAAACTCAAAAATGACAATATAATGAAGAATTGATGAATATCATCTATTTAAGACTTTAAAATGCGCCTTCTAACGCTTTACGTAAATAGATGTCAAGTTCATCTTGACGTAATAACCATTGAATATAGTCTTTAGGAAGTTCAGCAATTGCTGTGCCTTTATGCTTACCAAAATTAATAGTCGTAGGGATACGTGCTTCTTCAGAAACTCGGTAAAGCTCTTCAATGTCTTGAATATTTAAATGATAGACAATATGCATCAAAATATTAGCAGTCAAAATAATATCCGCATCGGCTCGGTGCGCGCCTTTGAGCAATTCTCGCGCTTTACCGCTGCCTTGAGAAATCATATAGATGAGTGCAGAAATATTATGCGCTTCTGCTTCAGGCCAAGTTTTACGCGCTAAAGCTAGTGTACAAATCGGTTTGATATTCGATACATCCACACCACAACGAGCAATCGCTGCAATATCGTAATCAATATTGTGACCAATAATATAAGTTGTAGTCTCTGGCAATTTAAAAGTTTTATAGTGGGGCTGGTTTTCTAAATCTGACTCTAATATATGGTGAACTGCCATAGCCGCGTAAGAAATAGGGGTACCGACTTGATAGAGCTGATCAAACAATTTGCTCTTATCTAAAGTCAATTTGCCTTCATTAATTTCAATTGGGGCATACGCAATTTCAATAGGCAAACCATTTAGTGTATGTGTTTCTGTATCTAAAATAATGGTTTGCATAACTGGCCCTTTAATCAATCACGAGTAATCAAGAATGTTAACAGTTGGCTACCCACTTTAAAACATGAAGTGAGGCCTGAGAGTAGCTAGAACGTTAATTTATATTAAAAATAAAGTTTTCAGAGATTAATTTCATCCAATAGAACTTGCGGAAAATAAAGATTAGGCGTAAATATTTTAAGACATTAGGAAATGTTGATTAAAAAACTAAAGCAAAACAAAAATGGAATTTAAGGGAAGATATACCAATGAAAATGAACCTATTAATGACGAGCGTTCTTAGCACGAGTTTATTTTTAGTCGCTTGTGGAGGAGGTAGTGATGATGGCTCAGCTCCTACTACTCCATCTGGGACTCCAACCAATAATATTCAAAATCCAGTGGTTAAGGTCGAGGCTTACACAAGCACCAACTTAGGATCAGTTGCCGCAGAAAGTAGTATTTTGACTTATAAAATGTTGGGTCAAAGTGGCCAAGAAGTGCAGGCAACCAGTTTGGTATTTACACCAAACACTCCACCACCAGTAGGCGGTTGGCCAATTGTAGTCTGGGCGCATGGTACTACGGGTGTGGCAGATGCTTGCGCACCAAGTAAAGCAGCTTTAGCAGATAGTACAAAAGATTTAATTAGTAAATTATTAGCAGCTGGTTATGTTGTGGTCGCACCTGACTATGAGGGTTTAGGTACACCAGGCATACATCCTTTTTTAAATGTTAAAAGTGAGGCTTTTTCAATTACAGATGCGGTGGTTGCAACACGCAATTATTTATTACAGCGTAACTTATTAACTTCAAAAAAATGGTTAACAGTAGGACATTCTCAGGGTGGGCATGCTGCATTAGGTGCTGCACAATATGCGAGCCGTGCACAACTAGACTATAAAGGTACAGTAGCGGTAGCACCAGCTTCTAATTTAGGCTTTATTCTAGTGGCGGGAGAGCAATCTGTTGCTAATGCAACTCTAGATAAAAAAATATCAATGTATGCTCAACTTGATACTTATACAGCTTTAGTTAGTGCGGGTATCCGCAACACACAACCCACTTTTGATTATCCACAAGTCTTTACTTCGCAAATCTCTGGTATTGCAGCGCAAGCAGAAACAATTTGTTCCGGACCATTGGGCCAAGCTTTTGGCGCAGGTATGACTAAGTATGCTACAGATCACAATGGAACATTGGATGGATATACACGTACACAACCTAACTTTATGGCTGTGCCGCTAGTTAAAACATTTTTAGATAAAGATTCGCAGCCCTTACAAGTAAAAGTCACGACACCGATTATTATTTATCAGGGGGTAGCTGATACAACTGTTCCGAAAGTAGCTACTGATATTTTGATATCTAATGCCACTGTCGTAGGTACTAAAATTAATAGCTATGTGACGGGTAACTGGGATCATGGCACGGTGATGAGCAGTAATGTAGATAATATTGTTGGAAATGTTCAGTCTTTACTGGCTGCTCAATAGAGTTATTGATATTTAAAGACTTTTTAATATTGTTGTAAGCTAAGATTAACGATGGATAAATTTAAAATATAAGCTTTAAACGAGCTTTTTATTTGATTTATAAACAATGGCTCATTTTTTATAAAACTTGAGCCATTTTTATTTAAAACTGAGCTAACTTCATTCTGTTTAATTATAAAGTTCATGCTACAATATGCCGCAATCTTAGCACGGCTTAAAAGCCCTAATTTATAGGACCCCCGCTAATGTTTGCCAATATTTCCATTTCTGAATTTGATCCAGAATTAGCTCAAGCAATTGCTTCTGAAGGTGAGCGTCAAGAAGCACATATCGAGTTAATTGCATCTGAAAACTATTGCTCTCCTGCTGTGATGGAAGCACAAGGATCAAAACTTACGAACAAATATGCAGAAGGTTATCCAGGCAAACGCTATTATGGCGGTTGCGAGTATGTGGATATCATCGAGCAAATGGCGATTGATCGTGCTAAAGAACTTTTTGGTGCAGATTACGCAAACGTTCAACCACACGCTGGTTCACAAGCTAACTCTGCTGTTTATTTAGCGCTTCTTAACCCAGGCGATACAGTTTTGGGTATGAGCTTGGCTCACGGTGGTCACTTGACTCACGGTGCAAAAGTAAGCTTCTCTGGTAAAACTTATAATGCAGTTCAATACGGTCTAAACGCTGAAACTGGCGAGATCGATTACGAAGAAGTTGAACGTTTAGCGTTAGAGCACAAGCCACGTATGATCGTTGCTGGTTTCTCTGCTTATAGCCGTGTTGTAGATTGGCAACGTTTCCGTGACATCGCGGACAAAGTTGGCGCTTACCTTTTTGTTGATATGGCTCACGTTGCAGGTCTTGTTGCTGCTGGTGTATATCCAAACCCAGTTCAAATTGCTGACGTAACAACGACGACGACTCACAAAACACTTCGTGGTCCACGTTCTGGTTTAATCCTTGCGAAAGCGAATGAAGAAATCGAGAAAAAACTTCAATCAGCTGTATTCCCTGGTAACCAAGGTGGTCCATTAATGCATGCGATTGCTGCTAAAGCAATCTGCTTCAAAGAAGCTATGTCTGATGACTTCAAAGCTTACCAACAACAAGTTGTGAAAAATGCTCAAGCTATGGCTGAAGTATTCATCGCTCGTGGTTATGATGTTGTTTCTGGCGGTACAGACAATCACTTGTTCTTGTTATCTTTAATCAAGCAAGATGTAACTGGTAAAGATGCAGATGCTTGGTTAGGTGCTGCTCACATTACTGTGAACAAAAACTCAGTTCCAAATGACCCACGTTCTCCATTCGTGACTTCTGGTATCCGTATCGGTACTCCAGCGGTAACAACTCGTGGTTTCGGTGAAGCTGAAGTTCGTGAACTTGCTGGTTGGATCGCTGACGTGATTGACAGCAAAGGTGACGAAAAAGTTATTGCTGACGTAAAAGCGAAAGTTGAAACTGTTTGTGCAAAATTCCCTGTATACGCACAATAAGTTGTAAATATAAAAAAAGCGCCGTATGGCGCTTTTTTTATCAAGTTAATTAGATAAGAATTAACTTTTAGATTTTACCGATGACTCGGCATTATGCCAGCCACCACCTAATGCACGGATTAAATTTACACTAGCCATCATTCTAGTGCCGTTAAGCTGTGCAGAAAGTTGTTCTTGTTGCAAAATAGTCCGATCTGAGTCAATCACATCAAGATAACTGATAGCACCTTCTCGATAACGTAAATGAGACAGTTGATTTGCATGACGAGAAGAGGAGAGTGCTTGATTTTGAGCTTGAATTTGCTGATCAAGTATTCTTTGATCTGATAAACCATTTTCAACTTCGCGAAATGCATTCAACACAGTTTGGCGATAGTTTGCCACGCTTTCTTCATAGGCAGCTCGTGCTTGAGCAACTCCAGCCTTACGTTGTCCACCGTCAAATAATGGCAAAGATAAAATAGTACCTGCCACTGGACCAAGTAAGAATGTACGGCTCGACCATTTACCCAACTCACCTAAACTTGATGATTCATAACCGAGTGCACCTGTTAGGTCCAGTTTTGGGAAGAAAGCAGCACGTGCAATTCCAATACGCGCATTATCTGCTGCCATAGCACGCTCGGCAGCCGCAATGTCAGGTCGTCTTTCCAGTAAAGCCGAAGGTAAACCTGCTGGAAGACGAATGCTGTTTGCAGTTAAAGGTTGAACTGCCAAGCTAAACTCAGCAGGTGTTTTGCCTAACAATACTGCAAGTGCATGTTCTGCATTGGCTCGGTTACGAGCAATGTTCAGTGCATTGGTCTGGGCGGTAGCCAGTTCAGTCTGTGCGCGAGAAACATCTAATTCACTGATTAAACCATTTCTAAAACGTGTTTGAACTAAGTCTCTTGTCTCACCAAGCAGTTTAATAGTGCGATTATAAATTGCTTGTTCAGCATCAAGCTGACGAATGAGAAAGTAGCCTTGGGCAACATCTGCTTGTAAGGCTAAAAGTGCCGACTGGTATAAAGCTTCTTGTTGCTGTACATCAGCTGTTGCTGCATTGACACTACTGGCAATACGGCCAAATAAATCGAGCTCATATGAAACATTGGCTTGAGCACGCCATAAGGTTTGTGCAGACGTATGAGCATTGTCATCTAGACCCAATGAAGCTGGAGATGGTTTTTGACGAGTCGGTCCAAAGCCAGCACCAATACTTGGCAAGCGTTCAGCTTGTGCTGCTGAACGTAACGCACGTGAAGCTTGAATATTAGCCGCTGCCGCTTTAAGGCTCTGGTTTCCAGAAATGGCTTGTTGTTCGAGCTCATTTAATTGAGCATCATTAAAAACACGCCACCATTCACCTCGAACCTGCTGATCGGCAGGTTGAGCAATTTTCCAGTTATTGTCTTCAAGTTTAGGGTCAGACTCTTTAAATTTGACGGGAACTATGACCTTTGCAGGTTGATATTCCGGTGCCAAAGAGCAGCCTGCAAGCAGCAGGCTTCCCATGAGTGAGGACAATAATAAGCTTTGTTTTGATGTAGCCATTAAATGTCCTCCTTAATGATCATGTGGGGTAGATAAAGGTGCTTCATGAACTGCTGCCGAATGCAATTTATGTTTGCTGTTCAGTGTACGAATTAGGACATAAAAGGCAGGGGTCAGGAACAAACCAAACAGCGTTACACCGATCATGCCGAAGAACACTGCAATACCCATCGCATGACGCATTTCAGAACCTGCACCTGTTGAGGTAACCAGTGGTACGACACCCATAATGAATGCAATAGAAGTCATTAAAATTGGGCGTAAACGTAGACGACTTGCTTCAACAGCTGCTTTAAAGGCAGTTGCACCTTGCATTTCAAGTTCTCGTGCAAACTCAACAATTAAGATGGCATTTTTACAAGCCAGCCCGACTAGTACCATCAGACCAATTTGGGTAAAGATGTTGTTATCTCCACCTGTCAGCCAAACACCTGTCAGAGCCGCCAAGATTCCCATCGGTACAATTAAAATTACAGCTAAAGGCAAAGTCAGACTTTCATATTGAGCAGCTAAAACCAAGAACACCAGTAATACGCTAATTGGGAATACCCAGAGTCCTGCATTACCAGCCAAGATTTTTTGGTAAGTTAAATCTGTCCATTCAAACTTGATACCACGAGGTAGAGTTTGTGCAGCAATACGTTCAACCGCAGCTTCAGCTTGGCTAGATGAATAACCTGGGGCAGGGCCACCGTTAATATCTGCTGAGGTATAGCCGTTATAACGAACGACCATTTCAGGACCATAGGTTTGAGTTACATTTACCAATGAAGATAACGGCACCATTTGTCCGGCACTGTTTCGGGTTTTAAGCTGCAAAATATCTTCAGGATTTGCGCGGAAAGGAGCATCGGCTTGCGCACGAACCTGATAAACACGTCCAAAGCGGTTAAAGTCGTTAACGTATTGAGAACCTAAATAAATTTGCATGGTGTTGAAAACATCTGTTACAGCAACACCTTGTTGCTTGGCTTTCACACGGTCCAGATCTACATTTAGTTGAGGTACATTAATTTGATAACTTGAGAACATTGGACCCAGTTCAGGGGCTGATTGTGCTGCTTTCATAAAGTTTTGGGCAGCATCATTTAAGGCTGAATAGCCTAATGCACCTCGGTCTTCGAGTTGGAGTTTAAAGCCGCCCATGGTGCCTAAGCCCATCACGGGTGGTGGTGGGAAAACCGCAATATAGGCATCTTGAATAGCTGAATATTTCTGGTTGAGAGCACCAGCAATTGCATTGGCAGATAAGTCTTTAGCCTTACGTTCATCGAATGGCTTTAAGGTCACAAAGACAATACCGGCGCTTGAGCTATTGGTAAATCCGTTAATTGATAGACCAGGAAAGGCAACAGCACTTTCTACACCAGGCTGTTTAAGTGCAGTGTCACTCATTTTACGAATCACCGCTTCAGTACGATCTAATGAAGCGCCGTTTGGTAATTGAGCAAAGCTAATCAAATATTGTTTGTCTTGGGCAGGTACGAAGCCACCCGGAACAATATAAGAAATCCCAACGGTTAAGCCTAAAAGTGCTGCATAGACACCCATTGCTGATGCTTTATGGGAGATAACACGACTTACGCCTTTACCATAGTTGTCTGACGCACGTGTAAATACGCGGTTAAACAGTGCAAAGAAACGTCCAAATACACGATTCATTATGCGTGTTAATGCATCAGGTTTAGCATCATGTCCTTTTAGTAACATGGCAGCCAAAGCAGGAGATAGGGTAAGGGAGTTAAATGCCGAAATGACCGTTGAAATGGCGATCGTCATGGCAAATTGTTTATAAAATTGCCCCGTTAAGCCTGTCATAAAGGCAAGAGGTACGAACACGGCAACGAGCGTTAAAGCAATCGCAATAATTGGTCCACTCACTTCTCGCATGGCGCGATAAGTTGCGTCTCTTGGGCTTAAGCCTGCTTCAATATTCCTCTCGACATTTTCGACGACCACAATGGCGTCATCGACCACAATGCCGATGGCAAGTACCATCCCGAACAGTGATAGCGCATTGATTGAGTAACCAAAAGCGAGCATGAGCGCAAATGTACCAATAATTGAAACTGGTACAGCAAGCAATGGAATGATTGAGGCACGCCATGTTTGTAAGAATAAAATAACAACCACAACAACCAGTGCAATCGCTTCAAGTAAAGTATGAACAACCGCTTTAATACTGGCACGTACGAATTGAGTCGGGTCATAAACAATGTCGTATTTAATTGAAGATGGGAAATCTTTTGAAAGCTCCTTCATCGTACTGCGCACTTGATCGGAAACTTGTAAAGCATTAGCACCTGGTGCTTGGAAAATTGGAATTGCGACTGCTTGTTTGTTGTCGAGTAATGAACGCAAGCCATATTGAGAGGCTGCAAGTTCAACACGAGCAAGATCACCCAATCGGGTGACCGCACCATCTGGTGCAGTTTTTAAAATGATATCTGCGAATTCTTGTTCAGTCGTTAAGCGGCCTTGAGCATTGACTGAAAGCTGTAAAGGTGAATTACTTGGTGATGCACCGATTGTACCCGCTGCAACCTGAATATTTTGTTCACGGATTGCATTCACAATTTCGGTCGCGGTGAGGTTACGCTGTGCTACTTTTTGCGGGTCGAGCCATACGCGCATCGCGTAGTCACCAGAACCAAATAATCCGACTTCACCAACTCCTTGTAAACGCGCTAAACGGTCTTTCACGTTGAGTACCGCATAGTTACGTAAGTAGGTCATGTCATAGCGACTATCTGGTGAGGTCAGATGCACTACCATGGTTAAAGTTGGTGAGCTTTTTAAAGTAGTGACACCTAAACGCTGTACGTCTTCCGGTAAACGAGGCATGGCCTGAGACACACGGTTTTGAACCAGTTGTTGCGCTTTGTCTGGGTCGATACCAAGCTTAAAGTTCACTGTAATGGTTAAATTACCGTCGCTGTTTGCTTGAGATTGCATATACAACATGTCTTCAACGCCATTGATTGATTCTTCAAGCGGAGAGGCAACGGTTTCAGCAATCACTTTAGGGTTTGCACCCGGATATTGAGCACGTACCACCACAGATGGCGGAACAACTTCTGGATATTCAGAAATCGGTAACTGGAATACCGAAAGCAGACCGGCGAGTAAAATCAGTACTGATAACACACCAGCAAATATCGGCCGATCAATAAAAAATTTAGAAATATTCATATGTGATTAACCTTTTGCCGGAGTTGATGTTTTATCTGTTGGCTGAGGTTGAGGAGTAGTACTGCTAGCAGTGATTTGCGCATTTGGCATAGGAACGAGGTGTGGGGTCACAGGGTCACCCGGGCGAATTCGCTGTAAACCGTTCACCACAATACGATCACCCGCTTGTAGTCCGCTATTCACGATTTGCAAACCATCTTGTTGTGCACCGAGTTTTACTTCACGGTAGGCCGTCTGATTTTTAGCATCAACTACTACGACAAAGCGTTTATCTTGATCGACCCCAACTGCGGTTGGGCTAATCAGAATTGCTGAACGAGGTTGACCACCGCCTAAACGGATTCGTGCATACAGGCCCGGTAATAAAACTCCGTTTGGATTATCAAAAGTCGCACGAACACGAATCGTACCTGAGGTTGCATCTAGGTTATTATCAATTGAGTTGATGGTACCTTCACGAGAGAAACCAGTTTCGTTGGCAAGTCCCATATAAACAGGAACTTGTGCAGAATTACGCTGGTTACTGATGTATTTCAGATAAGTTTGTTCATCAACATCGAAAGATGCATAAAGGCGAGATACAGATACTAAACTTGTTAAAACCTGTGCGCCGTTACCTGCAGAAACTACATTGCCGACGGTGACTTCAGCACGGGAAATTCGACCGCTAACTGGTGCTGAAATACGGGTGTACTCTAGATTTAAGCGGGCAGATTGAACTGCTGCTCTAGCGGCTTGTAGGTTGGCACTGGCTGAGCGTGCATCATTTTGAGCTAAATCTAGCTCTTGACGTGAGACAGCATTACTTTGAATTAAACGTTGAATACGAGAAAGGTTAGAACTCGTATAAGTGACTTGTGCTTCAGCTGAAGCGAGTTGAGCTTGGGCACGATTCAGTTCTGCCTCGAAAGGACGCGGGTCAATTGTAAAAAGTAAGTCGCCTTTTTTTACGAGACTTCCATCTTTGAAGTGAACTGCAATAAGTTTGCCGGAAACTTGAGGCCGAATATCGACTTGATCAATTGCTTCTAAACGACCGGAGTATTCTTGCCAATCGGTAATGGTTTTACTGATGACATTAGAAATATCAACAGTTGCAGCTTGTTGGGCTGTGGTCGGTGCAGCTTTTGCATCGGCATTTTCATGTAAAAACATAAAACTGCCTCCTGTTGCTACAAGGGCAACAAAGATGGCAGACAGTGCGAACTGTTTGCGGGAAAATGACATGAGGTGCTCCTAGTTATTTGGATACCTGTTTTCAGACTTTTAGTTTTGGTCCGTATGGGAGAAACAGGGTTTATGGGATGGACGGAGCATAAAAGTTTGTCAATCACGAATAAATATATTAAATTCGATAACACTATTCGTATTTTTATAACAATTGATGTGTTTGATTAAAAAATGCATTGATTGATAGGAGTGTGCGTGTGGATCTATTTCATGCGATGAAAGTATTTAACAAAGTTGTCGAAACAAATAGTTTCAGTTTAGCTGCTGACAGTTTAGGCCTACCGCGTGCTTCTGTGACGACAACCATTCAGGCTTTAGAGAGACATTTACAAGTTCGATTGCTTAACCGAACAACCCGCAAACTTAGTTTGACACCGGATGGTGCAGTTTATTATGAGCGTACTTCGCGAATTTTAGCTGATGTGGAAGATATAGAATCAACTTTCCATGATTCGGAACGTGGGCCACGAGGACGACTGCGTATTGATGTTAAAGCTTCAATCGGGCGGCTGATTCTGATTCCAATGCTTTGTGATTTTCATGCCAAGTATCCTGATATTGATTTGGTGATTGGAATGAGTGATCGTCCGGTCGATTTAGTTCAAGATGCAGTGGACTGTGTCATTCGTATTGGTCAACTGAAAGATTCAAGTTTAGTTGCGCGCCGTATCGGAACAATTCAATGTGTGACGGTTGCTGCACCACGTTATTTGATAGAGCATGGCGAACCCAAAACTATTGAGGATCTACAAAAACATCAGGTCGTGCATTACTTTAACAGCCGTACAGGACGCAATATCGACTGGGATTTCATGGTGAATGGTGAGATTCATAGCGTTGGTGTGAAAGGGCGTGTTTCTGTCAACGATGGTGATTCATATATTGATTTGGCAGTGCAAGGTTTTGGCTTAATTCAATGCCCATATTACATGGTAGCAAAACATTTGGAATCTGGTGCACTTAGGGAAGTATTGACTGAATGGTTACCTGCACCTATGCCAATATCAGTCGTTTATCTACAAAATCGTCATTTATCGCCTAAAGTTCGAGTCTTCGTAGATTGGGTGGCTGAATTATTTGCAGGTTGTCCATTGTTGAGTGGTTGTTCAATGTCATTGGATCAAAAATGTGAATTTGCCAGTGCTAAAGAACATAACCATGAATATACCATTCGGACATTGGTTGAAAATGAAAATATGGCAGAAGCTTACACACTCAAAAACTAACTTAAAATTTGAGTGATTTTTCAACATTTAAACAGTTAATACAATCCATTGTTCAGACACCTTCATAAATCCTTAATTTACTGGTATAGAAATTGCAATTCTTTCGGCAGAAGAGTAATTTAGAAATTGCTCAAGTTTTTATCACCTTATTAGAATTTTAAGGAGAAGCTTCAAGATGGCAAGCTTTATGAAAAAAATGTTCGTTTCAACAACTTTAGTTTTGGCTGCTGTTGCGACGAATGTTCAAGCAAAGGATTGGAAGGTGATTCGTTTTGGTACTGAGTCGTCTTATGCGCCGTTTGAATATAAAACACCAGATGGCAAGTTAACTGGTTTTGATGTTGATTTGGGTAATGCAATTTGTGCAAAACTCAAAGCCAAATGTGTTTGGGTTGAAAACTCTTTTGATGGGATGATTCCAGCACTTAAAGCGAAAAAATTTGATGGCATTCTTTCATCAATGACAGTCACTGATGAACGTGCAAAACAAATTGCATTTAGTAGCAAAATCTACAATACACCAACCCGTATGGTTGCAAAAAAAGGCTCGCCGTTATTGCCTACCGCTGCCTCTTTGAAAGGTAAACGTGTCGGTGTACAGCAGGGCACAATTCAAGAAACTTATGCTAAAACCTATTGGGCGCCAAAAGGTGTAACGGTTGTACCTTATCCAGTCCAAGATTTGATTTATCAAGACATGATGTCAGGTCGCTTGGATGCAACTTTACAAGATGCAATTATGGTTGATGGCGCTTTCTTAAAACAACCAAAAGGCAAAAACTTCAGTTTTGCTGGTGGCAATGTGGTTGATGCAAAAACACTAGGTGTAGGTGCAGCGATCGGTTTACGCAAAGAAGATGCGGATTTAAAAGCCAATATTAATAAAGCACTCGCTGCAATCATTGCAGATGGTACATACAAAAAACTCGAGAAAAAATATTTCTCCTTTAGCATTTACTAATGATGTGAAAAATGTCGGCTTTAAGCCGACATTTTTAGATCTATTCTCATCTCATCAATATTAGATATTGTTTTTAAGGAGAAGATGAGTCATGTTTTTTTCTGGCTTTGGGCCACTCCTGCTCAGCGGGACATGGATGACCATACAGCTTGCGTTGTTATCACTTTTACTTTCTGTGATTATTGGCTTAATTGGTGCGAGCTCAAAACTCTCTAGTATTAAAATTTTACGTTATATAGCAACCGCTTACACTACGCTCATTCGAAGTGTACCTGACTTGGTGATTATGCTGCTGTTATTTTATAGCTTGCAGTTGGGTCTCAACCAAATTACTGAAGCACTGCAAATGGACCAAATTGATATCAACCCATTTGTGGCGGGTGTGATTACTTTAGCGTTCATTTATGGTGCATATTTTACCGAGACCTTTCGTGGTGCATTTCAATCGGTTCCTAAAGGCCAAATTGAAGCAGCAATGGCCTATGGAATGACTCCGTGGCAGGTTTTTCACCGTGTATTATTCCCTCAAATGATGCGTTTCGCTTTGCCTGGTATTGGTAATAACTGGCAAGTTTTGATTAAGGCGACCGCACTAGTTTCTATTATTGGCCTGACTGACATTGTAAAAATTACGCAAGATGCAGGTAGAAGTACCATGCAACTGTTCTTTTTTAGCATCGTGGCTGCTGCCATTTATTTAGCGATTACCACCGTGTCGAATCTGATTTTAATGTGGCTTGAACGTCGTTATTCTGCTGGTGTAAGGAAGGGACAATTATGATTGAAATCCTTCAACAATATTGGCAGGCATACCTTTGGACCGATGGTTTGCAAATGACTGGCGTAGCGATGACGACTTGGTTATTGGTGCTTTCTATTGGCATTGGTTTTGTGCTTGCTGTGCCTTTATCACTTGCACGAGTATCAGAAAATATCTGGTTGCGTGGCCCAGTTTGGTTATATACCTATGTTTTTCGTGGCACACCACTTTATATCCAACTGCTGATTATTTATTCAGGTATTTATAGCTTTGATTATGTCCATGAACACCAGACACTTGATGCTTTTTTTAGAGAGGGCATAAATTGCACCATTTTGGCATTCGCGCTCAATACTGGTGCATATACAACTGAAATCTTCGCTGGGGCGATTCGTTCTATTCCCCATGGAGAGATTGAGGCTGCACAAGCTTTCGGTATGTCAAAATGGAAACGGTACACTCGCATTATTATTCCATCGATGTTACGACGTGCTCTGCCATTTTACGGCAATGAAGTGATTTTAATGTTGCATGCGACAACCATTGCATTTACAGCAACAGTTCCTGATATTTTAAAAATTGCGCGTGATGTGAATGCGGCAACCTATGACACTTTCAATGCTTTTGGAATTGCCGCGGTGTTGTATGCAATGCTGGCTTTTATTTTGATTGGGCTATTTCGTAAGCTTGAAAAACGTTGGTTGGCATTTTTAAAGCCATCGAATCATTAGGAGACATAAATGGAACAAGTTGCAAAACTAGTGATTCGCGATTTACATAAGAAATTCGGCGATCATGAAGTGCTTAAAGGGATATCACTTGATGCAAATGCCGGTGATGTGATTAGTATTATTGGTTCATCGGGTTCAGGTAAAAGTACCTTACTCCGCTGCATTAACTTTTTGGAACAACCGAGCAATGGCACCATTAAGCTCAATGGTGAAAAACTACGCACAGTCTTTGATAAAAAAGGCAATTTAAAAGTAGTTGAACCAAAGCAACTACAAAAAATGCGTACGCAGCTCATGATGGTATTTCAGCATTTTAATTTGTGGTCACACATGACAGTGCTAGAAAATGTCATTGAAGGGCCCATTCACGTACTTGGGGTAAAACGTGCTGAAGCTGAAGAGCGTGCACGCAAATATCTACGCAAAGTTGGATTACCTGAAACTGTTGAAAGTAAATATCCGGCATTTTTATCTGGTGGTCAGCAGCAACGTGTAGCGATTGCTCGTGCTTTGGCTATGGAACCAGAAGTTATGTTGTTCGATGAACCAACCAGCGCGCTTGATCCAGAGTTGGTGGGTGAAGTACTAAAAGTAATGCAGGGCTTGGCTGAAGAAGGACGTACTATGATTGTGGTGACACATGAAATGGGCTTCGCACGTCATGTATCTAATCAAGTGATTTTCTTGCATCAAGGGAAAATTGAGGAACAGGGCTATCCTGATGAAGTACTCAATAACCCGAAAAGTGAGCGTCTAAAACAATTTTTGACGGGCAGTTTGAAATAAGCTGTTCATACCGAGTAAGATGAAATTTTTTATAAAAAGAGTTTCATCGTACTCGGTTTATTTTTATTTATATTTTATAAATGGGTATTTTTAGAAAACACATTAATAATGATAATACCTGCAATCATTAAAGTAAGACCAATACAGGCCGCCAAGTCTAAATGCTGTTTGTAAAATATCCAGCCAATTGCAGAAATTAAAATAATACCCGCACCCGACCAAATGGCATATGCAATCCCGATCGGAATTGTTTTTAGCGTCAGGGATAATAAATAAAAAGCAATTGCATAGCCCACAACAGTAACGATGGACGGAATGGGAACAGTAAAACCTTGAGATGCTTTTAAAGCTGAAGTTGCAATGACTTCACAAGCAATCGCAATTGCTAAATAAAGATAAGACATGGGGAGCTGCGCCAGAATGATTTTTGATCAATCTACATGAAATGTTGAAATGGTTTGGCAGTTTTAACGATTGTTTAATTTTTTTGGTACAAAATGACCATTAAATCAAACTGAACTGATAAATTGATTTTATCACTAGCAAAGTGTTCTCAGCTATTTTATTCATTTATTTAATCATTGAGCTGCATAGTCATAAAAAGAGGATCAGCAACTTTAGCCTGATCCTCGATAGTCTTTTTAAGAAATAGATTCGCCGAGTAAATTTAACCCTTTAAATTTCTCTAGCAGTTGCTCTTTATTCTCAATATGCGCAGGGTCTGGTTTTATGCAATCCATAGGGCAAACTGCCTTACACGTAGGCGCATCATAAAAGCCTACACATTCGGTACAACGAAGTGGATCAATTTCATAAACTTTGTTGCCTTCAAAAATAGCTGTATTGGGGCATTCCGGTAAGCACATATCACAATTGATGCAGTCACTTGTAATCAAAAGTGCCATGTTTAACTCGCTGAATAAGCTAATGTTGAGGCAGTAATGTTTTCCTTGGCATGCGGCAAATTGCGTATGAGTAGGGCATAACTAACATCAACATCTTGTGAAAGTGGAATCTCAACAAAATGCCCCGAACCTTTAGCATCGGTAATTGGGTTACCTTTTAAATCGCGCATTTCGGTTAAAGTAAAGGTGATATTACCTTGAGGCGTCATCAGCTCAAGTGAGTCGCCCACCACAAAACGGTTTTTAACTTCAATGCGAATATAATCGCCGTGACGTTCTAAAACCTCTCCACAAAATTGTTGGTAGTCGAAATGCGATGAACCATCAGCATAGTTTTGATATTCGCTATGCACATGACGTCTCAAAAAGCCTTCGGTATAACCACGGTTTGCCAAACCTTCGAGTTGGTTCATTAAGCTTGGGTCAAATGGTTTGCCTGCTAAAGCATCATCAATAGCTTTTCGATAAATTTGGGCGGTACGGGCACAGTAAAAATAGGATTTAGTACGGCCTTCAATTTTCAGTGAGGCAATGCCCATTTTGGTTAAACGATCTACATGCTGTACCGCACGTAAATCTTTAGAGTTCATAAAATAGGTGCCGTGTTCATCTTCTTCAGCCGCAAACATTTCTTCATCATTGCGTTGTACCAGCAGCATTTGAGCCGAGGTTGTTTCTAATTGTGCTGATGAACAGCAAGACTTTTCTGATGTATTTAGCTGAGTGACTGGAATCACATCTCCATTTGCATCTTCTTGGGTTTCATGCAGTTTATAGTCCCAACGGCAAGCATTGGTACAAGCACCTTGATTGGCATCACGCTTGTTCATATATCCGGAAAGTAGGCAGCGGCCTGAGTAGGCCATGCATAGAGCACCATGTACAAAAACTTCAAGTTCAATATCGGGTACGTGTTGCTGGATTTCTTCTATTTCTTCTAAAGATAACTCACGCGATAAAATCACACGGCTTAGACCGTAATCTTTCCAAAACTTAACAGTGGCCCAATTAATAGCGTTGGCTTGAACTGATAGATGAATTTGCACATCAGGAAAATGCTCTCTCACCATCATGATTAAGCCTGGATCAGACATAATGAGTGCATCGGGTTGCATAGCTACAATTGGTTCAAGATCACGAATAAAGTTTTTTAATTTGCTGTTATGTGGCTGAATATTCACTACAACATAAAACTTTTTACCCAAAGCATGGGCTTCATCAATTCCGATTTTTAAGTTGTCATGATCAAAAGCATTATTACGCACACGTAAACTGTAACGTGGTTGTCCTGCATATACGGCATCTGCACCATAGGCAAATGCATAGCGCATGTTTTTAAGTGAACCTGCGGGAGAGAGAAGCTCAGTTTTCATAAAATAAAAGGCATAAAAAATATATGGTTTTATTTTATTAACTCCGCATTTGGGATTCAACCTACTGAATTAGTAGGGATTTGATCACTATCTTTTTGTACAGGTAGCATATTTTTTGCTAGCTCTCCTAAGCGCATCAAAGCATTTAACATTTTGGGATTTAACTCAAAACAAGCTGCTATACGTAAACAATGACTAAAACGTTTATCAGCTGAACACAAAATTCCGGGCATACATAAGATTTTTTCGTCCATTGCTTGGTGAAACAGTTCTAGGGTATCAATTGATTCGGGTAGTTCTAACCATAAAATAAACCCCGCTTGTGGACGACTGACTCGAGTACCGACTGGAAAATAACGGCAAATATAAGATTTGATGGTGTCAATTTGTTGTTGATAGCGTTTTTTGAGTTGACGTAAATGCAGGTCATAACCACCATTTTCTAAGAAAAGGCCTAACGTTTCTGTGAGTAAAGCTGGCTCGGCAACAGTGGTTGTAAATTTAAGCTGCTGCACAATATTGCGGAAACGTCCAGCTTCTAGCCAACCAATTCGATAGTCGGGCGCCACAGTTTTGGTATAGCTGCTACACACCAAAACCCATCCATTTTGGTCAAACGCTTTGATGTTGGGCAAGAGAGGCTCGGTGAGTTGCAATTCGGCATACATCGCATCTTCAATAACAGGAACTTGAAACTGATTAGCTAACTCTGCCAAGCGACGACGGTTACTTTCAGGCATGCTAAAACCGAGAGGATTGTGTCCTGTTGGAATGGTTAAAATGGCTTGTACACTTTGAGATTTTAAGAGTTCTTCAAGTGCATCAAGGCACATACCTGTATGTGGCGAGGTCGGTACTTCTACAATTTTTCGACCTAAATTATGAAGGAGTGGGTACAGGTTGTGAAATGTAGGAATCTCAAGCGCTACACTGTCACCTGCTTGGGTGGTTGCCATAATCGCGAGACTTAAAGCCTCCATAGTGCCATGAGTGAGCACAATATCATCTGCTGAAAGAAACATACCTAACTGTAAGCTTCGCCTAGCAATTTGAGTACGTAAACGTATAGAACCGGGCGGCAAGGTATAGCTTTTAAAAATATCTGGCTGTGTCCGTAAAACTTGAGCAGTTAAGCGTTTTAAGCGTTCAATTGGATAAAAATTTTCCCCAGAAGGGCAAGCTAGGGCCAAATTGACATAGTCGGGGTCCATTTGTTTTTTAACAATTTGTGCGAGAAAACAGCTAATTCCTGAAAGAGATACTTTTTCTTCACTGACATAACGCTCTTCGAGTTCTAGTAAGTTTGAAGGTGCATGACAAACGTAGTAACCAGACTGTGGACGAACTGAAATTAAACCTTGATCTTCAAGCTGGCGATAAGCTTCTTTTACAGTGTTAATACTGACCTGATAATGCTGGGCACAATCTCGAATTGATGGCAACCGAGAACCCACAGGTTGCCTGCCATTTTGAATTTGAAGGGTGAGGTCATCACTCACTTTTTTATATTTGTACATGTCAATTCATTAAAAAGCCAAAGCAATGGATACACTTTATAGTGATCTTTTAATTATCTCAAATATTGTTAGTTTTATAGATTTATCCATTTAATTTGAATCTATTTTTAACAACTGTGTCTATTATTTTTAATATTAACTGATACTGTGACCATTAAAAATAAATCAGTAAGATCAAGAAATGGTAAGGACTTAATAGCCATAATTTTTTAATTACAAAATCAGTAGGAGCGGGTCTATGTCTGTTGTTGCATTTAAACAAGTTGATGTTTTTACTTCACAAGCATTTAAAGGAAATCCTGTTGCGGTCATTATGGACGCCAGCACCTTAACGTCTGAGCAGATGCAAGCCATTGCGAACTGGACCAATCTTTCTGAAACCACATTTGTACTCCCTGCGACCGATTCACAAGCTGATTATCAGGTTCGAATTTTTACTCCACAAAGTGAATTGCCGTTTGCAGGCCATCCTACAATTGGTACTGCCTATGCTTTACTTGAGACTGGTCTAATTAAAGCGAAAGAAGGTAAGCTGGTACAGCAGTGCGGTGCTGGTTTGGTGACTCTGACCGTGAGTGAATCAAGTCATATTTCATTTGAACTACCTAAGCCTAAAATTACTCCACTAGATGCAATGCATACTGAGAAATTAGCAGAAATTTTAAAATGTGAAATTAATACTCAATGGAACGCTGCATTGGTAGATGTAGGGGCGCGCTGGATTGTATTGCAAGCTGTTAATGCTGACGCTGTTCCAGATAGCCAACCAGACTTTGCCGCTTTAAAAGAACATGACTTAGAAATGAAAGTTACGGGTGCGACAATTTTTGGTTTTCATGAAAATAATGATGAACAAAAACACATAGAAGTTCGTTCATTTGCTCCTTCATGTGGAATAAATGAAGATCCTGTTTGTGGTAGTGGTAATGGTAGCGTAGCTTCATTTATTCGTTATTATGGGATTCTTCCCGCACAAAATGATGTCGTACTTTCTTCACAAGGTGGGGCGGTAGGTCGAGACGGACAACTTCAACTTGAATTGTATCAAGATAAAATTTTAGTGGGTGGAACCGCTGTCACCTGTATCGATGGCACAATTAAATTGTAAAACAGACATAAAAAACCGAGGACTTTGCCTCGGTTTTTTTATGTCTAGAAAAAATTATTTTTCTACAAACGCACGTTCAATGACGTAGTCGCCCATTTCACCCATACGAGGTGATTCAACTAAACCGTGTTGGTCAAGTAATGCAGCAACGTCTTTTAAGAATGCAGGGCTACCGCAAAGCATTGCACGGTCAGTTTCACGGTTGAAGCGTGGTAAACCGATTTTTTCAAATAAAGCGCCAGTTTCAATTGCAGTTGTTACACGGCCTTGAGTGTGGAAAGGTTCACGAGTAACAGTAGGGTAGTAAACAAGCTTGTCTTTAATACCTAACTCTTCAAAGAATTCGTGGTTTGGTAATTCGTTTAAGATAAGGTCTTGATAAGCTAATTCAGAAATATAGCGTGTACCATGAACAACGATTACTTTTTCAAAGCGTTCGTAAGTTTCTGGATCACGAATAATTGATAAGAATGGAGCAAGACCAGTACCAGAAGATAAAAGGTATAAGTTTTTACCTGGTAAAAGGTCATCATGAACCAAAGTACCTGTTGGTTTTTTAGAAACTAAGATTTCATCACCAACTTGTACTTTTTGCAAAATCGAAGTTAAAGGACCGTCTTGTACTTTAATTGAGAAGAATTCTAACTCTTCTTCATAGTTTGCACTTGCAATCGAATACGCACGCATTAACGGTTTGCCATTCACTTCAAGTCCGATCATTACGAACTGACCATTTTTAAAACGTAAGCTGGTATCGCGTGTAGTTTTAAAACTGAAAAGAGTGTCATTCCAGTGGTGAACATGAGTAATGCGTTCAACGTTAAAAGCAGCCATTAAAGGTCTCGATCACGATTAAAAGAAAACAGATTGCTATTCTAATCTAATTTCATTCCCGATAAACTGAATATATTTAATTGTGTTTATAAGAAAAAGTGATGATCAATTCTGTCACCTTCCCCATCATTGGCCACATGTGCTCTCCCTATCGTGAAAAATTTGGTATTCCACGCCAGCCTAATTTGGTCAATATTGAGTCTTATATTGACATGGTAGAACCATATAACGACTTGTTAGCATTTGAGGGAATTGAGCAATTTAGTCATCTCTGGTTAGTTTGGCAGTTTCATGACAATAAAAATCAAGGCAGTTCAGATAAGTTCCGTCCGCAGGTTCGTCCGCCACGTTTAGGTGGTAATGAAAAAATTGGAGTATTTGCTACACGAAGTATGTATAGACCTTCTCCAATCGGGCTTTCAGTCGTAAAACTTAATAAAGTGGAAAAAGTGGGGAAGTCTGTGCGTGTCTATGTCACAGGAAGTGATTTATTAAATGGCACCCCAATTTTAGATATCAAACCTTATATTCAATATTCTGATGCAATTGCGGAGGCTCAAAGTGGTTATGCACATGCAGAACCTGAACGAAAGGCAGTCATGTGGACTGAAGCTGCATTAACAGCGCAAAAATATTTTCTGCAAAATAAAGAAATAGATTCGCAATACATTGATGAGCTTGAGCAAGTGTTAGCTTTAGATCCTCGGCCTGCCTATCAACAAGACCCTGAAAGAATCTATAAAATGAAATTTTCAGACTTTGATATTCATTTTAAGGTCGATCAATTTGTAGTTACCGTCATTGATGTGGTGAAGACTTCTGCGCTTGCATAATAGATATTTTAAAACCAATGGATGTTGAGCCAAAGTAAAGTAATAAAAATAGCCATATGAATGAGCTGGGCGGGAACGAAAGCAAGAGCATAGCGTAGTCCGCCCGAAATTGCAGAGTTCACACTTTTAGCAAGAGCGTGAACTGCAAAACCTCCTAAAAAGGCAATTAATAAAGGTGTCATATGTGCGCTATCAGGTTCACCTTGCACAATGACCGCCGCTATAGCTGCATGTATTTCAAATAATGAAGCAAGTAAAGTCCCCGCGATTAATCCCGCATCGCCTAAAGATAGACTTAAACCATAAACACCTGCCTGAATGAGGGTGAGTGTGCCTGCAATAATAATGGCTTCTTTTAAGCTGAACATTCTTGAGTCCAGCTCGGGTGAAGCTGTACTAGGCTCGGCTTTACGTAATAAAATAAAGGCCCATACTGCTAATACTACTAAGGCAATAAGTGTAGGAAATATAATCAGCTTGAACCAAGCAAAGCTAATACCGATCACAATAATTAAGGTTTGAATCAGTGTTGAAACGCAAGACATCAATGCAGCACCTGCATTTGTTGTTGCATTGGCTTTGCCAGAGCGTACTTCTAAACCTAAACTGGCAATAGTTGCTGTACTAGAAACAAATCCAGAAGCTAAAGAAGAAAGCAATAAAGCATTTTTAGATGACAAAAGTCGCTTTGCTATATGAGCGAGGGCTTGCACAAATAAGATTAAAGTCAGTAATTTTAAAATCACATGTGGATTTAAAACTGGTCCCCAAAAAGGCTTATTAGGTACTAAAGGCAGAGCAATTAATAGTAAGGCAAGTAGAAAAATACCATCACGTAATTCCGATTCAGTAATCCACTGACTGGCAATACCATGCATAGACTGCTTAGCTATTAAGATAGTTGTCATGATCACAGCTAGGCCGGCAGCGAGCGAAATATTCCAAATACAAAGTGCCCCAATGAAATAAGTCATAATAAAGGCGAGTTCGGTGGTCACGCCCGGGTCATTGGGTTGATTTTTGAGGGAAACAATACTAATGGCACCAATGAGTAAGGCACCTACAATTCCAATTTCAATGCCAAATAAAAAACAGACCGCTCCTAATAATGCACTAATGGCAAAAGATCGAAATCCCGCAAAGGTTTTATATTCATGTTTAAGCTTACTTCGTTCTCGTTCTAAACCAATTAATAAGCCACAACCAAGCGCCGCAGCAATGACTGTAATGAATTCTTCAAATGATGCTGTTTGTAATGACATTGTCATTGGAAGCTCCATATTACTTCCTCTTTGCTTATTGTTATATGTAGATTTGAATCATTTTAAAATCATGTATTCATGTTCAGTTTATGCTTTTTATTATAGTGAGCATAGTGTCTTTTTTAGACAAAACTATGTAGAAAATATTTCTATAAATATGACCTGTGACACAAAAAAATATTAAGATGAGAAGTTGTTTAATTAACTGATGTTAAAGGATATTTAAATGTAAAACATCTCTGCTATATTATGAAAATATATTGGGGATAACGCATGAATGCACATGTAGAAATAGATACGTATTGGTGTCTAGAACAACTATTACAAGAAGGCCGTATAACAGAACGAGATAAATTACTGGTACAGACAAGTCACCGCCAAAAAGACCAGTTAAAGTGGCATCCATTACAGTGGATAGCACATTTTAATTTAAAAGATCAGCAACACACGCATGCCCATTTGAGTTTAAACCGCTTATGTTTATGGTTTGCAGATCGGGTTCAGCTACCTCTATTTGTGATCGATCCTTTAAAGGCAGATGTCAGCGCTTTAACGCAGGTCATGTCACAAGAGTTTGCGATTCGCAACCATATTTTAGCTGTTGAAATTCGTGCTGACCGAATCGTGATTGGAACAGATCAACCATTTCAAACAGATTGGCTTAATAACCTTGAACGAAGTCTAGCGCCTAAAAAAATTGAACGGGTACTGCTTAATCCCGAACAGTTACAACGCTATTTGCGCGAATATTATCAGGTGAGTCGCGCGGTAAACTCTGCTCAAAAAGATGCAGCTCATGACCATGACAGTAAAAATGTTGAAGCGCTTTTGCAGCTTGGCGATAGCCAAAACCCAGATGCTAATGATCAGCATATTGTGAAATTAGTCGACTGGATTTTACAGTTTGCATTTGAGCAGAGTGCCAGTGACATTCACATGGAACCGCGTAAAGATAATGGTAAAGTCAGGTTTAGGATTGATGGCGTTTTACACACCATTTATAACATGCCTTCAAATACGCTGACCGCCGTGATTTCTCGGATTAAAATTTTAGGACGTTTGAATGTAGCGGAAAAACGTAAACCACAAGATGGCCGGTTAAAAACACGTACACCTAAAGGGCAAGAAACCGAATTACGTTTATCAACCTTACCAACCGCATTTGGTGAAAAACTGGTTATGCGTATTTTCGACCCTGATGTGTTGGTACGTTCTTTTCAGCAATTGGGTTTTGAAGAGCGTTTATTACAACAGTGGCAACAATTAACAAAAAATAGCCACGGTATTATTTTAGTCACGGGTCCTACAGGCTCCGGTAAAACAACTACGCTATATTCATCTTTAAAGCAGCTTGCAACCGAGCAGGTCAATGTCTGTACCATTGAAGATCCGATTGAAATGCTAGAGCCTAGTTTTAACCAAATGCAGGTCAATAATGCAATTGAATTAGGCTTTGCAGACGGTGTACGTGCACTGATGCGTCAAGACCCTGACATTATTATGATTGGGGAAATTCGTGATCAAGATACAGCGAATATGGCCATTCAGGCAGCATTAACAGGTCATTTGGTTTTATCAACTTTACATACCAATGATGCACCGTCTAGTTTGACTCGTTTACATGATCTAGAGGTTCAGCCATTTCTGACAGCTGCAACAATTTTGGGTGTTCTCGCGCAGCGCTTAGTCCGCCAGCTTTGCCCACACTGTAAGCAAAAAACTCATATTAATGAGGATGAGTGGGAACACCTAACCTTTGACTATATTATGGAAATGCCTGAAACGGTTTATCAAGCGGTAGGCTGCGAAGAATGTCGTCATACAGGCTATAAAGGGCGAGTCGGTATTTACGAGTTTATGCCGGTCAGTCTTGAGCTTAAACACCTTATTAGTAGTCATGTGACATTAAATGATTTAAGAACTCAAACTAAAAAAGAAGGTATAGAACCTTTAAGAATTGCAGGAGCCCGTAAAGTGATTGAAGGACTTACGACATTAGAAGAGGTCTTGAGGGTTGTGCCATTAAATTAAGTTTTTCTTAAGATTCACCTCATTTATGGTTGATTTAATTGCTTTATCCCAAGAGGGAACCATAAACAGAGGGTAATAATATGAATATGCTTAAAGTAATGTTGATGACTGCTGGTATGACTGCTGCTGGCGTAGTTGTCGCGAATACACCAGTGAATCAAGCTGCAATTGCTCCGGCAACTGTCACCACAGTAAAACAGGCATTAACCTCAAAAGATAATACACCGATCAAATTACATGGTCAGGTTGTAAAGTCTTTAGGTGATGAAAAATATCAATTCCGTGATAAGACAGGTAGCATTACAATTGATGTAGATGATGAACTTTGGCAAGGTCGCCCTATTTCAGCCAATACAAATGTGACTTTAATTGGTGAAGTAGACATTGACTATAAACCTTTAAAACGCGTAGAAATTGATGTGGATCAAGTTCAGTTCTAATGAATAAGGTCTGTAGATCTACTACTTTTAGCCGCATTTAAATCATGCGGCTTTGCTTTTTTTATAAAGGCTTGGCAAGATCAAATCAGGATATAACAGGAAAAATAGATGAGAATTTTGCTTGCAGAAGATGATCGCTCTCAAGCTGAAAGCATTCAATCATGGTTAGAGTTAGACGGTTATCAGGTAGATTGGGTCGAAAGAGGTGATTATGCACTTACGGCAATCGAACAGCATGATTATGACTGTATTTTGCTTGATCGGGGACTACCTCAACTGGCTGGTGAAAAGGTTTTAACAACGATCCGCCATAAACAAAAAAATGTTCCTGTTATTTTTATTACTGCACGTGACAGCATTCATGATCGGGTAGAGGGGCTAGATTTAGGTGCAAATGACTATTTGGTTAAGCCTTTTAGTTTAGAAGAATTATCGGCTCGCATCCGCGCTCAATTACGCAAACAAACTTTGAGTCAGCAATCGGTTTTAACATGGGGTGACCTACAACTTGATACACAAGCGAAAGTCGTATTAAGCGCTGGCAAGTCTATCGATTTAACGGCAAAAGAATTCCAAATATTGCGTAAGCTTATGGTGCATCCCGAGCATATTATTACCCGTGATCAATTAGAAGAAGCACTGTATGCATGGGGCGAGGAAATTGAAAGTAACGCAATCGAAGTATTTATTTATCAACTTCGAAAAAAAATCGGAAGCAGCAGTATTAAAACCATACGGGGGCTCGGCTACCGTATGGGAGATTTAAAATGAAATCGAATCGCTCATCTTTGCAGTCGCAACTGGTTAAAACTACGATGTGGAGTAGTATCGTGGTGGGATTACTGGCTTTAAGCTTACTCACCATATTTTCGATCTATCACAACATGTCAGTGCAAGACGAAATCATGGATGAAATTTCAGATACTTTGCTGGTTTCTGATCTTTCTGAACATTCCATGAAACAGTTTGATGAGCTGAGTGATGAATTTGATATTCAGTATGAGTTATTAAACACAGGCCAAGTACTTACCCATTCTCATACCTATCAGCATGAACTTTTTGAACAAGGTAACTTATCAGAAGGTTTTTCGTATTTTTGGTTTGATGGCCAATTATGGCGTAGTCTGGCTGCACAACAAGAAGACTCTCAGCTACAAGTTGAAGTTTTTCAACCAATGAGTACACGTGTTGAAGAGGTACTCAAAGCACTTGCTGGATATAGCGGTCTTATGGTGTTGTTTTGGTTACTGCAATGGGTCATTGTAAGTTGGCGTACCGAGCATCAATTGGCTGCACTCAATTTACTTTCTAGACGAATTGCTCAAAAAACTGCATCAAATTTAGAGCCAATTCAAGAACCAGATGTCATTACAGAAATTCAACCTGTTATAGATGCATTAAATCAATTGCTTGCGAGATTGCAAAGGGCTCTTGTTGCTGAACAGCGTTTTACCGCGGATGCTTCGCATGAGCTACGTTCTCCCTTGTCTGCTATACAAATGCGTCTTCAGGTCTTGCAGCGTAAATACCAACATCTTCCTGAACTTCATCAAGATTTTGAACGCATACAAGAAGACGTTTCTAGAAGTACAAAAATACTTGAGAATTTACTTCTTCTGGCCCGCTTAGAACCTAATGAAGCTGAACAGCCTGAACTTCCTAAGACAGTTATCGATTTAAATTACTTACTGGCTAGAGTGATTGAAACTGTAGATTTAGATGCGAAAGCTAAACAGATGTTGATAGAGGTAAATACCTTATCGGCAGAAACTAAAACATATGCGAATGAAGAATTACTGTTTATTGCTTTTAGAAATTTATTTGATAACGCCATTCGTTATAGCCCGACATTAGGCTCTATTCATGTTGAGATTAGTCAGCATGAACAGCAAATTAAGGTGTCTATTGAAGACACGGGAAATGGAGTAGATGATGAAGTGCTATTACGGTTAGGGCAGCGTTTTTTTCGGGTACTCGGTACTCAACAGCAAGGTTCTGGCTTAGGAATTTCAATTACTCGAAAAATTATTGAATTGCATAATGGCAAGTTACGTTTTATGCATGCTGAACAAGGTGGTCTGAGGGCAGAGATTATTCTTCCTTCATAAAAAATAGCATGGTTACCCATGCTATCCATTTTTTGTTTTCCCACGAATATTATTGAAACGCGAGTATGTTTTTTATTTAGTTAAAATTAGGCGATTGTTGCGAGTGAGGCGTAAACGATATTCCTCGCCAGCATGCATAATGCGAATTTCACGGCCTAATGCAAAGAGGTTATTAGAATGTAACATTGGTAAGGCGTGAGCTGTGTCATTGTTACGGGTAAATAAGCTAAAAGGTGCGTTCATTTGTTGTGCTCCGTGGTATGTTCTTGAACGATTTAAATGATAATCATTATCGAATAGATCTGTCAATTAGATTTTTAAGATTTTATAAAATGATAAAATTTGCTTACACTTGAGAAAAGTTTTAGAGAGTAAAAAGATGCCCAAACCAATAGTCGATGTCGCTATAGCAATCTTGATCCATCGTGGAAAAATATTAGTTGGATGGCGCGAAGAGCAGCAACATCAAGGTGGAAAGCATGAGTTCCCTGGTGGAAAGGTTGAACAAGGTGAAACACCAGAAGAAGCCTGCCGCCGTGAGATTTATGAAGAGGTGGGTATTGGTTTAAAAGATTGGCATCAGTTTGATTATATTCACCATGAATATGATGACATTATCGTCAACCTTCATTTGTTCCATAGTTATGTACCTGATGAGTTATTAAATCTTATTCACCAGCCATGGGCATGGTATACACGTGATCAGCTACTTCATTTAAACTTTCCAAAAGCCAATAAAAACATCATAAAACGACTCTATTGGCCTCATCTCATCAAAATTAGCAATACGCTTTCAACGGTAGAAAGTAGTGATGCTTTATTGTACTGGCGTATCGAAGAATTTGAGCCGCAATATATAGAGCAATTAACTGCTTTAGATGAAGGGCAACGATCAAATTTAATTATAAATGTAGATATTTGGCGGCAATTAAGCCCTGAATTACAAAAACAAATAAAGACCGTTCATTTAAAACAATCTCAACTCATGAATTTACATAAAGGCGATTTAACAGTGGGCGTTCGTTATATTGCTGCTTGTCATGATGCCGTTTCTCTAAAGCAAGCTCAGCAGATTGGTTGCGATGCTGTTTTTATTAGTCCTGTAAAACCAACAAAGACTCATCCAGAAGCTGTAGCATTAGGTTGGGAACGTTTTAGTGATCTCGCTCAAAATAGCCAGATTCCGGTTTTTGCATTAGGAGGAGTGCATCCTGATGATTTAGCCACTGCGCAGCAGCATGGCGCATATGGCTTAGCAGGTATTCGTAATTTCTAATGAGAAAATTAAAAGCATTAAAAGCTAGAGGGCTTTTAATGCTTGCTGTGCTTCTTGAACAGTTTTTTGATTATTGCGTTGTTGCCCAGCTTTTAAGATGACTAACCACAGCTGCTTTTTCATTGCCTGACTTTGGGCAAAACTCAAACCACGTCGTGCTAAAGACTCAGCGTTAGAATATTGCTGTTTATGATTTGCCGTAAGCGCAAGAAATAAATAAGTCTCAGCTGCTTGTGGTGCTAAACGCTGTGCTTGAAGCGCATAGCGCTCAGCCTCTGACCACTGCTGATTTTTATAAGCCTGCTGTGTTTTTTGCATTAAAACTTTAAATGCAGGTAACTGGCTACCATCATCACTAAAATGTTGAGGCTTTTTCTGTTGCGGAACAATCACCTGCAAATTTTTACGTTGAATTTCTGGGTGATCATAAGGTGTAATTTTTACGCCTGATGGAGTTTCCGTCTTTTTGACTGGAGGAGTAGGTGTTTTCTCTTTGGAGTCAGAATGATCGGGCAGAGTTGTGCAGCCGACCATAAGAACAGCACCAATATAAAAAACACCTTTCTTCAACATATCCTAATTTCCTGTTAACGCTTAGTTGTTATAACTACCACTTGAAATTACCCGTGAGTTGTTTGATAGATCTTGTTCCATCTGGTTTTCACTTTCACGAATATAACTGTCGGTATTATCATCCTGAGAGTCAGGAATTGTGTTATCACTTTGTGGCGTATATGTTGGATCAACTTGATAATAAGGTGCTCCACATGGCGTAGCACGGTGCGGAACAGTATGCGTTAGCATCGGAATATACATAGCACCATCACAAGCTTGAGCAGATAAATCACCCGTTGCACGGTCAATCCACTGCCACTGTACAGTGTCTGGTTGGCGTAGGTTTACAGGCGTTTGACGTAATTGTTTCATCACATTAATCCATACTGGCAATGCACCAGATGAACCTGTTAATCCAGTCACTTTGTTGTCATCTAAACCTAACCACACTACAGCAACGTGGTTACCTGAGTAACCCGCAAACCATGAGTCACGTGTATCGTTAGTCGTACCTGATTTACCCGCCAATTTTAAAGCTGGAGACAAGCTGTTATAAGCTGCGCGACCAGTACCCGAAGACATGACCTGTTGTAGACCATAATTCATGATATAACCAACAGATGGATCAATGGTTTGTTGTACGTTTAGGCCATAACGGTCAAGCAGGCGACCATTGGCATCTACGACAGATCGAATCGCACGAGTCGGATATTTAAAGCCACCTGTAGCAAAGTTCTCATAAATTCCCAGAACCTCCATTGGTGACATATTGACTGCCCCAAGGAAAATAGAAGGGTAGGCAGGAATGGTTGACTCAACACCAAACTTTCTTAAGTTGTTGGTAAATGTTGATAAACCAAACTCTTGACCCAAGCGCACAGCAGATAGGTTATATGAATTTGCCAAAGCTTCACTCAAGCTGACTACACCATGTCCGCCACCACTATAGTTTTTAGGTGTCCAACTTTTGCCACCATCTACAGGGACACTAATCGGTGCATCTTCAATTTGGGTTGCCCAGTTGTAACGCCCAGATTCAATAGCACTTAAATAAATGACAGGTTTTAATAAAGAACCAACTTGGCGTTTTGCATCTAAAGCACGGTTAAAACCAGTAAAGTCTTGTGTAGAACCAACAGCAGCAACAAGCTCGCCGTTTTCTGGATGTGCAATGAGTACCGCACCCTGTAAGTTTTTCAAACGGGCTGGGTTACTATTTGCTAAGCGGTCTACTGAAGCTTTAAACGCATTTTGAACTTGAGTTTGAGTAATTGGGTCTAAAGTCGTAAAAATACGTAAGCCCTGATTAGTTAAGTCACTCTCTTGATATTCTGTGCGTAATTGACGACGCACAATATCTAAAAAGTCAGGGAATTTTGCAGGGCCTAAACTTGGCTTACTTAACACATTTAAAGGACGTGCAATTTCATCTTCATATTCTGCTTGAGTTAAATAACCCATTACACGCATGTTATTTAACACGGTATCGCGGCGTTTTTTTGCACCTTCAGGATTTTTCCAAGGATTATATAAAGAAGGGCCTTGCACTAAACCAACTAAATAAGCTTGCTGTGCAACGCTAAGTTCACGTAACGGTAAACCAAAATAAAATTGAGAAGCCAAACCATAGCCATTAATTGAGTAGCTACCATTTTGGCCTAGATTCACTTCATTTAAGTAGGCTTCTAAAATTTCATCTTTGCTGTAATGCAGCTCAATGAGTAAAGCCATTAATGCTTCATTAACTTTACGTTTGAGTGTGCGTTCAGGTGTGAGATAGAAGTTTTTAACTAATTGCTGAGTCAGGGTTGAACCACCTTGACGTTTACCACCTGTGATATTACTCACTAATGCACGGGCAGTACCACGAATTGAAATACCGTGATGATGATAGAAATTACGGTCTTCTGTTGAAATTAAGGCTTCAATAAGTGGCTTAGGGACATTATTCAGTTTAATGAGAACACGGTCTTCATTATGTTGAGGGTAGATTCCTCCAATCAGAAGTGGCTCTAGTCGCGCAACACCCGTTGAAGAAGGTTTTGTACTTCGAACTTCAGCAACCTGATCATTTGCAAAACTTAACTCTAGTACTTGTTCGGGTTCAACACTGTCGCCGTAATCAAAACCACGCGTGTGGATATACATATTGCTACCCTGAGCAACATAGGTTCCAGACTTGTCATAATTACTTGAAGTTTTGTAACCCAAGAGTTTTAATTCTTGAGTGAAATTTGCTTGGGTAATAGGTGCGTTATTATAAATTTCCAAAGGTCGTGCGAACACTTTGGCAGGAATATCCCACCGTTGTCCTTCAAATTTTTCACGGATAATATTATCTAAACGAATCAGATAGATACTAAGAGCAATAAAAGCACCAATGACCAAAATGGAAAAGATTAGTGCAAAGAAACCGATACCACGTTCAAACTTCATAAAAATGAGATAAAACCCTAACAATGCCTGTAATGATGCGATAGCTTGTCATCAATTTGCAATGATAAAACTGTGAATAATTGGAAAACTTAGATTGAATTTTACAGCATCTTGTTGTTATGTTTTTTTAAATTAATCAGGTTAATGTTATTATAGCCAAGTATCGCAGCGGAGCTTACTCATTCGTGCAAATTTCACATAAGTCCTTCAGAAACGTCGGGTTAATTGGTCGACCAGATAAATCATCAGTAGTAGAAACACTATGTTTAATTCATGATCATTTGTTGAACCTAGGCTTAAACCCCATTTTTGATCAGGAAACTGCTGAATTAGTGCCTTATGATCATGCACAAATTGTAAGTCGTCATTTATTGGGTGAAGTTGCTGATTTAGTCATAGTTGTTGGAGGCGATGGTTCTTTACTCCACGCTGCTAGAGCTTTAGTTCGCTACAATACGCCTGTTATTGGTATCAACCGCGGGCGGTTAGGTTTTTTAACTGATATCAAACCTTCAGAAGCCATTTTCAAACTTGACCAAGTACTTCAAGGGCATTTCCAGCTCGACCGTCGTTTCTTACTTGAAATGGAAGTACGAACAAATGGTGAAGTCATTTATGACGCGATTGCCTTAAACGATGTCGTTTTGCATTCGGGCAAATCGGTACACATGATTGACTTCGAACTTAATATTGATGGTCAATATGTTTACCGCCAACATAGTGATGGTTTAATTGTTTCGACGCCAACCGGATCAACGGCTTATGCATTGTCAGGTGGTGGCCCAATTTTACATCCAAGTATGGATGCTATTGCATTAGTTCCAATGCATCCCCATACATTGTCATCACGTCCCATCGTAGTCGGTGGTCAAAGCGAAATTAAAATCGTTATTCGCGAAAATCGGGTGTTACCAATGGTGAGTGCAGATGGACAACATAGTGTCTCGCTCAATGTTGGAGACAGTTTACACATCCGTAAACACCCATTTAAACTAAGTTTATTGCATCCACCAGGTTATGATTTCTATATGGCCTGCCGTACCAAACTTGGTTGGAACCAAGATTTTGAATCTTTTCAAAGAGATGAATCATGAATATTGAACAAATGCTATCTGTTTTAAACCCTGAAATTGTAGAGCGTTTAAAAACAGCAGTAGAAATTGGTAAATGGCCAAATGGCGTTGTTTTAACTAAAGAGCAGCGTGAGACTTGTATGCAAGCTGTAATCGCTTGGGAGTTGAAGAACTTACCAGAAGATCAGCGTAGTGGTTATATTGACCGTGGTACAAAAGAAGAAGGCGAAGAATGTGATGAGGACCATCACAAGCATGAGCCAGAGTTTAAACCGATTCGTTTTGTTTAAAACTTAATAAGACAGAAAAATTATTTTTGGTTATTCCATACAGCCTTATATAGCATGTTTTTCATAAGTTATAGCATATAGGCTTTTATTACTTTTGAAGGATCAAAAGTAACCAAAAATCCTTTGTATCACTGACGATACTTCCTGTATCGCAGTGATACGGTAGACATCCATGTCGACCTTCACGATAGCATTTGTTAACTACGAATTAAGATTGCTTAAATTTCGTGTATCCCATAACACTTTTGCTTTTTGCATCGCTTCTTCAAAACTAGCAACAACTCCCATGGTATATAGCGCGATTCCGATGGTTTCTGTTACTGCTATTTCTCCATATTCATGGTGCTGTTGACCAAGCCATACTGCTTTAAACGTTGCTAAATCTAATTCTTCTTCAATTGGGCTTCGTTCAGGTGTGAGCTTTGGCAACTCATGTTCATAGAGCTCACCATTTTTAATACCGCAAATGAGTGTTTTAGCATCTGGGTTTCGTTCAAATTCACCACCTTCGCCTTTAATAACGGCACTATTTTGATAGCCTAAGCGTAATGCGCTATGTTGGTGAGAAGTTCTGTAAGCAGGGTGGAATATTGCTTGTAAGGTAGCCTTAGCGTTAAAAGGATTAATTAAACGGGCCAAAGTATGAATAGGTGAACGCAAACCCATGACATTTCTTAGAGATATCAATTCGCTTAAAACTGGTGAAATCGCGTCTAGTGGTAAGTAAGCAAAATTTTGTTCTGCTAATTGCGTACGAACTTCTTGTTCAGAATGGCAAATTTGATAACCAAGATATTCTAAGACTTGCTCAGTATAAACACGATTAAGCGTGTGACCTGATGCACCATGCATAACAATTTTATGGCCATGCTGGGCAAGTGTAAGAGCGGCTAACAAAAACCATGGATAGTGTTTTCGCTTACCTGCATAAGATGACCAATCTAAATCAACATCTAAAGGTTCAAAATGAAGCTGATCTTTGGTCGCTTGCACAAACCCTGCAAGTTCATCAATCGATTCTTCTTTAACCCGAAGTAGCATTAAAAATGCGCCTAACTGCACATCTAACACTTCACCTTTTAAAATCATGGTAAATGCTTGATAGGCTTCTTCATAACTTAAAGAGCGAGATCCAGTTTTCCCCTTACCTAAAATACGGACATATTGAGCAAAGGGATGTTCAGCATCTTTATAGATATTGCGTTTAGTATTCATCGTAGTTCAAAACAATAAAAATGATGGGATGTAGGCAGCTCAAAATGAAATGTCCACAGGTATTTAATCAATATGACATAAAAAGCTGCTGAAAAAATATCAAAAGTGTTTCTTATACTAAAGTCTTAAGGCTACCTGAGTGTTTTTTATGCGTATTAGCTAAAAAATTAATCGAATCGTTATTTAATTCGAGTACACTTTCCCGTGCTTTTTTGAGCACTCATATCATAATTTTATGTGATTCTCCTATATCTTCAGCTTTTTATTGAAAAAGTAAGAGGTTATTTCGAGCTACTCAAAGTGGTTAGAAACTTCAGGTATTCTCCTGTTTTAGAAAACATTGATTTTGTTTTCATTGAGGTAGTAGGAAGGTTTTTTGTTCACAAAAAACCATTTCCCTTTTGCGGTGTTAATGTGAAAGGTTAGGGCTGTGTATTCGTAAAGAATAGACGTTTCATTTTGGTATTTCCAACGGACTTGGAAATATAGATTGAAGTAAAGTTATGGCTAAAAAACCGATTTATAAATCACTTTATTTTCAGGTGATTATTGCGATTATTGCGGGTATCTTGGTAGGACATTTTTCCCCAAGCTCAACGCAAATTGTCAATGGTGTCGAACAGCATATTCCGGGGTTAGGTGAAAAACTCAAGCCATTAGGTGATGCCTTTATTCGTTTGATCAAGATGATCATTGCTCCAGTTATTTTCTGTACCGTGGTAAGCGGTATTGCTGGCATGGAAAGCATGAAGTCAGTCGGAAAAACTGGCGGCGTTGCGTTGTTATACTTTGAAATCGTTTCAACAATTGCACTTCTAATTGGCCTTGTTGTAATTAACATTGCTAAACCGGGTGTAGGGATGAATGTTGACCCTACCACTCTCGATACTTCGGGCATTCAAAAATACGTCAGTTCTGGTGAGTCACAATCTACCATTGATTTCTTAATGCACATCATCCCTGATACGGTGGTTGGTGCATTTGCAAATGGTGAAATCTTACAAGTCCTTCTTTTTGCAATCCTCTTTGGTTTTGCTTTACATAAGTTAGGTGATGCAGGACGTCCAGTTTTAAAATTTATTGATCAAGTTGCACACGTGTTCTTTAACATTGTGAATATGGTCATGAAATTAGCTCCGATTGGTGCATTCGGTGCAATGGCATTCACTATCGGCAAATATGGTGTTGGTTCACTCGTACAATTAGGGCAGCTCATTATCTGCTTCTATATTACGTGCTTACTCTTTATCTTCTTAATTTTGGGTACGATCAGCCGTATTAGCGGATTCAGTATCCTTAAGATGATTCGCCTGATTCGTGAAGAGTTATTAATTGTACTTGGTACATCTTCTTCTGAATCTGTTTTGCCTCGCATGTTACGTAAACTTGAAATTGCAGGTTGTGAAAAATCTGTAGTTGGTTTGGTTATTCCAACAGGTTATTCATTTAACCTTGATGGTACGTCAATTTATTTGACTATGGCCGCAATCTTTATTGCTCAGGCAACAAATACACAGCTTGATATTCAACATCAGATTACTTTGTTGTTGGTACTCTTAATTTCATCTAAGGGTGCTGCGGGTGTAACAGGCTCTGGCTTTATTGTTATGGCTGCAACTTTATCTGCTGTAGGACATATTCCAGTGGCAGGTCTGGCATTGATTTTAGGTATTGACCGTTTCATGTCAGAAGCCCGTGCATTAACTAACCTTGTTGGTAACTCATTAGCAACGATTGTTGTTGCAAAATGGGTCGGTGCTTTAGATAAAGATAAGCTAAATGATGCTTTAAATAATCCAGATGAAGTCGACAGAAAAATGATGGAGCAAAAAACTCCTCAAGTCGCTGAAGGTTTAGATTAATTCAAATAAACCTATATAAAAAAGGAAGCTTTGGCTTCCTTTTTTATTGGCTGACTGAAAAGTACAGTTTTAATGAGCAGCTATGCCATGACAGTTGCTAAAAAAATGATTAGCATGCAGAGCAATGAGATTCGATAAAACAATAAAGCTGAAGGAAAATATTATGTTGGCATACGATGCAGATTTAGAATTATTCCGTGATAATTTTAAACGTTTTATGAATGAGCATATTGCACCGCAATACGATCAATGGGAACGCGAAGGAATTATGCCTCGCTCTGTCTGGAATCAACTGGGCGAAAATGGCTTTTTATGCGTGGATGTTCCAGAAGAATACGGTGGTTATGGTGTGCCAACCTATTATTCATTAATGTTGGTTGAAGAATCGGCACGTGCTGGTTTTTGTGCCTTATCAACAGCGATTTCTTGCCACTCTGAAATCGCTGCACCATATATTTTACATATTGGGACAGAAGAGCAAAAACAATACTGGTTGCCGAAAATGGTGACAGGTGAAGTGGTTGGTGCAATTGGTATGACTGAACCTGGAGCAGGCTCGGATTTACAATCAATGCGTACTAGCGCTATTTTGCAAGATGACCATTATTTGCTAAATGGTTCTAAAACATTTATTTCAAATGGGCAACATGCTGACCTTGTGGTGCTTGCAGTAAAAACTGATCCTCAAGCGCGTGCGAAAGGGGTGTCGTTATTATTGGCAGATACTCATCTGGAAGGCTTTAAGAAAGGTACCAACCTCGACAAAATCGGTCTACATTCTCAAGACACATCTGAGCTATTTTTTGACAATGTTAAGGTTCCTAAAAACCAGTTACTCGGTCAAGCTGGACAAGGCTTTGCTTATTTAATGCAAGAGTTACCACGTGAACGTACAGCTATTGCATCTACCGCAATTGGCGCTATTCGTGGTGCAATTGATTTGGCAACTGCTTATGTAAAAGAGCGTCATGCATTTGGTCAACCTATTTCACAGTTCCAAAATACTCGTTTTGTTTTAGCACAAGCAAAAATTGATGAGCTTGCTACAGCTGCTTTTTACGAGAGAAACGTTGCTCTATATCAAGAAGGTAAACTTGATGTTGAAACAGCAGCAGCGCTTAAAAGTTTCAGCACGGATATGCAAATGAAAGTCGCAGACAACTTGCTGCAACTTTTTGGTGGCTATGGTTATATGACTGAATATCCAATTTCACGTTTCTTTGTAGATGCACGTATTCAACGTATTTACGGTGGTACAAATGAAATTATGAAAGAAATCGTAGCGCGTGGATTAATTGGCAAAGCTTAATTAAGCAGAGAAAAACAGCCTGTCCTAGAATGGGCTGTTTTGTTTTTAACTATTTGGTCTTCTGTTGAATGACAGGATAGTCTTGTTGTTTCGGTAATTGCTGTAATGCATGATTCATCTTTCTTAAAAACTCATCTGCTTCATCTTGATGGAATGAATCTTCGGTGTATTTACTACGTTCTTGAAAGACGACACCACAACCCGTTATTTTCATATTTTCAGGATTAAATGACCAATCATTTGGATTCTTTAAGTTAATGTTTAAATCACTTTCACAGCTTTTCCATAAACGTAAAAATTCATTTGATAATTCTGCTTTAAATCCTCGTGCTGGATAGACCGAGAAGCCTTTCATTTCGGGATTAGAAAACTGTATAAACATATCTACTGGCATACCCCCCCAAATGATTGCTATATCTGGTGGTAAATAGATGCCTGATAAATTTTTCTCTTTTAAAGCATGTGTTTGCTCATATTTCTGCCTAAAATGTTGTGACTGATATGTCAGCTTGGTTTGAGGTGGAATTGGAATGCCACGAACTTGATTACTGACATTCGTCATATAGTACGGAGAATTATCCCTACCATTGCAACCTGCAATTATTGGACAACCGCCACAAGCCGTTAAACTAAAAGTTGTAAAACCCAATAGGCTTAAAACAATAATTTTATTCATTCTATTTTACTGTTGTTATGACATATTGGGTCAGTATAAACAATCTATATATTAAGAGGACTATCTTTAAGAACAACGAAATAATCATCTTTAAATATAATTATGTTTTTACTTGGCTGGCTGCTGCAATGGCCCATCAAATAAAGATTTACAGCTTTCTAAATTTTGACAAGAAGCAAACATAAGTGCTTTAGGCAAGCTCGCATACAAATTTGTAATGTGTTGTTCAGCTGGATTATAAAAATGCCAATAACTAAATTGGTTTGAACGTTTATTTTCTAAGGCTTTAAAGAAATCTGCTTCATTAAATTTATTGTTAAGTTGAGTGTGAGGACCACCTTGCTCATGTGTACCGACTGTGGTCATGAGTAAAGGGGAATAATTTGGTTTCTGACTTTGCCAATGATTTAACTGCTGAAATAACATGCCTTGGTCAAACCAGAGGGAAGGGCTTGCAGCAAAGTAACGCTGAAATGCATCTGGCTTTTGAAAAAAATGATAAAGCACAAATAAACCTCCAAAAGAATGTCCATAAAGACTTTGCTGTTGGCTATTAATCGGAAATTGTTTTGCAACTGTAGGCTTGAGTTCGCTATTTAAAAAAGCAATAAACTGATCAGCACCCCCATATTTATATTTACCTTGTGCTTGAAATTGGGCAGAAGGTTTTGGAGTGTAATCATAAGCACGCTTTTGCACATCAAAGGTTTTTTGCTGAGGGTAACCAACAGCTACTATCATGAGTGGATCTAGTCCTAATTTGGTAGAACCAGCGCCAATCGACTGAGCAATATTGGCAGCACTTGGAAATGTAGCATTTCCATCTAATATATAAAGTACTGGATAGCCATGTTGGGGCGGGGCGACAGGTGGTTTATAAATTTGAATAAGATAATCATGGCCTGTATTTTTAGATTTAATTTGAAATTGTGCCTGATTATTTTGAAAAACGATTTTTGATTGATTTTGTATAGGCGTTTGAGCTAAAACAGAACAGCTTATTAAAGTACTTAATAAAAAACTTGAAGATAAAAATAAAAATGATTTATGCATAATGGGGAATAATAAAATTTATTATGCAAATTATAAATGAAAATCATTATCAAATAAAGTGATCAAAGAAATGTGCGCAAAAAGGTTAATGAAAAAAGCTTTTACAGCCATATTGCCTAACAAATCAAAGCAGACTATTGTTATACTCTCGTTCAAAAGATGATTTTACTGAGGCTGCATTCTAATGATCAACGATGATCAAAACAAAACGACTTCTCTTAGTTTGGAACAAATTCGCGAAGATATTGATAGTGTAGATCAACAGATTCAAGAATTATTAAACCGCCGCGCAAGCCTTGCTGAAGCTGTTGCTAAAGCTAAATTTGCTTCCGAAGAGAATCCTTTGTTTTATCGTCCTGAACGTGAAGCACAAGTTTTACGCAAAGTCATGGAGCGCAACCAAGGTCCTTTGTCTGATGTCACCATGGCGCGTTTGTTCCGTGAAATTATGTCTGCTTGCCTTGCTTTAGAAGCTCCGCAAAGTATTGCATTCTTAGGACCAGAAGGGACTTTTACTCAATCTGCCGTGCTTAAGCATTTTGGTAAAGATGCAGTTGTTCGTCCACTACCAACAATTGATGAAGTATTCCGTGAAGTAGAAGCGGGTAGTGCACATTACGGCGTAGTGCCAGTTGAAAACTCATCTGAAGGTATTGTGAACCATACTTTAGATTGTTTTAAAACATCGAATTTAAATGTGATTGGTGAAGTTGAATTACGTATTCATCATCAATTCCTAGTGTCTGAAAATACGCGTAAAGACAGTATTAAACAGATTTATGCCCACCAGCAAACTTTGGCTCAATGCCGCCAGTGGTTAGATGCGCATTATCCGGGTGTTGAACGTGTTGCTTTAAACTCAAATGCAGAAGCTGCACGTCGTATTCGCAACGAATGGCATTCAGCAGCAATCGCGTCTGATATCGCAGCAGGCATGTATAACCTTGAAATCTTACATAGCAACATTGAAGACAATCCGGAAAATACCACTCGTTTCTTAGTGATTGGTCGTGAAAAGATTCCACAAAGTGGTAATGACAAAACTTCATTATTAATTTCAGCGCATGACCGCGCTGGTGCTTTATTAGAAATTTTAGCGCCGTTTGCAAAACATAATATTAGTTTAACGAGTATTGAGACTCGTCCAGCATTACCTGAAAAATGGGCCTATGTATTCTTTATCGATTTAGAAGGCCATATCGATCAAGAAAATGTTGCAGCAGCAATTAATGATATTCGTCCAATGGTAAAAGAGCTTCGTATTTTAGGTTCTTATCCTGCTGCTGTTCTCTAATTACTCATGTTGGAATAATGACATGCATCAAGATGGTCATGTCATTATGCTTAAAAACAAATTGCTCAAAGGTTTAAATCACGTTGAGCAAAAGCAAAGTTGAAGTTATGTCACAACCCCTATTTAAAAAAGTTGCATTTATTGGTTTAGGACTCATCGGGTCGAGTTTGGCACGGGTTATTGTTGCCGAAAAGTTGGCGACAACTATTGTGGCTTCTACACGCTCACAGAAAACTTTAGAAGATGCAAAATCACTTGGCTTAATACAAGAAGGATTTTCTGATCCTGTAGAGGCTGTGAAAGGGGCTGATTTAGTGGTTTTAGCCTTGCCAGTACGTGCGACACAAAAAGTGCTTGAGCTAATTAAACCTTATTTGACAGAAACCACGATTGTAACTGATGTGGGAAGTACAAAAGGTAATGTCGTCGATGCAGCAAAAGCTGTATTTGGTGAAGATTTACCCGCAGGTTTTGTACCAGGACATCCTATTGCTGGTAGTGAGCATACGGGCGTTCATGCGGGTAAAGTTGATTTATTTGCAAATCACAAAGTAATCTTAACGCCGTTGTCAACAAGTGCAGAATGGGCTGTTGATAAACTGATTCAACTTTGGTCTGCTGCTAAAGCTGAAGTCATTTGTATGGACGTTGCCAAGCATGATGAAGTTTTAGCACATACAAGTCATTTACCGCACTTGATGGCATTTAATTTGGTTGAGCAACTTGCAAACCGAGAAGATAATCTTGATATTTTCCGCTATGCAGCAGGTGGCTTTCGTGACTTTTCACGGATTGCAGCTAGTGATCCACAAATGTGGCATGACATTTTCTTTGCCAATAAAACAGCCATATTAAATGCTGTAGATGGCTTCGAAAAGCAACTAACCGTACTTAGAAAATTGATTGAAAACGAAGACTCTCATGCATTAATGGGTTTACTCGGCCATGCTCAGGCAGCACGTCAGCATTTCAATCATATGTTAGCCAAAAAACCTTTAATGGAGAAAAATAAGGTGACACAGCAATTCAGTATCTTACCGGGAAATAAGGCATTTAAAGGTAAATTTACCGTACCGGGTGACAAATCTGTGTCACATCGCTCCATTATGTTTGGTGCTATTGCCGAAGGCACGACTCATGTCACTGGCTTCCTTGAAGGTGAAGATGCTTTGGCAACTTTGCAAGCTTTCCGTGATATGGGTGTAAGCATTGAAGGCCCTAAGAATGGTGAAGTGGCCATTCATGGCGTGGGCATGCATGGTTTAAAAGCACCAGCGAGTGCCTTGTATATGGGTAACTCTGGAACGAGCATGCGTTTGCTTTCAGGCATGTTATCAGCACAAAAATTTGATTCAGTGATGACAGGTGATGCATCACTTTCTAAACGTCCAATGGAGCGTATTGCTAAGCCATTGCGTTTAATGGGTGCGCAAATCCAGACAACAGGTGAGAAAGGTACACCACCTGTAAGTATTACTGGTGCTCAGCAATTAAAAGGCATTCAATACGACTTGCCAATGGCATCTGCTCAGGTGAAGTCGGGTATTTTACTTGCGGGCCTATGGGCTGAAGGTGAAACTTCAGTCACTGAGCCAGAACCAACTCGTGACCACACAGAGCGTATGCTTCGTGCATTTGGTTATGATGTTAAAACCGAAGGCAACAAGATTTCACTCGTTGGTGGTGGAAAATTAGTAGGTACTGATATTCAGGTTCCATCTGATATTTCATCTGCTGCTTTCTTTATGGTGGGTGCTGCAATTACTGAAGGTTCCGATGTTGTTCTGGAAGCTGTAGGTATTAATCCAACACGTACTGGTGTAATTGAAATTTTAAAACAGATGGGTGCTGACCTGACTGTTGAAAATGAACGTATTGCCGGTGGAGAACCTATTGCTGATATTCATATTAAAGGTTCACGCACACTTAAAGGCATCCATATGCCTGAAGACCAAGTACCTTTGGCAATTGATGAATTCCCAGCTTTATTTATCGCAGCAGCTTGTGCCGAAGGTCAAACAGTATTAACTGGTGCGGCAGAACTTCGTGTGAAAGAGTCTGACCGCATTCAGGTCATGGCTGATGGCTTAAAAATCATGGGTATTGACTGTACGCCAACTGATGATGGCATCATTATCGAAGGTAAAGGCAAATCTGGCGATTGGTCACCAATCTTTGCTGGCGGCGAAATTGAATCACATCATGACCACCGTATTGCTATGAGTTTTAGTATGGCAGGTCTTCGTAATTCTGGTCCGATTACAATTCATGGTACTGAAACTGTGGCGACAAGCTTTCCGACTTTCACTGAGTTGGCGAATCGTGCAGGCTTAACAATCGAAGTTAGCCAATAACTTTTGACCTGACACATTTTATAATTGCTAACACAATAGCAACGGCAGCAGCGGGCTAAAGGCTTGGCTGCTGTTTGTTTATTGCTTATGCTAAGTGCAGATAATGATAATAGTGTTAGGACAAAGGATGAAAAAATTACAATTTATTGCCAGTTGCCCACAACATGGAGTGCTTGATCATCCACCAAATGAATGCCATATCACTCAAGAATATGTAGCGGCTTTATTATTTAAACAATTGGGGCATTATGGTTTCGATGCACAGCATATTGTGCATGAGCATGAAAAGGTAGAAGTGAGTATTGATAATCATCTTTTACCTTTGTCTATTACTTGCCAGAAAACAGACCATGAAGGGCATTTGATGTGTGAAATCTCTGCCAATCCAGATGAGGAACAAGACTGGTTTGAGAAAATCGAAACTCAAAGCATTATTCGTCAGCTTGCACAGGCAGTTGAAAATAGTTTGAAGGCTGATCATAGCTTTTCCCAATTTGTTTGGAAGTCTTGATCAATTAAATATATTTTATGAAGTAAGGGTGAACATATTTGTTCACCCTTTTTATTTATTAATATTGATAAGAACTATTTATTTTTGTAGTGACATTATTTAATAAAAATTAACAAACGAAAAAATAATATTGTTTGAATTTTGAACTAATTTTCTATTAATTTAAAAATGCTTTTTAACAAAGAACTACTCAATTTCCTCTTCTTATTTATATTATTTTACAGAGAATTAACATGAACATAATTTCCAGTAATTATTCAAAAGGCTTTGGTATATTGATTATCTCCTTATTATCAGCGTGTAATAGTGATGATAAAGATACCACCATAGACTCAACAAACCAGAAGTTGCTAGAAAGAACAATTACTTCTTTAGAAAATCTTAAGCAAAATCTAGTATGGCAAGAAAATCAGTGTAATAGTATCTATTCTAAAGTTATCAGTGAGGCAGCTATTGCTCAAAAATCAGCGGCAGAACTAAGAGCGAATATCGCTAGTTCAAATAATTTAGGAGTTTTTCTTGATAATCAAATTATTCCGAAACTAGCTCAGCTTACAGATGAGTCAACTGTATTAAGAGCGAGGTGTAATGCTCCAGACTATGATGGAACAGGCGTAAGTATTGAACGACCTGCCATGCTAAGGGAAATGTTAAGTGAATGGCAAGGAACAATTAATTTATTGATTCGTCAAATCAATAACCCGCCAAATATGAATCCTGAAATTAAATTAGCGTCATTAACCAACACCAATATTAATCAATCAACTCTAGCAAATTCTAAATTCAAAGATTGTTCAGATAGTTTTTGTCCAGAAATGACGGTTATTCCAGTTGGTAGCTTTTTAATGGGTGGAAATATAAATGAGCAAGAGCAACAAAATGTACCAGCTCAATCTCGACCATACGAATTGCCTCAGCACTTAGTACAAGTCGAAAAACCATTTGCAATGTCAACTTATGAAACAACAATTGCTGAGTTTCAGGCTTTCCAAAAAGAAACTGGCTGGGAAGTCGAGGGGTGTCGTAATTGGGAAACACGCAATGGGGTCTTCAATATGTGGTATCGAGATGATTTAAATCCGAATAATTCGGGTATGAATCAAACACCTCAGGATCCTGTTGTATGTGTACGCCGTGAAGATGGAAGAGAATTTGCGAAATGGTTATCTAAAAAAACAGGTCAGACCTACCGTTTACCAACAGAAGTTGAGTGGGAATATGCGGCGCGTGCTGGAACGACAACAGCGTATTATTGGGGAGACGACCTTAATCTTGACCAAGCTTGTAAATACGCAAATGTATTAGATCCATCTACAGCGGCAGCATTACCCCAAACCAGTGGTTGGAGTCTATTTAAATGCACGGATGGTTATGCATTTACGTCACCAGTCGGGAAGTTTTTACCAAACAATTTTGGTTTATATGATATGAGTGCCAACGCACGAGAATGGGTGGATGACTGCTGGCATTCAAATTATGAAAATGCTCCTAGTGTGAATCGTCGCTGGGGTGAAGAAAATAATGGACAGTGTAATTTCCCAGTTTTACGTGGAGGAGCATGGATATATAACACTTATAACGTGCGAACTGCTTATCGTAATGCGTATGTAACTTCACAAGCTCGTTCAATTATGTGGGGATTCCGTTTGGTTCGTGAAATTTAGCTTTGATTTTTATATCTAATATATTCTACATTTAAAGTCATTTTTTAATTTATCAGCGTCGATTTTAATAAAAACCTAAAACTGCGCTGATAAATTCTTATCTTTCAATAAACCTACGTTTATTAAGAATATTTGTGAGAGTATAAATATATGGTGCCATTTGATTTTTCGAACTTATCTCCTCAAGTGGTTTGGCAGCATTTTCAAACACTTTGTACTATTCCTCGTCCATCAAAGCATGAACAGCAGCTTCGTGAGTTTTTACAAAACTGGGCCGAAAGTCGAAATTTAGAAACATACGTAGATGAAGTCGGTAATTTAATTATTCGTAAGAATGCGACTTCGGGTAAAGAGCACGTATCTGGCGTTATTCTGCAAGGCCATCTAGATATGGTTACGCAGGCTAACACAGGCACAGTACATGACTTCTTTAAAGACCCGATTCAGCCAGTCCTCGAAGATGGCTGGTTAATTGCTAAAGATACTACTTTAGGTGCTGATAATGGCATTGGGGTAGCATTAGCTTTGGCAGTTTTAGACTCAAATGATATTGCTCATGGGCCAATTGAAGTTCTTCTAACAGTTGATGAAGAAGCAGGGATGAGTGGTGCGCGACTTTTACAGGCAGGTGTACTAAAAGGGAAGTGGTTATTTAATATTGATACAGAAGAGTGGGGCGAGTTGTATCTCGGATGTGCTGGTAGTATTGATGTTGAGGTTGAGCAACCGCTTAATTATGAACCAATTCCTGAAAATTTGAATATTGTTAATATTCAGGTGGCTGGTCTTAAAGGTGGTCACTCTGGTGTAGATATACATTTAGGACGTGGCAATGCCAACGTTATTCTGGCTCGCTTTTTAAATGAGTATTTAGCAAAGCTTGGTGGACGACTTGTTGAGTTTACAGGTGGTACTGCTCGTAATGCTTTACCACGAGAAGCATTGGCAACCATTGTAATTTCACCTAACCAATTACCCGAATTAGAAAAATTACTTGCTGAATATCAAACAGCATGGAAAGAACAGCTACAAGGTATTGATGACAATCTGCAATTAACTATTCAGCCTAATAGTGCTGAAGTGGCGGGAGTAATCGCTCAACAACAGCAAAATGAATGGTTACAAGCTTTGGCATCAAGCCCTTATGGGGTTGCAAATATGAGCCAGGTTCTACCAGATGTAGTTGAAACCTCAAACAATATTGGGGTCGTAAAACTAAATCGAGATGGTGGAAAAGCTGTTTTAATGGTTCGCTCAATGGTGAATCAAGAAGCTCAAGACTTTGCAGAAAAAATTCAAAAACATTTCAGTCAATTTAATATCGGCTCTACACTTACGCCGTTAGTGTCGGGTTGGACACCAAATCCAGATTCGGCTGCTCTAAAGTGCTTACAGCAGGCCTATCAAAATGCATTTAATATTGAGCCAAATCTAAAAGTAATTCATGCAGGCTTAGAGTGTGGGATTATTGCCGAGCATTATCCACATTTACAAATGGTTTCTTTTGGACCAGATATTCAGGGGGCACATGCACCGGGTGAACGAGTCAAAGTTGATACTGTAGAGAAATGCTGGAAGCTGCTGGTAACAGCTTTAGCATCTGTAGAGTAGTTTTTACAAATAAGAAGCTCAATTGTGAGCTTCTTAAACTTTAACTTTTACATGAAAATGATGTGGATTTAACTCGATAAACTCGATTTCACAATCAATAAATTTTTCAATCATGGCTGCTTGAGTACGAGTGTGTTCGCTAATACATTGTGCGGTGAATTCACCACCTTGACCTAGAGCTAAAGGTAGAAGCAATTGATCTGCCAAATACTCATCTACAACAGCCTGCGAAGATAAATATAGATTTACATCTTTTGCTAAATGCTCAGCTATTTGCTCTGCACTTTTGCGCATCTCACCTAAAGCCGTAAACAGTTGAGTGTGATATTGATGAGTAACTTTCACATAGACTGTATTGCCTTGGCTAATTCCATTTAAATGAAATTGCTGCTGAGAGCTTAAGTTTAGTTTTTTACTTAATGTGGTTAATTCACGTTGTGCTATCTGTGCTTCTTCTGAAAGATTTAATACAGCTGCAAAGGCCTCATTACTTTGCAAAGCACCGCGATCTAATAAATTTAGCTTGTTTCGATGTTGCCATGGTTGAACGGTAACCTGAATTTCACCTGCACCAATTGGAAAGAAGCCGGCTTTACTTAATTTAAAATCTACGTTAATTCCAATTTGAGCTAGAGCAGGTAAAAAGCAGTGTTCAATAAAATCTGCTGTTGGTGCAAGTGGGTTATGTGTACCCCCTGAAATGGTGAGTTCAGTAGCTTCATTTTGTAATAACAAAACAGGTAGAAGCGTTTGTAAAACCAGTGTTGTACTACCCGCTGAACCGATTTGAAATTGATATTTACCACTTTGAACATGCTGAGGTGCGAAATATAAACGTTGGCTATGTAATTCAGCACCCTCTACATAAGCTTGGCTAATTTGTTGAGATGCTTGTACACAAACCAAATGTTGACGCATTAATCCTGGTTTTTTACGTCCTGCACGTATATTAATTAATTCAAATGCCTGACCTGTAATCATTGAAAGGGCAAGAGCAGTTCTTAAAATCTGTCCACCACCTTCACCTTGTGAACCATCAATTTGGATGGTTTTGGGCATATTTGCCAAAGCTTTATTCACTTCTGTTTTCCTTATTTTCTAATTTAATGAACATACTGTCAGTACATGGTAATGCGAAGTAACGTTTGACTTTGTTTTCGACAAAGGTTTACTAGGTGCATAGTGCTGAGTCTCATAAGTGAATATCGATGCACGACTCACATGCTGCCATAGCCGCCTGAATTATTTTCAATCCCTCAGATCGGAGTAACGCAGGATCTTGTACTCGCCCAGTATGTCCAAACTTTGATTGTGAAAATGATTTCACAAAATCTATTATTTAATCGATAAGATCAATTTGCCAATTAGCAGCCTGAATTTTTACGTTTAAGTCACGTAGTTTCGCACTGATATCATCTGCCTGCTTTTGTAAGCTAGAAACAGGAATGACTTTCTTCCACTTAATTTCACGTGAGCTATAACGATCAGGTTCTCGATGTGTATTAGCAATCGCATCGATTAAAATCTTATGCTGTTCAGCATAACTATCGCGCAAGCTTAATAGAGACAATAATACTTTGCCATCTTCCAGTTTTGCTTGTGCATTGGTCAAATGAATACGACAAATCAATTGATTGCTTTCCTGAGTTAAAGCGAATACTTGTTTGATGAGCTCATTTGGATCTTCACTAGGTTCATCACCTTCTTGTACCAATACATTGGCATTAATTCGTTGTTTTAACGAAGCAAGCTTTTTTTGTTGATCGCTTCGAAGTAAAAGTGCTTCTGCGAGTTTCATTTTATTTACCTTTTATTCAATATGTACAATCAATAAGTTCGAAATATCTTCTAATTGCATCGTAGTTTTTGCACATTCAGTAATGTCTTCTAAAGTTTCTTCTTCATGCCAAGTTGTCATAAAGCAATGATCGACTGGTAGTTGATAGTTATAAAAAACTAGATATGTTTCGTCTAGGACATCATGCCAAACAGAACACTCATATCCTGTAACCATTGCTTGAATACAGTGTTTTGAATAGACAATCTGCTCACAGATCCAATTACGCCATTTAGGCAGAATTTGATCGGTTTCCACAACCAAGATGATGGAATAGGGATATCTAGGCAGAAACAGATGCTTTTCTTCATTTGACCTGATTCTATAGCTTCGAATATCTAAACTATCTTTTTCCATAATCACCCTTTAACACACACCACTTGTCGTAAGGTATACACTACTTCAACCAAATCGCTTTGTGCTTTCATTACATCTTCAATTGGTTTATATGCAGATGGAATTTCATCAATAACAGCAGCATCTTTACGGCATTCCACACCTTCAGTTTGTGCAATTTGATCTTCAACAGTAAAACGTCGTTTTGCTTCAGTACGGCTCATAACACGGCCTGCACCATGCGAACATGAACAGAAAGATTCCTGATTTCCAAGCCCACGGACAATAAACGACTTCGCTCCCATTGAGCCTGGAATAATTCCATATTCACCTAGACGCGCACGTACTGCACCTTTACGGGTGACCATCACTTCTTCACCGTAGTGTTCTTCCTTTTCCACATAGTTATGGTGACAGTTCACTGCTTCCAAACGTGCCTGAAAAGGCTTTGGTACAATAGTCGCCAAGGCTTTAATTGCAGATTGCATCATGATTTCTCGGTTCTTCATCGCAAAGCGTTGGGCCCAACCTACAGCAAACCAGTAATCATCAAAATGTTCAGTTCCTTCGACTAAATATGCTAAATCTTTATTTGGTAAGTTAATGAAATGCTTCTGCATGTCTTTACGTGCAAGTTCGATAAAATGATTACCGATAGCATTTCCTACACCACGAGAACCTGAGTGCAACATAATCCAAACATGATCATGCTCATCTAAACAGATTTCGACAAAGTGGTTTCCAGTACCTAAAGTTCCCAAATGTTTGCGGTTATTGGTGTTTTTTAAGCGTGGATGTTTTGCACAAATGTATTCAAAATCTGCAACAAGATCGGCCCAAGCTTGATCTACCATTTCTGGTGGAGTTTCCCATGAACCACGATCACGTCCGCGCTTAGTCATTCCATGTGGAATTAATTGTTCAAGTTCAGTACGTAGAGCATGTAAATTATCTGGTAAATCTGAAGCAGTTAAGCTTGTACGGGTTGCCATCATTCCACAACCAATATCTACACCCACAGCAGCAGGAATAATTGCCCCTTTAGTTGGAATCACGCTACCAATAGTTGCTCCTAAACCGAAGTGTACATCTGGCATGACAGCCATCCATTTATAAATAAAAGGCATTTGAGCAGTTTGCAATAATTGTTGTTTTGAGTTGTCATCAACAAGCACGCCTTTAGTCCACATTTTGACTGGCATACTTTTTTCATTTTGCAGAACTTGATAAGAACGTTCTTGCTGCTTTTGTTCAAATTGAGCTTGTTGGTTAATTTCTTCAATGACAGACATTTTCTTTTCCTTTCAAAGCCTGCCTGCCAAGCGTTTGCAGGCAGGTGTTATTCACAAGATCCCAATGATGTTGTGTGCTTTGTACTATTACAATGAGTGTGCCAACTTTTTTAAAAAGCATTTAATTTAAGCGTAAATTATTGAAAATAATAAATAAAAATAATTTTATTTTATATAGGGTGAATTTTATTGGCGGTTTTTAATATTAAAAATATATCCAAAAATATATTTAAATATCTTTTTGGATATATTCAATTAATAGATTTTACAATTTTATCGACTTTTAAAAGCTGTCCAACTTCATTTAAAGTAAACTCATCAAAATCATTTGCTAAATAAAAATGACCTTTATAAAACTGGCGAACTTCTTCGATTATAGCTTGCTGCCCAGCTTTATCTTGATGTCGGGGGCTAAAATGCGTCAGAATTAAATTACTCAAAGATTGCTGTTCTGCAAATTCAGCCATCATTTTTGCTGAGCTATGCATTGGACCTTTGCCGACTTTATCTAAAACCGTTTGCAAGTATGTTGATTCGTGAATAAGGAGTTGGGCATCTTTGCAAGCGTCAGCTAATAGTTCTGGTTGGTCATTATCACCACCTATAATTGCATGAACTTGGTGATTTTGAATTTTGATAAAGTCTTGAGCTTTTAAAGTTTGTCCCTCAAATTCAATATTGTAGCCTCGTTTTAAATGGCCCCACATATCGCCTTGAGGTATGCCAAGCTGAGTTAGAGCTTGGGTATCTAACTTCTTCTGAATAGATTTGATATAAATGCTAAAAGCAAAACTTGGAACACGATGGCTTAGAGGGTGTGCTTGAACAATGAATTCGTCAGTGATCTGTTGTGGCTGTGTTGCTTCATTTACATCAATAAATTGAAGGGAATAAGGCAAATGTAAGTCTGTAAGCTGGGCAGTGATTTCAAACCATTGCTGAATTTCTTTCGGTGCAATCACGATTAAGGGCTTGCTACGGGCATTCATGCCTGCACTTGCCAATAAACCAACTAGACCATAACAATGATCGCCGTGAACATGTGTAATACAAATGGCAACTAGATTTTTTAGTGAAAGTTTAGCTTGTTGAATGCGGTGCTGTGTACCTTCGCCAGCATCAATTAAAATCCAGTCCTTATTTTTGCTGTTGCGAACTGCTAATCCTGAAACATTACGTGTTAGGGTTGGTACACCTGAAGATGTGCCTAAAAAAGTAAAATGAAGCATATTCTTGGAATTTTTTGGTCAAATGCGTATTGTATATTATAGACACTTATAAAATTTTATAGAAATTATGGCGGATGCAAAGAAAACAGTCGTTATTGGCTTTGTCGGTTCTACGCTTGATCAGGGGAGAAGGCCGGATCGATGGCAACGTTGGCGTCCTACACTTAGCCTGTTAATGCATGAAGATTTGCTTGTAGATGAATTGGTGCTGTTACATGATCGACAACATCATAATTTAGTTAAATCTATAGCAGCAGATGCTAAAGAGATCTCTCCACAAACTGAAGTTTCTGGACATAAGGTAAGTATTAAAGATCCTTGGGATTTTGCTGAAGTTTATGGTGCACTTTATGATTTTGTAAAAACCTATCCGTTTGATGTCGAAAAAAATAACTATTTATTGCATATCACAACGGGAACACATGTTGCCCAAATTTGTTGGTATTTATTGGTAGATGCACATTATTTACCTGCTCAGCTTATCCAAAGCTCACCTAATCAACCAAAGACCCCAAAAGGTGAATATAGAATTATTGATCTGGACCTGTCTCGATACGATGTTTTAAAACAGCGCTTCGATGATGAACAAAAACAAAATTGGCAACAACTTAAAGCAAATATTTCTACTCATAATAAAGCGTTTAATCAGCTTATTGAGGAAGTTGAATTAGTTGCAACCCGCTCTAGTGCACCTATTTTGATTATGGGGGCAACAGGGGTTGGTAAGTCTCATTTAGCAAAACAAATTTTTCAGTTAAAGAAAGATAAATTTCAATTAAGCGGTCGTTTTATTGATGTTAACTGTGCAACCTTGCGTGGTGATAGTGCCATGTCAACTTTATTTGGTCATATAAAAGGTGCATTTACAGGAGCAGCAGCTTCTCGTGCTGGTTTATTAAAAAGTGCTGACCAAGGCATTTTATTTTTAGATGAAATTGGTGAATTAGGACTTGATGAACAAGCTATGCTGCTAAAAGCGCTAGAAGACAAAAGTTTTTTTCCTGTTGGAAGTGATAAGGAAATTCAGGCTGATTTTCAGCTAATCGCAGGTACTAACCGTGATTTACGCAATGAGGTTCAAGCTGGTCGTTTTCGTGAAGATTTATGGGCTCGTTTGAATACGTGGACGTTCTTCTTACCAAATTTAAAAGACCGTGTAGAAGATATTGCACCCAATATTGATTTTGAGCTACAGCGTTTTGCTGCAATTCATCAAAGACAATTACGTTTTCAACGTGATGCTTTAGAAACATATTTAAAGTTTGCTAAATCAGTAGATGCATCATGGCAAGGAAATTTTAGAGATTTAGCAGCGAGCGTAACTCGTTTGGCAACTTTATCGCAAGGTGAGTTAATTCGCCGTGAAGCTGTAGAAAAAGAAATTCAACGTCTAAAGCAGCTTTGGCTTATTCAGGATGAATCTTACAATGATAAAAATACAGATATTTTGTTGAACTATTTAAGTCCTGAGCAGCTAGAACAAATAGATGAATTTGATCAGATTCAATTACGAGGTGTGCTCAAAATCTGCGAAAATTCAAAATCCATGGCAGAGGCGGGAAGACAACTCTTTTCAGTATCTCGACAACAACGTAATACAACAAATGATAGTGACCGAGTGAAAAAATATTTAGCCCGTTTTGGGTTAAGTTGGAATAATTTTCAATAATGACACGGCTTATAAAATGATGGGCATACTCTCAAGTTATGCCCATCAAGTTACCGTTTATTTCATGATAATAAAACGTGTAATGATTTGGCGAAGCTGCTTTAAATAGCCTGTAAAGAAGTGGTTAGCACCCGGTAAAATTGTGATTGGATGTTTTTGTGGTTTTGCCCACTCAATTGCATCTGAAAGTAAAGTAATATCATCTTGCTCACCATGAATGAGTAGAATATCACCTTGAATTTCAGGAGTTTTATAGTGGCGTAAACCTACTACAGTAGCTGTTGGTAAACCACATAAAATTAACTGTACAGGTCGTAATTCAGGTTCAAGCTGTGCAAAGCATTTTGCTAAAACATGTGAGCCAAAGCTAAAACCGCCTGCATAAAAGGGTAGGCCTTCATGAAGCTTACGAACGTGCTCAATTACAGCTAAGATATCTTCAGTTTCACCATGGCCTTCATCATGAATGCCTTCACTGCCGCCTAAACCACGGAAACTAGGACGGTAAACAATACAACCATATTCATTAAAAATTTGGGTTAAAAGGGCAGGGACTTTATGCTGAGGGGTTCCACCTTGCAATGGGTGCGGATGGCAAACAACCGCAAAGCCTTTGATTTCACCTTCAGGGCGGTCAACGAAAAGTTCAATTTTACCTACTGGACCCTGGATGAAAGTTTGCTCAGACATATAAGAACCGCTAAATAACAATACGTAGTGCTATTTTACCGATAGTCGTCATTGAAAACACGAGTTAGCATTAAAAAATATCTACTGTTATAGTTGGTATTAAGAATAATTTTTTCAGGTTGTCTATGCTTGCTTTAATTTCTCCTGCAAAAACTTTAGATTATGAAACAGCGTTACCTACAGATGAGTTTACTCAGCCTCGCTTGTTAGAAAACTCAGCACAATTAATTGATGTTTGCCGCAAACTTTCTGCTTCGGAAATTGCGAGTTTAATGAGTGTAAGTGAAAAAATTGCCACACTAAATGCAGATCGATTTAGAGACTGGAATCCCGAATTTAATTTCTCAAATGCTCGCCAAGCAATTTATGCATTTAAAGGGGATGTTTACACCGGTTTAGATGCTTATCATTTGAAAGACAAAGATATTAATTTTGCACAGCAGCATTTGCGTATGCTCTCTGGTCTATATGGTTTATTGCGTCCTTTAGATTTAATGATGCCTTATCGTTTAGAGATGGGTACTAAATTAAAAAATACTCGCGGTCATAATTTGTATGAATTCTGGGGTGATATCATCACTAACCAAATTAATGAAGACTTGGCAGCAATTAAATCTGAATTGCTGGTAAATCTAGCTTCAGATGAATATTACAAGTCTGTCAATGAAAAGAAAATTAAGGCTGAAATTGTGAAGCCTGTTTTTCTTGACCAGAAAAATGGCAAATATAAAGTCATTAGTTTCTATGCGAAAAAAGCACGCGGTTTAATGGCTCGTTTTATTGTTGAAAACCAATTAAATAAAGCTGAAGACATCAAAGCGTTTAATACCGAGGGTTATTACTTTGATGCTGATAACTCATCGGCAAAAGAGTTGGTGTTTAAACGTGATGAGCAATAATCTTAAGCGTGGTTAATAGATGATGATGCAGCTTTATTTATCAAAACTAAAACATGTTTGGTTTGAGCTGCATCAGCATTATGATTTTTCTGAACCGCAGAAAATCTATGATGAACTTATTGCGGCTTATAGTGAAAAGCAGCGAGCCTACCATACCGTCCAACATTTATATGAATGTTTGAGTTTAATGGAGGCGATCCAATACGAATTAAATGATCCGTATGCAGTTGCATTGGCTCTCTGGTTTCATGATGTTATCTATGATCCTCAAGCACCAGATAATGAGCTTAAAAGTGCTCAGTTATTTGAACAAGCGATGGCGCAAGATTTATCATCCGATACTCTAGAGAAAATAAAGCGTTGGATACTTGCGACTCAAAAGCATGCATTAACCGATGAAACAGATTTGCAATTTTTATTGGATATTGATTTAGCTATTTTGGCAGCAACACCTGAACGTTTTATCCAGTATGAACAGCAAATTCAGCAGGAGTATTCTTGGGTTGATCCAGAAGTATATTCAATTAAGAGAAAACAAGTTTTAATACATTTTTATCAGTCTGAGCCACTTTATCAAACTGTATATTTCCAAAAGAATTTTGAGTTAAACGCCAAGGATAATTTAAGACGAATATTGGAATAGCCTAAGTATATTAGAATAAAGCGATATATTTTTAAAAGGTAAAATGGTTATACGTTAGGAGAAAGGAATCACTGGAAAAAAGCAGTGATTCCTTGGAAATAAATTACTTAAAGAAATAACCAGTTTCTGGTGAGCTTGCATTTGCCATGCGTTTACGTGGCATACGTCCAGCTAAAAATGCTTCACGACCAGCTTCAACAGCTTTTTTCATTGCAGAAGCCATCAAAATAGGATTTTGCGCAGCTGCAATAGCTGTATTCATCAATACACCATCACAACCGAGTTCCATTGCAATAGCAGCATCACTTGCTGTGCCAACACCTGCGTCAACTAAAACTGGTACTTTCGCATTTTCTTTAATAATTGAAATGGTGTGTGGGTTTAAAATACCTAAACCTGAACCAATTAGACTACCTAAAGGCATAATCGCAACACAGCCCATACTTTCAAGTTCTTGAGCAATGATTGGGTCGTCAGAGGTATAGACCATAATCTCAAAACCGTCATCAATCAAAGTGCGCGCGGCTTTTAAAGTCTCGGTTACATTTGGATATAAGGTTTTTTCATCACCCAATACTTCAAGTTTTACTAGGTTATGACCATCAAGTAACTCACGCGCTAACATGCAGGTACGTACTGCGCTATCAGCATCAAAACAACCTGCGGTATTTGGCAAAATTGTATATTTTTCTGGTGGAATGACAGACAGTAAATTCGGTTGATCTGGATTTTGTCCAATATTCACACGGCGGATTGCGACAGTTACGATTTCTGCACCACTGGCTTGAATAGCTAAATCCGTTTCATTTAAGTCTTTATATTTGCCAGTTCCGACCAATAAGCGAGATTGAAAAGAACGTGAACCAATAATGAGAGGGGTGTCTTGCATGGATAACTCCGACTTAGCCGCCGCCAACAGCGTGAATAATTTCGATACGGTCATGTTGAGCAATAGAAATTTGCTCTAATTTGCTTTTAGAAACGATTTGCTGATTGTGCTCAACAGCAAAACGTTTTCCTTCAAGTGCCAACTCCTGAATGAGTTGCAACAGGTTTTGGCTAGGCGTGTCCGTTAATTCGCCATTTAAATAAATTTGCATGATCACATTCCGATTATTTTGCGTATTTGAAAGCATTCCAAGCCAAGACTAGCCATCCCGCAATCATTAAGGCTCCACCGATTGGCGTAATTGCGCCTAATATTCGTGGTAAACCTAGCGCCATGATGTAAAGCGAACCACAAAAAAATAGAATACCAATTTGGATAAGCAAGAAAGATAACTTGATTGGGAAATGAGGAAGAACCTTACTTAAAATACCAAGAGCTAATAGGCCAAGCGCATGATAAAAAAAGTAGTCGGTTGCAGTCTGCCACCAAGCAAGTTGCTCAGGACCCGCGTGAGCTTTAAGACCATGTGCTCCAAAAGCACCCAACATGACTGCAAAAGCAAGATTAAGGGCTGAAATGGCGATCCACATAACAAAAAACGCAACTGAATAATGAAAGGCAACGTTAACATAGATTGGGTTGGCTAAACATAGCCAGATAAAACAAAAGGGCGATTCGCCCTTTTATTTTTTTCATTTATTTTAGCTTGCTGACATGGCAGTTTTGATTTTTTCCATCGCATTCTTTTCAAGCTGACGAATACGTTCTGCCGAAACATTATATTCAGCTGCTAACTCGTGAAGAGTAGACTTGTCATCATCTAACCAGCGGCGTTGTAAAATATTACGCGAACGGTCATCTAACTGGTCCATTGCATCATGCAAGGCTGAAGTACTTTGCTCTTCCCAGTCTTCGTTCTCGACTAAACGGGCAGGGTCGTAGCGGTTATCTTCAAGATACAACGCAGGCGCTGTGTGTGGAGTATCATCGTCGTCATCGCCTTGTGCTTCAAAAGCAGCATCATAAGCAGTTAAACGACCTTCCATTTCCAGAACTTGTTCTGGAGTTACATTTAAGTCATTAGCAATCGATTGAGCTTCTTCGAGCGTTAATTTTTTACTCGATTTTTTTAAACTACGTAAATTGAAAAATAATTTACGCTGAGCTTTTGTCGTTGCAATCTTGACGATACGCCAGTTGCGGATAACGTATTCATGAATTTCTGCCTTAATCCAATGGACGGCAAAAGATACTAAACGCACACCCATATTTGGGTCGAAACGTTTCACGGCTTTCATTAAGCCTAAATTACCTTCTTGAATAAGGTCGCCTTGTGGTAGGCCATAACCTGCATAGCTGCGCGCAATATGAACGACAAAACGTAAATGCGACATTACCAGCATTTTTGCGGCATCAAGATCTTGGTCATAATAATAACGTTCAGCAAGTTCTTTTTCTTGCTCGGCCGTTAAAATAGGAATCTGATTGACAGTACTGATATATGCACCAAGGTTTACACCGGGCGCAGACAATGACAGGGGCATCAATTGATTGCTGCTGTCACTCATGAGTTCTCCTTATAGGATCGAATGGGATAACCAATAAATTCATCTTAATTTGAATCAGCTTCATAATTAAGGAAAATTGGGTAGAGAAATGTAAAATTTTATGCAATTTCTAATCTTTTAGTTTAGCAAAGAATTATTGAGTTTCAATTAAATAGTGAAATTCTCTTTCCGATATGTGTGTAGTTTGACACATAAAATGATGTAAACCACAGTAACGAGTTACATCAATTTCACTATGAGGATCTGAAGATTTTAATAAAAATTGTTGTTTGCCTGACGCTTTTTTAAGTTCACGTTTTAGCATTAACAATGGCATTGGGCAGGGTTGTCCAAGAGCATTAATTTCAATGGGTGCTGTATTAGAAGAAGTATTGCTCATTCATCATCAAAACAACTGAAAAAAATATTCTAACAAATTTTTAATAAATACAGCATATTTTATGAAAGAAGATGCAGGAATTTCTATAAAAAATATTGTAATAAGCTGTTTAAAAAAAGAACTAAAAATAGGGGAAATATTTGAAAAAAATTCTATTAATTGTCATAAACCCGTGTTAAGCTCGAACCGTTTTAGGATTTACCACACAATCAAATTGATTTAATAACCCTATAACAAATGGATGTAACCGGAAATTGTTGATAGTTTTACAGAATGATTACAAGCTTTAAGATTATAAATATTTTAAAACCTTGTTTGCTCTGCTGTTTGCAACACCGGAAGGTCCTTTTTTCAACATCTGAGGATTGACTTATGACAGCTCGTGAACAAGGCGTAGTAAAGTGGTTTAATGACACTAAAGGCTTTGGTTTTATTCAACGTAACGGCGGCGACGATGTATTCGTTCACTTCCGTGCAATCGTAGGTGACGGTCACCGTTCTCTACGTGATGGTCAACGCGTAGAGTTTAGCGTTGTACAAGGTCAAAAAGGTTTTCAAGCTGAAAACGTTCAGCCTTTAGACTAAGACTAATTCATCTTTTTGATGAATGATGGACGCTCCAATTTTTGAATTGGGGCGTTTTTGTTTATAATGATCTTCTCATTCGAGAGATTGTTTGTTAGAGCGCGTATTTATGACATCTGGTTTTGAAACCTTGAATTTACATCCGCAACTTAAAAAGGCGATTGATGCTTTAGGGTTTACTAAAATGACCCCAATTCAGCAAAAGGTTTTAAAATATACATTAGCCGGGCATGATGCAATTGGGCGAGCACAAACAGGAACAGGTAAGACAGCTGCCTTTCTGATTAGTGTAATTAATGATTTACTCAATAATCCGGTTCAAGAGCAACGCTTCCGTGGCGAGCCTCGTGCTTTAATCTTGGCGCCTACTCGTGAGTTGGCATTGCAAATTGAAAGTGATGCGAAATTTCTCACAAAATTCTCTAATTTACATTTAGTGACTCTGTTGGGTGGTGTTGATTTCGATAAGCAGAAGAAGCAACTTGATGCTAATTTTGTCGATATCATGGTAGCCACACCTGGGCGATTAATCGATTTTGTAGAACAAAAAGAAGTCTGGCTCGATCAAATTGAATTTTTAGTTATTGATGAAGCTGACCGTTTATTAGACATGGGCTTTATTCCTTCCGTAAAACGTATTGTTCGTTATTCACCACGCAAGGAACAACGTCAAACACTCATGTTCTCAGCGACGTTTAGTTATGACGTCTTGAATTTGGCAAGACAATGGTTATTTGAACCTGTAACTGTTGAAATTGAGCCTGAACAAAAGACCAATAACGATGTAGAACAACGTGTTTATGTTGTAGCTAAACAAGACAAATATCGTTTACTACAAGATATCTTGCGTGAAGAGCCAATCGATAAGGTCATGATTTTTGCTAATCGACGTGACCAAGTCCGCCGTCTTTATGATCATTTAAAGAAAGATGGATATAGAGTTGGTATGCTTTCTGGTGAGATTGCTCAAGATAAACGTTTAAAAATGTTAGAGCAATTTAAGCAAGGTAAACATAATATTATGATCGCGACGGATGTTGCTGGTCGTGGTATTCATGTTGATGGCGTGTCGCATGTCATCAACTTTACATTGCCTGAACAATCTGATGACTATGTACACCGTATTGGTCGTACAGGTCGCGCTGGGTCACAAGGTGTAAGTATTAGTTTTCTTTCAGAAGATGACGCCTTTTATTTACCCGAAATTGAAAAAGCAATTGGTAAAAAATTACCACTGACCAGATTAGATGGTTATTGCTAATAAAAAATCCCAATCAAATGATTGGGATTTTTTTTGATTAATTAATTTTACAATAGAAAGTAAGCGTTGTTTGGTAGTCATCATCTTTTGCTAAAGATGCATTTTTACCAGTTAATGTACCAATAACCCCTGCTGCTGCTTCAACCATTTGACCAGTTTTTTCACTTACAACATCTTTTAATACACCGTTATATGTTGTTTTTTCATCTACAACGACTGGTGTAGTGTTTTTTGAGCAAGTTTTTTGAGCTGCAGTAATTGCATTATTTTTCGCAATTAAATTGGTTTTGCCAATACCTGTAACTTCAAACTGATTATTTTCTTTTTGAACTGCTAAAGTATTTTTAGGAGTAGTTGCGCAAGCACCAAGTAATAAAACAACACCGCTCATTGCGCTCGCTAAAATTATTTTTTTCATAATGCACCTAAAGTTAATCGCTAAAAGACATAGCTATTTGAACATAAGTTTTCTAGTTGATTTTGAAGACGTTGTATGAGTTTTGATGTTTTGTATTAAAAAATGTCAAAGTGAGAGTTCGCTAATTTTATAAGCTAGATTCAATGGTGGATTAACGGTAGATTATGCTAATCTATTTTGAATTTTTGAGTTAGATCAATATTAATGACGGAATCAGCAATACAAATAATTCACCAAAATATTCATCAGCGTCAGTCTATTGGCCAATTAGTTGAGCCAGCTCCAAGTACAGAGCAATTAGAGTTAGCTTTCCAAGCAGCTTTGACTGCTCCAGATCATCATAGACTTAAGCCAACGCGTTTTGTGGTTGTTTCAGGCGAACAACGTGGTGCTTTTGGTGAAGTTTTAGCAAAGGCTCTAGCAGATTTAGGTGAAACTGATCCCGCTCAACTCGAACGTGTTAAACAACATCCTTTTCGCGCACCATTACTCATTTTGGCGCTTACACAACTACAAGATCATCCGAAAGTACCGCATTTCGAACAAATCTTAAGTACGGGTGCCGCAGTACAAAATCTTTTATTATCTCTACAAGCTCAAGGTTTTTCGACCATGTGGCGTAGTGGTGCAGTTGTCGAATCAAATTGGTTAAAGCAGCATTTAGGTCTGCAACCTCGTGATTTAATTTCAGGTATTATTTACGTCGGCACAGCAGCTAAAGTAATTGCACCGCGTGCAGATATTGAAAGTAAAGAATTCGTAAAAGTTTGGCAGGCTTAAACGTCTGTAGAAGTAAGAAATAGGATAATAAAAGATGGCTGAATTTAAGTTTACAGATTTGGTAGAACCAGTTGCGGTTGATAAAAAAACCGCTTTACGTATTACCGTTCTAGGGGGAGGAAGCTTTGGAACGGCTATGGCAAATTTAGCTGCACGTAATGGTTGCGATACCATGATCTGGATTCGTGATGCCGAAACAGCTGCGGAAATTAATAAAACCCACATTAATAAACGTTATTTGCCAGATTTTATTTTAGAGTCATCATTACGCGCTGTGTCTGATCTTGAGCAAGCCGTGTGTGATCGAGATATTATTTTGGTCGCAATTCCGAGTCACTCATTCCGTGATGTCTTAAAACAAATCGCTCCTTATATTACTGCACAAGCGGTTGTGTCTTTGACCAAAGGTGTTGAAGCTAAAACTTTCAGCTTCATGAGCGATATCATTCGTGAAGAATTACCTGAAGTTCCTTATGGTGTACTTTCAGGTCCAAACCTTGCAAAAGAAATTATGGCGGGTATGCCGTCTGGCACCGTTATTGCCAGTGATTCTGAGTTAGTTCGTTATGCTGTGCAACATGCTCTGCATAGTGCTTTATTCCGTGTTTTTGGTAGTGATGATGTACACGGAGTGGAATTAGGTGGAGCACTTAAAAATATTTATGCGGTTGCAATGGGAATTGGCGCCGCTTACAAAATTGGTGAAAACACCAAGAGTATGATTTTAACCCGTGCTTTGGCCGAGATGAGCCGCTTTGCAGTAAAACAAGGCGCAAATCCGCTTACATTCTTGGGATTGTCAGGTGTTGGTGATTTATTCGCGACTTGTAACAGCCCTTTAAGCCGTAATTATCAAATTGGTTATGCTTTGGGTTCCGGTAAAACGCTGGATCAGGCAAGTAAAGAGTTGGGGCAGACAGCAGAAGGCATCAATACAATTGTTCAGGTGCGTGGTAAAGCAGAAGAATTAGATGTTTATATGCCTATTACTAATGCTTTATATGAAGTTATTTTTGAAGGGGCGCCTCCTTTAAATATTGCATTATCTCTTATGAAAAACGGACACCGTAGTGATGTTGAATTTGTTTTACCTCATCACGAAGTCTGAAGAAGAAATGTCATAAATTGTGGTTATAATGCAGGAATTATTAACAAGGAAAATTTATGCAACTGACATTGGTTCGCCATGGGGAAGCCGCTCCACCTGTAAATGGTAACGACACTAAACGCCCTCTTACTGCTCGTGGACATGCTCAAGCAGAACAGACAGCAACATTTTTAAAAGATATTGTTAAGCCTGATATTTTTGTAGTTAGTCCTTTGTTACGTGCTCAAGAGACATTGGTACATATTCAAGCGTACTTTAAAGATGTGCCTGTGTTGTTATGCGATAAAATTAAACCAGATGATAACGCCAAAGAGGCAGTTGAGTGGTTGTCTCAGATTCCTTATGAGTCAATTGTGGTCGTGTGTCATATGAATGTAGTAGGGCATATTGCTGAATTGCTGACTCATGAAAACTTTAATCCATTTGCACTGGCTGAAGCTCGAATTTATGTTCAGGCTGTGATTGCAACTGGTTTATCAACACAAAAAAATAGTTTTATACCCACAATATAATTAAAAAGGTTATTTAGCCCATTATGCTGTATTTATGGATGCCTGAAACCAATGGAATATGGCATTGGTCTAACGGAGAAAACTGGTTGCAGGCTGAAAGCCTCGATCAATTAATACAAGACCTACAATTGCACCAAGGAAAAGAGGCTGTTGTCTTTTTTCCTAGTCGTCATGCTCAGGTATTCCAGCAACAAATAGCAAAGTCTCATTACAAGCAACTTGGAGCAGATGGTGTTAAATATTTGCTTGAAGAGTTTGTAACTTTGCCTATTGATCACATGAAAGTAGTTCATCATTTTCATGCTGATCAATTAACAATATTGGGCGTTGCAAAAACTACTGTGGAAACATGGCAACATGCAATGAATTTGTTGCCAATCAAGCTGGTTGCTTTGTTGCCAGACTTTTTGATTTTGCCAGAACCACAAGAACACCAAGTTATCCTGTGTAATATTGACCAAAAATTACTGGCGCGTGAAAGTAAATGGGTTGGTAATTCACTAGATGATTTGGGATTGTTTTTGGAATTCCAGCCAGTTGAAACAAACTATCAATATAGTGGATTAACGACAGAACAATTAGAAAGCTTAGAAGCAGCTTCTAGTGTTGAGCAACGTTCAGAATTTTTTTATCAGTTTCAGGGCTTAGATAAACCTAAACAGCATCCTTTTAACGTTTTACCAAAAGCCAAAGGGCAAGAGCAAACGGTTTCTGGGTACTGGAAAGCATGTGCGGTTATTGTTTTAGCAATCATTGTGGTTCAGTTTAGCTATGATTTGTTGCGTTGGGTAAAATTAAGAAATGTAGCGAATCAAACAGCTGAGCAGACAATTGAGCAATATAAATATTGGTTTGGTCCTTCTAGTCGCGTAAATGAACAAAATATAAAAAGCCAATTTGAAAGTCATTTAAGAATGAGTAAACAAGGCGATACACAAGCACTTTCTTTATTGAGTCGTGTTGGACCTATTTTGATGCAAAGACAAATTTTAGCTCAGCAATTAAATTATGATGCTTCTACACTAACCATGGCCTTGAAAGCAAAATCGGCAGATGATTTGCAAGCTTTAACACAGCAGCTTAATCAGCAAGGATTTAAGGCGGAGTTAGGTAATATTCAAGCCGATGGTGGTGGGGCAATTGGGGTGGTGAAAATACAATAATGAAAATATTAGCTCAATTGCAAAACCGCTTTGATCAGTGGATCGAACAAGTTAATCAATATTTAGACCGTTTGACTGTCCGTGAACGTATTATGGTGGTCTTTACTACAATTTTTGTTGTAGTGGCTATTATTGGGACTTCACTTTGGAAAATGCATTCCTTAGCAGAACAGCAGCAACAGCGCTTAAATGATTTAAAAGATTTGATGGTGTGGATGCAAAGTAATGCAGTCACTATGAAACCTGCGAGTGAGCTTGAGTTAGGGCAAGCAGAAAAAATACAACGTGTAGCTCAACAGCAAGGTTTAACAGTTACTTCTCAGCAAAATGGCGAGCAGTTACAAATTATTGTTACTCATCAGAATTACGCAATTTTAGCTAACTTTTTAACCCAGCTGGCACAAATGGGCTTAAGTATTGAAAAAATGGAAATGGTTTCAAGTGAAGGTCAGATTAAATTAACAGCGACGGTTCAATAACATATTAAAATATGCTGGTCTTAAGCATGGTGTTTTGTGCTCCCTGTGCCTATAATATGCCTACCTAAAATCAGTAGATTGTGATTGGTATGTTATATTCACTTGCTCGCCCGATGTTGTTTAGTTTAGCACCAGAGCGTGCCCATGAATTAACATTATCTATGCTTGATAAAGCACATAAGTTCGGCCTACTCCGTCAGAGCGTAGAGGCGAAACCGACGACTTGTATGGGAATTGAATTTCCAAATCCAGTAGGTTTAGCAGCTGGTCTTGATAAAAATGGTGCACACATTGATGCTTTAGCTGGGTTAGGGTTTGGTTTTATTGAAATTGGAACCATTACACCTCGTCCTCAATCGGGTAATCCGCAGCCGCGCTTATTCCGTATTCCTGAAGCTCAAGCCATTATTAACCGTATGGGGTTCAATAATGATGGTGTTGATAAGCTGATTGAAAATGTAAAAGCTTCAAAGTTTAAAGGAATTTTAGGCATTAATATTGGTAAGAATGCTGATACTCCTGTAGAAAAAGCTGTTGATGACTACCTGATTTGCCTTGAGAAAGTGTATAACTACGCTTCTTATATTACCGTTAATATTTCATCTCCAAATACTAAGAACTTAAGAAGTTTACAAAGTGGCGATGCATTAACTGAACTATTGCAAACCTTAAAAGAAAGACAACTTGAGCTAGCTGAACAAAATAATCACTATGTTCCTTTGGTTCTGAAAGTTGCACCTGATTTAACAGCGGAAGATGTTGAATTTATTGCAGCGCAGTTAGTACAGTTTAAAATTGATGGCTTGATCGTTACTAATACGACCTTATCAAGAGAAGGTGTAGAAAATCTTCCTTATGGTAATGAGTCGGGAGGTTTATCAGGCGCGCCTGTTTTTGAAAAAAGTACAGAATGCTTACGTTTGTTTTCCCAAACATTAAAAGGACAAATCCCGTTAATTGGCGTGGGTGGAATTTTGTCGGGTGAACAAGCAGCAGTCAAACAGCAAGCTGGAGCAACATTAGTACAGATCTATAGTGGGCTAATTTATACAGGTCCTATTTTAGTGAAACAATGTGTTGCAGCTATGTCTTAAGTGAATATGAACACAATTGATATCATTATTCTGATACTTTTGCTCATTGGGGGGCTAAACGGTTTGCGACAAGGATTTATTAAAGCCTTTGCGAACTTGGTAGGATGGGTCATTGCATTAATTATGGGTGCAAAATATGCTGTCCTTCTTGCTCCGTCTATGTCGGGTTTAAGTCATGATCCAGTTGTTCAAAAAATTGCAGCTTTTGCATTTATAGCGCTTTTGATCATTGTTTTAACATGGATCGTCTCTGCATTTTTAAATGGCCTCTTGAAAAGTCTGAAATTGGGGCCATTAAATCGTTTAGCAGGTGGTGCTTTTGGTTCTTTAAAGGGCTTGTTGGTTGTACTAATTACAATGCAGGGTGTAGGACCTTGGGTTGAAAGTTCACCGCACTGGAAACAGTCCAAATTTATACAGTTTTTATTGCCTTATGCGCCTTTGGCTACCGAGTTGTCTAAAGATGCTGCAAGTGAGGCATTTCATCAAATAACATCTGGAGGTAGTGCATCAGGCACTCCTTCAAAACCAATGGACGAATCGGAAGATTTAGAAAACCGATCCGACCATTCGACAAAGAATCCTTTTTATTAATTCCTAGCTTGTCTGCGAGGTTGCTATGTGTGGAGTTGTTGGTATAGCCGGTAAATCGCCAGTGAACCAAATGTTGTTTGATGCTTTAACGATGTTGCAACATCGTGGGCAAGATGCAGCTGGAATAGTAACCTGCCATGAAGGCCGTCTTTTCCTTCGTAAGGATAACGGTATGGTGCGTGATGTCTTTCATACTCGTCATATGAGAGCATTACTTGGTAATTATGGTATTGGCCATGTACGTTACCCAACTGCTGGTTCTGCGAGCAGTGCTGAAGCACAACCATTTTATGTAAACTCACCTTACGGTATTACGCTTGCACATAATGGTAACTTGACCAATGCAGAAGAAATTCATGATGACCTGTTTAAAACAGATTTACGTCATATGAATACTGATTCTGACTCAGAAGTTCTTTTAAACGTATTCGCACATGAATTACAGAAAAAAGGCACTTTAAATCCTACAGCTGACGATATTTTTCACACGGTTTCTCGTGTGCATGAGCGTTGCCAAGGTGCGTATGGTGTAGTAGCGATGATTACTGGTCATGGTTTGGTTGGCTTCCGTGATCCGAATGGTATTCGCCCACTTATTTATGGTTCGCGTGTGACTGAACAAGGTGAGATGGAATACATCATTGCTTCTGAATCGGTGGCTATTACTGCTCTTGGTTTCAAAATTGAGCGTGATATTGAACCAGGTGAAGCAATTTTCATCAATGCAAATGGCGAGTTGTTCTCTAAACAATGTGCTGCTAATCCGAAATACCGCCCATGTATTTTTGAATACGTTTATTTTGCTCGTCCTGATGCGATTATTGATGGAATCTCGGTTTATAAAGCGCGTTTAAAAATGGGTGAAAAGCTTGCTCATAAAATTTTACGTGACTGGGGCGAGGACCACGATATTGATGTGGTGATTCCAATTCCAGATACGAGCCGTACTTCAGCTTTAGAACTTGCAAATATTCTAGGTGTGAAGTTCCGTGAAGGTTTTATGAAAAACCGTTATATCGGCCGTACCTTTATTATGCCGGGTCAACAGCAACGTAAAAAATCTGTACGTCAGAAATTAAACCCTGTTGAGTTAGAATTCAAAGGTAAGAACGTTCTGTTGGTGGATGACTCTATTGTACGTGGTACAACGTGTAATGAGATTATTCAGATGGCACGTGATTCTGGTGCAAAAAAAGTATACTTTGCGTCAGCAGCACCGAAAGTAATGTATCCAAACGTTTACGGTATTGATATGCCTGCTAAAGCTGAGCTTATTGCTTCAGAACGCAGTGTGGAAGAGATCCAAGAAATTATTGGTGCTGATCGTTTGATTTTCCAAGAATTGGAAGACTTGAAAAATGCTGTACGTACCAGCAAAGTGCCTGACTTAACTGAGTTCGATTGCTCAGTATTTGATGGAATCTATGTAACAGGTGATATTGATGGTAACTATCTAAATAATTTGGAGCAGAAGCGTAATGACTCTGCTAAGAAGAAAAAAGATGGTTATATTGACGTTAATGTCGATGCTGCTTCTGTAGATTTAACAGGCATCAAAGAAGAATAGAAATAGCCGAAAAAAGCGGGTATTTCCCGCTTTTTTCTTTTATGATGAAACCTAACAATGTAATTGGGAATATTTACATTGAAAGAAGTAAGCCACTATCTCATCGAAAATAAAAATATGGCATGGTCCATCACTATGTGTTTGGTTGCTGTGCTGCTTACTATTTTTATCTTAAATTTAATTTTAGGTTTACTCGTTCATTTTTTTGATTATAGCCAGCCAATTTGGTGGCATACCTTAAGTCCTTACTTCGTTGCACTATTACTTTTTATTATGGTTTGGTCGGTAGTTACTGAACTTTATATTCTGCGTAAAGGTGGACACTCTTTAGCAAAACAACTTAAAGCACGTCGTTTGGTGAAAGAGGAGAGTACTCCCGAAGAACTCGCGGCATTAAAAATTACAGAACACTTAGCCCAAAATTTTTCACTTAAAGTTCCAACAGTATATGTATTACCTGATGAAGTTGGTGTAAATGCACTTACGGCAGGTTTTCATCCCAAAGATATCGTAATTATTCTGACATGGGGTGCTTTACAGAATCTGGATAAGCTTGAGTTATATGGTTTATTGGGCCATGAGTTTAATCAGATTTTATCGGGTGAGGCTGTTGAGAATACTAAATTAAAGATTTTATATAGCGGCTTAACAACTTTTAGTCAGTGGGGCAGTAAATTAGCCAAGCAGGGTTTTAAGCGCTATAGCCCTGGCTATAAACATAAATTTGAAACAGTTTTTGTTGCAGTGGGTGGAGTCATTTGGTTGGCTGGAAGCCTAGGTGTGCTGATTACTCGTTTTATTAAGTATTTGACTTTGAGTGGGCGCACATTTCGTAATGACCAAAAAACAGTACGACTATTAAAAAATAATGCGAATACCCAAACTTTATTGCGTATTTATGTTCACCACTCTGGTTCGCAAATTCATAGTGCTTATTCCGAATCAATCGCACATATGTGTTTTGCTAACTCGCTAAGCCCGCAAAGCTGGATGAATATTCACCCGAGTATTCGTGAACGTATTTATGAGTTAAATCCTACTTTGCTACAAGATTTACAATTAGAAAATTTAAAGAAACTTCGCAACCGTCCGTTGTTTAGCTTATTTCATTTCTTAGAAGAATCTGAGAAAGAAATTTATATTCCGTGGTCATCTCCACAGCCTTTACCTTTATTAAGGTTGTCACCAATTAGTTTTGCATTAAATGATGCCATTAAGCCCCTGAGTAGTGATGTACGTCGAAATAAAAAGCGTCCTGAATTAATTCAGCGAGCACTACAAACTGCGACTGGTTCACGTGAAGTGATGGTTGCTATTTTGATGATTCGCCAATATCGGGAGTTTATTCCAAAAGATGCACCTGTGAGTCATGCCATTATCGATGCATTATTGAATTTGGATGGACGTATTCATATTCAAATATTTCATGATGCTTGTAAAAATATTGGGCATATACCCGCAAGTATTGCTCGGCAATTTCTTACTAAGCTAGCGCTTATTATTCAAGAAGATGGTGAAATTGGGTTGTTAGATGCACTTTTACTGGAGCGGGTTAAACATGAGTTGAACTTGATGCCGTTACATTTACCGACTGCATTTGAAGAAGTGAAACCCCAAATTGTTCGTTTAATTGATGCTTTACTTCATGTTCAGCAAATTAATAGCCCAAATCAATTAGAAGTACGTGAGCGCATTTTACGTTCGCTGCTCAATCCCGATGAAATGTATATCTATGATGAAATTTCAGATGAGCCATTAGATCTGGCTGAAATTTTAAATGATATTGCTGGTTTATTATTACGTGACCGGCTAAGTATTCTAGCTATTGCAGAAATGTGTTTGTGGAGCGACCGTATTATCACGCAAGATGAACTCGATGTGCTTGAATTGCTTTATTGGCGTTTTGGCTTTGAGACAGAAGAAATTGTGGATCAAATGCAAAAGAGAAATAGTGTGATGATTATTTAAAAGACATCTACGATTATAAAAACATCTGAATGAAATAAAACACTGAAAAAAAAACTCAAGCCCGTTAGAATGTAGATAGAGTAGAGGTATTGATTTACAGATGATTGGGCAGCAAAGAAATATATTGGCAACTTTAGGAATTGATGTATGGATTCCTAAGACACAGGTGTGCCAAAAAAATAATGCTCAAAGTCTCTGGCGAGATCAAGCTGCGCCAGAAGGTGAACCAATTATATTGCCTTCTAAGAACAATCCAGTTGTTGAGCAACCGACAAAACCACAAGTCAACGAAGTTCCAAAAGTTGAACCTGAAATTGCGGTACCACTTCCAGTAGAAGTTCCGCCTGTTGTGTCGCCTCGTACTGAAGTACAAGCTCCAGTGGTTACGATTGCTTCATTTGAGTTACAGGCTTTTGCGCTTGAAAAATGCGTTATTTTTTTAGATGTTACCAATTTAAGTGAAGAAGAAAAGCAACTTTGGAATAACATTCAAAAAGCAAAAATAGGGCAATATGCTGAACTAAAATGGCCGTTCCCTTTAGCTAACTATCAAGACCAACGTGGTGCAGGTTCATATATTCAAGGCTTTTTAGATGCTGTCGCAGCAGACAAGAAGATCTTGTGCCTTGGTGAATGTTCTTATATTCAGCATGCCAATATTATTCATTTGGCGAGCTTAAAAGAGATGTTGGAGAAACCACTCCTTAAAAAAAGGTTATGGCAATTAATGCAAGATAACAACGAGTAGTAGGGATTTACATGAAAAAAGTTGTAGTTTTTAGCCAAATTGATGAAGAAATTTTGTCTCGATTACAACAGGATTATCATGTTGTGGTTCTTAATCCAAAACTGGGTGATATTAATGAGCAAATTCGCCAACAAGTTGTAGATGCTGATGGGATGATTGGTGCTGGTCGACTTCTTAATGAAAGTAATCTTGCGCCTGCTCAAAAACTCAAAATTATTTCATCTGTAACAGTTGGCTATGACAATTATGATGTGGCTTATCTAAACCAAAGAAAAATCTGGTTATCAAATACCCCTCATGTTTTAACTGAAACAACGGCTGATCTTGCTTTTACATTATTACTAAGCGCTGCTAGAAGAGTTCCTTTTCTTGATCATTGGACGAAACAAGGTGAATGGAAAAGAACTGTTGGGCCTCAGCAATTTGGTTTAGATGTTTTTGGAAAGACGCTAGGAATTATTGGGCTTGGTAATATTGGTGCTGCAATTGCACGCCGTGGTTTTTATGGATTTAACATGAATATTGTTTACCATAACCGCCGTGAAAAACCTGAATTGGCAGAGCCTTTAAAAGCACAATATCTTGGTTTAGAAGAGTTATTGCAACAGTCTGATTTTGTAGTAACCGCAGTTGATTTAAATAATGAATCGAAAGCTTTGATGGGGAAAACTCAATTTGAGCTTATGCAAAAGCACGCTATTTTTATAAATATTGCGCGTGGTTCAGTAGTTGATGAGCAAGCTCTGATTGAAGCCTTACAAAGCGGGGAAATCTTTGGAGCTGGTTTGGATGTATATGAAAAAGAACCTTTACAAGATTCGGAGCTTTTTAAGCTGTCAAATGTTGTTACTTTGCCTCACGTAGGATCTGCGACTGCAGAGACCCGTAAAAAAATGGCAAATCTTGCTTATAAAAATCTAGTTGAAGCTTTAGAGGATAAAACTCCTAGATATTTGGTAAACCCAAACTTTGCATAAATGATTAATAACACTTCATTGCAAAACTAAGCGATCTCGAGTGATATATTAAAAGTCTATTGATTGAACATAATTTTTATGTTTTATATCAGTAGACTTTTTTTGATGGTTTAATTTTACTAGAGAAAAACATTTGAGATTTTTGCCAATTATTTTAAGTACGGCTTTTATAACAAATGCTTCGTACGCGCAGCCTTTCGACCCTCAGCCTTCTGCAAATCAAGTAGAAATTCCAAATATTGGAAGTGGGATTGGTTTGCTTGATCAACAAAAAGAAAAATTTATTGGCGAAAAAGTTTTTCGTGAAGTTCACAAACAAATGCCCGTTATTCAAGACGTCTGGCTAGAAGATCAATTTTTTCAGGTATTTTCGAGTATTTTAAGTGAAACTCAGCTTGGGCAGCCGATTGGTCTAGTCGTGATTAAAGATCCACAAATTAATGCTTTTGCTGTTCCAGGTGGCTTATTTGCGCTCAATACAGGGCTTATTGCCTCAGCACGAAATATTGATGAAATTGCTGGGGTTATGGCTCACGAAATTGCGCATGTATCGCAAAGACATTTTAGTCGCTCTGAAGAAGCTTTTAAAGGTCAAACATTGCTAAGTCTAGCAGGACTTTTAGCGGGGGTGGCTATAGCTGCGCAGGGTGGTGGCGATGCGGGTGCAGCAGTGATGCTTGGAACCCAAGCTGCACTCATGGATAAGCAATTAACATATAGTCGAAATCAAGAGCGTGAAGCAGACCGTATTGGTATGCAATATATGTATGCGGCGGGTTATAACCCTCAAAGTATGGCTGATTACTTTGAAACAATGCATAGAGCTACAAGTCGAGTAAGTTTTTTACCGGATTTCTGGTTGACTCATCCATTGACGACTGAGCGTATGAGTGAAGCGCGGCTGCGTGCAAACCAGATGCCTCGAGTTAAAAACCGTATATATGATGCAGATTTTGAGATTTTAAAATGGTACACCATGGTGATTGCCAATCAGGCAACTGAAAACCAACTACAAAGTTTGGCGTCCCAAAAAAATATTGCTGGTCTGATTGCTTTAGCAGCATTTTACACAAGACAAGGTGATTATGTGCAAGCGCAGTCTACTTTAGATCAAGCGAAATCTAGTGGAAAGCCTCTTGTCACATTATTGCAGACAGATATTTATCTCGGCCAAAATAAATTAGATCAAGCTTATACAACAATTGCTTCTACACAAATGACGATGCCTGAAAATAAAGCTTTTAGTTATAAGTTGGCTGAGGTGCTGCTACGCCAAGGTAAGTTTGCGCAAGTTCAAACTTTGGTTCAACGATTTATCAATAAAAACCCAAGAGATATCCAAGGTTGGCAATTTCTGCAGCAGGCTGCTAATTTGGACAAGACAGGACCGTTGAGAGCAGTCAATGTTTTACGCTATCGGGCTGAAGCAGAATATTGGTCAGGTAGTGAGGAAAATGCAATAAAATCAATGTTGCATGCTCAGCGATTGGCAAAAGATAATCAAGCAATGTCGGCAAGAATAGACAGTCGTTTGAAACAGATGCAAGATGAGCGAAGAATGAAGATTTAAAAGTTATATCTTACTTAATTTGCAGGTGTGCAAATATATACAAACTAAAGAAGCTTGATTAGAAGAAATATAAAATTTAAAAAAGGGGGGGATTAAGCTAACTTAGCTTTAATTTTTGCTGAAACTTGAGCAGGATCGGCACGCCCGGCTATGATCGGACGTAGAGAATTCATCACCTTACCCATATCTTTCATGCTAGTTGCTTCTTGAGCAGCAATCGTTTGCTCAATGATAGAATCAAGCTCTTCCTCAGTCATAGCTTCTGGTAGAAACTGAGAGATAATCTCAGCTTCGGCTTGTTCTTTACTAGCTAAATCATTACGACCAGCACCTTCAAAGGCTTTGATCGATTCTTTACGTTGTTTAATTTGCTTTTCAATGACCGCAAGAACCTGAGCGTCGTCAAGCTCTTTGCGCTCATCGACTTCGATTTGCTTAATTGCCGCTTGTAGACTACGCAAAACCGTCACTGTTGCCATATCTTTGGCACGCATAGAAGTTTTTAATGCATCAGTAATTTGGTTTTTTAAAGTAGTCATAATTCAGCAGTCAATCACAAATTAATTAGTAAAGGCGAGTAGTACGTACAGATTCGCGAGCCAATTTCTTTTGGTAGCGTTTAACTGCTGCAGCTTTTTTGCGCTTACGTTCTTGAGTTGGTTTTTCGTAGAATTCGCGTTTACGAACGTCAGCTAAAACACCAGCTTTTTCGCATGAACGTTTGAAACGACGGATAGCTACGTCAACTGGTTCGCCTTCTTTCAACTTAACTTGTGGCATGTAAAATCCTCTAGATTATGGATAAGATCAGGCACACCATTGCGCCGGATCACAAGTGAAGGTCAGTATTTTACTCATTTACAACTCATATCACAAGTCTATAATAGCGATTGCAATATTTTGACTCATATAAAAGGCAGTTTTGATGATTGTTTTAGGCTTGGAAACTTCTTGTGATGAAACAGGGTTGGCACTTTATGATAGCGAACTCGGCTTACGGGGACAGGTTCTTTATAGCCAGATTAAACTTCATGCTGAATATGGTGGCGTAGTACCTGAACTTGCTTCTCGAGACCATGTTCGTAAATTAATTCCTTTAATGAATCAATTGCTTGAACAAAGTGGTGTAACAAAACAAGAGATTGATGCGGTTGCTTATACGCGTGGTCCTGGCTTAATGGGAGCATTAATGACAGGTGCACTGTTTGGCAGAACTTTAGCTTTTTCTTTAAATAAGCCTGCAATTGGTGTTCACCATATGGAAGGTCATATGTTGGCCCCATTACTTTCAAGTCAACCACCTGAATTTCCGTTTGTAGCATTGTTAGTTTCAGGTGGGCATACACAATTGATGGCGGCCCACGCTATTGGTCATTATGAACTATTGGGTGAGTCTATTGATGATGCTGCGGGCGAAGCTTTTGATAAAGTTGCAAAAATGATGAGCTTGCCATATCCAGGTGGGCCAAATATCGCAAAACTTGCATTATCTGGTGATCCATTAGCATTTGAGTTTCCAAGACCTATGCTTCATCAAGGCTTGGACTTTTCTTTTAGTGGTTTAAAAACAGCTGTTTCTGTTCAATTGAAAAAATTGAATGGTGAAAATCGTGATGCTGACATTGCTGCTTCATTCCAAGAAGCAATTGTAGATACCTTGGTAAAAAAATCAGTAAAAGCTTTAAAGCAAACTGGACTTAAACGTTTAGTGATTGCAGGTGGAGTTAGCGCAAATTTAAGACTACGCGAGCAATTAGAAACTTCTTTGGCGAAAATTAAAGCGCAAGTTTATTATGCCGAGCCTGCTTTATGTACGGATAATGGGGCAATGATTGCTTTTGCTGGTTATCAGCGTTTAAAAGCAGGTCAGCATGATGGTTTAGCGGTAACGACCACGCCGCGCTGGCCGATGACTGAACTCACTATTCCTGAGTAAAATTATTCATCGTCAAAGGCCTGTTGGTTTTCGATATCAATGTATTCGATATAACCGCGGCCTTGTACTTCATTACCAAAATAATGACCTGTAAATATATAGCTACTCGCATAACCTCGCCCATGACCATAGCGGAATGGGCAGTCAATTTCTGCTTGAATGTTTAAGATAATTTGCTTTGCATCATTTCTAGCGATCCAAGAAAAATATTTTGGAAGTCGCATTTTTTGCCCAGTAGGTGAAATGAAGTCATCAACTTGATGCGAAATAATATCAAAGCTTACATCTGTGTAGATTTCAGCTGGCTGGTCCAGATGTCGAATATGCAGGGTGTATGCAGCTGTTTGTCCTGCAATATCGGCTTTGGTAAGAAGAAGTTGAGTGGTTTCATTTAAATTGATGATTTGATAAGTGAAAAAATCAAGTGGCAGTTTATATGCATCAGGAATAAGTTTATTTGTGATGGAGTGAGGACCAACTGCTCGAGCATATTCGTAAGTACAAAGTCCTTGGGTTTCAATGCGTTCTGCTTGATAGCTTAGAAAACCTTTAAACTTTGCCAATAAGCTAAAATGATCATAGATTGGTGTTTTTATAAACCATGAAACATGTGAAGTAATATCGATATCAAAGTCGAAATCAAATCCATCATAATGACCATTAATGTGAATTTGAGGGAATTTACCTTGAATTGAAATTTCTTGACCTAGTTCTATTAAGCTCCCATCTTTATTAATTTTTGTATCTTCGGGAATGACATAGGCCTTTAGTAAAGCTTGTTCCAGAGCAGCTGTGCTTGAAAAGAATGTAGCTGTTTTTCTAGGATTTCCAGTAATGATATCATCATGGTCAAAAGCAAGTGCACCTGGTGTACCGATTAAAATCATAATATTTAAGTAACGATGCGGCTCTGGTAAAAGCGGGAAAAAGATACCGTAATGTGTCCAACTATAATATTTTTCGTCAACTCGTGGATGGATGGTATGAGCTTGAGTAAAAGGAAGAGTTGAATATTTTTTTGCTTGGTCTAAAACGCCTTGTGCAAGTAATAAACTTTTACCAAGCGCTTTACTGGCTGTAGAAATTTTTGGCAATTGTTTTTTCATATATAAACCTAAAGAAGGGCTATCTTTGTTTTAGGTTATGAAAAACAACTGCCAAAGCTAAGCGGTTTATAGGCCAAAGCTAAGGCTTTGCGGGACATTTTATTTAATTGTTAGACAAATCTTTTAATGCGTTTAAACCAATCCAATGCTTAGAAAACTGATAAGCCGCTCGACCAGAGCGCTGACCCCGCATCTGACACCAACGTAGACTTTCTGCACGAACTTCATCATTGAAAGGCATGTTTGCTTTATCGAGATAATGCTCAACGATTTCTAAATATAGGTTTTGATCCATTGGATAAAAAGATAGCCATAGACCAAACCGATCCGACAAAGAGATCTTTTCCTCAATCGCTTCTTGTGGATGTAGTTCAGTATATTGGGGAACATCGACCTTAGTTACAGGTGTATTTTCATGCATGAATTCTGGTAACAGGTGGCGACGGTTACTGGTTGCATAAATAATAAAATTACTTGAACCTGACTGTAATGAACCATCTAATACACTTTTTAGACTACGGTAATTTTCATCTTCCGCGTTAAAAGCCAAGTCATCACAATAGACGATATATTTTTCAGGGCGATTTTGAATGAGTTTTTGAATTTTGGGTAAGTCTGATAAATCATCACGTTCAATTTCAATTAAACGTAATCCTTGAGGGGCATACTCAGTTAATAAAGCACGAACAATAGATGATTTTCCTGTACCACGTGAGCCTGTTAACAGCACATCATTCGCTGGTAGGCCATTTAAAAATTGCAAAGTATTTTGAATAATTTTTTCTTTTTGACGCTCAATGCCTTTTAAGTCATCAAGATAAATATTTTTTGGCGTATAGATGGCATTAAGTTGCTGATTTTCCCATCTAAAAGCAGGTGCAGTAAAATCTGTTTCTTGTCGAGGCTCAGGCAAGACTTGCTGTAACTGATTTAATACAAGTGATAATGTTTGAACTAAATTGTCCGGTAAATCAATGGTAGCCATGGTAAGTCAATCATGTTAAACAGTGTTTGATAGGATACTAACACCGAAATTAACAGGCTGACAAAAAACTTATTACCTATCCACTTTATCGGTTTTGCAATTGATTGAAATGTTCAGACCGAGCATAGTGTTGTGATGTCTATTCAGTAAAATCATCTGTGAAGATGAGGACGAAATATGTTTGAAAAAATACGAAGTGATATGAATCCACATCAGGCTTACCGTATCAAAAAATTACAACGTCAATTAGACATGGCTGAATCTTATGAAGAATGGAAGTCTTTTGCATTAAAATTAGATGAAGAAACGGGTGTGCAAGAGTGGAAATTTGATAATAGTTCACCTTACTTCGATGCCGAACTGATTTCTTATCGATACACTTTGCTCAAAAGATATCGTCAGCAACATCGGACATTAGACCTCATCTATTTACTTAAAGAGGGTCTAACTTACGATATTGCAAATATTGGTCATCCAATGCTTTTTGCCGCAACACATGTCGGTACAAAAAAGTTAATTGAAGACTATATCGAAGAAGTTAGCCAAAGCTTGGCTTACATCGCTTCAAGTGAATGCATTACGTTTCAAAGAAAAGAAAAAATTGAGTTTTTTGAAAACTGTGAAAAGGCATATGGACAACCTGCACTTATGTTTTCGGGTGGGGCGACTTTAGGCCTTTTTCATACAGGTGTGTGTAAAGCTTTAATTGAACAAGACTTAATGCCTAAAGTGCTCTCTGGCTCAAGTGCAGGGGCAATTATGACAGGTATGCTTGGAACCTCTGCCAGTGAAGATATTCAAAACTTATTAAATGGTGAGCAATTCTTTAGTGACGCTTTTCATTTTAGGAAATTCCGTGAACTCATTAAAGGGAATGGTGGAATTGCCGATGTTCAGTATTTAAAAAAATTCCTCATTGAGAATTTAGGCGATCTTACGTTTGAAGAGGCTTTTAAAAAATCAGGTTTAAACATTAATGTGGCTGTAGCGCCGTATGATGCAACAGAAAACCCAAGAATTATGAACGCCATTATGACACCGAATGTTTTGGTGTGGAGTGCTGTATTGGCTTCATGTGCTGTGCCAATTTTATTCCCACCAGTACGCTTAACCAGTAAACGTTATGACGGTGAACATACACCTTATATGGCAAATACAAAGTGGGTAGATGGAAGTGTAAGAAGCGATTTCCCGCAAGAAAGAATGGCGCGGCTTTATAATTTAAACTACACCATTGCGAGTCAGGTTAACCCACATATTGTTCCATTTATGCAAAATGATGCGGATCGCTTCCGTAAAGACGTTTTAAGCTGGCCTGAAAGAATTCTAAGACGCCAAGGTAAAGTGCTATCAATGGGCATTATGGACTTTACGCGTCAACGACTTGGTTCTATATCCCCAGTTAGAAGATTGTTAGATCATGGCTATGGCGTAATGGGACAGCGTTATTATGGTGATGTGAATATCATTGCTAAATATAGCCTAAGTCACTATACCTACACTTTGCAAAACCCGCGTCCGCATCTGTTTAAGCGTTTGCAACGAGAAGGGGAACGTGCAACTTGGCCAAAAATTTCTTCAATTGAGACCCATGCTCGTATTGGTAAGACGATTCAGCATTGTTTAGAAGTTTTGCGCTTTGAAGAAAAGAAACAACAGCCTGAGTCTTACTATGCTGAAGCATGATTTTGCTTCGCATATAGAAAACTTAACATGTGTAACAAAGCCAACAAGTGCAGCGTTAGGGCGGTGTTTATGGACATGTACCATAGATACCGAAAATTACTGGTTAAAATATCATTTGCCTGAAACCCATGCTCAAAGTGAGCAAGATTTCATGCATGAGCAATTATTTTACGAAGAAATTCACTTTAAAAAACCTGCATGGCTTTTACCTTATAAATTGATTGAGGGCAGTTTAATTCCTCAGCTAGATCATTCTTTGGGTAAGGTTTTAATTTTACCTAATAGTGACGTGTGGTTCGGTTCATTGGTTCATGAAAGTGGTTTAACTGATGTATATCGTAAGATTTGGTTAGCAATAAATAAGCTTGCAGAGCTTCACGAACTTGGCTGGATTCATGGAGACGTCAAGGCAGAACATTTTAGAAATTTTCAGCAAAAGCCTTATTTAATTGATTTTGAGAAAACGAGACCGATTTCAAGTTGCGATACAGTCATGGATGCAACACCTCGTTATATGGCTCCTGAGCTATTTAGAGGAGGGTATAAGGGAATACAAAGCGATTTATATGCATTTGGCATCGTTTTATATGAATGGTTAACACAAACTCGCTTAGAAGCAGGTAGTTATCGTGATTGGGCAATCTTACACTGTCAAAATTTAACCATTCAATTACCCGCGCAGTTTTTGATTTTTTATCCCTTATTTGCAGGTTTATTACAAAAACAGCAGCAAAATCGATTTTCAAATGCTGATGAAGCAATAAATTGCTTAAAACAGATTCAAATTGATAAAAATCATTGATCTAGTATCTGTATACAATTTACACGGTTAGTTTTTTTTAGAAAAAAAACACTTGTCACTGTCAGATCTTATCGCTAATATACACAGCCATCGGGGGCGTGGCGAAATTGGTAGACGCACTGGATTTAGGTTCCAGCGCCGCAAGGTGTAAGAGTTCGAGTCTCTTCGCCCCCACCACTTTAAGTTAATAACTTAAAGTTTGATGTAGATGTTAAGTCATCTAGATCTTGGAAGAGGATTGGTGTAATGGTAGCATGACGGTCTCCAAAACCGTTCGTCAAGGTTCGAGTCCTTGATCCTCTGCCACATTTATTTTAAATAAATGTCCCAGATGGGGGCGTGGCGAAATTGGTAGACGCACTGGATTTAGGTTCCAGCGCCGCAAGGTGTAAGAGTTCGAGTCTCTTCGCCCCCACCATTAAAAAAGCAAGATTATGATCTTGCTTTTTTTGTGATTAAATCTTGAGTGTTTAATCATGAATATAGAGGATTGGTGTAATGGTAGCATGACGGTCTCCAAAACCGTTCGTCAAGGTTCGAGTCCTTGATCCTCTGCCATAAAATAAGGCTCCTATTCGGGAGTTTTTTTATTATTTATATTTTTAAAAATAACTTTTCATTCGTGCTCAAGCAATTTTCTAAATAGATATTTTTATAGCTGTTGCTTTTCAATGTTTTATCACATCATAGATTGTTTTTTAATTAAGCAATATACTGAATTTCTTAATCTTTTTATTAAGCTATTGTTTTATATTTATTTAACTTAAGTTTTGGAAATTATTTATATAAAAGCCTTGAATACAATTTTATTTCATGTATGATGCTGTTAACTAGAAAAAAGACTTGTTAGTAAATCTTCTTTTAAGTATCGTAGTTTTAGTCATAATCCTTCGTTTTTTAAGATATTAAGCTCAATTTGTTATTCTTTTTTCAAAGTTATGATAGGGTCATTATTTAATGATTCTAAAATATTAGAAATCAGTAGGATATATCATGTCTAATACAGTAAGTGGTACAGTAAAGTGGTTTAACGAAACTAAAGGTTTCGGTTTCATTCAACAAGACAACGGTCCAGATGTGTTTGCTCACTTCAAAGAAATCACAGGTTCTGGTTTCAAAACTTTGCATGAAGGTCAACGCGTAACATTTACCGTTACTCAAGGGCAAAAAGGCCCAAATGCTGTAAATATTATTCCACAATAATATAACAGCAAGTAAAAAAAGCACTTTTTAGTGCTTTTTTTTATTTTAGCTTTTAAAGAAATTTATTGTTCTTTTAGAGTATTAAAGCCCTCAATAGGAGGGCTTTTTATTTTCTTGTGAATATAAATCATTAGTTATTAAGCTCTTATAGTTAATAATCGAACGTATTTTTAAAATAAACTTTAGAATATGTGTGAAATATAAATTATTAGTAATAGGGATATGGTAGATTAAAAAATCTTTAAATAAAGAAATTTTATATTTCACGGAATTGCTAATGAACGTTCGCCTGTGTTATGCCAGTCAACGGAACGAAAAAAATGAAGACTTGTTGCAAGATTTACGTGATATTTTGACAGAAGCACGAGATTTCAATGATTTGAATCAGATCTGTGGGGTGCTCTATTATGCCGATAATGCTTTCTTTCAATGCTTGGAAGGTGAACGAGAGGTGGTTGAACGATTATTTGAAAAAATTACAAATGATGAAAGACACCACAATGTTAAATGGTTGTGTACATATTCCATTGAACAAAACTCGTTTCAACGATGGTCAATGAAATATGTACAACGTAATACAAATATCGAATCTTTCTTTCTAAAAATGGGAGAAAGTACTTTTAATCCTATTCGTCTTGATGAGCAAAATTTAAAAGCTTTCATCAATGAATTAGTCATTGCCGAACAAACTAAAATTAACACAGTTAAGAAAGTGGGTATGGTGAATCGTGGGGTGAAACCGTTTTAGCTATTTGGCTATCACGCCAATATGGATGGTCTTGAGTTTAGGTAATATTTTAGTCATGACTAAATATACAATAACTGAACTTGCGAGCATCCATATCACTTCTAAGCTTTGACTAATGACAAACATAGCCCAATAAAAAAAGCTAAATAGGGCGAGACAGAGTCCACTACCTTTAAAATACCAAGTAATAAATATTCCAAACAGTGCAGAAGAGAGAAGGAGATTAATCGTCTCGTTCATTCCTATGTAATTAAAGAAAATAATCAGTAAGCATAAAGCTAACATTGATAGTAAATATACAAATATATTTTTTGCAATAAACATTTTCTATACCCTATCTGATGATTAAAAAAAGTATCTTTCCTCTGTTTCCAGAGGAAAGATAGTACATATTAATTTTTGAGATTCTTTTTCTATTATTAAGAGTTTTTATATTAATAAAGATGACTTTATCATTTTCTCCAGATCTCTTTATTAATATTCAGCTTTCTATTTAATAGTAAAGAGTGCTTATATGTACTGAAATTAATTATAAGAAAAACAATTATTTGAGTTGTAAGCTTTGGCTTACATAATTGTGAGAGATTGCCTACATTTGTATAAATAATGATCGAATTTTACAAAATTAAATTTATAAAAAAATTTTTTTAACAATAACTTAAGTAAATATATTGTTTAGATGAGCTTTACATAAATAACAAAAAGTAACATCAACTTTAAGAGGTACTTTTCTTAAAATTTATAAATATTAATAAGAGAAAATTAATTTATTTAAAAAATTTTAACATTTGATAAAATATTGTTTTATTAAATTATATTTCTAATAAATAAAATTTATGTGTTGAAGGGTTTTTAATGTGATTAATAGTGAGGAAATTATATTTATATTTTTGTGTCATCTAGTAATGAGCTGCTTTTGAATTAAGAGAAAAAACTACTGCAATATAAATGAAACTAGAATATCAGATTTATAAAATTTGAATTATGGCCAGCATAGAACTGACTACACTGGCTTTACTGATTTTGAATTAATTATTCTGAACGAGTAGCTAACCAAGTACTTACTTCTGGCCAGACCGTAGTGGGTGCTTGACTACCAGAAACTACGCCCATATGACCACCTGGTACCACCTTAAATGTTTTGTCTTGGCTACTAATTAAATCCATGAGTGGTTTAACAGCATCAGCTGTGACAATAATATCTGTGTTACCACCGACAGCTAACACAGAGCATTTAATGTCTTTTAGATAGGCGGTAAGTTCACCAAATTTAACTACACCTTTAGACAGTTCATTATCAATCCAGAAACGGAGAATAATATCGCGCATGACACCGCCCGGATAGGCCAACATATTATCGATAAATGAGCTTGAGGTTGCATGGTCGACAATAAACTCTCGGTTATCTAGATTCTTAAAAAGTTCCCAATATGTTTTCAGATTTCCAATCGGGTCAGTTAATTTAAAACCAAGGGTATTTTGCCAACCATGAATATGAAATGCTTCACTTGGTACATGATGACGAATACGAAATGGCGTATGTTTGCGAACCCATTCGGCAGGTTTGGTAAGACTACCGTATAGTTTCCCCATATAACCTGCTTTGTGTGTGTCGATAGGGGAAGCGAGAATAATTAGATTTTTAATATCTTTATCTTTAAACAATGCGGTATAGCAGAGCGAAAGTGCGCCGCCTAAACTCCAACCATGCAAAGAAAGCTGTTGCTGACCACTGTGTAGGCGAACTTGCTTTAACATCTCTGGCATGAAAACTTTAATATAAGTACCGAAGTTGTATTTTGCTTGGTGCCGAGTTGGGATGCCCCAGTCAATTAAGTAAACATCAAACCCTTGGGCTAAAAAGAAACGTACAAAACTACGAGTAGGGAACAAATCGTAAATGAGCATGTTCACTGCTAGTGGTGGAACAATAACTAAAGGTACGCGGTGTTTAGGGGTAGAGGTATCAGTCTCATTTTTATAATGGCGTAAGCTAATAATTTCATGCTTATGAATCACATCAAAAGGTGTTTTTCCTGACAAAGCTATTTGAGGGCCTCTGAAAAAGAGATCTGATGCATTGATCAGCATGTGAGGTATTTTTTGACCAGCACGTGTCTGAAGAGATTTTTTAATAGATTGTAGCTGTGGAACGTTCTGACGAACTTTAAGCAATAAACTCATTGAATATAAAACCTATAAAGATGTTGCCCAGAACAGTAAAGAGCTGGTCTTTGAAGGATATTAAAGTGAATGATGGAGAAGTTCAGTGACCCAAAGGACAGGATTTTTCTTTAAATGTATCAAGTAGAGCTTAGCTTAGCCCAACATACTCTTACTTAAAAAATCGGTAATAAGATTGAGGCAACCAGATGTCTTGATTTCATCGCTTGAGCATTTAAATGTTTAAAAAATTAATTATCAAAGCAATATAGAAATTTAAGAGAGGATACATTGTGATTTTTTACTAAATACTCAAAATAACAAATTGATTTATATGATTATTATTAAATAAAGATGGTTTTTGTAAAGTTTGTTTGTGTTTTTTTTAAATAATAAAAAATAAAATATAATTATTTTACAATCCATTAGGAATGTAATCAGAAAGTAGTATATATGGAATTTGTTTTTAATGGTTTTTATACACTAATTTCGGCGGTTATCGTCTTATTGTTGGGCCGTTTTCTTGTTAATCGTATTGATTTTTTAAAACGTTATAATATCCCTGAACCTGTAGCGGGTGGTTTGGTTGCTGCTGTAGTTTCTTTACTTGTCCACACTTTGTGGGGGTATAGCATTGTTTTTAGTAGTGAATTACAAACCAGCTTTATGCTCGTGTTCTTTGCTTCAATTGGTTTAAGTGCTAATTTTATGAAGCTTAAAGAAGGTGGCACTGCTTTAATTATCTTCTTAATTTGTGTAGCCTCATTTATTGTTGTGCAAAATGCTGTTGGTATGAGCCTTGCGACTTTATTGGGCCTTGACCCACTTATTGGTTTGATTGCTGGTTCAATTACCTTAACAGGTGGTCATGGTACAGCTGGCGCATGGGGTGAAATTTTAGAAACCCAGCATGGTATTCAGGGTGCTTTAGCATTAGGTATGGCGAGTGCTACTTTTGGTTTGATTATTGGTGGTGTGATTGGTGGGCCGTTAGCGAAATTACTTATTAATCGTTATAGTCTTGCTCAACCAAAAACTAACGCTGAAATCCAAAATCGCGACACACATCTTGAACAAAATTCAGATGACCTTGCTCCGTTTGAAAACCCGCATCAAGTCCGTTTAATTACTGCCGATAATGCAATTACTACACTGGGTATGTTTGCAGCATGTTTAGCATTTGCTGAATTTATGACTGGTTTTAGTAAAGGAACTTGGTTTGAGTTACCAACTTTCGTTTGGGCACTCGGTGGCGGTGTAATCTTAAGAAACATTTTAGAAAGCGTGTTGAAAATTGATATTTTTGACCGTGCGATTGATGTATTTGGTAACGCGTCTTTGTCGCTTTATTTAGCAATGGCATTGCTTTCGTTAAAACTTTGGCAACTTGCCGACTTAGCTGGTCCACTTGTCGTGATTTTAGGTGCGCAAACCATTACGATGGCTTTATATGCGGCATTTGTGACGTTCCGCGTCATGGGCAAAAACTACGATGCAGCAGTGTTGGCAGCAGGTCATTGTGGTTTCGGTATGGGTGCAACACCAACAGCTGTGGCAAATATGCAAGCCATTACTAATATGTATGGTCCATCGCATAAGGCTTTCTTGATTGTTCCGCTTTGTGGCGCATTCTTTGTCGACTTAATTAATGCGACAGTCATTCAGCTCATGCTGAAATTTATTGCCTAATATAAAAAAAGCCCGTTAGGGCTTTTTTTATGGGTGTTTGTCCATGAGTATTTGATTCCTATTTATAGGCTCAATTTTTATTTTCGTATGACTCAAGCCATTTTATTTTTAGGATGCTTTTTCTCAAAACTAATAATCGCCCTTGAACCTCGTTTCACATAGAATAAATTGCAGATAAATAAAATGAGAAATGTATGAGCTCAGAAGCACATTCAATTAGCTTAGTTGCCCCCGTAGTTTTATTGGCAGCGGCTGTCATTGCAGTTCCTATTTTTAAACGTATTGGTTTAGGTTCAGTACTTGGTTATTTAATTGCGGGTCTAATTATTGGCCCATTCGGTTTTGCTTTTTTTCAAGATTCTGCCGCAATTTTGCATATTGCCGAGTTGGGAATCGTGATGTACCTCTTTGTGATTGGTTTGGAAATGCAGCCGTCACATTTGTGGAGTCTTAGACGCGAGATTTTTGGCCTTGGTACGCTACAGATTATTATTTGCGCGCTGGCTTTGACTGGCGTTGGGCTATTATTTGGCTTTACATGGCAAGTTGCTTTTATTGGTGCGGCAGGGTTCGTCTTAACCTCGACTGCGATTGTGATGCAGTTATTGGGCGATCGGGGTGATTTGACTCAGCCCCGTGGGCAAAAGATTGTAGCCATCTTACTATTTGAAGATTTACTCATTGTGCCATTGCTGGCTATTGTTGCTTTTATGGCACCGAATCATGTGGTCGAAAGCACGTCGGTACGATTAGAAAATATAGGAATTGGTTTAATCGCAATTGCAGGGCTTATTGCGGCAGGGTATTGGTTACTTAATCCATTATTTAGACTGTTGGCCGCTGCTAAAGCCCGAGAAGTCATGACTGCGGCGGCATTGTTGGTTGTGTTGGGTGCGGCGTTACTCATGCAAGTCAGTGGTTTGACTATGGCGATGGGTGCTTTTTTGGCGGGTGTACTTTTATCTGAATCAACATTTAGACATCAAATTGAAGCGGATATTGAACCATTCCGAGGAATCTTACTGGGCCTGTTTTTCCTTGGGGTCGGTATGTCATTGGACTTATCGGTAGTTGCTCAAAACTGGCAACTGATTGTGAGTGGCGTAATTGCCCTGATGCTTGCCAAAGCGCTCATGATTTATATGGTCGCTCGAATAACGAAAAGCCCTCATACAGAAGCGTTGGATCGCGCTTTACTTATGGCTCAAGGTGGAGAGTTTGCCTTTGTACTTTTCTCGGCTGCGCTAAGTGCACAAGTTATTGATAGTACTGTTAAATCTAACTTAACCGCCATTGTTGTGCTTTCAATGGTGTTGACCCCAATAGTCGGTATTATTTTCAAACGTTCTACTCAAGCAAAAACGAAGGTTTCATTAGAAAATATCAATATTGCCGACGGGCTAAGTGGTAGCGTTTTAATGATCGGTTTTGGGCGCTTTGGACAGGTCACCAGTCAATTATTGTTAGCAAGAGGTGTCGATGTCACCATTATTGATAATAATACCGACATGATTCGAAACGCCGAAAAATTTGGTTTTAAAATTTATTATGGCGATGGTTGTCGCTTAGATATTTTACATGCTTCCGGTGCTGCAACAGCACAAGCAATTGTGGTGTGTGTAGATAGTAAGGAAACGACTAATCGAATTGTAGAACTCGTGACCCATGAATTTCCTTTGGCAAAACTATTAGTACGTTCATATGACCGCGAGCATTCACTGCATTTAGTCAAACAAAAAGTGGACTTTATGATTCGTGAAACGTTTGAATCAGCAATTAAGTTTGGCGGTGTGATTTTGCAAGAACTTGGTGTGGATGAAGACGAGGTAGAAAGAATTACCGAAGAAATTCGGGATTTAGATAATGAGCGTTTTGAAACTGAAATCGCGGCAGATGACGTCAATGCGGGAGTAGGTATGCAATATACACATACTCATCACCCAAGACCAACTGCGCCATTGATTCGACCAAAACAAGAAGGGCGGATTTTAAATAAGGAAGATACCTCAGAGAATGAGGGTGTGGATTAGTCATAAAGCCCAGTAAGAGTTTTTTAGAAAAGCTTTTACTGAGCATTTTTATTGGTGGAAGTACCTTAAGTTGCTAAATTCCATCCGTTTGCCAATCAAATCATTTGACCTTATTAAAGTTAGATTTTTAGTTATATTCATAAACCCGATTACAAACGCTCTAAAGCCGTACCTTTAACTGGGTTTCTGCGCCAATAATAGGGTTGTAAAAATCTAAGGAAAAGCTTCCAAGGCGTCATCCATGCGATGCGTCGATTGGTTTTCTTGTTTTGAATAATTTGTTTTGCTAAATATGAACAAACAACTTCTGGCGGATCAATCACAAAGAAAAATAAGCGCTTCATCTTTTTCCAGTGTTGTACGTTGCCATTGGTCCAAGACGAAACTAACAGATCGGTTGCGACCATACCGGGGCTGAGCGTACCAGTTAAAATAGAAGTCGATTTGGTCTCTTTATAAAGTGCTTTGCTAAAATAACTTACTGCTTGTTTAGTGGTCGCATAGGGGGTCATTCCTGGACTCCATTCTCCGTTGCTTCCCCAACCTTCCATGTTAAAAATTTGGCCATATCCTTGTCGGAGCATGCCTTTTAGAGCTACTTGCGAACCAAGCATTGTGCCCAAAATATTAGTTGAAACGGCTGCATTTAATTCATCTGACTGAAGGTCAATAAACTCTTTCGTTGGGTGGCAGCTGCCTGCGTTATTAATCCACACATTTACTTGTCCAAAATGCTGAATTGCTCCCTCCCATAAGGCTTGTAAATCTGCAATTTGTGTCACATCACAGCATGAACCAATAAATTTTTCTTTACTAAAATGATTTTCTAGGTGAGTGAGAGCATGCTTAAGATGCTCCGCGTTTCGTCCAGCGATGACAACTGAACATCCCAGATCTAAAAAAGCGTGGGCGAGTGCTAAACCTATACCTTTTGTGCTTCCAGTGATGACTACGCAGCCAACTTCACGACTAGATAAACTCATTGAAATCTCTAAATTTTTTTAAAATTAACGCTATTGAGCAGCTTTATGAAAATGAGTTGTTTGCTCTTTTAATAAAAGCAAATAGATAATTGATAAACTTATCATCGAAATATTCATTACGATAGGGTTATAAGGCGAGATAAGTGTAGAAGGTTTTAAAAAACCAATTAAGAATAGTAAACCGAATAAACCTAAAATACTTAAATAGTGAATATATTTATGAGTATAAAAAAGAAACAATAAACCAAAAATAATTTCAGCTATACCGCTCGCGCGCCCTGCAAGTTTTGCATACTCAAAAGAAAGTCCGATGGTTTGCCATACAAATATTTCATCAGAGTTAATAAAAATTAGTTTAGGAACCAGTCCTTGATAAAACCACAAGAAAGCGAGCATAAAGCTTATAAATTTTAATGCTTTAGCATTGTCCATTAAGATTCTCTAAAAGATTGAAATTTCAATTTTGATCATTGCGATTATTATGTTTTGATTTAATTTATTCTTCAATAGCTAATAAGACTAGCTAGTTTTTTTAATCATTTCTTATGGTTGTTTTTTAACATTAATGTAGGGATATGATAGGAAAATTTTATATTAAAACATAGGAGAAATACTCCTATGTTTTTAATTTTATGGTTCACTAACTAATCTTGATATATTTTTTAAAAGTATATTTCTTAGAAATTGTCTATAGCATTCATCTGTATTTTTGTTTGAATGTTGAACTAAATAACCGTTGAGCTGTGTAATTATAATTATGGCTCTTTCTTTGTATTCTTCTGATGAGATTTTATTATGAATAGGGAGTATAATTTTATATATAAGTTCAAAATTATACTTTTGTATCATTGATAAAGAATCATATACATAGGGTAAGTGATCTGAAATAGAAAATACCTCTTTAAATGTATGCGTAATGACCGGTTGTTCTATTTCATATATTATATTGGTGATAATATTCATAAACCGATGCAAGGGTGGCTCATTTGCATTTAAGTTGATTAAAATTTCTATACGCTGTATGTAGTCGAAAATTAATTTATCGAGTAAAGCTTTTAATAAACTATCTTTATTTTGGAAATAATGCTGTAAGGTACTTAAACTAATATTCGATTGAGCTGCAACTCCTCGCATACTAAAACCAGAATAACCTTTGGTAAGAAAAACTATCTCAGCATTTTTTAAGATTTGCTTTACTCTTTCTTGTCCTTTTAGTGTGGTAAAGGACTTCTTTATTTGCATAGTATCAAAGGTATCAATTTTGATCATTATCCAGCCTGTAAGTACTATTTAAAAAAAAGGCATTCTAAACCATGAAATTAGAAAAATATAAATAAAATATTTAAATTCTATTAAACTAATTATGGGTCATGTGACCTATAATTTTTTAATATCGGTCATATGACCTAATCTAAAATTAAAAAATAGGTCGTGTGACTTATTTTTGTCTCTTAAGTAATAGTTAAAATAGGTCGTGTGACCTGTTTAAATAATAATGAGTTTCTTATGATTTTATTAAATCTATAAATTATTGTATTTGAATAAATATTGACTAATTTTTATTTGATAGATGATATTTATTTTCTCTATTTCTTGGACTTTTTTTTAAAGTAGGGGTGGGTATTTAGTTAGGTGTTTTTTTAACTGTTAAAGAAAGAATTTTAAATAAGTAAACATAGTCTTTTTGTAATGTGTGTATACAAGTTAAATAATTGTTATTAAATTGTGAAAAGAATCACACAATAGTAAAAGGTAGTTTGTTTTATATATAAAACAAATTGGACATATTTTATTTATTGAGTTTGATTCATTTTGTTCTACAAAACTAATCATTATATATGTAGGTTATGAATATGAAAAACATTCAGAAATCACTTCTTGCAGCATTAATAGTTGCTGGTTATGCAGTAAATACTCAAGCGGCTGTTACTGGACAGGTTGACGTTAAATTAAATATCTCAACAGGCTGTACTGTAGGTGGTAGTCAAACTGAAGGGAATATGAACAAGTTTGGTACTTTAGATTTTGGTAAAACTTCTGGTACTTGGAACAACGTATTAACAGCTGAAGTCGCTTCAGCAGCAACAGGCGGTAATATTTCTGTGACTTGTGACGGCACGGATCCTGTTGATTTTACAGTTGCAATTGATGGTGGTGAACGTACAGACCGTACTTTAAAAAATACTGCTTCTGCTGATGTAGTTGCATATAACGTTTACCGCGATGCTGCTCGTACAAACCTTTATGTTGTAAACCAGCCACAACAGTTCACTACAGTTAGTGGCCAAGCTACAGCGGTACCAATTTTCGGTGCAATTGCTCCAAACACTGGCACAGCAAAAGCCCAAGGTGATTATAAAGATACTCTATTAGTTACTGTAAATTTCTAAATATAAAAAGAAATAATTGATTGAGTGGCAGGTTTACTTAAAAGCGAGTGAACCTGTTTTAAATGGAGGGGAGATGATATTTAATCGCGGTTCTATATTTATAATTTCTTATTTTTTAATTTCTTCATTAAATGCGGGTGAAATTGGAGCTAAGTTAACAAATCAAATTGAATTATTACCTTCTTGTTCTATTAATAATAAAGTTGTTGAAAATAATGCGACAAATTTAAATTTCGGAACTGTTGATTTTGGTGAAACCTCAACTGGTTTTAATGGGGTGGTCGACGCAAGTTTGATAAATAATGGAAACTCTGGTTTACAGATACAGTGTGCTGGTATTTCTACTGTAAAAATAATATTTGGTTCTGGAAATAATGATAGTAAAGTTCCTGCTTATTTTTCACAAAATTATTATCATGCATTAAGTAATGGTAGAGATTTTGTTGCTTATAACTTGCTCTATGGTTTAGATAAACAAGTGATTAGAGCGAATGATGCTTTTATTCTTAATGATATGAATACTAAAAAGAATATCGATATTTTTGGTCAAGCCATACACGATGGTGGTCGTATATCTAAGGGTGAGTATAGAGATATAGTGCCAATTACAATTGAGTTTTAAGAAAATGAAATATTTTTATTTTAAAGCAATATTATTGCTATCTGTAAGTCCATTTATATATGCGGTAGATCCTCAATTAAATTCTAGTTTTAAAGTTCAGGCTAAAATTGAAAATGGATGCTCAATAGATAATATCGAACAGAAAATTGATTTTGGTAAATATTCAGCTTTATCAAAAGATAAAGTCGTTTCTAATATTATAAATAGCAAAGAATCTTGGAATATTCGTTGTACTGAAAGCTTGCCTGTTAGTATTTCTATAGATGGTGGTGAAAATCTACAGAATAATATAAGACGTATGAAAAATGGTTCATCTTCGAATTATTTGCCTTATAAGTTATATAACTCTAGCAGTTTGTCTACTGAATATGTTGTCGGTAATAAATATTTATTGCCTGCCACAGCACCTACAAACCGTCTGGCAAATTTTGAAATATATGGTGTCGTTGATTTAGAAAATAATAATGAACCACATACTGCTGGAATTTATAAAGATACTGTTTCAATAATGATTACATGGTGATTTGTATGAACAATTCTGCATTTATTAAAAATGGCATTTTAAAATCTTTTTTATTTGCAAGTACATTATCACTTGTTACACCTGTGATGGCGCAAGCAACTTTTTTAATTTGGCCTATTTATCCAAAAATTGAAGCCAATGAAAAAGCAACAGCGGTTTGGCTTCAAAATACCGGCAAGACCGATGCGATGGTGCAAATTCGGGTGTTTAAATGGAATCAAGATGGCTTAAAAGATAACTATAATGAGCAATCCGAAATTATACCAAGCCCGCCTGTAGCTAAAATTAAAGCAGGTGAGAAGCATATGCTTCGTTTAACCAAAAGCGCCAATTTGCCAGATGGCAAAGAACAGTCATATCGGTTGATTGTAGATGAGTTACCGATTCGCCTTTCCGATGGAAACGAGCAAGACGCTTCTAAAGTGAGTTTCCAAATGCGTTACTCAATTCCGTTATTTGCCTATGGAAAAGGTATTGGTAGTGGTTTAACTGAAGAGAGCCAAAAAGCAAATGCAAAAAATCCTTTAGCCAAACCCGTTTTACAGTGGTCCGTCCGCAACAATGAGAAAGGCCAGTCTGAGCTATATTTAAAAAATAATGGACAGAAATTTGCGCGTCTTTCGGCACTTAAAACTTCAAAAACTGGCAATGATATTTCTTTAGGGAAAGCTGCTTTTGGCTATGTTTTATCGAATAGTACCGTGAAGTTTGCTATTGATAAGTCGACTGCAAATGAATTGTTAAAAACTTCTAAAATTTATGGTGTTGATAGCTCTGGCATAAAACAAGAGTTGATCGAAATCACAAAAATGGAGGATCCAACATGATCCTTCGGCATAATAATTTATGCAAAAGTATTTTGCTAATTTTGTTGTCGGGTGGATGCTTAAATATTCCAAATGTTGCTGTTGCTGGCGATTTGCCTCCACCACCAAAAGATATTAACGAAATTAATCAATTGTTTAAGCTATATCTAGACTTGGTTGTAAACCAATATTCAGTTCAGCAGGTTGTGCCTGTCATCGTTAAAAATGATGAGTACTTCATACAAAAAAACAAGCTGATTGATGAGTTAGAAATTCAAATTCCTCAGGAGCTACTGACAAACAACGAGACCGCTTTAACCAATCAAGATATCTTAACTTTGGGGTTTAGTGGTGATGCAAGTGACTGGATATCTTTAGATAAGTTGAAAGATGTAAGCTATGAATATCAATCATCAAACCAATATTTTAAGCTTAACTTTCCACCTGCTTGGATGCCGACTCAAGTTTTAGGTAAAGACTCATGGTATAAGCCTGTCGTTGCTCAGTCTGGTATAGGGCTACTCAATAACTATGATTTTTATACTTATAGACCCTATCAAGGCGGTTCAACCAGTAGTTTATTTACTGAGCAGCGTTTTTTCTCTCCGTTAGGGGTCATTAAAAACTCTGGTGTCTATGTCAAAAATCAATATAAAAATGAAGGTAACGCCGAGTCTTTAGACAATGATGGCTATCGTCGTTATGACACATCTTGGCAATTTGATAACCAAAATAACGCTACATCTTTTGTACTAGGTGACATTATTACCGGTAGTAAAACGACTTGGGGAAGCTCTGTCCGTCTAGGTGGTTTTCAGGTACAGAGAAATTATTCAACTCGACCCGATTTAATTACCTATCCATTGCCACAGTTTATTGGGCAAGCCGCGTTGCCAAGTACAGTCGATTTAATTATTAATGGTCAAAAGACCAGTTCAACAGAGGTACAGTCTGGGCCGTTTATTTTAAACAATGTTCCTTTTATTAATGGTAAAGGGGAAGCTGTTGTGGTCACGACCGATGCAGTCGGGCGTCAGGTTACAACAGCGGTCCCATTTTATATTTCTAATACTTTGCTCAAGCCCGGCTTATTTGATTACTCATTGTCTTTAGGGAAAATCCGTGAAGACTACGGACTTAAGAACTTTTCTTATGGAAAATTTGCAAGTGCAGCCGATGCCCGTTATGGGGTCAATGACTGGTTTACCGTAGAAGGTCGTACAGAACTTTCTTCAGACTTACAGCTATTGGGTGCAGGGTCTGTACTCAAGCTTGCAAACTTAGGTGTGCTGAGTGCTTCTTTTAGCCAAAGTAAGGCCGATAAGTCTATGTCTGAAGATCGAGCTAAAGATTTAGAGGGTAATCAATATACGGTCGGGTACAGCTATAACCGTAATCGGTTTGGTTTTAGTATTAACCATAACCAGCGCGATGATGAATATACCGATCTTTCACGGCTGCAATATAGCAATTTAATTTCGGTCAATAGCAATAAAAGCTTAACGGCCAATACTTACTTTGCGACCAAAAATTCAGGCACATTTGGCGTCGGTTATATTAATACTAAGGCGAATGACTTTAAAAACCGCTTCTTAAACTTGTCATGGGCACCTGTTTTACCGACTTATATGAATGGTGTGACCGTTTCATTAAGTGCCAACCGTGACTTTATCGAAAAAGAGTGGAGTGCTGCATTTCAGCTTTCGATACCACTGTTCCAACGAAACGCGACTGTGAACTCGGGTTATGCATTTAATAAAGAGGGCGATACGGGTTATATTAATTTCAACCGTTCTGTACCGTCTGAGGGTGGTGTGGGTGTCGACTTGACCCGACGCTTTAATGAAAATAGTGAAGATTTAAATCAGGCACGTGTCAATTACCGCAATGGTTATATCAATACCGACTTTGGTATGTCTGGAAACCATGACTATAACTATTGGTTTGGTCTATCTGGTTCACTTATTTATATGGGGGGTGAGATATTTGCTTCAAACCGTTTAGGCGATTCTTTTGCATTGGTCGATACCAACCAAGTACCAGATGTTTTGGTTAGATACGAAAACAGTTTAATTGGTCGTAGTAATAAAAAAGGCCATATTTTTGTGCCATCGGTGACGCCTTATTATTCGGGTAAATACAGCGTCGACCCAATCGATTTACCTTCAAACTTTACAATCACGCAAGTTGAACAACGTATTGCTGCTAAACGCGGCTCGGGTGTTGTGATTAAGTTCCCAGTTCATCAGTCTATTTCTGCTAACGTTTATTTAACTCAAGCAGACGGCAAACCGATGCCTGTTGGTTCAGTCGTGCATAGAGCTGACCAAGAGTCGTCTTATGTGGGAATGGATGGCATTGTCTATTTAGAAAACTTGAAACCCAACAATACCGTAACTGTTCAACGTTCAGATCAGAGCGTATGTAAGGCAGATTTTTCTGTAGATGTAGAACAAGCCAAGCAACAAATTGTGGTGGTTAAGCCTGTTACGTGTCATGAGGTATCTTTACCATGAAAATAAAAACAAAAAAATTACTCAGCCATTTATGTATGTTTTCTGGACTGATGTTGGCTGGAAATTTGGCTCATGCTGCATGTAGTGTGAGTGCTTCTGGTTCATCTACTATTTCGGTTCCGTCTATTTACCTAATGGAAAACGGTGAGAATTCTTCACAGTTTAATTCTGGTTTGTCATGTACGGGTTTTAGTCTGGCTTTAGCAAACATGACATATCTAAAATATCGAGTTGAACAAATGTCGAATTCGTTTACCAACGCTCAAACCGGAGAAAAGCTCAATGCTGTTATTTTAGATAGTAATAATGAAATCATTAGCTTAGGCCAAGAAAAAGACATGAGTAGCTTTACACTGGTCAATCTTTTTAGCGGGCCAGATGGTAATTTGCCTTTTTATATACGCCTTCCGGCTGGGCAAAGCGTATCACCTGGTGTTTATCAGGCTGATTCACCGTTAAAAGTAAAATGGTTTTATTCGGTACCAGGGGTTGCTATTGCCGGAATCGGTATATTCTTTGAAAGCCCAGGATTTAAACGCGGGGTATTGGGTATCGGTTTTAACTGGGGAACTGGAACAGACTCGCTTGGTTCACTGTCAATTACTGTACTTCCAGACTGTCGAATTTTAGCTCAAGACGTAAACTTTGGTACAGCGGCGTTTGCGTCCAAGCTTGAACCTGTTCAGTCTTCTATGGGAATCCGTTGCTCGGTAAATACCCCATACTATGTCAGTTTAAATAATGGACTTTCCCCTCAAAACGGTAACCAGCGTGCCATGAAGTCGCAAACGGGAAATACGTATTTAAAATACGATATTTTCAAGAACTCATCGAATGATCGATGGGGAAGCGGTAACGAGCGTTGGTCGAGTTTAAATGCAACGATTAACCCGGGCGTACATAATGGAGTAACGCAGCAGAATTATGTGTTTACCACAAAAATTGTTGATGAAAACGCAGATACAGTACCAGCGGGAACTTACCAAGACACGGTCACGGTACAAGTCGAGTTTTAAAGACTATTTGCTTTTTATAAAAGATAAAAGCTCAGTTCATGGGCTTTTATCTTTGAATAAATTATTAGATTTTCAAATTTTATAAAACTTATTCCAGTTCCAATTCATTATCATCTTTGGTAATTTTAATTTTTAACTTTTTATATTTTCGCTTATTTGGATCTAGGGCTGAGTTCATCACTTCATCCGCGAAAGGAGGACACTGCATCAATTTTGCATAAGCCCTATAGCCGATGCGTATTCGAGTAGGCGGGCAATCGGTTCTTTTTGAGTAGTATTCAATGAGTGAGTTCAGTTCTTGTAATAAAGTTTGCTGTTCCATCATACATACTTAACAATTAGATGACTTAAGCATAATAGACTTGGCCGTTTAGCGGAATATGCCTTTAAAATGTACAGCTATATAAATTGTGATGTAGTTCTCTAAAACACATATTTTATGTATGAAGTTTGTTTAGGAGAGATTTTGGATGTTTTTTTAATCGGATTGTCATAAAGAAAGGCTAATTTAGACTCATAACAAAAAAGATGAAGATTGTTGCGAACAATAAAATCAAAAGCAATTTTCACAGACGTGGTCGTGAGGTAATTAGGGCTAATTCGAAAGAGTTGGCTTTTTTGTTTTAGTGCATTTGCTTAGATCAAGATGTCCTTTATTAACATTCAATTGCAAATAATCAAGTTCTAATATGGAACTTCATTTTTTAAGTAGATAAAAATAAAGGATCTTAAAAATGTTAATCTCAAGCGATAGATTACCAAAGAGTTTTAAAGACAAAGCCAATCAAAAGGTTGCCAAACTTTCAGGCTCATTGTTGGGAGCTGTTACACCAGAGCGACAAGCAACATTGCCAAAAGAGTTTGAACTCAGTCATCATACTCTTTATAAGCGCTTTGGTAGTACACATTACGGGGTCATGATTCCTGACTTACCTGAACCCTTTCGATATTTATCTTGGGCTTCGGTATTAGGTTATCTTGGATTTACGATTACAGATACCAACTATCAAATGTCTAAAGATGGAAAAGGGGATACAGCTTCTTTGGTACATGGAACAGCATTATCGACAACGCCTGAGGCCTACAGAACATTTTCAATCAAAAATGATATCAAGTTTAACCAAACCCCTTTTGGGATTAATTTTGACAATCAAAGTGTCATGCATGAGGATGGTGATGGATTTATATTAATTACTAAAAGAGAAGATTTAGAACTAGAACTTCATTTAAAGCCTACCAAAGCTATTTCATGGTTTGCCTATAGTGCCTTTTATAAGCATTTTAGTGTCTTGATGCATTATGACGGCTACATTAAACAAAAAGGCAATAGTGAGAGTATTAAAGGGCTTTGTACGCTTGAGTCTTGGAAAGCTGTAGCGACCTCAATGCTCAAAAATAAATGGTTAGTTGAGAATATTCAACTTCCTGTAAAAGTCTTTAGCTATCAAGTTATTAATATTGACCACGAACAGCAGTTATTGCTGGCTTTTATTTGCTATGAAGACCAACCCATTTTGACTTCTGTTTACTATCGTCATATTGATGGAACGTCAATTCAATATAATGGAGATATACTTTTTGAAGTAACGAGTCTTCAAGAAGAACCGCAGATTACTCCCGATAATTTTTCAATGAATGTACCAAATACTTTTTGCTGGGTTGCTTATCACAACAATCAAAAGGTTTTAGATATTTCAGCACATGTAGATACCCCGTATTGTTTCGGATTGGCAGCTGGTTTTGTTTCTTCATATGCATGGCAAGGCGAATTCTATGATCAGCCATTAGTGGGAAGGGGTTACTTAGAATATATCGACCGAAGGTAGAAACTTATTGCTTTTAACTTGCCAAATAAGCAAGGTAAGTTGATCAGGTTTATCAGTGGATGGGATTTATTGTCCAGAAACTCTAGACGAAGCTAATTTTGCTGTGCATTCTGTTTTCTGAATGTACAGCCTATTCAGACTTTAATTTTTTTCTATATTGATGAGGAGTTATACCTGAATATTTTTTAAAAGCCCTAACAAAGTTAGTAGACTCTTCATATCCAATCAAGTTTGCAATATCTTGAATATTATATTGTTCTTTTGCTAAAAGTTTTTTTGCTTCCTTGAAACGAATCTCATTAAGAAGTTGAAGAAAGCTAGTTCCTTGTGTCTGTAAATGGCGTTTAATCGTTCTTTCAGACATATTTAAACGTTTAGCAATCTCGGGAAGAGAAGGATAGTTTTTATTAAAATTATGTAAAAGTTCCATCTTTATCGAGTTTTGCAAATGATGTGTGGCATCTTTTACTATTAAACCTTTATCTTTTTCACAGTATTGAATAGCTTGTTGGAAGGCAACTAAATCACCTTGTGGATTGGACTGTTTTAAATATTTTAAAGGAAAAGCTATAGCATTCCGCTTACTATTAAAATGATATTTTATATTTTTATTTAAAATCTCTTCATAATCTGAAGATTCACACCAATCTAGAAAAATTTCACATTCCTCTAAATTTTCTTGAATAAGTAGTTCTAATAAATGAATTCCACCAAATAAAAGACTTTCAATTAAAAATGCTCTTAGTTGTTGAGACTGCTGTTCATCACCTAATTTTACTGGATGAACATCGTCTAGATAAATGTATACAAGTTTTTCGTCGAAAGTCCAATTAGGTATGAAACTTTGAATACGTGTACAGAAAAAATGTTGGCAAAGATTTAGAGCTGTTTCTACATCTACGCAACTCAAAAAAGCAAAACCTAATGAGCCATGGGCCGTTGGTCGTAAAGCTGATCCGTATTCTATTCCTAGACGGTTGTTACCAGTCAGCCGAAGTGCATTGGCTACTAATTTAGACCATTGATGTGCACTCATCTTTGCATCATATTGCTTGATGTCTAATAAGGATAGCCCTGTATTTTCTAGAAGAATCGCAGCACTAATATCATATTTTTCGCAAATCTCTAATAAAAGACGGGCATAAGAAATGGATATGGTCTCATGAAATAATCCAAAAGGATCTTGCATATATTTAGTCTTGGCCTAAATTGATCATTAATATGGCATATCTACACCTATTGTGTGAAGAGTTTTTTTAATAACTTATAAAAATAATATTTGATCATTTTGAGTTCCCAGATGCTGGATAAATATTCTTATGCAATTGTTGAAAATCCAAGTGCAATGAAACAGTTTCCTTTCAATGTAGCCTCTAGATTTTTTAATAAAGATGCACCGAATGCTACAGAAGCACAGATAGCATCCTTTAATTGCTTTAGACAAATTGGTGATCCTATAGCAGATAATTTAGTTGAATGTATGCATAGAGTTGGATCTTCATCTAGGCATATGTTTAATCAAGCTCTTGAATATGGAATTGAGACGGTTGATAACCCACCTCAAGAACTCATAGATTTTTTTGCTGTAGTGGATGACTTCCCATATTGGGTAGATCATAAAAGGCTGGAGCGTGCTACTCGTTTTTATCAATTAATAGGTAAAGAAGCTTTTGCCATTTTTATTCCTGGTTTGACTGTGAGTTATGTCGCTCCAGTTGCCAATCACGTTTTATTAAGATCGGGAGATCTTTATAAAAAAGCAGGAAAGCGTGCTGTAGAAACATTAAATTGGTTTAATGATGTCACTGCTCCGAATGGTATGTCTAGTCGTTTTAGTCCGGGATATAAGGCATGTATACGAATAAGAATGATCCATGCACATATGCGCAAAGCTATGAAATCCAAAAATGACTGGGATTTTGATCAGTGGGATGAACCTATTCATCAAGTTATTTACACTGCAACAATTTTACCATTCGCCTTACTTGCAACTTTGGGTGCAAATATTTTAGGAGTACTTTATGCGAAACAGGAGCGTGAAGATATTTTTCACCTGTGGCGTTTAATAGCACATGTTGTTGGGGTGCATCCTTCACTTGTTCCAACGAATGAACGAGATATTTGGCGTTTAACTTGGATCGAATTACATCAAGTTTTTATCCCTGATGAGACATCTGCCATGTTAGGAGGTGCTCTGTGGCAATCCTTAGATGAAATAATACGCATTGATCAAAATAAACTTATAGACCGTATTCAAAGAAAAATGACCCAAGATTATATTAGTACTCTTGCTCATTTAATGCTTGGTAAAGAGATCGCAAGCTCATTAACTTTCCCAAAAAAATCAATGACAGGCATCGCACTAGTCGGTGGTTCATTTGCTAAGAATTTTGTTGTCACTTCAGTTGCACGTGTTCTACCTAATGGTATTGATCGTTTAGGTAAATATAAAGCTAAACAACGCAATGAGTTCATGCAACAAATCATTAAAAATACTCAGGCTGATCTTAGTTATGAGAGGGGATAATGATTAAATAGTTGTATAAACCAAATTTAATAATAAATTTTAATTATTTATCCTTACTTTTTTAATGATCTAATTTAAAACAGATGTCATTTTGTGTGCTTGACTGTAATAGTGTTGAGCACTATCCTTTGCCTGCTGGCCTACATTGCCAGCCGGCTTTGACAGGCTGTTTTAGACCGCATCAGAATATTCCTTCTGAGGAATACTCTTGTGTGTAAGCTTCTCGTCTCCTCCCGTTGCGGTAGGATGATCTGACCCCATAAAGTTGGACAGTTAGTTAAGCAGTTTTTAAAAACTGGTTTCTATATTGTACAGGGGATAAACCTTGTAGCTTCACCTTGATTCTCTCATGATTATAATAATGA
>NZ_JBQEOR010000006.1:0-228416 GCF_052045285.1 Acinetobacter sp. 22301 | reverse complement strand
AAAATCGGAGTGCTTTCATGGTGAAAAATTTCAATCAACTGATGAGTTAGAGAAAACTATACGAGAGTACATTCATTATTATAATCATGAGAGAATCAAGGTGAAGCTACAAGGTTTATTCCCTGTACAATATAGAAACCAGTTTTTAAAAACTGCTTAACTAACTGTCCAACTTTATGGGGTCAGATCATCCTACCGCTACGGGAAAGGGACGAGTAGCTACCACACAAGACTATTCCTCAGAAGAAATAACTCTGATGCGGGAGATAATATTCAGCCTGTCAAAGCCGGCTGGCAATGTGGCCAGCAGGCAAAGGATAGTGCTCTGCCCTTTAGCAGTCAAGCACACAAAATGACATTTGCTTTAAATTAGATCATTAAAAAGTAAGGATAAATAATGGATAAGTGATTGTTAAAGTGGGGTTTATAAAGGTGGGGGTTTTGGCAGCTATAACTTTATAGGTTGTAACCTTTTAACAAGTTTAAAGGTTACACCGCTCAATTAAATTATAAATAGAAATTAGACTTAACCTATTTTCATAAAATATAAATCAGTGCCTTTTGCAATTGTCTGCTCTTGAAAAGGTACTATCACAATACAATTCGCTTTAACAAATGGCTCTATCTGATATGACTGTTGTTGCTCAATAATTTCTAATACATATTCCCCATTTTCTTGAGGCTTATAGTGCCCCCATAACAACTTTCTATTTGTCACATCAGGAACAATCTCTATGTCAGTTTTACCTTTAAAGTAAGCATGATCAAAAAAGTCTGAGATGTGCTTATTCAAAATATATTTCACAAAAGCATGCATTAGAATCGCAATATCTTGGATGTCACCCGGTAAATTAATAATAGTCGCTTTGTCTTCTGTAACGACTACACGCATACCTTTATGATTACCGCTTTCATCATATATCTGCACAGTCTCACGACTAGGTGGAGTCCTATCTTGTCCTTTAAGAATTTTAATTTCATTAGCTGGCATACAACGTGTATTCAAGGCTGATGACATGCTGCTTTGATCAAAGATTGGAAGTTTTTCAAGCTGGAATAAAGAAGAACGATTATTTTGATATGTGCAGCAAATAATGACATCAAAGTTTGAAGTTTGTTCTTCAAAGAATTTTATATAATCGTCCCTGCTCGTCGTTAATGAGTCATCTAAAGCTGGGTCATTATCTTTTTTAAGATTATTAAATGCAGCATCAAAACGTTCAGGTTTGAGTGATTTGATTTCTACCTGTTCGTAGCCCCATGTTTTCAAGACATCTTTAACATACAGACTTTCCTCACTCATTTCTTCTTTATCAAAGGAATGCATACTTACAATGAGGATTCTGGGATTTTTATATATAGATAATTCTTTGATTCCTGCTCGTCTTAAAACAATTAATTTTTCAGGAGTCAGTTTCTCATCTTTTTTTAGAATTACATCGCCTTGTTTAAATATACTGCCCTTTGGGATAACACCATGCATGGCAGGAATAGAACCAGTAATCTTTTTAGCATCGGTATCAGAAAGATCTAATCTTTCATCTTGTTCAGCAATCACTGAGTCTAAAGACTCTGGTAATTTTGTATAGGCAGGAATTTCTAACAAACTTGGAGCTTTTAGATCTAATTTATACGGATTAATAGATCTATAAAGCTGTTGTCCCCAATAATACCAATGAGTAATTAATAAAGGGCTATCTTTACTTGCAGATTGAGTTGTTTCTGAGTTAAGAGCCCAACCCGCATATTCAGATAAATTATTCAGAGGATAATCCTGTGAAGCATATACATCACTTGCGTTAACTTGATTTATTGCTTTATCCAGCTCTACAGTTTCTTTTAAATCACCTTTAGGCAAATTTATATTGATATGATAAAAAATGTCCGTTAAATGATTTGGTAAGTTATCTGGTATTGGAAGTTTTTTTTGCATAAATATAGATCCTAGAAGTACCTCAAATAGGAGGTACTTCGCTAATTTTAATTATTAATCAACATTAATAAAGAACTTATCGCCATCTAAAACGCGTTCGGTATTAAAGAAAGACCCTAAGCGGCTACCTGCTCTACGGTTATCAGATGCATCAATTTTTTTCACTGAGGCACCTGTGCCGCCTTGATGAGTAGCTGCAAACGGGAACTCATCACAATCGCAATCAGTTGCGACTTCATCAGAATCACCTGTAAAGAAACATTTTGAACCGACCGTTGGTCCATATTTGACTTTGCACATTTTTACAGATTCGGCACGATTATCTTTACGAGTTTGAGCATCTCGTAATCGAGTTAAGGCAGATGCACTTGAACTAGGAAAAACTGAATTGGTTGAACCTGCAATAAATTTACCTGGCTGTCCAGCCGCAAATGCTTCTTTAATATGCTTTGCAGACTCATCTACATCTGGATCAGTAATTTTAATTGTAGTAAGAACAGGAGGTACATCTGGATATACACATCCTTTCGTATTTGCCTTAGCTTTACCTATGTCACAGCGAACACCTGGACTATAAATCCCTGGTTCATAACTTGCCGCATCATTAAATGAAGCGTTCGCTTTGACAACTTGAAAAGATACACTTGGAGATAAAAATAAGGGATTTGAAGAAGCCAATTCAGTGCTAGATGGGGTGAAAGTAGTGGTAGATTCTAAAGATAAACCATTTACTAAATTAATTGGATTGCCGTAGACAGTCTTTGTTGTACAGTTATAACAGTACAACTCAGGTCGTACTTTTAGAGAATCACCAGTTTGCCCTATAATTTTTGTGCGCAGTTTATACTTGAATGTCCAAGTTAATGCATTTTTTGGATTATCAGAATAAACATATGCAACTACTTTCGCAGTACCTACATTTAATCCTTTTGCATCAGTCAATGGAATTTCAAATGGTTCTGACTCTAAACAATGTGCCCCTCTATTTATATAGCTATCTAGATCTTTACCAACTTTTTTACAAATTGGCGATACATCCAAAGCACTAGCAGCATAACTAGTTGTTACCATGAATATTGAAGCTAAAGCTATTATATATTTAGTTATATTTAACATGAAATTTCCAATTTTATAAATTTAAAAAATCATTCTAATAAGCCATTTTGGCTTACCAAAATGAGGGCGAATAATAACATAATTAAAAAATAAGTAAATTTATTGATTATAATTGATAGCTTACATTTACCAATTGGTATTTTTTAAATTATGACCAATAAAAAATTTAAAATACTATTCACGTAATTACTAGTCAAAAATTTTACTAAAACATTTTATTTCAACTATTTTATTAAGCTTTATTTCAATGTATTCAAATAAGAAATTATATTCAAAAGCTTAGATATCATTATTTTTAACTCCCTTAGCTTGGTCTTACAAAAAGAAGGATTTACTTTTTAATTATTATTTTTTTAGAAGCGATCTCGGTTAAGAAATTTATTAAACCAATAAAAAAAGCCCTAAACCATTATAGTTTAGGGCTTTTTAAGTCATATAAAGCTATTCGAGTTTATATGACTTTAAATCTTGGTAGGTATATCCAGACTCGAACTGGAGACCTCTACGATGTCAACGTAGCGCTCTAACCAACTGAGCTATACACCTAGAATGGAAAGCATAATATTCATTTTTCAAAAGCAAAACAAGTGATTTGCCATCGAAAAAAATACAAATGAGCAGACTTTAAGCAAACTCTTTTTCGTTTTCCAAAAAAGAAAAACGGTACATGGTTTAACCACATACCGTTTCTTTAGCTGACTATTAATCTCAACTTAACAAGGGCATTTCTTTAAATTACCACCTGCCGATGGATATCTCGAATCAACACAATGACGGTAGAAAGTCGTCGCATCCATTGGAGTTAAATCAGGATGATGAGCCTTCATATGCTCCAGATAAGTTTGATAGTCTGGAACCCCAACCATGAGTCGAAAGCTTTGCTGCAAACGCTGCCACAAGGTTGCAATGCGCGACCAGTTCTTTGGAGAAAGTAATAGCTCTTTTTGCGAGAGCACTGTCATTTTGATGATTTTCGCAATAATGACAGTTCCATTTTTTGCAAATTTAAAATTCATCATTACTCTCCTCGTGGGGTGACCACTTTCGGATCAGCATATACAGCTGGTGCTTCATGAGCAGTTGGTGTCGGGCTTGCTAATGCACGGCGCACAATACCAATTGCAGCAATCACCATCACAATCGCAACGATCATGAAGAAGCCACAAAGTGCAGCGTTGATTTGATTCGACATCACAATCGTCTGCATTTCTTCAAGTGTTTTTGCTGGTTTTAATATTTCCCCACGCGCAATCGCATCTGAAAATCTATTCGCTTGCGCCAAGAAACCAATCTTTGGATTTTCGTGGAAAATCTTTTGCCATCCCGCAGTCATACAGGTAATGAACAAGAAAATTGTTGGGAAAATCGTGACCCATACATATTTTTCTTTTTTCATTTTAAACAGAATAACTGTACCCAAAATGAGTGCCATTGAAGCCAACATTTGGTTACCCACACCAAATAAAGGCCAGAGTGAATTGACACCACCTAACGGATCAATCACACCTTGATAGACGAAGAAGCCCCATCCACCTACCGCAACAGCAGTACCTAGCAAATTACCAAAGAATGAGCTTGAAGATTTAACCGCAGGAATAACAATACCCACAGTGTCTTGCACCATGAAACGACAAGCACGAGTACCCGCATCGACAGCAGTTAAAATGAATAATGCTTCGAATAAAATCGCAAAGTGGTACCAGAATGCCATCATTTGGCGGCTGTTAAAAATTTCAGAAATGATATGTGCCATACCAATCGCAAAGGTAGGTGCACCACCTGTACGTGAAAGAATCGAGCTTTCACCTACTTCTTGAGCCAACACCGTTAGCATTTCAGGCGTAACGACAAAGCCTAAATTACGCACAGCTTCTGCCGCTGATTCTACAGTTGTACCGAGTACAGCCGCAGGCGCATTAATTGCAAAATACACACCCGGGTCTAAGACAGTTGCACAGATCATCGCCATAATACCGACGAAAGATTCCATGAGCATGCCGCCGTAGCCAATCACACGAATGTCAGCTTCGTTATCAACGAGTTTTGGTGTTGTACCACTTGAGACAAGCGCATGGAAACCAGAAATGGCACCACAGGCAATAGTAATAAATAGGAATGGAAATAAACTACCTGAGAATACAGGGCCAGTACCGTCAATAAAATGTGTCACGGCCGGCATTTTCAATTCAGGTAATGCAATCACAATACCAACGGCCAAGCCAAGAATGACACCAATTTTAAGGAATGTTGATAGATAATCACGTGGCGCTAACAATAACCAAACTGGTAAAACTGATGCGATAAATCCATAAATGATTAAGCACCATGTAAGCTGTGTTCCTGTTAAGGTGAAAAATTCACCCCAGTATGGATCTGCTGCAACCTGTCCACCATAAACGATGGCAAGCATCATTAAAACGAAGCCGATAATAGAAACTTCGGCAATACGTCCCGGGCGAATAAAACGCATGTAAACGCCCATAAACAATGCAATTGGAATCGTCGCTGCAATACTGAAAACACCCCATGGACTATGGGCAAGTGCTTTCACCACAACTAATGCCAGTACCGCAAGGATAATAATCATTACCCCAAGCGCACCAAGCATGACCACAATACCGGCAAAAGAACCGAGTTCTTGTTTTGCCATTTCACCAAGTGAGCGACCGTCTCGACGTGTTGAAATAAATAAAACTAAAAAGTCTTGTACCGCACCCGCCAGAACCACACCGACCAATAACCAGATCGTTCCTGGTAAAAAGCCCATTTGTGCAGCCAAAATTGGTCCGACTAATGGCCCCGCTCCTGCAATTGCAGCAAAGTGGTGACCGAAAAGCACGTATTTATTGGTGGGAACATAATCCAGACCATCGGCCAAGCGATGCGCTGGGGTTAAACGTCTTGGGTTTAATTCAAATACTTTAGTTGCAATAAATAGACTATAAAATCGATATGCGATGCTATATACACATGCTGCAGCAAGTACAAGCCAAACCGCATTGACATGTTCACCACGACTGAGTGCCAGCATCCCAAAAGAAATTGCACCTATTATTGCCACTAGGCTCCAGACCAGCTTGGAGGGAAGCGTAGATTTCGCTTGCATTGTGTCCATTCTTAACCTCTCAATAAATAACTACAGCATTTTTATATTGTTATGTACTGTTTCTCTTAATCCCTGTGACTCTACTCCTCCTTTTTCTTTTTTCCTCTTATACTTTCGCATAAAAAAAGGGATGATTTACATCATCCCTTCGATAATAGTGTATTTTTTAACTATTATGCACGCTCTAAATAATCGCCAGTACGAGTATCTACACGAACGCTTTCTTCTTGCTGAACAAATAACGGAACACGAACAACCGCACCTGTTTCAAGCTTAGCTGGTTTACCGCCACCGCCAGATGTATCACCACGTACGCCCGGATCAGTTTCAACAATTTTCAATACAACGAAGTTCGGTGGGCTTACTGTTAAAGGTACGCCGTTGAACAACATAATTGTACATTTTTCATTTGAATCGTCTTTTAACCATTTAGCAGCATCGCCCATTGCAATTTTGTCTGCCGCGATTTGCTCAAAAGATACAGGATCCATGAAGTTCCACATTTCACCATCGTTGTATAGGTATTCCATTTCAACTTCAACGATGTCAGCTGCTTCTAAAGAGTCACCTGATTTGAAAGTTTTTTCTAATACTTTACCGGTTTTAAGGTTACGTAATTTTACACGGTTGAACGCTTGACCTTTACCTGGTTTTACATATTCGTTTTCCATGATTGAACATGGGTTACCATCAAGCATAACCTTAAGGCCTGCTTTGAAATCATTTGTAGAATAATAGGCCATGAAAGGCACACTCCAAACTTAACAAGTCAACTATGCGATATAATGCGTTGTTGCATTATCTTAATCGTGTCAAATGATAAACTATTTATACCAAGAGCAAAACTGGCAATCTCAACTGAGTGACCTTATTACTGATCCTTCGGAATTGCTAAGCCTACTCGAGTTATCCTCAGAACAGCTATTATCGGGTGCGATTCTGGCTTCTGAAAAGTTTAAATTGCGTGTTCCTCGTGCGTTCGTCGGAAAAATGAACGCTAAAAACCCGTTTGACCCGCTTTTGCTACAAGTATTACCTCATCATTTAGAACTCGAAGAACATCCTGAGTTTGTTACTGACCCATTGGGCGAAGAAGCAGCCAATCAGTTACCGGGTGTATTACATAAATATAAGTCACGTTTTTTATTAACCTTGACGGGTGCTTGTGCCGTTCATTGCCGTTATTGCTTCCGTCGTCATTTCCCCTATCAAGAAAATTTGCCAAAAAATGAAGATTGGCTAAATATTAAAAACTATATTGAAGCAAACCCGAACATTAACGAGATCATTTTGAGTGGTGGTGACCCGCTTACTCTTTCTAACCGTAAATTAGCACTTTGGTTAGAACGCCTATCATCTCTCAAACAAATCCAGATTCTGAGAATTCACTCACGAGTCCCAATTGTTATTCCTAACCGGATCGACGAACAGCTAATTTCTTTATTAAAAAACAGTAGGCTGCGTATAGTTCTGGTGGTACACTCAAACCATGCTTCTGAACTCGATGACTTTACTTGTTCAAAATTGTTGCAGTTATCTGACCATCACATTACTGTACTAAATCAGGCAGTATTGCTGAAAGGTGTCAATGACTCTGCACAGACGTTAATTGATTTAAGTTATCGTTTATTTGAAGCTCGCGTTATGCCTTATTACTTACATGTTTTAGATAAAGTAAAAGGTGCACAACATTTTGATTTAGAATCATCCGAGATAGATGATATCTATCGTGACGTGTTAGCGAACCTACCGGGGTATTTGGTTCCTAAACTCGTCAGGGAAATTGCGGGCGAAAAGAATAAAACACCGCTTTTTGGGGCAACAACTTTTTGAGTTATATAATAAGTGATGATGAATAATGCGCTGTCGGACATTTTTCACAATCAAACCGAACTCACTCGTGAACGGTTAAGCTTTTGTGAAGCCAATATTAAAGATCTTAATGAATGGGTCACTACCCTTTCTATTATGCAACTCGGTGATACGTCAAAAGCATTATTCACAGCCATTTTAGAACTCAATGAATTAAAATGTAGTGAAACCCTACGTTTCGATCTCATACAAACGCTTCATCCAACCATTAACAATGTACTCGCCAGCCTAGAGAAAAACTTCTTTAACCAAGGCGTGATTAGTACAGATCGTAATGAGCACATTATTGAATTAGCGATGTTGCTCCGTTGTTATTTCGCCAGTATTTATCTAAATATTGCACAAAATAGTCATGAGCAGCTACAGCATCAAAAGTTTTCAATCTTTGCCTACAAGCAAAAAAAGAATTTGCAAACGGCGCGTACTTTATCGACGTTTCATGCGCTACAACAATTAACGAGTCTCCTTTATCAGCAGCACATGCTTTATAGCGAGCCTCTTAAAGGGCAATGGTTAATAGCGCATCAGCTCTATGAAACCGCAGTTCAGCACAAATATCATCTCATCAATATCAATCATATTCAGGGTATCCACCACCCGTTAGCGAATATTACACAAGCTTATGCTCAGTTGATTTTGCTAGATATTTTAAATACGAATCAGATTCGTCAGTCAGAAATTCAGGCATTGTTTCAATGTAGTTTTGACTGGGCAAGAATGATTCATATTTTGCCAAAAGATACCGCATTAACGAAATATGTGGTCGATCCAAATAAAGACCACCCACCTGTTTATAATACAAAGCGTAGCTCTAACTTTAACCCTAGCATCTTCATCGGTACGCAAGCTTTACTTGAGCATGTCACTGCAACCATGCATAAAAATGCTCAATATATTTCTAAGAATGAAAAGTTTTATTTAAGCCCTGCTTTAAAGTTTCATGTTCAAACGATTTTAGGAACCACGGCTCAACGTCGCCATGAACGTTATGAGTACAATGCAGAGCTTCAAATTTGTTTTGGTTTAAGCACTGCCCATTTCTATCTATCAAAAGCAAAAAACTTTGAAGAAACGCTACAGCTTAACCATAACTATAATTTACAAAGCGAATCTAAGGTTTTATCCAACTTAGAGAAAAAAGAACAACAAACAAGCTCTTATCAACGCTTGAGTCGTGAGAGTAAAACCATTTATCAAACCACCGTTCTCGATATTAGTGTCAATGGATATCGTATTAAATGGTCTGGCGAAGCACCAAAGAACTTAAGAACTGGTGAATACATTTTAGTTAAAGAAACTTTGCATGGACAATGGCGTGGCGGTGTGATTCGCTGGATTAAACAATCGACAGAAAAATCCCTAGAGTTAGGTTTAGAGATTTTGTCGCAAGCTATGTTCCCTTGTTCAGTGCATATTCAAGCTGAGCGTCATACTCGCAATTATCATCCCGCACTATTACTACAAACACAAAATCTAGAAGAAATACAAAATACGCTTATTTTACCGGGCTCTCAAATTTTTAGAGAGCAACAAACAATTCATTTACGATTGGGGACAGAAGAAATCAAAGTGTATCTACTCAAAGCACAGCTCATTACGCAAAGTTTTATTCAATTTCATTTTGAACTTTTGAATGAGCAGCAACAAGGTCTGCTTGATCAGTTCATGATGAAAAAGGGTAATAACTCTAGCACTCAAGATTTATGGGAAGCACTAAAGTGAGAAACTCTTTATTATCTAAAAAGTTAAAACGTACTGAAACACGTTTACTCATTATTGATGACAACCAGCTACGTTATAACCAGATTTTAAATTTATTATTGGGGAATGATTATCAAGTTCAGGCATTATTACTTGATGATTTAAAAAGTTTTGAAAAACAGTTAAATACGCCGTGGGATGCTATTATTTTTGGTCGTGCTTATGACCTAAAAATTGAACAAACTCTCTCCCTCATTCAAGCATCTGAGCAGCCAAATTTACCTGTTTTATTATTACAACCTGAAGATTATCAGCCTCAACAATATCAGGCTTATATTCAAAAAGGTATCTATGATGTAGTTCCATTAGAACCATTAGATTATTTTTATATCACTCTTATTCGGACCTTGTCGTATAGCCAGTTATTGCAGACTGAACAACGCCTGACAAATGAGTTAGAAACAATTCACTCCCATACACAAACATTGGTCAACAATAGCCATAAAGCAGTTGCCCTTTTTCAAGAAGGGATGCATGTTAAGGCAAATACAGAATACCTCAACCTTTTTGGATTTAAGCAAGAAGACGAGATTATTGGCCTGCCAATCTTAGATGTTTTACAACCTAATGATTTAAATGTTTTTAAACAAAGATTTAAGAAAATTTCATTAGGCCAATTTGATCAGGCACGTTTTGAAATTCAGAGTCAACATGCAGCAATCGCAGGTAACAATGCTCTAAAACTAGAGTTTATTCCTAGTCAGGAAGAAGATGCCGTACAGTTAACCATTGACTACCAACTGGATTTAAAAACACCTGCAAATACACTTTTTTCAGAAAAGAGTTATGGTGTACAAACGCCTTGGCAACAAATTAATCGACAACTATCGACCTACCCTGCTCAAGCCAACGCATTAATTTTATTTAAATTAAATCAATGCCCAGAGCGAGTATTTCAACAAGATTGGCAAACTCCTGCACAATATTTCAATCAGCTGCACAGTTTCTTAAAAGAACACGCGCAAATGCCGATTTTTAATATCGAACTTGGTGCATATGTTGGCGTTTTACAAGCTGAAAACAGCACAGTCCTTAACTCCCAACTGAATAGTCTGCAAAGTTTGCAAAAAGAGCATTTATTAAAGATTAATGAGCTTAATTACTCGATCCAATTTAAGCTGAGCTATGCCTCAATTACTGAACCTTTAAATGAAGATAGCTTTACAAGCTTACTTGCTCAAACAAGTCAGCAAGAGTTACCTAAGGCGCAGGCAGAAATTGAGTTGGCACCAACCATCGATATTATCGCTCCTGAGCCTGTCAAATCTTCTATATCGCTTGATCTAAGCCTTGAGCAAGTCGATGCTCCTTTGCAATCTTCGTTATTGCAGCAATTAAAGCAGCAGCTAGCTCGAAGTGAAATTCATTTAAAATATCAGCAAATCTACGATAAACACGATCAAGAAACCCATAACTATGAGGTGACTAGCGGTTTTATTAGCGATGAACAATGGTATGACATAAATGACTTGGCTGAATTAAGAGAAGACAGTGAACTTTCTATTCAATTAGATCGCTGGATTTTGGTTGAGGCATGTAAGCAACTACATAACTTTATTACTCAGTACCCGAAAGCCAAACTGATTATTAACCTGAATATTGATATCTTGCTCAAAGATAAATCCTTCCCCGAGCTAATTTCAAAACTACTCACCATTATTGGTAGTAAGCTTGAAAGCCCACTGGTTTTACAATTTTCAGAACAAGCAATTCAGCCTCATCTTGCAATTGCTCAGCAACACATAGCTTGCCTGCGTCAACACGGCGCAGAAATTTCGATTCGGGATTTCAGCTCTTCTATGTATAGCGAATCAATATTGCAACAACTAGACGTTCAATATTTAAAACTGCAATCGAAGAAAACTGAGCTATTAAACTCAGATGATGGCCTAACACGCTTACAAGAAAAGGTTTTGAACTATTTGACTGTAAAACCAGTCGGGATTTTACTGAGTGATCTAGATGATATGAACTTATTTGCTAACGCATGGAATGTGGAAACGCGTTTCTTGCAAGGTCGCTATTTCCAGAAAAAACTTGATCGATTAACAGACGTACAAGACCAATAATGGTCTTGTGCTGAAAAACAAAAAACGGGCATAAAGCCCGTTTTTTGTTTCGTATTGCAGTATTAACGCTTGATAGAGCGAGACATACCAGCAAAACGTTGTTTGAATTTGTCGATACGACCACCAGTGTCTACATTCTTTTGCTTACCAGTGTAGAATGGGTGGCAAGCTGAACATACGTCAAGGTAGATAGTTTCTTTACCTAAAGCAGAACGAGTTTCGATTACGTTACCGCAAGAACAAGTTGCAACTAATTTTTCATATTTTGGGTGAATATCGGCGCGCATCGTCGATTACTCCTAATTGGAAGAAAGGCTTAAGCTGTCATCGCAATTGATCACTCTCAACTTAAGTTGAGGACAGGCTCAAAATGAGCAGATCAACACCACAACAGACCATTCTTTTGGCCCACCGAAACCTCTAGGGTTAGAGCTAAGCACAACAAGTGGGCAACATTATACGTCAAATAATTTTTTTTTGCGAATTAATCTTGGGATTTAGCCAAGTAATTTGCGATCACCCCACACACCATTAACTGGATTTGGTGAAAAATCATAATAGGTAACACGATCATGCCTAATGGTTGGCCAATAAATAAGATTTGCGCCATCGGAACACCACTCGCCAAGGTCTTTTTGGAGCCACAAAAGAAAACTGTAATTTGATCTGCTCGGTTAAAACCTAAAGCACGCGGTAGGTAAAGTGCTAATAGCATAATAATTGTTAAAAGTACTGAACACGCAATTGTTAGAATGAGTAAAGTTTTCCAACTTACTTGATGCCAAAGCCCTGCAACTACTGCTCCACTAAATGCGCCATACACCACCATCAAAATCGAGCCTTGATCAAATGCTTTAACAATACTCGGAACTTTTGCCATATAAGGGAAAATATAAGGACGTAATAATTGACCTAAAATAAATGGTACTAATAGTAATAATGTAATTTGTATAATTGAAGTCGTCGGATCAAATCCATGTTGGCTTTGGCCTAAAATAAAAAAGCTCACCAAGACTGGTGTAATAAACATACCAATCAAGTTTGAAAAAGATGCACTGCACACCGCTCCCGCCACGTTCCCTTTTGCCACTGATGTAAATGCAATAGAAGATTGAACTGTAGAGGGTAAAAAGCACATAAATAAAAAACCCCAGTACAGCTGTTGACCTAACAGAGGTAATAAAATTGGCTTAGCCAACAGACCAATTACAGGGAAAATAAAGAAAGTAAATGCGAAGACCAGTAAATGCATTTTCCAATGCAAAATACCTTCAATTACAGCCTCACGTGATAGTTTCGCGCCATGCAAAAAGAATAAGATTGCAATCGCGACTGTGGTCAGTGTATTGAAATATTGAGCTGCTTGACCACTGACTGGAAAAAATGTTGCTAGTAGTACCATTCCAACTAACAAAACTGTAAATCGATCAAGAGCCAATAACTTCAGCATAGCCATATCCTATGATTATTCTAGATAAATAAAAAACCCAGTTGATAAATTGACCATTTGGTCAAGCGTTCATCATACTGGGCTAAAAAAATAAAGCTAGGCTTTTAAGAACTAATTCTTAAAGCATCACAGTCAATTTTTAGTTATTTGTCGCATTAGCATCTTGTTGAATCAATTCGACTTTATAGCCGTCTGGATCTTCAACAAATGCGATAACAGTAACACCACCTTTCATTGGCCCCGCTTCACGCACAACTTTGCCACCACGTGCTTTAATTTCTTCACACGCTTTGTAGGCATCGTCAACACCAATGGCAATGTGGCCATAGGCATTGCCTAAATCATAACTTGATGTATCCCAGTTATGGGTAAGCTCAAGCACGGTATTGGTTTCTTCATCGCCGTAACCAACAAATGCTAGTGTAAAGCGCCCTTCTTCATAATCACGCTTACGAAGTAACTTCATCCCTAATACTTCGGTATAGAACTTTAAAGATTGTTCTAAATTGCCTACTCGCAACATTGTATGAAGCATTCGCATATATTTATCTCCTAGGAAACTTTCATTTTGATGATTGATTAGCCAACAATTTACCCACCCAAATCACGAGTAATAAAATTGGTAATCCCATCAAAAATGTAGCCGTAAAAAAGCCTGAATAACCGATATGATTCACTATTGTACCTGAGTAACCACCAATCGTTTTTGGTAACAACAGCATTAGCGAGCTAAAAATAGCATATTGCATGGCAGTAAATGACACACTAGTTAAACTAGAAAGAAATGCAATAAAAACTGCCCCAGCTAATCCGGAGGCTAAGTTATCAAATATGATGCCCATTACTAACCAAACTTTGCTATAAGGAACAACTACTTTTCCTTTCAATTCGATATCCATATTTTTATCAATCGGAATCGCTGGAATATCGGATAAATTCATACGATAACGAGGTTGATTCTCTTCTAGCTGCTTTTGATAAGAATGGTTTAAAGTTAAAGTATGTATTTGCTTATTGGCTTCATAGTTTGCTTCTACTTGTATTGAATTAAGTTTAGCAAGATCATTTCCAGGAATAATAACATTCCAATCACTACCTTTAATCTTACCTTCTATTTTATTTTGTGAATTCAACAAAATACTAACGGATTTTAGCTCACCATTTTTAGGTAGATTCAATAAACTACCATGAAGAATTACATCTTTTTTCAGCTCATCTTTATATAAAAGATTATCTCCACCAATTGCTTGAACATAAATATCTGGTTGTGATTCTGAGTTAAATACTTTTAATGGAAGGTTTATATTTAAAGGTTCAGCATAGCCTACAGGCTGAGAATTAATTGAGACTTCATTCTGAGCTGACGTCAATGTATTACTCGGGAATTTTAGTGACCAATTTCCCACTTCATCAGGGCTTGTAGTATAAGTGTGATCCCCTATATGAACTTGAACATTTTGCATAGTAGCGCCAGATTTAACTAATCCAACAAAAATCAAGTTGGTAGTGCTTGCTAAAATTGCTCCTAACAACATCATTTTCATTACATTATAGCGTTGCGCTAACATTCCTCCGAGAAAACCACCCAATATGACAAAGAAGATTGCAAAAAACTTATTAAACCAAGCAATTTCCTCTTTATCAAAATTTAAGTCTAAATAGAATAAATTAGCCATTACACCAGCAACGACATCTGAAATACGATAAAAACCTATTAGCAATAAAATTGCTAAAGCAACTTTTAATCCATATCGCTTAAAAAAATCTAGTAAAGGTGACAACCATGTTTCTACAACAATTTTCTTATTAATTAGACCAAACTTAATTAACCCAAAAATTACAATAACCGCAATTGATATACTAATTAAAAATTTAATGACTAAAAGTAGAAAGTTTAAAAAAGCATCTTCGATAGAAAACGAATCAAAAATTAAACCAATTTGGTAAAAGCTAATCCCAAAAACGATGGTTGAAATAACAAAAACCGAGAATAACTGAAAATAATCTTTAGCTTGATAGTGATGTTGAATACGTTTAACTTCAGGCTCATGAATAAATAATGTTGTAATTATTCCTATACCCATGAGGCCTGCCATTAATAAATATGTAGTTCGCCAAGCTTCATATATATAATTACCAACAGCTGTACCCAGTGAAGCTGCAAATAATAACGCACCTAATTGTGTAATGATTGTAGCAGTACGATATCCAGCATTATACGTTGAAGCTAAAACAGTTTGCACATTAGGATCTTCAGTTAATTCAATACGATAAGCATCAACAATAATATCTTGAGTAGCTGAAGAGAAGCCAAGGAAAATAGCAGCTGCTGCCATAATGGTCAGATTTGAAAATGAGCCAAAATCAGAAGTATTCGGTAAGGGATTTGTAAATGCCATTAAACAAATTGCACAGATAACCAAAATTTGTGCAACTAATAGCCAACTACGTCTTAACCCCATTTTTCTTGTTAAATAAGGAAGTGGTAATTTATCTATCAAAGGTGCCCAAATAAACTTGAACGAATAAGCCAAAGCTGCCCAAGAGAACATGGTGATAGTACTTCTGTTAATTCCAGCTTCAGTCAACCAAAATGATAAAGTTGAAAAAATTAGAAATATGGGAATTCCTGATGAAAAGCCTAAAAACAACATAATAATTGCTCGGCGATCCAAGAAGGCCATAAAGGAACTTTTCCACCCTTTTGATTCAGCACTCATTCGTTTTTTATTTTCCATAAATTATAAATGTGCCTATTCAAACCCTTCTTACAATTCCTTTCAAGATTCTTTATGCAATCAATTTTGTTTTGGCGATAAAAACGGCAAGTTTGCTTGATATTTTATGCTAAACCTGTATACCTTTAAGCTTCAACCTTCGTTTTCTTTTGCTGGATATCAACAGTGACACAAAAACTTGATCAAGTGACCATCTCAACTTTATCACTCGCTAAAACAAACACCACAAACGTCACAATAAATGCATTTCCTTCAGCTTTTGAGCAACCTGATATAAAAATGACTTTGGATAAAACAGCCTTAAAACCCGAACAACTTACACATATTCCAGATTTTGAAAAAATTCCAGCTTCTACAAAACGTATAAAACCGCTTAACAACTTTTTAGGGCAAGACCGTGCCAAAGCATCGGTAGAAGCAGGTATTTCTTTACCCTACTCTGGCTATAACATTTTTGCAGTAGGAACAGCAGGCTTGGGTAAACGCACCATGATTAAGCGTTTACTCCAACAACATGCGAAAACAATGCCTACTCCAGATGACTGGGTATATGTCTATAATTTTAAGCAAGCACGCCAACCACTTGCTTTACGCTTCCCTGCTGGACAAGGAACCAAGTTTCAGCATGCCCTTCATCAAACTTGGCAAATTATTTTAAAACAGCTTGAACGCCGTTTTAGTGCCGAGACCTATCATAACCGTATTGAACGTATCCGTGAGGAAACTGGAGATGAGCAGCAACAAGCGCTTGTCGAGTTAACCAAAGAAGGCGAAGAGCTCGACTTAAAACTCATCTCCCGCAATGAAAAGCATGGCTTTGTACCTGTACAAGTAAAAGATGATCAGGTGCAAGAACTGACTCAAACAGAAATTGATGCTTTAAATACTAAGCAACGTGCTGAAATTGCAGCGAATGTTCGCTACATGGATAAAAAGCTCGAGCGTCTTGGTTTGCATTTAGGTGATTTAGAAGATGACGCACGTGACAAAGTCTCTGTGTTGAATCGAGACATCGCGACCCAAGTGGTTAAGCCACGCATGGATTTGATTTTAAATAAATATGGTCAAGTCAAAGGCCTTGAAGATTATTTAAAACAATATGCTCAAGATGTAATTGATAATGTTGAACTCATTTTAGAGCAAGAAGAAGATGACTTTGCTCCAGCAATGTTCAATCGTGTGCCTGCACGTTATCAGGCCAATGTAATTGTCTCAAACAAACCAAACAGTGGTGCACCGGTTATTTTTGAAGATTTCCCAACGCACTACAACTTGCTTGGTCATGTTGAACAACTTACTCACAACGGCACAATTACCACAGATTTCACTCTCATTCGTCCAGGTGCTCTACATCAAGCGAATGGTGGCTTTTTAATGCTTGAGGCTGAGCAATTACTCGAACAGCCTTATGCATGGCAAGGTTTAAAACGTGCCTTAAAATCAGGTCAGCTCAAGCTTTCCTCTCTTGAACATATGCTGACGTTAACAGGCTCTATCTCGATAGAACCTGCTGCTGTTCCACTTGATATTAAAGTGGTTCTTATGGCAGAACCTGAAATTTATTATGAAATTTTAGAAGTAGAACCAGAGCTTGGCAGCGTATTTAAAATTCGTGCAGATTTTACCGATACTCTGCAACGTAATGACGAAAATGAGCAAGCCTACATGCAGCTAATTGCTGATTATGTACAAGCGGATAAATTACTTCCGTTTGATCGCAGTGCTTTAGCAGCTTTACTTACCGACTCAAGTCGTCAGGCAGAAGACCAAAGCTCACTGTCGTTACATGCTTCAACTTTGGGCGACCTCATTCGCGAAGCACATCACCATGCTTTTAAAGCCAATGAAAAGCTTGTAACTGACCAGCACATTAACTTGGCACTACAACACAGACAGTATCGCTTAGGCTATTTAAGAGAGCTTTACTGGCAAGATCTGTCACGTGGAACTCAGTTAATCGAAACTTCTGGTCATCGTTTAGGTCAAATCAATGCCCTCTCTGTTATTCACTATGCAGATGTTGAGTTTGGTTTACCTTCACGTTTGACTGCGTCAGTCTATCAAGGTGGCGGTGATATTCTTGATATTGAGCGTAGTGTAGAGCTTGGCGGTTCACTACATGCCAAAGGCGTGTTGCTCATGTCTAGCTTCTTGAAAGCTCACTTTGGTCGTGAACAGATTTTACATTTCTCTGCTGCGCTTGCATTTGAACAAAGTTATGGACAAGTGGACGGCGACAGTGCAACAGTTGCCGAGCTTTCTGCATTAATTTCTGCAATTAGCCAAATACCAATTGATCAATCATGGGCAATTACCGGCTCTATGAACCAGTTAGGCCAAGTTCAACCAATTGGTGGTGTAAATGCAAAAATTGAAGGCTTCTATGATGCTTGTAAATTACAAGGTTTAACTGGCAAACAAGGTGTCATTATTCCACGTCAAAACATGCAGCATTTGATGTTACGCCAAGATGTGATTGATGCGGTACAAAGTGGTCAATTCCATATCCATGCAATTGATACGATTGATCAAGCGCTTGAGATTTTAATGGCCCGTCCTGTCGGTACACTCGACAAAAAAGGTAAGTACAGTAAACACTCTATTTATGCTGCTGTAATGGAGCAACTCGAATATTGGCAAGCCATTGAAGATGGCGCAGAAATTGAAGAGGAGCCAAAGAAGAAAAAGAAAAATAAGAAAAAAATTAAGAAGCATGAAGAGCTTACGGCGGAAGGCCTACCACAAGAAAGCGCAGAAGAAGTCGCAACCTTAAAACAGAAGTAATAAAAAAGGGCCTGTCAAATACAGGCCCTTTTTACTTTTAGAGTGGCAAAATTAACGAACGATTTGGATCGCTCGTCCTCCTGCTAACTGACTAAAATATTGTTTAAGTGCTTCAACACAGCGCTGAATTTTCATTGGCTGTTGGTCATGCTTGGCAACTTCTGCATACAAAGTAAAAGTTGGTAATTTCCAATCTGGCATGAGTTCAATTAAAGAACCATTTTTTAACTCTTTTTGAGCATCTAAATATAAAATTCTTGCAATACCATGTCCTTGCTGACATAACGCTTTTGCAACTTGTAAATTATTGCTCTGCAAACGGCTTTGCATTTCAACATTAAGTGTTTCGCCCGTTTTTACATGTTGAAAATGGAAATGGTGTGCGTCATTCATGACATTGATCGATAATAATTCATGATCTCTTAAATCATTAGGATGCACAATTGGACTAGACTGATTCAGATAACTTGGAGAAGCTACTAAAATCTGATCGACAAAAGCCATCGGAATGACAGAGCTACTTTCTTCTACTGGCGTAGAACTCATGCGCACTGCAATATCAATTCGCTCTTCAATTAAGTCGATATAACGATGCCCAACTTCAAAATGCACAGATAAACCGCGATGAGCTGACATCCAGTGAGATAACGCAGGAATGAGGTGCTGAACTGCTAAATCAGGAGTAGTTGCGATACGCAAATCCCCAATTAAGTCATCCCTCAACTCATTAATTCTGATTTTCCCCCTTTCAGCAGCCGCCAACATTTCTTGACAGCTTGAAAAAAAAGCCTGTCCGGCTTCTGTCAAACTGAGTTTACGCGTGGAGCGATGTAATAGAATTACATCCATTTCATGCTCAAGGGATCGAATCTGCTGGCTCACCGCACTTGTTGTAATTCCTAATTCACGTGCCGCACCACTAAATGAACTTTTTTCAACCACACAAGCAAAAACACCCATCGCACGAAGCTGATCTAACATAGGTTTCCTCAAATCTAATTCTAAATTTATAAAAAAATGCTTATTGTTGTAATGAAAGCAACCAATTATATTATACGAGGAAACCTAAGTTTTATGCATTAGCTATTTTGGTAAAAGATTTATAGGATTAATTGGTTTTCCATCCAAACGGATCTGGAACTCAAGCATGACCTGAGAAGCCCCAGTAGAGCCCATCTCTGCAATTTTTTGTCCAGCAGTTACATTGTCACCGCTTTTCACCAACATCTTGCTATTGTGGGCATAGGCACTGATATAGCCGTCAATATGCTTAATTAAAACCAGATTGCCGTATTCTTTTAAGCCATCAGCTGCGTAGACAACTTGACCATCTGCTGCGGCATAAATAGGGTCACCCTGATTTCCACCATAACGGATTCCTTTGACATTATTTGCCAAATTAAACCCTTGAATCACTGGCCCGTTATTCGGTTTTATCCAGCGTAAACTAGAATTTGGTGCAACCGAAGTCACTGTCGTATTCGTTGACGGTGCGGTCGTTGTAGGCTGAGTTACTGGTGTAACAGGTTGTGTGGTTGGTAGAGCAATGGTTTGACGTTTGATTTGCTCAGGTTGTGCCATGACTTGCGTAGATACTGTTCTTGGTGAAGAACCTTTCTTCAAACGCAAAGACTGATTAACATAAATACGATATGGCGGAGCAATATCATTCATTTCGGCAATACTAATATAGTCGAGGCCATAACGCATTGCGATACCACTTAAAGTATCACCTGAACGAACTGTGTAATAGTTAGGAGCCATTGCATAGCGAGAACTATTATTAATTTGTGGTTTAGAAGCACACCCTGCCATAGCAACGGTAAAACCTACAGCCACAGACAACAACATAATTTTCATTATTTTGTCTTTTTGGATATGCACTCTGCTTTGTTGCCCAATTAAATGCATTGATCTCCCTCACTAAATGCTACAAATCATTTCGGCTAAGAGTACCAAAAAAGTAAGAGGAAACACGTTCCTCTTTTTCTTTATTCACAAAGTTATAACATTCGAGGCAAATTATTGACTCAAACTGATCTGTAAATCTTCTAAAACAGCGTAATTTGTTGCATCCATTTGAATAGGGGTAACACTTACATAACCGTTTGCAACGGCAAAGAAATCAGATTGAATCTGGCTAGAAACACGTTGCGGATCTGTAACCGCCTCACCTGCTAATCCAATCCAGTAAACTTGACGTCCGCGTGGATCGACATGACTGGTAATAGGCTTAGATTGAGCACGGCGCCCTTGATAAGTAATCTGTGCTCCTTTTAACTGCGGCACGTCAGGAATATTAATATTAAAGATATGTCGCGGAGGTAAAGCTGGTAATCCGCTTGCAATAAAATCATGTACCCATTTAGCAGCCTGAGCATAATCTTCTTTATTGTTATAGGCACGCACATCAGGACCCGCTAAAGACACAGCGATTGCAGGTTGTTTCATTAAACGACCTTCAAATGCGGCCCCTACCGTTCCCGAATATAAAACATCATCACCTAAGTTCGCGCCACTATTGATTCCGCTCACGACCAAGTCAAACTCAAAATCAAACAATCCATTCATGGATAAATAAACACAATCTGCTGGTGTACCATTCACTGCCCAAACATCTTCGGCAATTTGAATGGGGCGTAATGGTCGATCCAATGTTAATGCACTTGAGAAACCACTTCTTTCACTTTCTGGCGCAACCACAACCACGCGTCCAAGTGGTCTTAATGCTTCAGCTAAAGCCTGTATACCTGGCGCAAAAACACCGTCATCATTCGCAATTAAAATATTCACTAAAATCTTTCTCTACAAATAAACCTAAAGGTTTTCACAATTGAATTATTTGTTGAATTATATATATTTATGCCTCCATAGCATTATAAAATTGTGAAAAAATGAAAACTTTCGCTCCTTTTTTTCAGGTATTGGGGATCAGTATCACATTGTGTACGCAAGCGGTTTTTGCAGATGAGGATATCTCAACACAAGAGGCTGATAGCTTAATTAAAGATGACATTGCCGCAACGCAAGTTTTGCAGGAAATCTGCCCTACTTTTGTCGGAACAAATAAAAAATTTGAGTCAAACGCTCAAAAGATTATTGCGATGTATTTAAGTGGTTATTCAAATAAATCAATGACCTTAGCAACTCTACAAAACGATGCTGAATTTAAAACTTTATTAAATGAAGCACGTCTTGCGGCAAAACAAATGGACCATCATGAGCAACATGAGCTCTGTGAAGAGATCGTTAATTATAAAGAATAGATCTTACTCTTTTATGATATAGAAACTTATTCATTTTGGGTTTTCTGTTTGCCATTAAGCAGAAAACCAACATAACAATACATTTTTTCCATTTTTTTAAATTCTAAATTGGTTAAGCTAACGGCATATTTAGAAATTTTATTTTGGGTTATCGATGTTTATGAAGAAAAGCTTAGTTCAATCGCTCTCTTTGGTTTTACTTATGAGCATGGCAACAGCTGGTTTTGCTGCTGATAAGAAGAAAACAACTGAAAAGAAAACCGAAAATGAAAATGTTGTTGAAGTTACTCCACAACAAGGCACGACTCCTGAAGAATTAGCTGCAATTCAAGTGCTTTCTGAAATTTGTCCAAGTTTGATTGGTAAAAAAGACGCTGATTTTGCTCAAGGCTATGAACGTTTAGTTAAAGACTACCTACCAAATGAAACTGATGCTGTTTCTGCATTAGAAAAACGTAGTAAAGACAAAGCTTTCAAGAAATACTTAAAAGAAGCACGTAGCGATGCGAAAGCTGCTGGTGATGAACAAAACACATTAGTTTGCCAAGACGTGAAAGCATATCAATCGCAAAACTAAATTAGTAAAAAACTCTTGAGTTACAATACTGTTTGAAAAAGCCGACTTCTCCCGTAGAAGTCGGCTTTGCTTTATCCTAAAATGCTAGGCTCTTCTGCTTCATACAAGATATTGGAATTACCTAGAATGACTCGAAAAAGCGCTATTGCTGCACTACTCCTCTTACCAAGTTTTTCTTATGCAGCAACTGTCTTATCAGCTCCGCCAGAATTAAATAATAAGTCTTATGTATTAATGGATTATGAGACAGGACAGATTCTCGCTTCTAAAAATGAAAACGAAAAGCTTGCACCTGCGTCTATGACAAAAATGATGACCAGTTACATCATTGAACAAAAATTATTAAAAGGTGAACTGACTGAAAATGAGCAGGTTCGTATGAACGAGTCTGCATGGTGTAAAGGAAGTAGTTCTGAATCATGTATGTATGTTCCTTTAAACGGTACAGCGACTGTTCTAGAAATGCTCCGCGGTATTATTATCCAGTCAGGTAATGATGCATCAAAAGCAATGGCTGAACATATTGCAGGAAATGAAGGCACGTTTGCTCATATGATGAATCAGGAAGCAAAACGTATCGGCATGGTGAACACCCAGTTTATTAACTCGACCGGCATGCCTGCTGAAGGTCACTATTCAACTGCAAAAGATATGGCTGTGTTAGCACAACATATTATTAAAGACAGTTCAAAATACTATCCAATTTACTCTGAAAAAGAATTTACTTTTAATGGTATTAAACAAGGTAACCGTAATGCCTTGCTTTACACTGACCCAAGTGTAGATGGTTTAAAAACAGGTCATACAGATGAAGCGGGCTACTGCTTAACTACTTCTAGTAAACGCGGTCCAATGCGTTTAATTTCAGTGATTTTTGGTACTCCAAGCATGTCTGAACGTGCAGACCAAACTCGTACGTTACTGGCTTGGGGCTTTGCAAACTTTGAAACTGCAAATGTTCAACCAGCCAATCAAGTTCTTGCAAAAGCAAAAGTTTGGTTTGGTAAAGAAGATGAAGTTCAAGTCGGTTTAGCGGAAAACTTTAGTGTAACTATGCCTAAAGGTAAAGCTGATGGCATTAAAACTCAGTTAGTCGTTCAACCTAACTTAAATGCACCACTTCAAAAAGGTCAAGTTGTGGGTAAACTTGTTGCTAGCTTAGATGGCAAAGTAATTGCTGAAAAGCCGTTAGTTGCATTAAAGCCAGTTGAAGAAGCAGGTTTCTTTGCTCGTTTAATCGACCATATCAAGCAATTCTTCAGCAACTTATTCTAATTTTAGAATAGTTGAATTTAGCACTCATGCTATTTAGCTTGAGTGCTTTTTTATTTTATAATTCGACTAAATTTTATTTTGATACTACTTATGGCAAAGAACATTCGTCCTTATCTTGAACATCACCCTCAAGTAGATAAAACATGTTATATCGATGAAATGGCTGTTGTAGTTGGTGACGTTAGCTTAGCTGAAAATGTTTCTGTCTGGCCTTTTGCAGTCATCCGTGGTGACGTAAATAGTATTCAAATTGGCAAAAACAGTAACGTACAAGACCATTGTATGTTGCATGTAAGCCATAAAAATGATGCCAAACCGAATGGTTCACCTCTGATTATTGGTGAAGATGTAACGGTTGGACACCATGTGACTTTGCATGGCTGTACCATCGGTAACCGTGTTTTAGTCGGAATCAACACCGTTATTCTAGATGACGTAATTATTGAAGATGATGTGATGATTGGTGCAGGAAGTTTAGTTCCGCCTCGCAAAGTCTTAAAGAGTGGTTATCTTTATGTAGGAAGCCCTGTACAACAAGTGCGACCATTGACTGAAAAAGAACTGGCGTTTCTTCCTTATTCAGCAAGACATTATGTAAAAGTGCAAAATAATCATAAAAATAGTAAAGTCTAACTTTGCTATTTTTAGTTTAATTGATACATATATTCCACTTACAAAAATAAGAAACCTTTGAGAAATAAATAATGAGCTTAGATAATACCCATAATTGCCCTACTGAACATGAGCTAATAAACCAAATCAAAATCAATATTGAAAAATATGGATTACAAGTTATGGGAATTAGTGCAACGAACTATTTACCTTCTTTCAGTTACAGTGTGGGTTTATATGAGAGTTATCAGCATCCTGAAATTATTTGTTTTGGATTACCTACGGATCTAGCTCATCTCATTATTAATGATGTAGCAAACCTAATTAAAAATGGCGAAAAAATTACCTCCTATCAAGATTATGATGATCAGTTTTTTAAAGAAAGTCGTGCTCAGTTTTTACCTGTAGACTTCAGGAATATTGATGATTATTTTGGTGGGGCGTTAAATTATTACCAACATAATAAATTCTCAGCTTTACAATTAGTCTGGACTGATCGCAATGACAAATTTCCTTGGGAAGATGGATATCAAGAAGAGTTTATTTATGATCAGCCTTTACTAGATCGAAATGCTGATTTTAAATTTAGAGAGGCCAAAAATTTAGGGGTTTTCACCACTCGACAGTGTCTGGAGTTCAATCAACCTATTTTAAGAGTTGTACATGATAATGATGGAGATTGGCAATTTTTGACAGGTAATCAGGAACCTGAAGATATTCGTCTTGTCGCCTTAGAACAAATGATATTAAGAGATTCGAGCTTAAATGAAGTTTTTGATCTTGACTACGGCCAAACTGCTGAGAGAGACTCCATTAATAATTCATGGCAAATAACAAATCTTGATGAGTAAAAAGATTTACAATACTGTAATCTATAAAAATCTTATCGTAGCCAAAAACCCCTAAATTTCGTATTATACGTCTTTTAAATCATGGTGCTTTTTTATGGCCGCGTGGACTCCTCATGTCACTGTTGCTACAGTCGTAGAAAAAGACGGACGCTATCTGTTTGTAGAAGAGCATAGCGAAGGTTTTGTACACACAGTATTTAACCAACCTGCTGGTCATGTGGAATGTGGTGAGTCATTAACAGAAGCTGCCATTCGAGAAACACTTGAAGAAACAGGCCATCATGTTGAAATTGATGCCTTACTTGGTATTTATACTTATACCCCGCCAATGTTTCCCGATCGCACTTATTACCGTTTCTGTTTTCTAGCGCATGTAACTCAGGTTGAAAGTGATCCTCAACTCGACACAGGTATTATCGCTGCTGTGTGGATGACACCGGATGAACTCAAAGAATCTGCCCGTGCTCGCAGTCCTCTTGTGCTAAAAGCAGTTGAAGATGCTATGAAAGGCCACCATTATCCTTTATCGCTTATTTATGAGCACCCCTTCTCTCCCTCATTAACTTCTCATTTGGATGCCTAGTCCTATGCAACAACGTGTCATCGTCGGTATGTCTGGTGGTGTAGACTCTTCTGTTTCTGCAGCACTTTTACTTCAACAGGGTTATCAAGTTGAAGGTCTTTTCATGAAGAACTGGGAGGAAGACGACGGCACGGAATACTGTACGGCAATGGAAGACTTAGCTGATGCCCAAGCTGTAGCTGATAAAATCGGTATTAAGCTGCACACAGCAAACTTTGCGATGGAATATTGGGATCGAGTGTTTGAACTTTTCCTAGCTGAATATGCTGCTGGTCGCACACCAAACCCAGATATTTTATGTAATAAAGAAATTAAATTCCGCGCATTTTTAGATCATGCTATGACTTTAGGTGCAGACTTTATTGCGACTGGCCATTACGCACGCCGTGGTGAAACTGCATATAACTCTAAAGGCGAAGCATACGCACCATTATTACGTGGTGTAGATAACAATAAAGACCAAACCTATTTCTTACATGCCGTTCATGGTAGAGAAATTAATAAAACCTTATTCCCAGTAGGTGAAATCGAAAAACCTGAAGTTCGCAGAATTGCTGAAGAACTTGATCTTGCTACAGCCAAGAAAAAGGACTCAACAGGAATCTGTTTTATTGGGGAACGTCGTTTTAATGACTTCCTTAAACAATATTTACCCGCTCAGCCCGGGAAAATTGTACTTGATACAGGTAAAGAAGTTGGTGAACATCACGGTCTGATGTACTATACGCTCGGTCAACGTGGCGGAATTGGTCTAGGTGGTTTGAAAGGTGCAGCTGAAGGTGCATGGTTCGTACTACATAAAGATCTGGCCAATAATCGCCTCGTTGTTGGTCAGGGACATGAACACCCACTCATGCAAAGTACTCAACTGTGGAGTGAGTCAATTGACTGGGTAGCTGGTGAACAAAATATTCCAGTTGAAGGATTACGCTGTACAGCTAAAACGCGTTATCGCCAACCTGATCAGGGATGTACAATTTTTATTGATGAAAGCACTGAACACGGTGTTCGCGTTGAGTTTGATGAACCTCAGCGTGCTGTTACACCGGGTCAAAGCGTTGTATTTTATTCAGATGAAGTTTGCTTAGGCGGGGGTGTCATTCACCATACAAATGCCCCTATACCAAATTTTATTTAAGGGAATGAATGGCATGGTGGAGTTACCATTTCAACAATCACAAGCCTTGAATGTTCGCCAAAACCGTGCCCTTGCCTTGGCTGGGGTATTTCAGGCCACTCAGCTCACCCATATGACAGCCATGACGGGTCAGCAAAGTATTGGTGAAAGTGGTAACTTCTATTTTGAACTATTAATCAAAGCAAGTTTAAATATTCGCCCTACAGCTAACAATGGTGTTCAAACCTTAGATTTTTTTAATCAATTAGCAGATATCTCTTTAGGGCTTAAAACACTCGAAAATTGTATTACTCAACCTTTTTCGAACATGCCTAAGTCTCGCCTTCCAAAAATGGGAACGGCCAAATTGCCAATGTCCTACGCGATGTCGCTCTTGCAGCTAGAAAAAAAGGTTTATAGCAACCCTGAATATGTCGCAATCATTGAAAAAGCTCAGCAGAAAATTTTAAAACAGCTGTCTTTTTTTGATAATAACTACTTACACCCGAGCATTTTAGCTAATTTGGCGCAAACTTATGTTGATACGGCTGGCCAGATTAATCCACGCATTTTAGTTCGTGGTAATGCAGAAGCATTTAAAGATACCAACCATACTAACCGCATCCGTGCTTGTCTGTTTACTGGCTTGCAAATGGCCCATTTATGGCGACAACTCGGCGGTAGTTCATGGAACATGATTTTTAGCAAACGTAAATTGCTACAGGATATTCAAGCACTTGCTCGTTTACAGTACCAAGTCGTTTAAGACTATAAACGAGATTTTTTTAGTTTTATGTTTATTCCAACATTAAGGAATCGTTATGAACGCTTTAACCGCACTATCACCATTAGATGGACGTTATGCCAGCAAATGTGATGCGCTACGCCCTTTTCTTTCTGAGTTTGGTTTAATCCATGCTCGTGTCACTGTAGAAGTGCGTTGGTTACAAGCACTTTCTAACCGTCCGGAAATTGTTGAAGTTGCACCTTTTTCAAACGAAACAAATGCAGCTTTAGATGCAATTGTTAGCAACTTCTCTGAAGAAGATGCAAATCGTATTAAAGAGATTGAACGTACGACTAACCATGACGTTAAAGCAGTTGAGTATTTCTTAAAAGAGAAAATTGCCGGTATCGCTGAATTACAAAATGCGGGTGAATTCATTCACTTTGCATGTACCTCTGAAGACATCAACAATTTGTCTCACGCGCTTATGCTTAAAAACGGTCGTGAAGTTTTAGTATCAAGCATGAAGCAAATCCTTAATGCAATCTCTGCTTTGGCAACGACTCACGCAGAACAACCAATGTTGTCTCGTACACACGGTCAAACTGCTAGCCCAACAACTTTGGGTAAAGAAATGGCGAACGTGGCATACCGTTTAGCTCGTCAAATCAAACAATTTGAAAACGTTGAGTTACTTGGCAAAATCAATGGTGCTGTAGGTAACTACAATGCTCACCTTTCTGCTTATCCAGATGTTGATTGGGCTGCTCACGCACAAGCTTTTGTTGAATCTTTAGGTTTAACATTCAACCCTTATACAACTCAAATCGAACCACATGACTACATGGCAGAGTTGTTTGATGCGTTACGTCGTTTCAATACGATTTTAATCGACTTTAACCGTGACGTATGGGGTTACATCTCTTTAGGTTACTTCAAACAAAAATTGAAAGAAGGCGAAGTTGGTTCATCAACAATGCCACACAAAGTTAACCCAATTGACTTTGAAAACTCTGAAGGTAACCTAGGTATTGCAAATGCAGTATTAGCTCACTTAGGCGAAAAATTACCAATTTCTCGCTGGCAGCGTGACTTAACTGACTCTACTGTATTACGTAATATGGGTGTTGGTTTTGCACAAAGCTTAATTGCTTTCGATGCGTGCTTAAAAGGTGTTGGTAAACTTGAGTTAAATGCAAACCGTTTAAATGAAGATTTAGACCAAGCTCAAGAAGTTTTAGCTGAACCGATTCAAACTGTAATGCGTCGCTACAACATTGAAAAACCATACGAAAAATTAAAAGCATTAACTCGTGGTCAAGCAATGACGCGTGACATGATGGTTAATTTCGTAAATGGTGATGAACTTTCTCAAGTACCAAGCGAAGAACGTGCACGCTTAGCTGAACTTACTCCTGCAACTTACACAGGTAATGCAGCTGAACAAGCGAAACAAATTAACGATCTAATTAGCAAAATTTAATTAAAAAGTTTACAAAAAGCGGAGCTTAGGCTTCGCTTTTTTATTACACTCATATAAATCACAATAAAGACTTCATAAAATGATCGAAAAACAATTCAAACTTAAACACTATATTGCTCTTGGCTTGCTTTTGATTGCGATTGTCATTTCAGCTATTCAGCCTCTTGAATTTGAAGCCTATTTACTTCATCAAGCGGGCACAGTGTTTATGTTGATTTTGCTCTTTGTTATTTTTAAGAAGATTGGACTCGATTTTTTAAGTTTTACTTTCTATCTGCTGTTTTTGCTCATCCATATTGTTGGCGCACATTACCTGTATTCATACGTTCCATACAATGATTGGATACAACAGGTATTCAATTTTAATTTAGATCAATACATGGGTTGGTCCCGTAATATGTATGATCGTTTGGTTCATCTTGCCTATGGTATTTTTCTCTACCCTCTTACTTATCGCGTGTTTCAAGTGTGGTTACCATCAGTAAAGCCATTCAGTCTTTTTTTATTAGTAGTTCAATTTGTAATGGCATCAAGTGTTTTATATGAACTTATTGAATGGGCAATTGCTATTGGACTATCTCCGGAAGAAGCCGAAAATTATAATGGGCAACAAGGCGATATGTGGGATGCCCATAAAGATATGCTGTTAGCGACCATTGGTGCAATTTTCTATGGACTTCTTGCACTGATGCTTCCATCTAAAACAAATAACTCATAAATAAAAAAGCGCTCAATGAGCGCTTTTTTAAGATCACTTTAGACAACAGGATAGGTTTGTTCTAAAAGGCTTTGTAAAACTGAAGAAGTTGTATCAGGTAAAACATGCTCAAGATTGGCAGTGATATTACTAGCGTTCGTAGTTATATCACTCTGATCATTTACCTGAGTAGGCTTTAATGCCGCTGAAGACAAAAGAGTTTCAATTGGGTCTGGTTCACTAGATGTAGAGCTTTTTAACAAATCATCTAATGGCACAGATTTCTGCTCCTGGCTATCCGTTTCATTTGTTGTGCTTTGTACTAACTTTAATGTATTTAACCCAACGCTATCAGCAACAGATACAGTTTCTGTATGAGCAGTATCAACAGCTAACTCACTTAAACTGGCAGCCTTTGGAGCGACTACATCAAACGTAAAAGGTAAACTCACTTCACTGGTAAACCCTGCCGCATCGGTTTGCATTAAGGTAATAGTATGTTTACCAATGGCTAAAGTTTTATCAAGTGTAAATGACCACTCACCACTAGCATTTACTTGACCTATTTTAATAATCGAAATTGCTACTCCGTTATCGTAAATGGTCAAGGTCGCATTGGATTCAGCTTTAACCGTAAATTTTGGGGTCGCATCATCTGTTTCAGAGTTAGCAAGGATTTGTTTTATAGCGGTCCCATTATCATCATATACCTTAAAACTCGGTTTATCAGGAGGTGTATCCTTTGTACCATTGATTTCCAGAGCTACAGAACTATTGCCAGAGGCATCTATAGCAGATACAGAGGCCTTATCTTTAACAGTTAAAGCGGGTGAAATCGTAATTGTAAATTTCCCATCCGCATCAGCTACTCCACTACCAATAACCTTAGTACCTATTGTTATTTGTATTTTTGCATTAGCTTCGGCAGTTCCTGTTACGGTTGTGCCATCAGCATTAATTTGGGCTGTAGGTTTATCCGGTGCAATAGTGTCATAGCCAGCTTTAATTTCTAAAGGCTTAGAGGTATTACCTGCTGCATCTTCAACAACAACTGTTGCCTTTTGGGACTCTTTTAATGCAGGCGAAAGCGTGATTTGAAACTCACCTTGTGCGTTTGCGGTACCAGTTCCAATCACTTTACCATCAGCATCTTTTATCTGAACTTTTGCATTAGGCTCAGTTTGTCCTTCGACTGTGGTACCTTCTTTATTTACTTCCAGTAAAGGAGCTTTTGGAGGAATGGTATCTTTGCCAGCAAAAATAAGCGTTGCTTCAGATTCATTTCCAGCCTCATCCACAGCAACAACTTTTCCACCTGCGTCACTCGTCAAAGGTGGAGTAAATTTGTAAGAAAACTTTCCTTCCGAATTTGTTTTTATAGTATCTATTAAATTGCCACTGGCATCATAGATTTTTACAGTAGCCCTAGGTTCAGTCTTACCATCCAAGATCGAACCATCTTCATTTAATTGAGCTTCTGGTGCATCTGGAGCAATTGTGTCTTTTGGACCTGTAATAGAATAAGCACTAGACTCTTTACCACCTTCACTTTGAGCTGAAACATTTAATTTATTTCCATCTGTCAAAGGTTTATCGAGCTTAATCGTAAAATTACCACTTGCATCTGCGTTACCTGAAGCAATTACATTTCCACTTAAATCTTTAATATAAATTTTTGCATTAGCTTCGGCTTTACCAGTGACCGTAACCGCATCATCTGCAAGTTTTACTTCTGTTGGTTTCGCAGTGGTTGGAACATTAACAGGCGAGTCATCTTTGTCATCATTATCAAAAGCCCAAAGATATAAACCTTCAGCGGCTAAAACCGCTAAACCTGCTTTTAGCACGTTACCCATCGAAAAAGTTGGGGAATCATCAACCGCCATTGTTGAGGCTGGTTGGCTCGTGCTGGTATAGGCTAAATCTGTGACATGGTTTAAACCTGTATAGTCGATCACCTTACCTTGAGCATCAAATTGTGCCTCAACAAATTTTCCATGCTCAGTCGGAAGAACAAGTGAATGTTCTGTCGTATTCGTTACTTCATTAAAGAAATTTTCTAAGACAATAGTCTCTCCATTTTTTAAATGGACGACTAGACTTCCACCTTGTTTTTCCACCGATGCTATATCTTTTTGACTTACACCAATTTGAATAATAGAAGGTTTACTTAACACGACCTTATTGAGCTGACCATCTTGCAGAACGTCCAAACCCTCTTTGGATGCTACAATTATTCTTGTCATTATTTCCTGTCCTAAATTTCAGTTATATTTTTAAATGTCTAACTTTTTAAATATTTCATTTAAAAGCTATTTTATTGCTGTTTAAAATATCAAAACCATGTGTTTATCACAATTCAAAAATTATATTTATCAACATTTATTTTTTACTTTCCATTAAAAATCTAAGCACATTTAATAAGACAATTTTGAATATTAACTTTATAAAAAAACCAGCATTTAAGCTGGTCTTTTATAACATTTGAATTAGATAAACTTATAGTTTTGGATCACGTACCTGCACAAGCGTCGTATTCGCCTTTGCTAGGCTTTCCATGACTTTACTCATTACAGTAGGAATCAAACTATCGGCCATTTGCGCTGCTTGTAAACCCAGCTTTTCACCTAAGGTCGCTTTCTTACGTGTATTAATGACATAAACATCATGTTGTGGTAATAAAGCTAATAAATACTCATCAGATGTTTGTAATTTATCAACAAGGTTCAGATCTAGGGCATCTTCACCATACCAATGCTCACCTGTCGCCACCTTATCAACATTAAGCTGTGGGCGATACTTTTCTACAAAGTGCTTAAATAACACATGAGTTTGTTGCAGTTCTTCTTCGAACTTCGCTTTACCTTCAGGCGTATTTTCACCAAACATGGTGACTGTACGCTTATACTGCCCTGCTGTGTAAAGCTCAAAATCCACATTGTGTTCTTTTAAAAGACGATTAAAGTTTGGAACTTGAGCAACCACGCCAATTGAACCCACAATAGCAAACGGTGCTGCAATAATTTCATTTGCAATACATGCCATCATATAGCCACCACTTGCAGCGACTTTATCAACACAAATTGTTAAATGAAAACCTGCATCGCGTAAACGCACCAACTGAGCTGCTGCTAGACCATAACCATGCACCATACCACCTGGGCTTTCAAGACGAACTACAATACGATCACGTCCTGCTTTAGCAGTTGCTAAAATCAGGGTAATTTCTTCACGCAAGTTTTCAACTGCCGAAGCTTGAATATCACCTTTGAAATCTAAAACAAAAATTTTCTGATTATTTTTACGGCGAATTTTAGCTTCTTTAGCAAGTTGTTGAGCTAATTGTAAAAGTTCTAAACGGCTTGCCGTAGTTTGCGCAATTTTTTTTCTCTGTTCATTGACACGTGCATTTAAATGGCTGACACGTATTTCCGCAGGGAGTTTAGGCAAATGGAATAACATAAAATTCTAAGCTCATAAGTTTATCTTTATAGCCTTAAGATGTGGTCCTTTTGACTAAAATTCAATAGCGATTTTGCAAAATAGAGTCATTTTCATTTATAAAATAAAAAAAAGAGCACGTGGCTCTTTTTCTTTTATTGTTTATTAATTAACCGAAGCGACCAGTAATATACGCTTCCGTCAACTGATGGTCAGGTTGAGTAAAGACTTTTTCAGTTGAATTGACTTCAATTAAATCACCTAAATGGAAATAAGCAGTACGATCAGAAACACGTGCCGCTTGTTGCATTGAGTGAGTCACAATCACAATTGTGTATTGATTCGACAATTCAGAAATAAGTTCTTCTACTTTTGCTGTTGCAATTGGATCGAGTGCAGAACACGGCTCATCCATTAAAATCACTTCAGGACTAACAGCAATGGTACGTGCAATACATAAACGTTGTTGCTGACCACCTGATAAACCTGTACCTGGCTGGTTCAAACGGTCTTTAACCTCATCCCACAAACCAGCTTTACGTAAGCTATTTTCAACAATTTCTTCAAGGTCATATTTATCACGCGCTAAACCGTGAAGTTTAGGCCCATAAGCCACGTTGTCAAAAATAGATTTAGGGAATGGGTTTGGCTTTTGGAACACCATACCAACCTGAGCACGCAATAATACAACGTCTAGATTTGGATCATAAATATTGTGGTTATCGAGGGTAATTTTACCTGTTACGCGGCAACCATCAATCGTATCGTTCATACGGTTTAACGTACGAAGAAAGGTTGATTTACCACAACCTGAAGGACCAATAAATGCAATCACTTCATTTTGGTAAATATCTAGGTCAATACCCTTGATAGCTTCAAAATCACCATAATAAACATGGGCATCTTGTGCACTAATTTTGATTTCGTTTGAGTTCTGCTTTTTTGAAGTATGTGGTTCAAAATGCGAAACATACGAAGTGCCATGATTCAGCGATTTATCTGTAAATTGAGATTGTTCAGTATTCACTAACTTATCCTTTTCTAAGGAATTCGTAATATCAATAGTATTCATGATTTATCCTCTATTACCAACGCACTTCGAACTTTTTACGTAACCAAATTGCAAGACTGTTTAAACCAATCATTAATGCAAGTAGTACGATAATCGCAGCAGCAGTACGGCCTTCGAAGAAGTTACGCAACTCATTACCCTGCCATAAATAAACCTGTACAGGTAAAGCAGTTGCTTGATCAAATGGAGTTGCTGGAATACTTGCAACGAATGCACTCATTCCAATTAAAAGTAAAGGTGCGGTTTCACCAAGCGCATGTGCAACACCAATAATTGCACCTGTCATAATGCCTGGTAATGCCAACGGTAAAACGTGATGGAAAATCGTTTGGAACTTAGAAGCTCCCAAACCAAGTGCCGCTTGTCGAATAGAAGGTGGCACTGCTTTTAATGAAGCACGCGTGGTAATAATCACTGTTGGCAGTGTCATTAAGCTTAAAACCAAACCACCCACCAACGGAGCTGATAAAGGCAAATGCATCCAGCCAATGAAAATCGCAGCACCAAGTAGACCAAATACAATTGAAGGAACAGCAGCAAGGTTATTGATGTTAACTTCAATAATATCGGTAAGAACATTTTTTGGAGCAAACTCTTCGAGATAGATTGCGCTGGCAACACCAATTGGGATCGCAATGATGATCACGATGAGCATCATGAATAATGAACCCATGAATGCACCTGCAAGACCACTAATTGCTGGAGAACTACGTGAGTCAGGGTTCTTAAATAAGTTCAAGTTAAATGTACTTTCAAGAACGCCTTTTGCTTTTAAGTCATCTGCAAGCTTACGCACTTCTGGATCGAGTTGTTGCTGATCATCTGGTAATGAACGATCAATATTACCTTTTAACCAAACATCGACGTTCGCATCACCTAAGAAGGTAATGTTTTCTTTTTTACCAATGAGTGATGGATCTGCAAAAACCATATCACGAAGACGATAAGCTTCCGAGCTTGCATACAAGCTGCTTAGGTAGTCACGTTGTGATGCAAGTGCAGGATCTTTAGCAATCATTCCATTTACAATGATGCCATCCCAATCGACCATACCCATTTTAGTTTGCCAATCGACATAACGTTCTTGGTAATGCGCAGGTGTTTCACCTTGAGTACGTACAGGTACTGGCCCTGCATCAATCACTTTAGGGTCAAAGTAAATTGGAACGTTCATACTGGTTTGCCAAAAAGCAGGTAAACCTTTTGCCAAAATACTACCGAACAAGAGAGCAACGAATGCAAGACCAATAATGACTGCCGAGAAACCCGCAAAACGGAAAGCTTTTTCTTTGCGATGACGTTTAGCCAAAGATTTTTCAATAACCTGTTTACGTCGTTCACGTGTTTCGGCAGCAGTTTTCGGATCAAATACGTTCTGATCCATAGGAGACGATGTATTTGATGTACTCATTCGTATTGCTCACGGTATTTACGCACAATGTACAGTGCTACAATATTTAATCCCAAGGTAATAACAAATAGTGTTAAACCTAGCGCGAATGCAACCAATGCTTGTGGACTTGAGAAGTCTGTATCTCCAGTCAACTGTTTTACAATAGTTACTGTCACTGTCGAAACAGCTTCAAATGGATTTGCGTGTAAAAGTGGACTGTTCCCTGCTGCTAAAACCACAATCATGGTTTCCCCAACGGCGCGAGAGACTGCCAATAAGAAAGCACCTGTAATACCAGGTAAAGCTGCCGGTAATACAACTTGACGGATTGTTTCAGACTTAGTCGCACCAAGTCCTAAAGAACCGTCACGTAGTGCACGCGGGACTTGAGTAATAATGTCATCAGACAAAGATGAAACAAACGGGATAATCATAATCCCCATTACAAAGCCAGCAGTTAAAGCACTCGTCGCATTAATCTCTAAACCAACATATGCACCCGCTGCTTTAAAGAATGGTCCAATAATCATCATGGCAAATACACCATAAACAATTGTTGGAATACCAGCTAAGACTTCAATTGTTGGTTTTGCCCATGAGCGGAACCATGGTGAAGCATATTCAGCTAAATAAATTGCGATCATTAATCCAACTGGTACAGCAACGAGTAGAGCGATACCACTGACCATGAGCGTACCCCATAGCAATGGTAATAAACCATAACTGCCTTCAGCATTACCAGAAGTACTAAAGCCCGGATTCCATTCTGTACCAAAGAAAAAGTCCATTGGACTAACAAAACGGAAGAAGTGCATTGCTTCGCCAAACATCGACATTACGATACCGATGGTTGTCAAAATCGCAACACCAGAACATAAAATCAAACCAACATTAATGGCACGTTCAACTTGGTTACGAGCACGATATTGTTGGCTGATTTTTTTCTTTGCCCAAACCAACCCCAATAAAGCAGCACAAATTACAACAGCAAATTTGGCAAAAGAGCCAATGGTTTGAAATTTTGCAAACTGTTGAGCAGCAGCTAATTCGTAGGCTGCCGGTTTATCACTTACCCCAAAACCTGAAGCAATTGATTGAACACGATCAACCAATACACTTCTACCCGCTTCATCAAGAGAAGCACTTACAGACGCCGGAATATTATTAAAAATAATATGATTTAAAATACTTGGTTCAACCAAGTTCCAAATGATCAAAATTAAAAAAGCAGGGATACCGCACCAAAGACCAACCAGTGCGCCATAATAACCAGGACGAGAATGTAACGTCGCCGAGTTGCTTCCCTTACCTGCTATGTTACGGCTCTTTCTCAGCCCAATTTGATATGCGATGGCCACGAGGGCTAACAACACACCGATAAGTAGCAGATTCATGTACTCTCCACTGTTTTCTCAATTGTCATAATTTGGAAAAACAAGTTAGACAAAAAGGCTGATGAACTCTTAAGATCACCAGCCTTCATTCAAACTAACTTATTTAACAGTTTTACCTGCTTTAAAGTCAGCCAAAACTTTTGCACGTTCAGCATCAGACATCGCGATTAAACCATCACGTTCAGCTTTAGAACCTTTACCAGTTGCTTTCTTGCTTACGAAATATTCTACATATTGCGGTAAGCCTTTAACTGATTTTAAGTGTTCACCTTTCACGTAGAAGTACAATGGGCGAGATACAGGGTATGTACCATTCAACACTGTCTTCTCAGATGGAACAACGTTGTTTACTGTTGCTACACGTAACTTGTCACGGTTCATGTCATAGAAACTTAAACCAAACACGCCTACAGCACTTGGAGAAGTTTTTAAGCGCGCTAATGTTTCTGTATAGTCGCCAGCGATTTCAATTACACGGCCATCTTTACGGAAAGTAGAACATGCTTTCTTCTGAGCATCTTTATCTAAGCTCTTGAAGTATTCATATGCTTCACAACCAGCTTCAACCATTTTCTCTTGGAAAACTTCACGAGTACCGTGGTTAGATGCAGGGATTACAAGCGTAATCGGTTCATTTGGAAGTGTTTTATCAATTTGATTCCAGTTTGTATATGGGTTTGGAACCAATTTACCTTTTGAAGGCAACTGTGCAGCTAAAGCAGCAAACACATGGTAAGGTTTTAATTTATAAGCTGCTTTGTGTGAGTTAGACGCGAATACAATACCGTCATAACCGATTTTGATTTCTTGAATTTGTTTTACACCAGCTTTGTTACAAGCTTCGATTTCAGTGCTTTTAATTTTACGAGAAGAGTTAGCAACGTCGATCGTGTTATCGCCAACACCTTGACAGAATTGTTTCAAACCAGCAGAAGAACCGCCAGAACCAACTACAGGAGTTTTAAATTGAGGGAAAGTATTACCAAACTCTTCAGCTACAACACTGGCAAACGGTAATACAGTTGAAGAACCAGCAATTTGAATCGTATCACGAGCTGCATTTGCAGTCGTTGTTACAGCTGCCCCAGTTACTGCTAACGCAATTGCGATTTGACGTGGATTTAAGCGCATTCTGTTCTCTCTCATTAATGCAATAGGTTGTACGTCACTTTTTGTTGAGTGCTTGTACGCTCTTCGATAGCTGCATTGTGAATAGAAAATATGACAATTAAGTTACAGTATGATGACGCTTTAATGATTTCGATATTGTTAACTGTCACATTAATATTTTTTATGTACTATCAATTAGTTATTTTAAATGCAGAGATTATTTAACCCTCTCTATCAATCTATATTATGACATTAACTAAAAATATTAAATTTTTATTTTTTATAAAATATAAAAACAAAAGGTATTATAAATATATTAAAAAACGGTAATTTAGTGATTTATTAATTTTATTATTTAAATATTTTCTGTCATTAAAATTATTATTAAAAATTTCTAGAAAAAAACAATTTCTTTGTAACATGAAAATAATATGACAAAAGATAAAGGGTTACCGACCCTAAGGCTGATAACCGCAATATCATTGTCAATTTAAAGGATCAATTCGATTGTACTTCTGGCAGAACAACCATTTTTTTACGATATTTTAAGAAGTACATCACAGCTAAAACAACAAGCCAGATTGGCCCTAAAATAACTGCCAATCTCATATCTGGAGTCATCGCCATAATAATAAGAATAAAGCATACAAAGCTAATGGTTAAATAATTACTCCAAGGACTCATAATGCTTTGGAACTTAGTTTGGCGTCTTTGCAATTTCATTGCTTTAGTAAACTTTAAATGCGTCACTGAAATCATGAGCCAGTTAATGACAAGTGCAGCCACCACAAGCATCATGAAGAGCTGAAAAGCTTGACCAGGAATCAGATAATTCACGACCACACATATTGCTGTAATAGATGCAGAAACAACTGCTGCTGGAACTGGAATACCGCGACTGTTTACTTTTTTCAAAATTGCAGGAGCATTACCCTGCTCTGCCAAACCATGCAACATACGACTATTACAATAGATACAGCTGTTATAAACTGAAATAGCAGCAATCAAGACCACAAAGTTTAAGACGTTCGCAACACCGTTACTATTGAGTGACTGGAAAATCATGACAAATGGACTGCCGCCTTCTGCCACCATGTTCCATGGATAAAGACATAAAAGAATACCGATTGCACCGATATAAAAAATTAAAATACGGTAAACAATCTGATTTACTGCTTTAGGAATAGTCGTTTCAGGTTTCTTCGTTTCAGCTGCTGCAATACCAATTAATTCCAAGCCGCCAAATGCAAACATAATGACAGCTAAAGCCATGACAAAACCGTGAATCCCATGCGGGAAGAAACCACCGTGTTGCCATAAATTTGCAACACCCGCTTGCGGACCTGCTGAGCCTGAAAGTAAAAGATAAGCACCGAAACCAATCATGCTTAAAATGGCAACAATTTTAATGCAGGAAAATAAGAACTCGGATTCCCCAAAAAAGCGAACATTTACCAAGTTAATGCCGTTAATTAAAATAAAGAAAAATAAAGCAGTTAGCCATGTCGGAATTTCAGGCCACCAAAACTGTATAAATGTCCCAATAGCACTCAATTCAGCCATACTGACGAGTACATATAATACCCAATAGTTCCAGCCAGACATAAAACCCGCCATTTTGCCCCAATATTTGTTCGCAAAATAACTAAAAGAACCACTGACCGGCTCTTCAACAACCATTTCACCTAAATGGCGCATAATTAAAAAGGCAATAATTCCTGCAATTGCATATCCTAATAAAATTGAAGGGCCAGCCAATTTAATTGTTTGTGAAAGACCTAAGAATAATCCTGTACCAATCGCCCCTCCAAGGGCGATGAGTTGAATATGCCGATTGGATAAGCCTTGTTTTAACTCGTGCTTATTGTTTACATCCATAACATTATCTCCAATGTTGGTGTCACTTCCTGTACACCTTTATCCAGCACCACATCCGAAGATCAGGAACCGATCTTCGGATATAAGTTTGCTGTAATGTGAGTCCATTTAATTTTTGAGAAGACTTGTCCTGACTTCTATTTAAAAAGAGATTGCATCCTTACATTTAATCGGTTGGGAACGCTCCTTTAAAATTTCGTAGCCGCGATCACCGTAGTCAAAACGAGCAATCACAGAAGCAAATTTTTTCAAACTTACCGGCGCATCCATTGCTGGTAGTTTTAATTCAATGAAAGTTAACTGATCATTTTGCTGAACGTTGTCTAAAACGCTCTTGAGCTGGCCAGCTGTCTCAACCACATAAGTGGTATGGCCTTTTTTACCGTTAAATACCGCAGGAATTTCAGTGTATTTCCAGTTTTGCACGTCGTTATAGGCAGCGTTTTCACCCATAATTAGACGCTCAATGGTATAGCCACCATTGTTTAGCAAGAAAATGATTGGTTTTAAACCGTGACGGATAATCGTAGAGAGCTCTTGTACCGTAAGCTGGAATGAACCATCACCAATAAATAAAATTTGACGACGCTCAGGAGCAGCCAACAAACTACCAAGTAAAGCCGGTAAGGTGTAACCAATAGAACCCCAAAGCGGCTGAGCAATATATTTAGCTGTGGCAGGAAGCTTTATTCCTGACAAAGCTGAGTTTGATGTCCCTACTTCACCAATAATCACATCATCTTCTTTTAAGAACCCTGAAATGTAGTTCCAAAGCACATCTTGGCTAAGCTTTTGTTGAGCTGGAGCTTCTATTACTTTCGGCGGTTGTTTTTCGAGAAGAGGTATTGTCGATTTACGTGGCGCAACTTTTTTATTTAGCTCAACAAGTAACTGTCCAATTTCAATACCCGGAAAATCCTGTCCAAAAATATTTAGGCCATAAGATTTAATTTCGATGTAGTTTTTGGTCTCAATTTGATGAGTAAATACAGCTGAGCCTACATCGGTAAAGCGTGCACCAACACCAATTAAACAGTCGGATTGTTCAATGATATTTTTCACATGCGGTTGGCTTGCCCCACCCACATAAGTTCCAATGTAACGAGGTGAGCCTTCATCCATAATATTTTTTGCAGTATTCATCCCTGCAAATGGAATTGAGCATTTTTGAGACAAATCATTTAAAAGTGAAGTTACACCAAAAACTGAAGCTTCATTATCAATAAGAAGTGCTGGGCTTTGAGCATTTGCAATAATGTCACAAAGTTTGCTTACCACACTCTGCAATAATTCAGGTTCAATAGCTGGGTAGCTTAAGTCAAGCGGACGCTCAGATACTTCAATTTTAACGTGAGTAATATCGCCGGGTAGTTGAATGTGTACAGGACGGCGTTCAAGGAAACACTGGCGTAATACACGGTCAATTTCAAAAGCTGCATTTGCTGGAGTTAAACGTGTTTGGGCAACTGTGAACTCTTTCATACAGTTCATAATATTGTCGTAGTTACCATCGACAAGCGTGTGGTGTATTAGTGTGCCCTTTTGAACCGCATGTAAAGGCGGAATACCTGAGATATGAATAAGAGGTACATTTTCTGCATAGGCACCTGCAATACCATTAATCGCACTTAAGTCACCTACACCATAAGTGGTTGCCAAGGCAGAAAAACCGTTAATTCGTGCATAACCGTCTGCTGCATAGGCAGCATTTAATTCATTACAATTTCCAATAAATTCGAGTTGTGGGTCTGCTTCAACTTGTTCTAGATATGAGAGGTTAAAATCACCAGGTACTCCAAAAAGATGTTGGATACCCATTTGTTTTAAACGAAGATTTAAAAAGTCACCGATTTCTATGAACATTGCTCTATATCCTTTGAGACCAATTTTTATTCCATAGAAAAATAATATTTCATCTATCTTTTAGATTTCGTGCATAATGAAAACGCATTTTAATAAAAATACATGATTTGTGTATCATAAAAGGATTTTATGCAATGGATAAGTTCGACTGGCAAATCATTCAGGCACTACAAAAGAATGGACGACTCACCAATCAGGAAATAGGAGATTTAATTGGTTTATCTGCTTCGCAATGTTCAAGAAGAAGGCAGCTACTTGAGCAAAAAGGCATAATTCTAGGCTACACGGCACGCATCCAGCAGCAGGCGCTAGGACTCGAAGTTACAGCGATGATACATATTAATCTAAGAACACACGAGGCAAAATCACAGCAGGCTTTTCAAGAGCTCATTGAAGCTGAAGACAACATTCAGGATGCATTTTCAATTAGTGGCGATGCGGATTTTATTTTAAAAGTGGTTGCAGAAAACTTAGAACAGCTTTCCCAATTTGTGACCGAAAGGTTGCTTTCTTATAATTTTATTGGACACATAAAGTCTTACATCGTTCTTAAAAAAATTAAAGAACAGAATCATTTTTTAATCAAACCTAAAAGCATGAGCTATCATCACTCTCAATAAACTAACTCAGCTTTTCAAACATAAAAGTGAAAATAAAAAGGCGGATACTAGATCCGCCTTAAAATGAATATTTAGACTTTACTGATATGAACCGTTTGCCCAATCGTATTTTCAAGTAAACCTTCCAAGCCAAATTCAGCACCTAGGCCAGACATTTTCCAGCCACCAAAAGGTGCATGAGGCAGAACCTCAGCATGGGTATTAATCCAAACCGTTCCGCATTGAAGCTGCCTAGCATAAGTCTGTGCTGCTTTAATATCAGAAGACCAAATTGAGCCACCTAAACCAAACTCACTATCATTGGCACGAGCAATTGCATCGTTGATATCGGTATATTTTAAAATAGGCAACACTGGACCAAACTGCTCTTCTTGCACCACACGACAAGAATCAGAAACTTCAGTCAAAATAGTTGGTGCAATAAAGTAGCCCTGCTCTGGTAATTGTTGCTGTCCTGAAAGTGCTTTTGCACCTTGTGCAATCGCTTCATCAATAAGAGCTTTCACTTTGTTATATTGCATTTGGTTTTGTACTGGACCAAATGTTGTAGAAGATGCCATTCCGTCACCCACCACTTGGGCGTTGGCAATATCAGCTAACTTTTGAGATAAAGCCCCATATTGGCTTTCATGCACGTATAGACGTTTTAACGCCGCGCATGTTTGGCCTGCATTCAAGAACGCCATGTTAAAAATCTTAGCTGCAATTTCATCAATATTTGCATCTGGCAATACAATACCCGCATCATTACCACCCAACTCTAAAGTTAAGTGTTTTAGCTGCTGAGCTGCCCCAGCCATAATGTGCTGACCTGTTCGAGTTGATCCCGTGAATACAACTTTTTGTACATCTGGATGAGAAGATAATGCTTCACCAATCTCACCAGCACCAACTACAATTGAAATTACGCCAGCAGGAACTTCTTGCTGAATGATTTCACATAAACGTAAAGTTGAGAGTGGCGTGTATTCAGAAGGTTTGCTAATCACAACGTTACCCGCACGCAATGCAGGCATGATATGCCAAACCGCAATCATGAGAGGCCAGTTCCATGGTGTAATTGAAGCCACTACACCTAACGGTTGGCGATGGCGCTCAATACGCTTGGTTTCACTGTCTTCAATTATTTCTACAGGTAAATCCATCGCAGCCGCATAACGCGTCCAGCCAATTGCGCCCTGCACTTCCATTTGAGCAAGTGCGAGTGGCTTACCTTGTTCAAGCACAACCAACTCTGCGAGCATTTCAGCGTGCTTTTCAATACCATCTGCAATCTTATTTAAGATCGACTTACGCTCATCATGGGAAACTTGTTGCCAAGCTTTAGATGCTTGTTTAGCTGCACTCACTGCTTGATTTACCTGCGCAACCGAAGCTTTTGCACAACGTGCAGCAGTTAAGCCAGTAGCAGGGTTAAGAATTTCTAGTTCACCTTGTTCACCTGAACAAAGTTGACCGCCAATAATGAGTTTAAATTCATTGAGCATATTCGCTTGTTGCATTTCTTCTTCCTTGTCTTAATTGTAATTACAGCCACTTACTTTTTTCAGTTAAACCGGGATTATTTAAAGTAAGTACGATATTGATATATCAATGTGACCAAAAATATTGGGGACATATCAATACAATAAGAAATTTGCTCCCCATAAATCATGCATAATTATTTTTGTTTTTTGAAAATATGCATGATTTGTGCATGTATTCTTTTCTTCATACACAATCCAAATAAAAACAATCTGCCATAAAAAAGCCCGGTAATAAACCGAGCTTTTTTGTTATCAACTCAATTAGTCAATTGGTGGTACATAGTTACCAGAAGCAATTGCATCTTTAATGCGGTCAGCTTCAGCCAATACTTGACCTAAAAGGTTTTTAACGTTTTCGAATGTCACAACAGGGCTTAATGTTGTCATTTTCAATGACTGTACATTACCAACTTTTGTTACACCGATATTTGCTTCACCACGTGCAAACAATTCGTCCGCTACGTTTTGGTTCAAGCTATCGATAAACTCAGCTGGGTAGCCTTGTGGAACAACACGGAATAATACCGAAGCAAACTGAGGCTCAACTAAAAGTTCTAAACTATCAGTTGCCTTGATGTAATCTGCAACTTCACGAGTAAGTTTTACACCATGGTCAATCATTGAACCATAAAGGTCTTCACCTAGTGATTCAATTGTCATCCACAATTTCAATGCATCAAAACGACGAGTCGTTTGTAATGACTTAGACACAAGGTTTGGTACACCATGCTCTTCGTCATAAGCAGAGTTCAAGTATTCAGCTTCGTAGTGCATGAAACGATAGTTCGCTTCATCTTTCAACAAGAACGCGCCACAGCTAATGCTTTGGAAATAATGCTTATGGAAATCGAGGGTAATCGAGTCAGACAACTCAATACCATCAAGCATTGCACGATAGTCATTTGACAGAATTAATGCACCGCCCCATGCCGCATCGATATGCATCCATGAACCATATTTATTGGTAATTTCACGGATTTTCTTCAATGGGTCAATTGCACCAGCATCGGTTGTACCTGCTGTCGCAACGACACAAGCAACAACTTTACCTTCAGACTGAAGATGCGCCATCGTTTTTTCGAGAGCATCTACATCCATCTGTGCATTTTCATTCACAGGAACAGTCACAACTGACTGGAAGCCCATACCCATCATTGCCATGTTCTTTTGCACAGAGAAATGCGCATTTTCAGAACAGATGACTTTGACGTTTTTCATTGCATCGGCAGGAATACCATCACGCTGTACAGACCATGGGTTACCATTTTCGTCTTTCCAGTTTTTCGAGATGCACCAGTCACGAGCAAGTAACACACCCATCAAGTTAGATTGAGTACCGCCAGAAGTGAAAACACCTGCCTGACCAGAACCATAACCTACTTTTTGACGCAACCAATCAATGAGCTGAACTTCCATTAATGAACCCGCCGGGCTTTGATCCCATGAGTCCATAGACTGGTTAGTTGCATTGATTAACACTTCCGCGATCTGGCTCATCACCATGGTTGGGCAGTGTAAATGTGCTAATGAATGTGGATGGTGTACTTTCAAGCTTTTATTCAAGAAAAGCTCAATCATACGTTGAAGAGATTCTTGTACACCCATACCTTCTTTTGAAGGTTGGAAAGAAATTGCTGAACGCAATTCTTTAATGCTACCACCAGTGTACATCTTTTCATTTTGCAACCATGCTGAAACGGCTTTTACCGCTTCGCCCATTGCTGACTCATAGTCAGCAATGGATTGTGCATCATTGCAGAGTAACGCTTTACGATGTTCTGCAAAATCCACCATACTTATGCGCCTCGTACTGCAACCAATGCTTCTGCAATTGCTTTCCTAAAGCGAGCAACTACTTCAACACACTCGTCTTGAGTGATGATAAGCGGGCAAAGTAAACGAATTACCGTACCGTTACGACCACCTTTTTCAAGCAATAATTTATTGTTGAAACAAGCAGTTTGAATTGCAGCAGCTAATTGTGAGTCAGCAGGATGCGAACCAATACGATCAGCTGGTTTACGCTCGTCAACGATCTCAACACCGATCATTAAACCGCGACCACGTACGTTACCGATACATGGGAATTCTTGAGCTAATTTTTTAAATTCAGCTTGTAAGAAGTCACCACGCTCTTGCGCATTTTGAGCAAGATTTTGTTCGCTAATCGTTTTTAATACGACAAGACCAGTACCCATAGCAAGTTGGTTACCACGGAAAGTACCCGTGTGACCAGCAGGCTGCCAAGCATCAAATTTACGTTTAATACCTAATACTGCAAGTGGTAAACCACCACCTACTGCTTTAGACATTACAACAACATCAGGTTCAATACCTGCATGTTCAAATGCAAACATTTTGCCTGAACGTGCAAAGCCAGCTTGAACTTCGTCTAAAATTAAAACGATGTTGTGCTTTTCAGTCACTTCACGGATTTTTTGCAACCATTTTACTGGAGCTGTAACTACGCCGCCTTCACCTTGAATCGCTTCAAGAATAACAGCAGCCGGTTTTGTTACACCGCTTTCTACATCTTCAATAAAGTTTTCAAAGTAGTAAGTTAAAGCGTCAACACCAGCTTCACCACCTAAACCAAGTGGGCAGCGGTATTCATGCGGATATGGCATGAATTGTACGCCTGGCATTAAACCGTTAACTGCATTTTTTGCACTTAAGTTACCAGTCATAGCAAGCGCACCATGGGTCATACCATGATAACCGCCTGAGAAACTGATCACTGAGCTACGGCCAGTGTAAGTCTTAGCAAGTTTGATTGCTGCTTCAGTTGCGTCTGCACCAGCAGGACCACAGAACTGCAAGCAATATTCTTCTTTACCACCAGGTAAATATGCTAACAATGCTTCAGTGAATGCATCTTTTAAAGGTGTGGTTAAGTCTAAAGTATGCAATGGCAAACCACTTGCCAATGTATCTTGAATACTTTGAATCACCGCAGGATGATTATGACCTAAAGCCAATGTACCTGCCCCAGCTAAACAATCAAGGTACTGTGTACCTTCAACATCAGTAACCCAGCATCCTTGTGCTTTCGCTATCGCTAACGGTAATTTACGTGGATAGCTACGAACATTTGATTCCATTTGACTTTGGCGAGTCAAATAATATTCGTTAGTAGCATTAGTGGCAGGGTTAACGGAAGTAACGCTCATATCGGATTACCATCTCTGATAGGGGTAGAAAGAAATAAGTCTGGTGACGATTGGTCCTTTGACTCGGTGCTTTATAGAACTAGTAAAGACACTTATTTTATATCTTGTAACTAGGAGCGCGATGATACCTAATTTTACAAGAAAAAAAACGTCTTTTATGTACTTTACTCATCTAATCTTATTGAAAAAATGTATCATCCCAATAGTTATGATGAATTATCATCATACTATGTGACAACCTAAAGAAAATATTCTTTTTTTATATTACTTTGATTTTTTAAGTTACATTGAAACACTTTAATTTTAAGCTTTTAATTTTTAAAGACTTTATATTTACCAAAATTTAAAAAAAACTGATCTGAATATTACAAATACGCCACAAAATCTGCAAAAGTTATGCATAAGTTATGTTTAACATTTCCTAATGAAAAAAATTAAATTTATATTAATTTTTAAAGGAAAAATTTATGCGTACTTTAGCCGTCTCTACCCTTCTTTTAGGTTCTCTCCTTAGCCCTTTAGTTTTTGCTCAGGATGATAATGCTTTGAACTACAATATTGTAAATGTACAAGCGGAAGCTTCTCGCCAAGTTTCTAATGATGAAATGCATGCAACTTTATATATTGAAAAAAGTAACAAACAACCAGCCGAGCTTTCAAATCAAATTAATCAATTGATGAATCAGGCACTTAATGTTTCTCGTAAATATCCACAAGTAAAAGTGGAAACTGGTGCTCAAAGCACTTATCCAATTTACGATAACGATAGTAATAAGTTAAAAGAATGGCGTGGCCGCGCTGAAATCCGTCTTGAAAGTAAAGACTTTAAAGCTGCTAGCCAGTTAGTAAACGAATTACAGCAAAACTTCCAAACTCAATCAATTAACTTTACGGTTTCTGATGAGCAACGTAAAAAAGTTGAAAATGAGTTAATGGTAGAAGCATCTAAAAACTTCCAACAACGTGCTCAAATGTTGACCCAAGCTTGGAATAAAAACCAATATACTTTGGTCACTCTAAACCTGAACACAAATAACTATTTCCCACAACCTGTAATGCGTGCCAGCATGGCTAAATTTGCTATGGCCGAAGCTGCACCAGCTCAAGACATGGCAGCTGGTGAGTCTAAAATTACTGTAAATGCAAACGGTTCAATTCAGTTTAAATAATTTGTTTCTCTAAAAAAAGCCCTGAACTCATCAGGGCTTTTTTTTGACTTATTTTTTAAAAGGTAAAGCATATTTAAAGATACGGCCTACCACCTGTCCAAACTGTTTAGCCAGACTTGCGTTGTTATAATTTAGACCATATTTTTTACATACAGCTTCAACTTTTGGAGCCATTTGGCGATAACGACGCGCTGGGATATCAGGGAATAAATGGTGCTCAATCTGATGGCTCAAATGTCCGCTTAAAATATGTAATGCTTCTGAACCTTTCAAGTTAGAAGAACCACGAATCTGGCGCATATACCAGTGACCACGGCTTTCTTCTTGTAAAACAGACTTTGGAAATACTTCCGCATCTTTTGTGAAGTGACCACAGAAAATAATCGTAAACGTCCAGATATTACGAAGACCATTCGCAACCAAGTTTCCTGTCAATACAGGTAAAGCTGCTGGCCCTGCAATTAAAGGGAAGAAAACATAGTCTTTAAAAAGTTGTTTTCCAATCTTTTTATTAACAGGTTTTAACTCTTCCAAGAATTTTGCCATGCTCTTACGTTTATAAAGGACACGTCCAATTTCAAGATTCTGAATAGCTACGCCCCATTGGAACAGTAAACAAAATGGGATGCTATAAACAGGTTGAAGTAAGAAACCCGGCTTCCAGCGTTGCTCTGGGAATAAACGAAGTAAACCGTAACCGATGTCATCATCAATACCTTTAATGTTGGTATAGGTGTGATGTTTATAGTTATGAGTTTGGCGCCAGTTATCAGAAGTACCGACAGTATCCCACTCGTAAGTTTGACCATTAAATTTAGGATCGTTCATCCAGTCATATTGACCGTGCATCACGTTATGACCGAGTTCCATGTTTTCCATAATTTTAGAGAAGCCTAATAGGCCTGTTCCTAAAATCCACGCTGGTGGGAACCAACCTGCAAACAAACATGCACGACCTAAAAAGCTACTATAACGAATCGCAGCATAAACACGGCGGATATATTTAGCATCTTTCTCACCCAAATCATCCAATACCTCTTGCTTGATCTGATCGAGCTCTTTTGCAAATGCATCAAGTTCTGCTGGAGTCAAATCTCGATTTTTAGGATTTTTAAAATATTCGACTTTCACTGGCATATTCATAAGAGTTCTCTCTTAAAGATCAATAACTAGATCGGATTGTGCTGAGTTCACACAAATTTTGAGTAATTGGCTTGGTTCAGTGTTTTCGCTACCGTTAAGTAAATTACGTGTTGAACCTTGTGATTTATTACAAACACATTTATTACAAATTCCCATACGGCAACCATGAGTTGGTTTAAGACCTTCATGTTCAAGGCTAACCAGAATTGACTGGCCTTTAGGAATTGCAATAACCTTATTAGACTGGGTTAATGTGACATTCACATAACCAATATCATCAGCAGAGCTTTCATTTGTTAAGCTAAATGCTTCTGTTAAAACGGCTGGAGCTTTTTCAAAAAGTTGCTCAACAGTCGCCACAAAACCAGAAGGTCCACACGCATAAATTGTGCTGTTTTCTACATCATCAACTAATGCTAAATGCTCTGCATTTAAACGCTCATCATTTGGGGTTTCTTGTGTATAGAAAACCTGATAATTAAAGTTCGGATATTCCTGTGCAACTTTTTCAAAGTATTCAACAAAAGCCGCATCTGAACGTTGTTTTACCCAATATAAAAGTTGTACCTGAACTTTATCTAACTGCTGGCTTTGTTTAATCGCAGTAATTAGGCTCAAGATTGGGGTAATACCACTACCCGCAGCCAACATAATTAAATTCGGTGTTTTGATGTTTTGTTGCATGTCACCATAAGGTTGACCAAGCTCAAAAACATCACCGATTTGGCTTTCAGAAATAAACCAGTTACTAACAATACCATCTGCAACTTTTTTTACGGTTAAACGTAAGTGCTGCGCATCTATTTGCGTCAAACTATAAGTACGTTCATAGCGACGACCAGCAATTTCTACAATTACAGGATGATGCTGGCCTGCAACGCCCATTTTCACTAAGCGGTTACATTTTAGCGTCAGGCTCACCATGTCGTGAGCGACAAATTCTTTTTTTACAATTTGAACAAGGCCATGTTTTACAGACCATAAAGGATTAACTTTTTGTAGCCAGAAATTAGCCATTTCTTTATCAAAGATGGCTTGTGTCAATGAATTGAATAGAGAATTTCTCTTTTCGATTGCTTGCATAACTGAAGGCTCTGTCGCTCTTTTTTAATTATTATACACATGTATATATATTTGTATATACACCCGTACTTTTAATTACAATTTCACAAGTTCAGCTTCTAAGGCTATAATCCTGAGAGTTTACAAATATATTGAACAGCATGACCCAATCTTCACTTTCTCAGAACCTGAATGACACACCTCAACAACAAGATGTCATTGAAATTAAAACAGCTACGCGTTCTGTTGGAAGAAAAGCGACAATTACTAAAGAAGAACTTTTTCAGGCCGCTTTAAACCTCATTGGTCCGCAAAAAAGTATTGCTTCATTGAGTTTACGTGAAGTAGCTCGTGAAGCAGGAATTGCCCCAAATAGTTTCTATCGACATTTTAAAGATATCGATGAATTAGCAATTTCTCTAATTGACCGCGCAGGTATCGTTTTACGTAAAATTATCCGTCAGGCTCGCCTACGTGCTTCTTTACAAGAAAGTATTATTCGTAGTTCTGTCGATATTTTCCTTCAACAACTCGATGCCGATGAAGGTAATTTAAGTTTATTACTACGTGAAAGTTTTACAGGTTCTGCTTCTTATAAGGCTGCCGTAGACCGCCAGCTCAACTTTTTTCAGCAAGAGCTACAAGAAGATTTAATTCGTCTTGAACGCTTAAATAACAATCACCTGTATCACCCAGACCTTGTTGCAAAAGCTATTACTCAACTTGTGTTTCACATGGGTGCCAAAGTGATTGATTTACCGATCAATCAACGTGCAGAAGTTGCTGAACAAACCATGATTATGATTCGGATGATTTTAGAAGGTGCACGTCATTTAGATGAAGCAAAAATTCGCTAAAATGATCTAATAAATGGCTTGTTGATGAACAGGCCATTTTTAAATCTAACTCCTCTATTTTCCAATAAAAATATAATTCACTGATTGAAGCGAATAGCTTGCCAGAGTATAAATAATCTTTCCGTTTGCTCTTTCTCCTATATTCCCAACGATCTCAGGGATCCACATGCAAAATTTGAATAATCGTCAAAGTCTGATTGCAAGCTACATTCTTATGGGCATCTTTTTGCTTTCGGTTATCCCATTACATCTATTAGCAAGTTTTTTTGCAGGCTTTCTCATTTATGAAATTATTATTAGTTTAAGTTCGGTTGTAGAACGTTATATTGATGGCCAAAGAGCCCGTATTTTTATTAGTATTTTACTCAGTATCGTCACCATCTCACTTATTGGTTTTTTCATTACCAGTCTGATTAGTTTCGTTGTATACGATCTAAAAGGTGTCGGATTACATAGTATTAATAGCAAGGTTGATCAAACCTTACTTCATTTGCAAGCAGAGATCACAAAATATCTGCCAGGTTATATTCCTGATAGCGTGACAGATCTAAAAGACGAAATCTTTGCATTTATGAAAGATAACGTCACCACCTTAAAAAACACCAGTTCCGATATTTTGCATAACTTCGTGACCATGGTCATGGGATTAATTATTGGTATTTTGGTAGCAATACATGGTTTTCATCGCCGTACGCCTCAGCCTGTTTTTAAGTCACTGCTTATTCAGCGTATTCAAAAATTATCAATTTCATTTAAAAATGTTGTTTTTGCCCAAATAAAAATTTCAGCCATTAACACCCTGCTCTTTATTTTATTCGCCTTTATTTTGTTGCCACTTTGGGGAGTTCACCTTCCTTTTGCCAAAACTTTAACTATTTTGACCTTTATGTTTGGTCTCATTCCAATTTTAGGGAATCTACTTTCAAACACTTTAACGTTTATTGCAGCTCTTACAATTTCTCTAGGACTAGCAGGAGCAGCATTACTTTATCTTGTTCTGGTCCATAAACTTGAATATTTTATTAATGCTAAAATTATTGGGCATAAAATCAATGCAAATGCATGGGAGATTTTATTAGCAATGCTAGTATTTGAGTCAATTTTTGGCTTAGGCGGTTTAATCGCTGCTCCAATTTTTTATGCTTATTTAAAGCTAGAGTTAAAAGATGCCGGTCTCATCTAACTCAAAATCAATATATAAAAAAAGCGCCCTCTCGGCGCTTTTTTCATTTTGAGTGAGTTACGGCTTAACCACAACTAACACCTGAATTGCTTCTGGTGTAACAGTTAAACCATCAAGCAAGCTCAAGCCTTCTTTTTGCAACTTTTGTAAGCGTTCAATTTCATCTTGACGAATACTTGGGTTGAACTGTTTTAAATAAGTTAAACGGTCAATTTCATATTGCCATTTATTACCATAGTGTTCTTTTGCTTGCTGCTGAAGCTGCGGTAAATCAACTTTCGCAATTTCTAACGCTTGTTTATAGCGCTGCTCAATGATATCACGGCGAGCTTTAACTACTTGGCGGCAGCTATTGCCATCTAAATGGTGCAAATAAGGTTTTAAAATTGTTGGATCAATCTTTTCAGATAAATCCTGTCCATTTTCACTTAACAATACACGGATAAGCTGCTTAGGTAAGCTTGATGGCAAGTTCAAAGATTTAGGTGCAACAACATCCACTTTAAACCAGACTTCAATTAATACTGAACCCTGCTTTAAAGCATTAGATTTGAGTACAGCAACATTGGTACTACCAAATGATTGTGTACGGATCATTTCCATAACACTTTCAATGAATGGATGCTCTAAAGTTAAATATTGAGCATCTTCACGAAGTTGAGCTTGATCGCGATAGAAAGTTGCTGTCATACCTTCTTCGTCTAATGCCAAACCTTGCACTTGCATTTGGTCGGTCGGTTTAATAATCACCGTACCATTACTTTGCTCATCAAAATCGATATTGGTTGATGACATGAAACGCTTCACAAACATTGGTAGCGTAGTATTGTCGTCATAGTCTTCAAGAGCTTGAACAATTTCTTGTGCCACAATAGGACGACATGAATTATATTCAAGTAAACGATCTCGGCCAGCTTGAAGTTCAGCTTCTAAGGCTTGACGTTGAACATTCACCTCTTCAAGCAAATCTTCAAATGTTTGACCTTGGTCTGCAAGTAAACAATCTTTTAATTCAACAATAAAATTCTCTTGCAGCGTTTGCGCTGTCGGAGAAATATTGCTGAAAATATTTAGTGCTTCGTTATACCAACGGAACATACGCTCTTGAGCTGTTCCCACAAGGTATGGCACATGAATTTGGATACGGTTTTCTTGACCAATACGGTCTAGACGTCCAATACGTTGCTCTAAAACATCTGGGTTAGCTGGTAGATCAAATAAAATTAGATCACTGGCGAATTGGAAATTACGGCCTTCCGAACCAATTTCCGAACACAATAGAATCTGAGCGCCATAGCTTTCTTCAGCAAAATAAGCAGCAGCTTGGTCACGCTCAAGTAAGCTCATGCCTTCATGGAACATTGCCGTACGAATGCCTGCATGCAAACGCAACACATTTTCTAAAGATTCAACTACTGGTCCACTACGCGCAATTAAAAGCACTTTTTTATGCTTAAGATCTTTGCGTAAAATTTCCATTAACCATGGCACACGCGGATCATTTTGCATCCATGAACCATCAATTTGTGCTTCTTCAGGCCACATCTGCTCACGCAGTTTGCCATCTTTTGACCAATCTTCTGGTGCTGGTAATGGTGCTGGTTGACAATCACGACCTGGGAAGCCCTGAATGGCTTCACGTGTATTACGGAATAAAATACGTCCAGTACCGTGACGGTCTAATAATTCGTGAATTGCTCTAAAGCGTTGGTCAGGCTGATCTTCAATGCTGTGACCTAACAAACCTTCTAAAGCAGATAAATGCTCTGGTGTTAGAGCTTGATCCGACATGAGCACTTCAGCAATTTTTGCAGTCTGCTGATATTGAGTCTCTTCATCTAAGAAGCGCTCTAAACTACTAAAACGCTGTGGATCAAGTAAACGTAAACGTGCGAAATGACTTTCTACACCTAATTGTTCAGGTGTTGCAGTGAGTAATAGTACCCCTGCTGTATTTTCAGCGAGCTCTTCAATTAAATCGTAACGATCATTACCGCCTTCTTCTTCGCTCCACATCAAATGATGTGCTTCATCGACTACGAGCAAATCAAAACCAGCTTCTATGGCTTGCTCACGCAAATCATCATGGTCAACCATTAAGTCAACGCTGGCAATAATGCATTGCTCAGTCAAGAACGGGTTAAGCTCTGGATCATGTTCTTTAATAGATGCGGTACGCGTTAAATCAAACAGAGAGAATTGCAAGTTAAAACGGCGACGCATTTCAATCATCCACTGATACTGAAGAGAATCAGGGACTAAAATCAGAATACGTTCTGAACGACCAGTTTTAAGCTGTTGGTGGATAATTAAACCAGCTTCAATTGTTTTACCTAAACCAACTTCATCGGCAAGTAAAACACGAGGAGCAAAACGTTTACCAACTTCATGTGCGATATAAAGCTGATGAGGAATCAGGCCAACACGTGCACCGACCATCCCACGTAGAGGACTGGTCTGCATTTGTGCTTGCATCAACATCGCTTCAATACGCAGGTCATACCACTCTTTATAGTCAACTTGACTTGCAAGCAAACGGTCTAAAGGTTTAGATAATTGAATTTGCGCACCAATACGTGTTTCATTGAGTGCTTTACGCTCTTGCTCGCCATTTTCTAAAGTACGAACAACGTTGTAACGCAAAACGCCATGACGATCTTCAACAGACTCAACGATCCACTTCTGGCCTTCTTGATCTTGAACTTCATCATTCGTATTGAAGATGATACGAGATAGTGGAGCATTGTTACGCGCATAGACACGTGTCTCATCACTTTTGGGGAATAAAATGCTGACAGATCTTTCATCTACATCAATAAGAACACCTAAACCGAGCTCAGTTTCTGTGTCTGATAGCCAACGTTGACCAATAGCATACTGCTGCAATTTTTCCACCTTTCTCTCAAGTTCGCACTACATATTGTACGATGCAAATTAGCTTATTTTTGCATCTTTTTATGTAGTCTTTAAAGCAAAATTTTGAAGCAAAAACCAATTAAATCGCTTTGCTACAAAAAATCACGCATTAAAATTTTTACATTAAAACGGTACAGGACAGTCAAAAGTTAATGTTTCTGCTGTGACAGGATGATTAAAACTTAACTGTTTGGCATGCAAACATAAACGCGGAACAAGTTGCTGCTCCGGTGTTGCATACAGCGTGTCACCTACAATTGGATGCCCAAGATATTGCATGTGTACACGGAGTTGATGAGATCGGCCCGTAATTGGTGTTAATTTCACACGAGTTACAGGCTGTCCCTGAATCTGAAAATGTTCTATTGCCTGCCAATGTGTTAAAGCAGGCTTGTTGTGAGAAGCGTCGACAATATGTAAAGGTGGTCGGCTTGGGTCATAGATGACAGGAATATCTACAGTCCCCTCACCCTCTAAATGACCTGCAACAAGCGCTTCATATATTTTTGAAGTCTGACGATCTTGAAATTGACGTGCAATTGCACTTTGACCGCGCTTCGATAAACCAAATACTAAAATACCTGAAGTATCTCGGTCTAGACGATGAATGAGCAAAGTTTTAGGTTCAATCGCAACCAACCTTGTCAAAACGCTATCATGTAAATCACCCTTACCAGGAACACTTAAGATGTCCGAAGGTTTATGAATCACCATAAAATCATCATCACGATAGATCAGATGTTCACTTAGAAAATCACTCAAAGTTGTATTCCCAAGGTAAGATGAAAAACAAGCGGGCAATAATAAAAAGCTTACGTCCGAATTACAATGCCGTTCGGGTAAATTAACAGCAGAATTTGCAAATATTATGGATCACTTGAGGTCTATAGTCAGTCAAGGCTTCAATAACTGCATAATATGTTGCAATGTCGGTGCTTGCATTATCTCTTCAGCACTTAAGCTCGCACCATTTGCACGCCATAGATCGACCAGATAATTAACAGCAGGCTGATCTAGTCCGTAGTTTCTTAAATCAATTTCAGGATGGATCTCCATAGGATGTCGCCCCACCTGTTCAGCAATTGCCAATAAGATTCCTTTATCTGACAAGATATAAGAGGACGGCGTACTTAAAGACCATAACCGCATTAAGCTCTGCGTATTTAAATGTTTTATATGGTCAAAACTGATCTTTTCAACCCATTGGATATGCTGCTCTAGATTAGCCGCCAAGATCGCATCATTTACAACACTGACCTGATCTGTAATCGATAAAACAAGCTGCATGACTTGTTTAAACAAAGGCGATAAATCACCAGCCATCATGACTTGAGCCTGAGTATTTGATGACAAACGCTGACCAAGCTCCAACATGGTTTGTTGAAGTTGAGATGTCTCAATAAAAATAATTGGAATTTCGAGTGATTGAGCGCGCTTACTCAACAGTTCCAAATGGTTCGCCAATGGTTGCTCAGACCAATCTGGTCGTAGTTTAAGCTCATTGAGCCCAACCATGAGCAAAATACTTTGCGCTGACTCAATTGACCAATTTGAAGTACTTGCAGCTAATTGGATTTTTCGAGGTAAGGGATAAAACATTGTTCTCTACAAATATAAAAATAGCTCAAATTAAAAAGCCCGTTTAACACGGGCTTTTTTGCTTACTTCATTTCAGCGAATGTTTCTTTTGCAGCCTGAATCGTAAATTCAATATCTTTATCAGAATGTGCAGATGAAATAAAGCCTGCTTCAAATGCTGAAGGTGCCAAGTTTACCCCACGCTTTAACATGCCATGGAAGAACTTTTTGAAAGCTTCAATATCACATGCCAACATTGAGTCAAAGCTTGTAATATCTTCTTGGTCAGTAAAGTAAAGACCGAACATTGCGCCAGCTTGCTGAGTCTTAAATGGAATACCCGCTTCATCAGCTGCAGCTTGTAAGCCTGCAAGTAACTTTTCAAGTTGAGCAGATAATTTGCTATAAAAGTCTGGTTGGCGTAAATGTTTAAACATCTCAATACCAGCACGCATAGCAAGTGGGTTACCAGATAATGTACCTGCTTGGTATACACCGCCTAAAGGTGCGATACATTCCATGATTTCACGCTTACCACCAAACGCACCAACAGGCAGACCTGCACCGATAATTTTACCTAAAGTCGTTAAATCAGGTTTAACGTTATAAACCGATTGCGCACCGCCTAAAGCAACACGGAAGCCTGTCATCACTTCATCAATAATGAATACAGATTTATATTCATCACAAATATCACGAATGGCTTGTAAGAAACCATCAATTGGTTTCACCATATTCATGTTGCCCGCGACTGGTTCAATAATGACACCCGCAATTTCATGACCAAATTTAGCAAAGCATTCTTTTAATGCAGTAATATCGTTATAAGGTAGTGTTAAAGTGTGTTTAGCAAAATCAACAGGAACACCTTTCGAAGTCGGTTCACCCTCACCTAAAGTAAGTAAGCCCGAACCTGCTTTTACTAAAAGTGAGTCAGAGTGGCCATGGTAACAACCTTCAAACTTTACAATCTTGTCACGGCCAGTATAACCACGCGCTAAACGAATAGCCGTCATGGTCGCTTCTGTACCCGAGTTAGTCATACGCACCAATTCAATGGATGGCATGATTTCACAGATAATATCTGCCAGTGTTGTTTCGTGTACTGTTGGTGCGCCAAAACTTAAGCCATCTTCTGCTGCTGTTTGTACAGCCTTAATAATCTCTGGATGAGCATGACCTAAAATCATTGGCCCCCAAGAACCAACATAGTCAACATAACGCTTGCCATCGACATCCCATAAATAAGCACCTTTTGCTTTCTCGATGAAAACAGGTGTTCCTCCAACACCATTAAAGGCACGTACTGGAGAGTTCACACCACCTGGAATGTGTTTGCTGGCTTGTTTAAATAACTGTTCTTGCTTTGGATATAAACTCATGGAAATGCTCGTCTTAAATATCTAAAAAATAATTTTGAAAGCTTAAGAAAATAATTGTGCCCAGGCCTGTACACGGGCAGGAATTTCAGCAGTTGATCGGCCTAATATATCACTAATGACTGCACAGAGGTCAGCCCCAGCCTCAATCACAGGTTTTGAGTTTTCAACAGTTAAACCACCAATCGCACAAATTGGTAAATCATATTGGGCTGCTGCTTGCTTAATCACTTCAATACCCACATTACCTGCTTCAGGTTTTGTAGAGGTCGCATAGACTGCACCAAATGCAATATAAGTCGCGCCATCTGCAATTGCTTTTTGTGCAAGCTCTAAAGAATTCAGACAAGTACGACCAATAATGATGCCTTCTGGTAATTGTGATTTTGCATCGGTAATTTCACCGTCACTTTGACCTAAATGCACACCTAAACCAAACTGAGCGGCAAGTTTTAAGTCATCATTAATGACAAAAGGAACCTGATATTTTTCACACAATAATTTGATTTGTTCGACTTCAGCGGGTTGGTCTGCTTTGTCTATTTTCTTACGGCGGTACTGTAAAATTGCGACCTGACGAGTTGCGAGTGCGGCATCTAGTTTTTCTAATAATAGTTGGATTGGGTCATCGTTGGTAATGAGGTATAAACCGCGCATACTCTACTCTCGCTTTAAAAAACTTCGCTAGTATAACGGATTTATAGATCATCATAAGTACCGATTGATATAGGCTTAACAGTACCAATCGGTATATTAAGAATAGAAAGTAAAATTAACTTGGTATTTTATCGTGCTTACGGTCAATCAAACTTAATCGACCAGTCGCTACGTCAGACAGCATTCGCCAATCAGAAATAAAGCTATAGAAAGGTTGTTTAAAACTGGCAGGTTTATTTTTTTCAAACACAAAATGTCCAACCCAAGCATTTGCGTAGCCTGCTACCAAACCATAGAGTACATATTTGGCTTGCTTCTTACGGACTGCTTTTGAAAAAAAGTATAGACCAATGCTACTGCCCACCACGTGTAAGCGTCTGCTCATAATGTTACGGTGTTCAGTTAAATAAAAACGATAAAATTCCTGATAATTTTTAATCGGCAATTCAAACTCTGGCTGAGCTTCATGGCTAAAGTTTACTGGTGCATTCACGATCATCTTCCTGATTTTTATTTGATCAAAACGTCACCTGATTGTACACCTAAATAAAAGTGTAGCGTCATATGTTTGATTGTAACTTTCTCTATCAAAACCATTATTTTTAGAGCTAAGCTATTATACTTATTCAAGATAGTCTAAATACCTGATTCAGGGAGATATATTATGGTCGAAGTCGAACTAAAGTTTCAGTTACCTGAATCGAAGAAAAAAACTGTCCAGCAATACTTAAAAAAACACAAAGCAAAGAACATTCACTTACAGGCAAAGTATTACGACACTCCTGATCGATTACTTGCAAAAAATGGTATGGCCTTACGTTTACGTAAAGAAGATGATCAATGGGTACAAACGTTTAAAGCCGCCGGTCAAAGCCATCTCCACCGTGTTGAAGAAGAAACTCATTTAGGCGTTTGTGACCAAGAACCTGACTTAAACCTTGAGTTATATCAAGATAATAAAGTCATAATTGATTTAATTAATACAGCTCTAGGTAAAGAAGCTGAAAAGTTAAGTTTGCAATTTGAGACGGATGTACAGCGTACTTATCATGTATTTGAAGCAGACAATACAGCTATTGAAGTTTGCCTTGATGACGGTGTCGTAAAAACAGCAGATGCACAAAGTGTAATTTGTGAAGTCGAATTTGAACTCAAACAAGGGGCTGTGAAAACGCTCATTCAGTTTGCGCAGCAATGGATTAATCGTTATTCACTTTGGCTTGATGTAAGAAGTAAAGCCGAACGTGGCAACTTATTAGCACTAGGGCAAGCTGCCTCACCTGCTGTTCATGCTAAAACTCTGACATTAAATAAAGATATTAGTGCTGAACAGGCTCTAAAAAAGATTGTCGAAAACTGTTTAGGGCAATTCTTACCAAATATGGCTGCCATTGCCGATGGGGTTGCCGAAGCTGAGCATATCCATCAGGCACGGGTAAGCTTACGTCGTTTACGTAGTGCCCTTAAGCATTTTGCAGGTTGGTCAAGCGAGCTAAATCCTGTTTGGGAAGAACAAATTGCTGAGCTTTTCCGTAAACTTGGAGACACTCGTGATGAAGATGCGATTCGCACCGAAGTGTTACCTATTATTCAACAACACGGTTCACCTGAACTTTTACTACCAGTTTCAGCCCAGCCCTCAAAAGAACTCTCAATAATCTTTACCTCTGCGGACACGATTAAGCTATTACTCGATTTATTAGCATTTGCTTATTCAGAAGAAGATTCAGACAGCAAAACAGGTGGATTAAAAAAACACATTAAAAAGAGTTTAGATAAGTTACATCATAAAGTGATTAATAATGCTGAACACTTCTCTGAGCTTGAAGTGAATGAACAGCACAAAATAAGAAAGCAAGCTAAACAGTTACGTTATTGTGTTGAGTTTATTTCGAGTCTTTATCCAAATAAAAAAGTACAGCAATATTTAAAACAGCTACAACCTATGCAAAATACTCTAGGTCAATATAACGATTTGTTTATTGCAGAAGGTATTTTTAACAATGTGGTGGAACAAGATCCGTCTTTCTGGTTTGCTCTAGGCTGGGTCAAAGCCAAACAGCCACAATTACAAAAGCGCTCAGCAAAAGCTTTACAAACTTTTAGTCAGGCTGAAAATTTCTGGTAATTTATAAAAAGTCGCTGTAAACAAGCAGCGACTTTTTATCGGTATTTACCAAATACTTTCCATACGCCGTTATCTGCTAACGGATCACTATAGCTATCGCTGCGTTGCTTTCTTGGCTTATCACGAGCATCGACCAGTTTAAAATGCGGCTCAACCCCTAGCACAATCCCATTGGTATAAAACCGTGAACGTGTATATTCGCTTTGCCCATGTTGAAACACATAGGTTCTTAAATCGATGAATTCACGGTGAGCAACCAAAGCCGCGGTATCATCACTTTGCAACCATTCTTGCATCGTAAATATCTGGTCTGTTTCAAACTGCCCGCATTTTTCAATAAGACTCGCAACACCGCGGAAAGTTTTAGATTCTTTTGCACGTGTTTTATTAATCCGAATTCGGTCTACGTGAAAAAAGAATAGCGGTAAATTTAAATGGCTTGGCAAATGAATCGCGTCTGGTAATTCATCTTCCATAAATGGCTGAAAAAGCTCTTGTGCCCTTTCAATTAGCCCCTGCCATTGTTGGTAATAATTTTCGACTTCTTCTTGCAAGCCATAATAAATCGGCAGCCCTTCAACATGCTCTAAATATTGAGGTGGGAAAACATGCTGGCGTAATAAAGCAATATCTGTCTTTAAACTTTGAATAGCAATTGCATCTTGCATATTAGTCTCTCCTACCAATACTTAGGCTATTTACAGACTAAGTCAAAGGTTTTGTTTCCGCAAGCGTTTGCCTATAATAAGCAGCTCTATTTTTGCGGGAATAAGTCATGTCTCAAAAGATTAATGCAACAGATATTACTGAAGAAGAAGCGTTAAATGCGGTTTTCTTTGAGCGTGCGGATGAATTTATTAAACAAGCTAATGATTTTTGTCGCCCGCCAAAAGATAAAAAAGTTGATCCAGCTGAGCTACGTGGTCAAGTGAGTGCTGCAATGTTATTTGCTACTGCCCGCTTCAATACATGGGTAGCAGCAAATAACTTTAAAGATGGTAATGAAATGCGTGATGCAAAAGATCAGGTTATGTCTTACCTTCTTCAGCAATTTCAGATGATGCTTGAAGATAACTTCGATGAATATTGTGAACAATTCGAAAATTATTTACGTTTCCGTAAAAATGAAGATTTTCACGCGCATAAACATGATCATTAATATGATTTAAATACCTAAATAAAAAGCCACATTTGAGTGGCTTTTTATTTGCGAGAAGACTTTATTTCTTTGCGGCCTGACCATATTGATCAGCCATCACTTCGACCAAATGTTCAGGTTTAATATACTTCTTAATTACTCTGTTAACGTCAGCAACAGTCAATTTAGTTAGCTCTTGATCATGACGAATTCGGTCTTGCAATGTTTTGTTTGTTTCAAGCTGTAGATTTAACATGCCATGAATATTACGTTCATCTTCTAAAGCCGTAACTCGTTTCTTCATGATATCTGCTTTAGCAGCTTCAAGCTCTTGCTCAGTTACCCCATTTTTAACCAAGTCATTTAACACTTTGTGTATTGAAGCAGACACTTGTGCTGAGCGACCTGAAGTATAATTTGCACTAATACTCAAAGCTCCTACATTCGTGTCACGATCAAGTTGCAGCCCACTTCCAAAACCATAGACTAGCGCATTTTTCTCACGAAGCTCTTGAGCCAAACGTGATGAAATTTGAGACTCACCTAAAATATAGTTCATTAAAATGAGAGCAGATGCATCTGGATGGTTTTTCCCAACTGGAATTGAAAGGACACTTTGGTAGCTACCAAATTCGCGCTGCTCAGATAAAACATGAACTTGCTGTGCTGGAAAATCAACGTGATCAATCAAGATTTTTTGATATGGCTGCTTACCGTTCCAACGACCAAATTCATGATTCAGTAATTTCTGCATCTTTTTCGCATCAAATTCGCCTGTAATGGCAATTTGAGCATGGTTCATTGCAAAGAAACGCTCATATAACTCTTTCACTTGCTCTTGAGTTGTGTTTTTCAACTGCTGTTTTGCCAGTTCAGGTTCGAAGTGATAACGCAAATCACCTGGTTGATATTCTTCAAGTAACCGTGAAAGTGTTAAACCCGCCACCACATCTGGCTCGGTATAAGGACGATCTAGGCTTGATAAGCTTTGCGATTTAATTAAATCAAATTGAGATTGTTCAAATTTCGGATTTTTCATCACATCAAGAACAAACTTGAAAAACTCATCAAATTTTTCTGATTTAGACTGAATATTAATGGTCATGCCATTGCCGTCAGCACTTGCATAAGCTGCACCGCCTGCATCAATTGATTTATCGGCAATATCTTGCAAACTGTATTTATCAGAACCACGGAGCAATAAGTATGAGGTTAGATCAACTACTGTACCTTTATTAAATAAAGATTTTTCTGTTCCGAAGTCCATCGTAATCGTTGCATAAGTACGATCATCACGTGTTTCAACTGGGAATAAAGCATACTTCATTCCATTTTTTAGTTTTCCACGGATAATCTTCTTCTCATTGCTTTCAACATATTGCTTTGAAGTTTTTAAAAACTCAGCAACTTCTTGTTGATATACCTTCGGATCTTTTAAAGGCTCGACCTTTGCTTCGACCTGATCTAGAGTTTTAGGTGTCTCTTTTGAATTTTGCTGTTGCGCTTTTTTCTGGTCTTCAGGTGTTGGCAAAATATCGTCATCAATACGATGATCAGCCACAAGGAACTGTTTTAAAGTTTGATTCACATCATCTAGCTTAACTTTTTCTACAGAATCTAAATCTTTAAAATATTGATCCCATTGCCCGCCAGCGACGGTGTAATCACTTAACCGTGACCCTAGTGCTACCGCATCTTTCGTGATTAGATCACCTTGAGTTTTCATTAAACTTTTAACACGATTTAATTCAACTTCAGTAAAAGGCTTCCCTTTTTCAATGCCTGCTAACAAAGAGCTTTCAACTTTTTTAGGGTCATTACTTGGTGAATAAATAGCACCTAAAAACACCACGTTAAAATCTTGATCTAACCAAGTACTCGCTTCAACATTTGTGGTAATACCTGTTTCCACCATGTTCTGGTATAGGTGACCACTTGGTTGCATGGTGTATAACAAAGGAGCTAAAGCGAGTGTCGGCTGAATTTTGGTATTTTTACCATTCATATAGATATGGAATTTAGCCAGATCACTGCCCTTTTTCACCATGAATTGACGATTTTTTATTTTTGTAGAGTCAAGCACAGGAATCTGTACAGTCTTCGGAACTTCTCTTGCCGCAATTGGACTAAAATATTGATCAATTGTTTTTAAGACATCTGTCTTATCAAATTTACCTGAAATCACCATAACAGCATTATTGGGTGCATACCAGCTACGATAGAACTGGTTCAATTCAGGCATCTTAATAGATTTAAGCTCAGGCAAATCGCCAATCGGTAAACGTCCTAAATATTGATTACCGTAAGCTGACTTCCACATTTGATCCATCAGCACAGCAAATGGCTGATCCATGCGAACTTCGCGTTCACGCTTTACGATTTCAATCTCGGAAGGAACAAACTTTTCTTGAAGAACTAATTTATCCATACGCTCAGATTCAAGATACAGTACCTGATCAAGCGCAGTTTTTTCTGGACGAACGATATTAGTATATTTTGTTGAATAATAATCGGTACTGGCGTTTGTCATCAATGTATATTGATCTAAACGACGCTGGAATTCTTCCCCTTTAACATTTTGTGTCCCCTTAAAAGCCAAATGCTCAAGCAAATGAGCTAAGCCGCTTTTACCTTGCGGGTCATTTAATGAGCCTGTTAAATAAATGGTATTAATAAAGATTTTATTTTCTTTGTCATTCGGTGCAAGCACAATCCGAAAACCATTATCTAATTTATATTCCTCAATATTTTGCTTACTTTTTACTAGTGTAGTTTGTGCCCAAGACGCAGCACTTAAACCAAGAATACATAGGGAGAGTGTCAGTTGTTTAAACTGCATAAACATATAAATACCAATTAATTTGAATAATAAAAAATCAATAGTTGTGGGACTATAGTAGGAAATTTGAACTAACTTTCATAGTAAAGTTTTGAAAAAAAAGCCGTTTATTTAAACGGCCTTATATTTTAAGGAAAAATTTCAGCTTGCATATAAAGCTTCCCATACCCTGAAACTTCAATACGTTCCTGATTCAGAACATTGCAATATAAAACGCCTCCACGGCTAGAAGCCTGATAAGCAATAATATTATTTTTAGCGAGTTTCTCTGCCCATAATGGTGCTATTGCCGTATGAATTGAACCCGTAACTGGATCTTCTTCAATGCCCGCGACAGGTGCAAAATAACGCGATACACAATCATATTGTTGATCGGCTTTTGAGGTGATGGCAACATCCATCCCTGCAGTAGTAATCGCAGTTCTCTTACCTAGAGCTTTGAGCAAATTCATGTCAGGCTGCTCATCTAATACGTCCTGCACTGATTCATACTCAACAATGTAGGCTTGAACATTTTGATAAACTGCTTTAAAAGGTTTTGTTAAAGCTTGACGTAAAATAGCTGGATAATCTTCAACTTGATGAGCTTTGCGAATTGGAAAATCCATTCTGATTTTACCGTCTTCATCTTGGTGAACTACAAAAAGACCTAAGTTTCGAACATGGAAATTAATGGTCTTTTTCTCGGTAAAATCTTTAAATAATACGAAAGCGCTGGCAAGTGTGGCATGCCCACAGAAATCAACTTCGATCGTTGGAGTGAACCAACGGATTTCATAGTTTTCAGAGTCTATAATTTTTACAAAAGCAGTTTCAGATAAGTTGTTTTCAAGTGCTATCTTCTGCATTAAATCTACATCTAACCACTCTTTTTCAACAACGACAGCGGCTGGATTTCCACGAAATAACTCTTTTGTAAAAGCATCGACTTGATACATTTTCATGATAGTGCTCTCTTTTGTAATAGGCTCATTTTCGAAAATTATTTAAAAGAAAAACAGATACAGTTTTTTTAAAATTAACATCACAGTAATAATTTATGCATATAAAAAAACGGCTCATCCAGAATAGAGAGCCGTTTTTTTACTGATCTTTAATGATGTTGAGTTAATTCAATTTCATCTTCACTGTTTAATATTTCTTTATCAGTCTGACCCATGAATTGACTCGTCACTACACCCGCAGTCATTGAACCATTTACGTTTAATGCAGTACGTCCCATATCAATGAGTGGTTCAATTGAAATAAGAAGTGCAACCAAAGTTACAGGTAAACCCATTGCAGGAAGCACAATCAACGCAGCAAAAGTCGCACCACCACCTACTCCGGCAACCCCAATTGAACTTAAAGTCACAATACCAACTAACGATGCAATCCACATTGGATCTAAGGTGTTAATACCCATAGTTGGCGCAACCATCACCGCGAGCATTGCTGGATATAAACCTGCACAACCATTTTGACCAATAGTCGCCCCAAAAGAAGCAGAGAAACTTGCAATTGATTCAGGCACACCTAAACGACGAGTTTGTGTTTCAATGCTCAGTGGAATACTTGCTGCACTTGAACGGCTAGTGAATGCAAACGTTAAAACTGGAGCAACTTTCTTAAAGAATTTAAGAGGAGAAACACCCGTCATAGTCAAAATAATGGCATGTACGACAAACATAATCGCCAAGCCTAAATAAGATGCAACCAAGAACCCGCCTAGATTTAAGATATCTGCGACGTTTGAACTTGCCACGACTTTGGTCATGAGGGCAAAAACACCATACGGCGTAAGTGTCATCACTAAGCGCACAAGCTTCATTACCCATGACTGCAACGTCTGAATTGCAGTCAGAATACGTTGACCTTTTTCAGCATCATCCTTCATTAGGTTAAGCGCTGCTATACCTAAAAAGACGGCGAAAATAACTACACTAATAATTGATGTTGGGTTTGCACCAGTCAATTCAGCAAATGGGTTACTTGGAATAAAGGAAAGAATAAACTGCGGTACACTTAAATCGGTAACTTTACCTACATAGTCCGTATTAATGGCAGTTAAGCGTGCAGTTTCAGCAGCACCTTGCACCAAACCTTCTGCCGTTAAGCCAAACAGGTTGGTAACAAATACCCCTACCAGTGCAGCAATCAGTGTTGTAAAGAGTAAAGTACCAATCGTATAAAAACTGATTTTGCCTAAAGATGAGGCTTGGTGTAATTTTGCAACCGCTCCCAAAATAGACACAAATACCAAAGGCATCACGACCATTTGTAAAAGTTTTACATAGCCGTTTCCAACGATATTAAACCAGCTAATAGATTCAGCAAGAATCGGATGGCCACCGCCATAAATCAAATGTAGTCCTAAACCAAACACCACACCTAGAACTAAGCCAGCCAGAACTTTTTTAGATAAGCTCCAGTCCGTTTTACGTGTTTGGGCGAGTAAAAATATTAACCCGACAAAAACCACAATATTGATGATTAAGGGTATATTCATTCCCAAACTCCAAATTATTGCTTGTGTCATCTTTCAAGGGGGCATATTTGACCATAGCCAGCCTATATAAACTACCCTTTTCAACAATTTTATAGCATCAAGATGATTACAAACCTCTGTGAGAATATAAAATGACTTTTTCATACATATATATCACTTTTAATTTATAAATTAAGTTGGATATTTACGTATGAAAATCAATCACAACCTAAGCAACCTTTAATTCAAATTGTTGCTCAATAAAATGAATAAACTGCTTTAAATTGGTTCCCCATGTTTCAGGCGACTGGGCAACCAAGTAGGTAGTAAAATGAGCGGATTCAGTATTAAGCTCAAAACAACTTAATGACACTTTCTCGACTACTTTGTTTAGATATGACTTTGGCAATAAAGCAAAACCAACACCTAATTCCACACAGCTTACAATCCCGTCCAGACTGCCCATTTCCATGATTTGTGAAGGCGGGACACTGTGATCATTTAAAAATAACTCGATTGCATGACGATAAGAACACCCCTGCCGAAACGCAATAAATCGGGTCTTTGCAAGCTTGGCAATGTCTGGAAAGTGAGTTTGCTGTTTCGGACAAACCAAAACCAATTGTTCTTGCCAAACAGGTAAACTATACAACTCTGGAATTAAATATTTAGAAGCAACAAAAGCACAATCGACCTCTCCTTGCTGCACAGCGCTTAACAAATATCGTGTCGGGTGAGTTTGCAGCTCAATCGGCAAATTCGGATATTGCTGCATACATTGATTGAGTAATTGAGGTAGACGTATTGCTGCTGTCGTTTCCATACTGCCCAAACGAATGGTTTCGTTCGGGTCAATATCACCCTCTTGAAAGATTTTTTTCGCTTTATTATGTAGAGCAATCATTTGAACAGCATAACTATGCAGCTGTTGTCCAGCATTCGTTAAAGTCACAGGGTTATTACGATTGAATAAAATAACCCCTAACTCTTCTTCAAGTTTTTTCACATGGCTCGTGATATTCGATTGCACGGTATACATTTTTTGTGCAGCTAAGGAAAAACTTCCACTCTCTGCAACAGCTAAAAAAAACTCTAGGGACTTAAGTAACATTTCACTATCTCAAAACAAGATAATCACCATCATATTAAATCATTTTTAAAGATTTAAAAACTCGCTTTTAATAATAAAAAAAATGAGCGTCCTCTCATGTCTACGTTTTATCGAATGAGCTTAATTGTCTTTTTGGCAACTTGTTTGGGAATTGGTGTTTTTAGATTTTCCTATACTGCGCTTATGCCCATCATGATCGAGCAATACCACTGGACTCACGATTTTGCCAGTTACTTAGGCAGCGCAAATTTATTGGGATATCTCATTGGCGCCTTATTAGCGCTCTTAAGTATTAAAGAAAAGTTCATCCCCTCCCTCATCGTACTTTCGGCTATAGCGGGTAGCCTTAGCCTACTATGCTGTTCATTCATGGATATGCCTCTGATGTGGTTCATTGTCTGGCGTACGATTTCAGGTATTGCTGGCGGCTTACTAATGATTTTGGCACCTAGCTTTGCGATGAAATACATTCCTACCACCCAAAGATTAAAAGTTAACTTTTTAGGATTTAGCGGGATTGGTACCGGCGTTTTATCCGCCACTATTATTATTCCTCTACTTAAAAATACGCCCGTACATTATGTTTGGAATATTTTCGCGGGTCTTTCTCTATTAGGAAGTTTAACTCTTTATCGATTATTAACTCGTAATACTGCCCAGATTATTAAACCGCAATCGACCTCTCTACAAGCCTTACAAAAATCACGTTTAGGCCTTGTCATTATTATTGCCTATATGTGTAGTGCCTTTGCATATATTCCACACTCTTTGTTTTGGATGGATTATTTATCTGGAACTCTGCATTTTCCCCTACAGCAAAGAAATCTATTTTGGGTTCTCTATGGAGTGGGAAGCTGCATTGGTGCACTTGTCGCTTATTGCTTAAGCAGACTAATCGGATATCTACAGGCCATTAAATGGTTATATACCATTTACAGCTTAGCCGTTGTTTTGCCGTTCCTTTCACATACCGCATCTTTACTGGCCTTATCTTCGCTTCTGACAGGCTTACTGACTCCCGCAACCGTATTTATTAGTTCTTATAGTCTGCTACAGATTTATGAGCACCGTTATCAAAAGCTTTGGAGCGTTGCCACCATTGGCTTTGCCAGTACTCAACTTTTGGGTGGTGTTGTCATTAGTACTTTGCATCATTTGCATTGGTCTTATGCCCATCTCTTTCTTTTGGGTGGAACCGTTCTTCTCTTTGCGGTTTGCCTTTTAATTCCCCTACGCCCTTCTTTCACCTCAACTTTCGGAGAAACCAAATCGTGAAAACTCTGCTCTTTCCTTTATTTCTAGTTACTTTCGTTCTTGTTATTCAAGCCCTAGACCAGAGTTATCAAAAGAAAACTGGCTTTATTAAAACTCCGAAACATCCCGAATTTATGCAATAAAAAAAGCCCTCAACCGAGGGCTTTTTAATAGAAGATTACTCTCCCATATGTTTGATAATTGCATCACCAAATTCAGAACAACGTAACAAGGTTGCACCCGGCATTAGGCGCTCAAAATCGTAAGTTACGGTTTTGGCAGCAATCGCCCCAGAAATTCCTTTAATGATCAAATCAGCTGCCTCTGTCCACCCCATATCACGTAGCATCATTTCCGCAGAAAGAATAATAGAACCAGGGTTTACTTTATCCTGACCTGCATATTTAGGTGCTGTGCCATGAGTTGCTTCATACACAGCAATAGCACCACCAATATTTGCACCTGGTGCAATACCAATACCTCCAACCTCTGCTGCCAAAGCATCAGAAATATAATCACCGTTTAAGTTTAGCGTGGCAATAACAGAGTAATCGGCTGGACGCATGAGAATCTGCTGTAAAAACGCGTCTGCAATGACATCTTTGATAATGATATCTTTACCAGTCCTAGGGTTTTTAATTTTAACCCATGGGCCACCATCAATTAGCTCTCCACCGAAACGATCCAGAGCCAATTCATAGCCCCATTCTTTAAAAGCGCCTTCGGTGTATTTCATAATATTACCCTTGTGAACAAGAGTCACAGAAGGCTTGTCATTTTCGATTGCGAACTGAATAGCTTTACGGACTAACCGCTGTGAACCTTCTTTCGATACAGGTTTAATTCCAATGCCACATCCTTCAGGGAAACGGATTTTTGTGACACCCATTTCTTCTTGAAGGAACTTAATGACTTTTTTGGCTTCTTCAGAATCGGCTTTCCACTCAATACCTGCATAGATATCTTCCGAATTCTCACGGAAAATCACCATATCAGTTAATTCGGGGTGTTGAACCGGTGAAGGAACGCCTTCAAACCAACGTACTGGTCGTACGCAAACATATAGATCTAATTCTTGGCGCAAAGCAACGTTGAGTGAACGAATGCCTCCACCTACTGGTGTGGTTAAAGGACCTTTGATGGATACAACAAACTCGCGGAGTGCTTCGAAAGTTTCTTCGGGCATATAGTTGCCATAAATTTTATTGGCTTTCTCGCCGCAATACACTTCCATCCATTCGATTGAGCGTTTGCCACCGTAAGCTTTTAAAATAGCAGCATCTACGACTGCTTTCATGGTTGGTGTAATATCTACACCAATACCATCACCCTCAATGAAAGGAATAATTGGATGATTTGGTACGTTCAGTGACAGGTCTGCATTTACTTTGATTTTGTCGCCGTCGGCAGGAACCACGATCTTCTGATAACCCATTGTGTAGATTCTCCCTTTTATAATACTTAATTAACTAAAAATAATTATCGATAAACAATACTTTCAACTTTTATTAACGCATAATAGCTTAATCGAATTTAATTCTTTTTGAGATTTATGTGGGAAATAAGCAAATTTCGCACTTAAATATAGCTCAATGTTTTCTCTAGTTATTTGAAAGAAGAAGCCATTTTTTATGAAAATTGTGATTCTCAACAAGCCTTATGACGTTCTCTCCCAGTTTCGTAAAGACGAAGCGCACATGACCGTCTCTGACTTTGTTGATGACCCGACTTTGCGCTTGGCAGGCCGTCTCGATATGGACTCTGAGGGTTTAGTTTTTTTAACCGATCATGGTGGTCTGAATCAGTTCATTACCAACCCTGCAAATAAAAAATACAAAACGTATTTAGTTCAAGTTGATGGCGATGTAACCGAAGAAGCGCTTGAGCAACTTCGTAAAGGTGTAGAGCTAAATGATGGTATGACGCTTCCTGCCAAAGCCATTAAAGTCAGTGAACCTGAATGGTTATGGGAACGTAATCCGCCAGTACGTTACCGTGCAAATATTCCAACATCTTGGATTGAAATTTCAATTTGCGAAGGCCGTAACCGTCAAGTTCGTCGTATGACTTCTGCGGTAGGTTTTCCAACTTTACGTTTAATTCGTACTAAAATTGGCTCAATCGATTTAGTTCAACTTGGCTTAAAACCGGGCGATGTAAAAGAAATTGAACCATTACTTTACCCTGACTTTAAAGATGTGCCAGCTGAACAGCCTTATCGCTCACGTTCGTATGTGAAAAAGCCAGGCGGTACGGGTGGCAAACCAATGGTTCGCAAAAACAAAGATGGTTCTGCGAAAAAGTCTGGGACAAAACGTATTTGGCAAATGGATGAAAGCGAGAAACCACGCCGTAAAACCAATGGTACAACTCGTCCAAATACCAAAGCACCACGTGGTCGTGGCCGCAATGGTCGATAAGATTTAATCTTTTAAAAGCTCACATCAGTGGGCTTTTTTAATGTCTTTTATTTTAGGCAATAAAAAACCGGTGCATATGCACCGGCTCTTAAGCTATTTACTAACGAGTTAGTAATTAAACCTCAACTGTTGCAAGAGCTGCATTAAATGTAGCACTTGGACGCATTACAGCATTTACTTTAGTTGGGTCAATTGCGTAGTAACCACCAATGTCCGCTGGTTTACCTTGTACTTGAGCAAGTTCAGCAACAATCTTCTCTTCATTTTCAGCTAAAGCTTTAGCAAGAGGAGCAAATTTAGCTTTCAACTCAGCATCTTCGTTCTGAGCAGCAAGTGCTTCAGCCCAGTAAAGTGACAAGTAGAAGTGGCTGCCACGGTTATCGATTTCACCAGTACGACGTGATGGAGACTTGTCATTGTCAAGCAATTTACCAGTCGCTTCATCAAGTGTCTTCGCAAGTAACTTAGCACGAGCATTATTTTCTTTAATGCCCATTTCTTCTAAAGATACTGCAAGCGCAAGGAACTCACCAAGTGAATCCCAACGTAAGTGGTTTTCTTCAACAAGTTGTTGTACGTGTTTTGGCGCTGAACCACCTGCACCAGTTTCGTACATACCACCACCCGCCATTAGCGGAACGATAGACAACATTTTTGCAGAAGTACCAAGTTCCATAATTGGGAACAAGTCAGTTAAGTAGTCACGTAAGATGTTACCAGTCACAGAAATCGTGTCTAGGCCACGTACTACGCGCTCAAGTGTGTAACGCATTGCACGTACTTGAGACATGATTTGGATATCAAGACCAGTCGTATCATGATCTTTTAAGTACTTTTGTACTTTCTTGATCAATTCGTTTTCGTGTGGGCGGTACGGGTCAAGCCAGAAGATTGCAGGCATGCCTGAGTTACGTGCACGAGTTACTGCAAGTTTAACCCAGTCACGAATCGGAGCATCTTTAACCTGACACATACGCCAGATATCGCCTTCTTCCACATTTTGAGTCAATAACACTTCACCAGTGTCAAGATCGGTAATGTTTGCAATACCAGCTTCTGAAATCTCAAAAGTCTTGTCGTGAGAACCGTATTCTTCAGCTTTTTGAGCCATCAAACCAACGTTTGGTACTGTACCCATAGTCTTCGGATCGAAGTTACCATGCCACTTACAGAAGTTGATCATTTCTTGGTAAATACGGGCAAATGTTGATTCTGGCATAACAGCTTTAGCATCATACTGCTTACCATCAGCACCCCACATTTTACCACCGGCACGGATCATTGCTGGCATAGAAGCATCAACGATGATGTCGTTTGGTGAATGGAAGTTTGTGATGCCTTTTGCTGAGTCAACCATTGCAAGTGCAGGACGGTGTTCTTGACAAGCATGCAAGTCTTCAATGATTTCTTCACGCAACGAAGTTGGAAGAGTTTCGATTTTCTCGTACAACCCAGCCATACCGTTATTAACGTTAATGCCTAATTCGTCAAATAACTTACCGTGCTTTTCAAAAGCTTCTTTATAGTAAATTTTCACACAGTGACCGAAAACGATCGGGTGTGAAACTTTCATCATTGTCGCTTTTACGTGTAAAGAGAATAAAATTCCCGCTTCTTTACAATCATCAAGTTCTTTTTCATAGAAATCACAAAGTGCTTTCTTGCTCATGAACATTGAATCAATGATTTCACCTTCTTGAAGCGCAACTTTTGGCTTAAGAACAATGCTCTTACCACTATTCGTGATAAGTTCCATTTTCACATTACGTGCGCGATCAAGTGTCATTGATTTTTCACCATGGTAGAAGTCACCTTCTTCCATATGTGAAACGTGAGTTTGTGACCACTGTTTCCACTCGCTCATTGAATGAGGGTGTTTTTTCGCATAGTTTTTAACTGCTGCTGGAGCACGGCGGTCAGAGTTACCTTCACGAAGGACAGGGTTTACTGCTGAACCAAGGCACTTACCATAACGAGCTTTGATTGATTTTTCTTCTTCAGTCGTTGGATTTTCCGGATAATCAGGAATTGCGTAACCTTTTGATTGAAGCTCTTTAATACATGCAGTTAATTGCGCAACAGACGCACTAATGTTCGGTAGTTTGATAATGTTTGTATCTGGATCTTGTGTAAGACGACCTAGCTCTGCAAGGTTGTCAGATACCTTTTGCTCTTCACTTAGGTAATCAGCGAATTCTGCGAGCACACGTGCAGCTACAGAGATGTCACTTTTAATAATCTCGATGCCAGCTGGCTTGGTAAAGGTCTCAATGATCGGCAGTAGCGAATAGGTCGCCAATAATGGCGCCTCATCAGTCAGTGTGTAAATAATAGTTGACTTTTCACCAGCCATATATAGCCCCTTCCGTTTGATTGAGTGTTGAGGACCGAGCTTGTGGCCCAGTGCCTACGAACCGATATGCTTAAATAAAACCCTGAGAGTATCGGCTCTCATTGTCTTCCAGTCAACGAAATATCCAGTGATAACGACATTTCGCAGCGAAATAATACATAATTTAAATCTATTGATAATATTCCTATACCCAACTTTAAGTAATACATAATTCATCATTACTTTTTTAGGGACTGAATACGATTAAATTACATGAGATATCTTTCAGAGTTCTGACAATTATTATACTTTTCATTCAAAACAAACTCAAAGATAAAACGAATCTCATCGTTTAGTAGCACTTAAAAATAAAAAACCGATGTACAAAACATCGGTTTTTTATAAACTATTTAACTGTTATTTAAGCTTTTAACCATTTTTCAGTTTTAGCCTGATCTTCAATAATAAGTTCAACTTCAGTTAAATCAGATGTAGCACACTCAACTTCAAAAGATAGTAACTCATCGCGACGGAAAGCAAACACGGTATAAATACCGCCCTGCTTTGCATACTTCTCAACAAGTTTAGTGGTCGCTTTTAAACCATCAATTGCAATAATTACATCATTGGCAGAAATACCTGCTTTAGCTGCTGCGCTATCACGGCGAGCACTTTGCACGAGTACGCCCTCTGGCTTATCAACAAGTTTCAAACCAAGTGGCAAAGATTTGTCAGTTTTAACTCTATAACTTAAGCCAAACTCAGGGAACAGTTGATCAAGTGGCAATTCATCAGTGGTATTAATCAAATGATTAATTTGTTCAATCCAGCTATCACCCGTCAGTTCTTTACATAAATCAAAAATGGTTCTTTCGTTTACTTGCATACCATTTTGAGTGTTTTCATATAACCGACGCATTAAAGCATCAAGACTAGAACCACGTAGACGTAAACCTAAATCTAGACATAATGCAACTAACGAACCTTTATTGTAGTAACTAGTGCCCGCATTATTCGAGTTTTCATCTTGGCGATAAAATTTAATCCACGCGTCAAAACTTGACTCTGCAACTGTTTGAACAAAACGACCCGGGTTTTGCAAGTAGCGGTCAATTTGTGCTTTGAGTAAATCAAGATAAGACTTCTGAGAAATCACGCCGCTACGTAATAAAATCAGGTCATCATAATATGAAGTAAAGCCTTCAAATATCCAAAGTAAAGAAGTATAACCTTCTTGATGCAAATTATAGTTTGCAAAGTTTTCTGGACGGATAAACTTGACTAACCATGAATGAAAATATTCATGACTACATAAGCCTAAAAAGCGTTGATAATCTTTAGAAGGTTCAGTTGGTTCATTCGATTTTGGCAAATCATCACGCGGTGTAATCAAGCTTGTGCTATTGCAATGCTCTAATCCGCCATAACTATTACCTGTTGCCATGGTCATAAAGGTATAGTTTTTAAATGGTGCCGAACCGAACATATTTATTTCAGCTGCACAAATCTTTTCAATATCGGCTTTTAGGCGATCAATATTGGTATTATGCGAACCAGAAATTACAAACTCATGTCCAATGCCGTTCGTCTCAAAACTAAAGCGTGTTTGATCAGCCAATTCAAATGGACTATCAATCAGTTGATCGTAATGATCTGCTTTTAAAGTAAATCGACCTTTGACTAAGCTTTTTGAAGCTAAGCCTGTTGCTAACTGAAAATGCTTTAATTCATCCGGCAAGAAAACTTCGACTTCACAAGCGGACTGCTCCTGCCCTTCTAAAGCCAAACATACACACGCAGGATTAATATATAGACGAGTCTGGTCTACATACGCACCACGGACAGACAAATCATATGCATACACATCATATTCAATCGTCATTAATTCATGATCTGTATTAAATAAACGCCAGCGATTCTTGCTCGTTTTTTTAATGTCCAGCAGACGTCCAGCTTCATCATAAGCTTTAACGGATTCAATATGTTTTGAGAACTCTCGAATTAGATAACTACCCGGAATCCACGTTGGTAGCCAAAGTTCCTGATTCGGGTTGGCTAAAAAACGAATTGTCACGTGAACAAGGTGCTGTTTGTAATCATCGAACTCAATTTGATAATGCAACATAAATTCTTCAATTTAAAATAAGAACGGCTTCACATTAGATTATCACTTTTTTGTATCGTCTTGCGTAGATGTATTTTTTGGCAACAATTCCCACTAGCCTTCCATGAAAAAAAGGCATAGCATGCTGTGCATCTGTGTCCCGTATTTGCCAGTGAAGTTAAGGTCATCCGTGAAATTTTTTCTATCTCTTTTTACCCTCTTTAGTATTTTTTGTACTACTCTAACCAATGCTGCACTACTCAATATTGCACCTGAAAGTGTTGAAGCTGCTGCATGGACTATTGTAGATACTCAATCGGGTCAAATCATTGCTGAGCATAATAGCCATGTGCAACGTGCACCAGCATCTTTAACCAAAATGATGGTTGCCTACATTGCCCTAAAAGAGATTAAAGCTGGAAAACTGAAAAAAGAAGAAATCATTACTGCAACTCCAGTGGTTAGTGTTGTGCAGTGGGATGAATCACAAATGTATCTTAAAGCTGGTGAACAAATTTCAGTTGATCAGTTATTGGCAGGTTTAATCGTGATGTCTGCTAATGATGCAGCCGTGACTTTAGCTGAAAAAATCTCTGGTGATGTTCCGTGCTTCGTACAACGTATGAATCAGGAAGCTCAAGCTTTGGGTATGAAAGATACTCATTTTAGTAATCCTGCCGGAATTACGATGCCTGATCATTTCACTACAGCACACGACCTTAGCTTATTAAGTCAGGCGTTAATTAAACAAACTCCTGAATATTTGCATTATTCAAAAATGCCAAGCTTTAGCTATAACCAACGCTTCCATCATGCGACAAACCTTGCGCTCAAATATGATCCATATGTAGATGGCCTTAAAACGGGATATACCAAAGCAGCAGGTTATAACTTGGCACTCACAGCTTCACGTCCTTCATTCTCATCTGACTTAACTCAAAGACGTTTATTAGTCATTGTTTTAGGTACACCGAGTGCTGTAAAACGCGCTGAGATTGCAGATAAATTAATGAATCTTGCTTACGCCTATACACGTGATGAAGTGATTATTCCTGAGCAGAAATTAATTGCTGAACTACCTGTTGTAAAGTCGACTTTAAAAATGTTTAAGGTTGAAACAAAGCAACCAACAATTGTAACGACATCTTTATATGCAGACCCAGCACCAATTGACCTAAATACTTTTGATAATGCAACCCAACGCGTTCAAGTACTCGATAGTAACCAACAGCTCAAGGTGATTGCTCCACTTGAAACGACTCAAACACATGTAAACATTGAGCTCAATGAAAAACAATTAACTGCGCCATTAATGAAAGTCGTAAGTTTGGCAACAGTATCGATTTATCAAAATAATCAACTGATCCGTAGTCTTCAAATCGAAGATAACGTACATATTGAAGAAGCCAATATTTTCCAAAAAATCGCAATGTGGTTTTCTAGCCTCTTCTCTATTTTTTCATCAAGTGAACATAGTGCTGCAAAACTCTACCCTGTAGATTCGCACTAAAAACATCAAATTGTGCACAGACGCACAATAAATTTTATAAATAAAAGATGGCATAATTTAGCCATCTTTTTTTATAGAAAAATAATTAGGTGAAAAAATGACCCAAAATTTACATCATATTGTAATTGTTGGTGGTGGTGCTGGCGGCTTAGAACTGGCGACACAACTCGGTGAAACTTTTGGGAAAAATCGTAAAGCAAAGATTACATTGGTTGACCAAAACCTTACCCATATTTGGAAACCATTGCTTCACGAAATTGCTGCTGGTTCTTTAAATCCCCACGAAGAACAAACTAACTATTTTGCGCACTCAGAAAAACATCATTACGAATTTGTGCTCGGAACATTAGTTGGGGTTAATAAAGATAAAAAATTAATTGAACTAATGCCCCCTCAAGTGTCTAAGGATCAACAGAATCATTCGCAAGAGCTAAGTTATGACACACTTATTTTAGCGCTTGGTTCAGTATCAAATGACTTTAATACCACTGGAGTGCGTGAAAACTGCCATTTCCTTGATAGCAGAAAGCAAGCCGATATTTTCCAGCAAGATTTATTACATCTTTATATTGAAGCTCAGAATCAACCCAATCAGCGAACTTTAAATATTGGAATTGTTGGTGCGGGAGCAACGGGTGTGGAGCTGGCAGCTGAGTTAATTGAAACAACTAAAAACTTTTATCGATATGGTTTAAAGAAGATTCATCCAAACCAAGTCAAAATCACATTGATTGAAGCTTCTGAACGTATTTTACCCGCTCTAAGCGATAAAACTGCTGAACACAGTGCTGGGCAACTCAAAAAAATGGGTGTTGAAATTTTAACTCAACACCGCGTTGAAAAAATTGATGAGCATTGCATCTACTTTAGCAATGGCAACCAACTCAAAAGTGATATTACCGTTTGGGCTGCAGGCGTAAAAGCACCAAAGGTATTAGAAAGTTTTACTGACTTTAAACGCGATAACATTAACCGTCTGATGGTCTATGCGACCTTGCAAACCTATTCTGATCCAAATGTATTTGCGTTTGGTGACTGTGCTCATTGCCAACTTGATGCAAGACATCCTCCACTTGGCCCCCGTGCTCAAGTTGCAAGCCAACAGGCCAGCTTTTTAGTCGATGCTATGGCTGCTCGACTAAATGGCCGATCACAGCCGATGTTTACATTTAACGACAAAGGTTCTCTCGTGTCTTTAAGTCGTCATAAAGCCGTTGGAGAATTACTTGGAGATGTAAGCGTGCAAGGCTATATTGCGAAAACAATGTATGTCTCTTTATATCGTTTACATCAAGCAACGATTCACGGATATACTCAGGCTGGACTACTCACAATGAAAGATTTACTTACAAGACGTGTACGTCCAAAAATTAAGCTGTATTAAGTTGAATTTTTTAAGTTCGTCCCTATTTATATAAAAACGCATCAGAAAAAGTGCCAAAGATTAAGATTTTGTAGTCTACAAAATTTATTTTTCACTTTATGATGTACGCTTCAATTGATTGAATGGATCAAAAACATGACTGCTATTGCAAATAACCACGTGGTTTCATTCCACTACAAATTAACAAACGCTGAGGGTGAAACACTTGATCAATCTCAAGGTGAACCACTTGCCTATTTGCACGGTGCAGGCAATATCATTCCTGGTTTAGAAAATGCATTAACAGGTAAAACTGTTGGTGAAAAATTCACTGTTAACGTTCCAGCTGCTGAAGGTTATGGCGAATACAACCCAGACCTAGTACAAGAAGTTCCAGCTCAAATGTTCCAAGGTGTTGAGAACATTCAACCTGGTATGCAATTCCAAGCTCAAACAGATGACGGCGTACAGATCGTTACTGTTAAAGCGGTTGAAGGCGACAACGTTGTTGTTGATGCTAACTTCCCACTTGCTGGTCAAGATTTAACTTTTGAAGTTGAAATCGTAGAAATCCGTGATGCTTCTCAAGAAGAATTAGATCACGGTCACGTACACGGTGCTGGTGGTCATCACCACTAATTCATCTTTAAAGATGATAAGGGCAAAGCTTCGGCTTTGCTTTTTTTATGTATTTATTTTTATATAATATTTTGATAATAATTCTTTAACTCACCTCACTCTATAAGGGCCAATTTTCATGTCAAACGTAAATCAGCTAATTTGGTTTCGTCAAGATTTGAGAGTTCGAGACCATGCTGCTTTATGGCATGCCTCTCAACAAGGGCCTTGTATTGGGTTAATTATTTTATCGCCTGAACAATGGAAAATGCATCACGATGCGCCTATAAAAATTAATTTCTATTTACGTCAACTTCAACAACTCAAAAAAGAACTAGAACAACTTAATATTCCCCTTATTATCCAAGTCATTCCTTACTGGAAAGATATCGCTGATTATATGGGTGAACTTAGCACTCAACTTAATATTGAAAATGTCTATTCAAATATAGAGTTCGGCGTTAATGAATTAAAAAGAGATAAAACTGTACAAGATTTTTTAAATCAACAAGGTAAAGAGCTCTTTTTATTCCATGACCGTACGATTTTTCCTTTATGCTCTATTCGCAATCAGTCACAGCAGCCCTATCAGGTTTTCGGTGCATTCAAAAAAGCATGTTATTCAAAATTGGATATCAGTGGTTTACCTCAATGCTATCCAATTCCTGAAAAGCAAAGTAGCTATCCAGCGTCTTTTTCAAAAATAAACAGCTTAACTCTAGAAGATATTGAAGCTTTTTTTGATCCTTCTGTTTCTAAAGAGCAACAAGACTTATGGCCAGCTGGAGAAAATTTTGCTCTAGAGCAGCTCGACATATTTATTAAAGATCATTTATCTGGTTATAAATTAGAACGTGACTTTCCAAATATAAAAGGAACTAGCCAACTTTCTCCCTACTTAAACATTGGGATTTTGTCTATCCGCCAGTGCCTGCAAGCTCTTTTTAGGGCTGAACATGGCAACTTTCATTTGACAAATGAAGGCCAGCAGACTTGGTTAGATGAACTCATTTGGCGAGAATTTTATCAACATATTTTATTTGATTTCCCCCATGTTTCTAAACATATTCCGTTTAAAAAAGACACTCAGAAAATTAAGTGGAATCACAACCCAGAGCACCTAATTGCATGGCAAACGGGCCAGACAGGTATACCGATTATTGATGCTGGAATGCGTCAACTTTTAAAAACGGGATGGATGCATAATCGTGTTCGCATGATTACCGCTATGTTTTTATGTAAAAACTTACTCATCGATTGGCGAGTAGGTGAACAATGGTTTATGGAGCATTTAATCGATGGGGATTTAGCAGCAAATAATGGTGGCTGGCAATGGTGTGCTTCTACCGGAACTGATGCCGTACCTTACTTTAGAATTTTTAACCCTATTGCTCAATCAAAGAAATTTGATCCAAATGGAGATTATATTCGTCAATGGGTTGAAGAATTAGCTCATCTAGACAATAAAGCCATTCATGAGCCCTACTCGACTAAAACGAATATTCAGTTAAATTATCCAAAACCAATTGTAGATTTAAAGGAAACTCGTCTTAAAGCAATTGAAACTTTCAAGAGTATTTAAATAAGAATTACGTCTTAAGTGTTTATTTTTAATTAAAAAATAATAACAGTATTTGACTATAGTGAGACTTTGTTCTACAAATAAACATAATAGATACTTAAAAAAGGCCATAAACAACAACAACTTCGCAATGTCTCACATTTAGTAATAAAAGTATAAAAAAATTAACATTACAATAAGGTAGCTATAGCTCACATGCAACAAAAGAACCCTGGAAGAACACTCGTCTTATGGATTATCGCAGCTCATCTATTTATGGGCATGGTGGCGTATGAGTGGTTGCCTGTAAGTTTTAGAGGAAGCTGGATTTTTATTCTCATTCTTTTAATTTCTGGAGCTTTTTTACAAGTTGGTGCATCCTTAATTGTGGGCTTACTCGCTTTTATCGGTGTTGCAGTATATTTTCTACTCGACTTAGGGGCTCAGACGCATATTGAACGTCAGCTTCTTTTACTTTTTATTATTCCCCTCATTCCTCTTTTTCTGAGTGCTGTTCGCCATAATATTGAAATTAACGTTCAAAAATACCGCGATATTCAAAGTTATGACCGTAATTATCGCCGTGATATTTTCCCGCTTAGCGCACTCAAGTATTTTCAACGCAGTTTCTTTAAGCTTCTTGATCATCATCACATTCAAGACTATGAAGTCTTTGAAATTAGAATTCTCAACCGAAGCTTAATTAAAGAAATGTTAGGCGACGATGTGTGGAAAACCACTCAAAATGAAATGATTAAAATTTTGAGCCAACATCATCCACAAGAAATCGTTTTCCAGTTTGCTGATGATGATCTTGAAACTATATACAGCATTGTAATTCGCAAGCAAAAAACGGATGAAGAACCTGAATTTATTAAAAAGCTAAAAGAAATTATGACTTTGCGGCTTGAAGTCGAATATAAAGTTATTCAGATTCCACCTGAAGAGGAGATTACTTAATGTCTAATCTTCTTAATATTTGTGGAATTATTATTGCATCTAGTCAGTATCCTGATGCCACTTTACAGCAGTTCTATCGGCAATATTATCATTGTGAGATTAAAACGGAACAAACAAAAACAGAAGTTCAGAGTACCGATGATCTTTCAATGTTTTTTCCATATCAGGATACATGGTGGCCTATCTTTACAATTGACCAGATCAGCTCGGATAGCTTTCAACGACTTATTCATAAAGGGTTCAAGCCTGGCATTATATTGCCGGATGAAGTTTTTAGCTTTTCTCATTATTTCTTGCTCAAAGAAGCAGTCAGCCAAGGTGCGATTCCGATTGCACTTTATAAATCAGAGCAACCTCAATATTTTGCGGCTAAAGCCACATTTTCGACTGCAATTGGGTTGCGCCCAATGGCTGCTTTTGTCTCAACGGGATGGGATGAAAATTTAATTTCACAGACCGCTGGTAGTTATATTATTCAATTTACCCCTTCGCAGCTCCCGTTACCCTCTAGAGAAATTAAGCAAAAACAGCATTTATTTTATTCGGCTAAACGTTTTAACGGTCATATTTCTGGGTATGAAATTATTATTAATCCTCCTGCTGATCTACCCACAACAAATATTCGATATCCTCAACTCGGAATATCTTGGAAATTTAATAAGATTAATTACATAAGTACGCCAGAGCATGTAAAAACTAATTTCCTTGGATACATTTTTATCGGTTTAAGTACTGTTGTAGTTCCACTCGATCTAATTCTCACGAGTACCTACCCTGACCTCCTTGGTACGTTTGGCAGCTATATTTCATGGTTCTCTCTTGTAATCGGGTTGATTTTATTAGTCTTGCTCATCTCGTCTATTATCAGGAGGGTTAAATCAAATGGCTCCCATTGATATTCTCTTCTTATTTGGATTTTTAGGGATTTGGATTCCACAAGCATTTTGGGCGTGGTTAAGTTATCAAGCTTGGAAATATTCAAAAACAGCAGAAAAAGAGTTACAAAACCTTCCAATACCAGAGAGATGGCCCGTTTTGAGTGTTTTGATTCCTGCCTATAATGAAGGTGTTGTGATTGAAGATACCTTGCATGCAATTGCTCAACAAGATTACCCAGCCGAAGCATATGAAGTTTTACTCATTAATGATGGGTCAAAGGATAACACCTTAGAAATTGCCGAAAATTTGGCAAAAATTTATCCTTGCATAAAGATTGTTAATGTTCCTAAAGGAATGGGTGGTAAAGGTAAATCTAGAACGCTTAATAATGGCCTCCCCCATGCTCGAGGTGAATTAATTGTTGTCTATGACGCAGATAGTACGCCTGAACCCGATTGTGTTCGCTTGCTAGCTCAAACCCTGCTTGCCGATAAAAAATTAGTAGCCGTTAATGGAAAAGTAAGAACACGTAATTGGCAAGATAGTATTTTGACCCGATTTATTGCCATTGAGTTCATCTTTTTCCAATGGATTTTCCAAGGCGGTCGTTGGCAACGTTTTGAGCTATCGACATTAATGGGTACTAACTATGTAATTTGGCGTGATGCTTTAGAAACCTTAGGTGGTTTTGATGAAAAGTCATTGGTCGATGATACAGAAATGAGTTTTAGGATTTTCATTGGCCAAAAACGAATTAAATGGGTGCCCTATGCGATTGGTTGGCAGCAAGATCCTCCATCTCTGAGTGTGTTTGTTAAACAGCGTTCACGTTGGACCCAAGGTAATTTTTATGTGACTCGTAAATATTTACCCGTAGCATTAAGAACGCCTTTTCCTATCGGAATTGAAATTCTTAACAACATTATGTGCTACATACTTTTTGTACCCGCTTTATTCTGGAGTCATATCACGTTAACCCTTGGCATACTTGATATTGCGGGTATTTCAGTTCCAGGCCCATTCACAACTCTATGGGGACTGTCGTTTTGCCTATATGTGGCACAAATGTGGTTTACTCTCTCTTTAGAAAGGGTCAAACCAGAACTCTACTTTTATTCAGTTCTATCTTACGTAAGTTACTCACAAATATTTCTATTTATTGTTTTTAAAGCCGCATATGACATGCTTAAAAATAAAATACAGGGCAACTCCCTTCAATGGTACAAAACGGAACGTAGCAAGGAGAAAAAATAAATGAAAAAGACTTTTGATCTTTACAAAACAGCTCAAGTGCTCCTTGCCAGCACCAGTCTTATGCTTGCCATGTCTGCTCATGCGTACATATGGAAACTCGACGATATTAGTACTTCAACTAAATATACGGTCGAGCCCCATTTTTTCTATATTGGCAAAGGTGCCCAATGGCAAAACATTCAATTTTCAAGTGATTATTCCACTGAAAGTGATACAACTTTACTCGTAAAATATGATGATAAACTCATTTATAACACTACACTGAGTGGGGACGGTCAATTCAAATTTGATATCCCAGCAAGTCAGAGTGGCTTTCATCGTTTAGATTTTATTATTCAACAGTATGCTAAACCCACTACGCTGAATCAAACCAAAGAAACATTCTGTACAGAAGATATTGATCACTTAACTTATTTAAGCAATTCCCAACTCGACTTTACGCCTATCCGTAATGTATACCGTTTAAAAGACTTACCAGATGCTTTAGCTAATCCACAAGCGAGACGGCCTACTCCGTTTGTTGGTATTTTAAAATATAACCGTAAAGAGATTATAGAAGCTTCTATGCTCGCTAGATTAGCAAGTTCATGGACTTCTATCACACCAATTGAATGGGTTGATTCAGGACAAACTAATTTAAATGATGAAACAAATTTTATTATTGAAGTGATTCGCTCAGCTACGCCACTTAAAGGGGGAGCTTTAGTACAAATTGCAAAACCAGCAGATGGAGTGGCTACTCTTTCAATTACTTATCACACACCACAAGAACTCACTGCTGCCATAAATGGACTAATCAATCCCTCATATGTAGAGCAACTTGATACAGGAAGTGCAATTTTCCCCACAACAATCTCCACTCCAACTTGGGCACAATTTAAAAAAATCGATACACTCGCCGATTTAGGCATTGAGGACTTCAGATTAAATCACGCTGAAAAAAACTTATTTCTTGATTTCCCTGCGATATGGCAACCAACCGATATCTTGCAAGGACAAATCGCACTTCGTATTCAAAGTGGTTTATTACAAGGTTCCAATATTACAGCTTGGATTGATGGTGGGCTTGCAGGAAGTATGAAAACAGCGGATCTTGCTTCAGACCCAGTAAACCGTCAGTTCAATATTTTTGCAAAAGCTATTTCTAATACGACAAATTTTAGTCTAAAGCTGGAAAATTCAGTGATAGCCAATTCCCAATGTTTACCTAACGCACATGGTTCACTTTGGATTGATACAGCCAAATCTACTGTAAAGCTACCTCATAAACTTAAAAATGGTGTAGCCGCAATTTCAATGACTTTAGCAACGACTCCGACAATTGCGATTGATGATCAATCTGGTGCATTAAATATCGCGATTGTGTTAGGTCAAACTGCGAAAAAAATGCTTTTAACCCAAGCACCAATGCCTCTCAACCTAGTCCGTTATTCACCGAGCGCGCCACAATCTGTAAATGTCCGCGTTAACAAAGATATTTATCAACAACAAGTACTAATGCATCAGGATATTATTTATGCACCTGCTGCCCAAAATGGTTTTATTGTCAGTTATAACAATAACCGCTTTGATGTGATTACCGACTCACAAGGTGGCGCACAAACGTTTATGCACCTTTGGGAAAAAATACAACATAAAATTCCAAACAACGTGACGAAAATGCTGGTTTCAGAAAATGGAAATATCTATGTTTTACAAAAACTCATTGTCGGAAATCAAAAGGCGCCTCTAGTCCAACAGTCTTCTTTCTTCTTATTAGTTGTGATTATCTCTGCAATTATGATAATAATTATCTTCTTGTGGTACTGGTTAAGACGAAATAATGAGAAAACAGATACCAATTAAAATAGCTGCTTTTATTATTTTAATTATATGTAGTGTCATCGTATATGCGGGGCTTTTCAAACATCAAGGTCAAGCCCCTCATATTGAAGGTGTTTTCTGGCAACCTGACAATAACACTACTCCTCCAGAAGGAAATTGGCACTATTTAGGTGTTGATACATTTGTTCCCCAATGGTCTGTTGTTGAATCTAAATCTTGGTGGAAAGAATCAAATTTTCCACAATGGGAAAAAGCTATTAATTTAGAAAAGATTAAACAAGAACCTTGGGCAAAAAATCTCATATTGGGCTTAGCCGGTGAATATAATGAACCTAAAGCTCGGGCTAATGTCATTGAGTTAGGCGAAAAATCTGCCCAAATTATAAAAGAGCAAAAAACAGCATTTAAAGGTTATTACTTTCCGGTAGAAGCAGATCCAACTTGGCTACGAGTCAGTGCTTTAGGTCATGTGTTATCGAAGCTTCCTTCTCCAGTCTGGGTGAGTATTTATAGTGGCGAAACTGAGCCTGAAAATTATGATTTATGGGTTAAAAGCTGGCTGCCTGACCATACGGGAGTTTTTTTCCAAGATGGTGTTGGCGTAGGCGTTCGATCACCTAAACAGGCCAAACATATTTTAGATCAGCTTGAAGATAAACTTGGAAAAGACAAAGTAATTATAGTATTAGAAGCTTTTAGAGTGAAAAAGAATGGGCAATTTAGAGCCGCATATCCTTGGGAAATTATTTCTCAGCTAAAAGCATATGAAGGTAAAACTGTTTATATTTTTGATGGTCCTCATTACATGAGCCGCTGGTGCGTTAATATTGTGAGCTTATGGTACCGCCTCACTTATGGTCATGCCAACAAAACCATAAATGAGACGAGATCCTTAAATCATGATTATGCCAATTCATAAGATTTAGCAATTTGATTGAGAATACGTTGAGCTGCTTGCCCATCGCCGAATGGGTTTTCTACATGCGCCATTTTTTCATAGTGCTGTTGGTCAGTGAGTAACTTTTCAGCTTCTTCAATAATTTTTTCTTGATTTGTCCCCACCAAAACGCCTGCCCCCACCTCAACCACTTCTGGTCGCTCGGTAGTGTCCCGCAAGATTAAAACTGGCTTATTAAATGATGGACTTTCTTCTTGTAAGCCTCCCGAATCCGTCAAAATAAAAGTAGATCGGTCTATCACTGCCAATAGACTTGGGTAGTCTAATGGTTTAACAAGATGAATTTGGGAATGGTCTTTAAACTTATCATGGACTACGTCATGGACGGCTGGGTTTAAATGTACAGGCCAAATGAAATGTAAATCAGGATGTGCTTGAGCTAAGTGCTCAACCGCATTGCAAATATTTTGAATTCCACCGCCAAAATTTTCACGACGGTGGGCAGTAATAAGTACTACTTTGTCATCTTGCTTTAATTGAATTCCATAAGGTTCAAGCCGGTTCTTCAAATCAGATTTTTCAGCAATTAATTTACGCCCTAAATACACCGCATCAACAACTGTATTGCCTGTAACCGTAATGAGCTCTGACGGAATTTGTTCATTGAGTAAATTTCTTTTTGATTGTTCAGTCGGGGCAAAATGCCATTTAGTAATACGTGAAACCAACTGACGATTTCCCTCCTCTGGAAAAGGATGATCTAAATCATAAGAACGTAAACCAGCTTCAACATGCGCAACAGGGACTTTCATTGAAAACGCGACTAAGCCAGCTGCTAAAACAGTTGTTGTATCACCTTGGATAACAATTGCATCTCGTTTTTGCCCATCAGTGTATACATTCTCGATTTGGCTCAAACCATGAATTAAGAGCTGATTTAAACTTTGTCCAGCATTCATAATTTTAAGACGGTGGTCAATTTCAACCCCAAAGAAATCTATCGCATCTCTTACTAGTTCGTCATGCTGTCCAGTAAAAATCACTTCAACTTGAAAACGAGGGTCTTGTTTTGCCAATAAAATAACAGGGGCAAGTTTGATTAATTCAGGACGGGTTCCAAATACAATAGATATAAAAACTTTATTCACTTTAGAAATCCTTATAAAAAACGAGTTCTACTCGAGTATTGTTGTAATGATCTTTCGTATTTACTGGCACATCTTTAAAGTAATTGCCATATAGTCGTTCAACACGTAGTTTTATTGGTTGATAATTAAAAGGCTGCCATGAAATACCTGGGCCATATTCAAATAAATTATTGTAATATTCATCTTTACTGTCAGCTAAGCCATGCAATTTCATATAAGCTTGTACAGTTCCGTTCTCGCCTTTATAGATATTCAGACCCGTGCGTAATCTCAAATCACCAATAACGTTATAATCTTCTCTAGAATAAGTTGCAGCATTGCCATATAAATCAGTGAAGTAATCATTAAAACAAAGTGACTGATTACAACTATTTTGAGAATACCATTCTTGATAACCTGTCACCCCACCGACAACACTTTCACGAAACTTATCTCTATTTCGGTCAATTAGATCATAGCTTCCACCTACTTCTAAATACATGCGCACAGGTATAGAAGTCCAAGGTTGATAATTAGCGCCTACACCTAGAGTTACTGCATTTTCATCAATAATTTCAGGTCGTACTCCGCCTTGAGATTGAGTATCGCGGTTTAGATTTAAAAAGCCATACACCTGCGCTCGACCATTATCGAGGTTCTTACCATAGCGAGCTTTAAGTGGGAAAATTACATCGTCGTAACGTGATTCATATGAAGGCGCAAAATACACATCACGGAAATAAGTTTTGACCTCTCCTCCACTCAGATTTTTTACAGCCTGTGTCGCTTTAGTCGCAATATCAGCATCTTTAGATTGCGTAAGCTCCTTAAAAACTACCAAAGCTTCTTTATTATTTTTTTGAGAATTCAATAAATAGGCTTCTTGGAGTTTTAAATTATCATCTGCTGGGTCTAAGGCCTCTGCTTTTCTCAGACTTTGCAAAGCTGCATCTTGTTTCCCTAGTCGAATTTGTAAATAAGTTAAGCTTTTCCATACTTTAATATCTTGTGGTGTCATCTCTCCAAGTTCTAATAATAACTTCTCGGCATTTTCAGGTTGAGTCTTTTCAATTTTATAAAATTGATCCCATTTATCATAAATTGGATTACCTGGTTTATATTCTTGATTAACAATCTCTTGCGCAAAACTAGTCTCAATACTTAAGAGGCATAAAGCTGGACAGATCGAACCAATAACGATAAAGGAACGGGTTATAGATTTTATTGTTTTGCTATTCATTGGGACCTCTAAAGTAAAGTAGATAGAATGCTTGCGTAGCAATCAAATTAAAATTTAATCAATAAGTATTATAATTAAACCCATAAATGACACTGTTTATATAAGTAGATGAGTTCTTTAAATTGTTCATTTTATCTCCTTTAATATGATGTTTTAAAAAGTTCTTATCTGTTTGTTTTTCCTATAATGACACATTTTTTAATCGTATTATTGTAAATAATCTTATAGGATAAGATAAAAATTTATAACTACAAATAGGAGAAAACATGTCCTTTTCTCAACATCCAGAACATCATTTTATTCACCGCTCAGGGTGGTTAAGGGCGGCCGTTTTAGGGGCAAATGATGGAATTATTTCTGTTACTAGTCTAATTATGGGAATGGCTGCAAGTGGGGCTTCTGCTCATACACTTCTTATTGCATGTATTGCTGGTTTAATTTCCGGTGCAACCTCTATGGCTGCAGGAGAATATATTTCAGTAAAATCACAAGAAGATATTGAAAAAGCCGACTTAAAATTTGAAGAACAAGAACTTAAAAAGCATCCGCAGCGTGAACTGGACGAACTCACTCAAATTTATATATCCAGAGGCTTAGCACCTGATTTAGCGCTACAAGTTGCTACTGAACTTACAAATCATGATGCATTAGGGGCTCACGCGCGTGATGAAATAGGTATTCATGAAAATACCGCAGCAAATCCTATTCAAGCCGCATTAGCTTCAGCTGGCTCATTTTCATTTGGGGCATTGTTTCCTATGCTGGCTATTTTACTCAGTCCAGAGATATGGATCGAAAAAACAGTCTTAATATTTGGCATTATTTCATTAGCTTTTTTAGGAGCGCTATCAAGTCATTTCGCGGGCACTTCTAAGCTTAAAGGGAGCCTACGCATTACCTTGTGGGGAATTTTAGCGATGGGCTTTTCAAGCTGGATCGGCTCTTTATTTCATGTTACTCCACTTTAAAAAAATCAGAACTTATCAATGTTTAAGAACTAAATATTTAAAAACTAAATGCCCAATATTATTTGCTCTTGGTTCGGTTTTCACGCTATGGTGAATAGAAAGAAATGAGGTGAATAAAATGGACCTATTACAACAACTTGAAATTAAACATCCAATTTTTCTTGCCCCTATGGCAGGTGTATCTACACCTGAACTTGCAGCAGAAGTTTCTAATCAGGGTGGTCTTGGGTCCTTAGGTCTAGGTGCAAATACGGCGCAAAGTGCACGTGAACAGATTTTAAAAACCCAAACACTTACAGAAAAATCATTTCAGGTTAATTTTTTCTGTCATCAACCCGAACAACTTAACCTTCAAACTTCTGCTCAATGGATTGAATATTTACGCCCACAATTTGAAAAGTTCGGAGAACAGCCTCCTCAAAACTTAAACTGTATTTATCCAAGTTTTCTTGATAACGATGATTTTCTAAATGTCGTATTAGAAACCAAACCTAAAGCGGTCAGTTTTCATTTTGGCATTCCCCATCCCCATCAAATTCAGGCATTAAAAGATGCCGGAATTATTACGATGGTGTCTGCTACCAATTTAGTTGAAGCACAAGCCATTGAAGCGGCTGGTATAGATATTATTATTGCTCAAGGGATTGAAGCAGGCGGACATCGTGGAATCTTTAATAAAACCTTTGATGCAGCAATTAAAACGAGCGATTTAGTACACCTTATTGTCAAGCATTGCAAACCACCTGTGGTAGCCGCAGGCGGTATTATGAATGGAGCTCAGGCACGATATATGTTGAGCTTAGGAGCTACTGCGGTTCAACTCGGAACAGCATTTGTGCAATGCCATACATCAAATGCATCTACCGAGTATCGTAAGGCTTTATTTAATGAGCCTGTGACACAAATCAGCGCCAGTCTTTCTGGGCGTCCAGCCCGTGGCTTGCTCAACCATTGGCACACACAAATTGATTTACCTAATCGCCCTGCTCAACCCGAATATCCATATGCATACGATCTAGCCAAGCAATTAAATGCCATTGCAAGCAAGAATAAAGACTATGGCTTCGGTGCTTTTTGGGCGGGTAGTAATGTCTCTCAAATACGAGAGCTAGATGCTGCTGATCTGGTTAACCAGTTAGTTGTAGAAATGCTAGAAGATGAGTAAATCTTAAAAAGCCAGTAATCATATACTGGCTTTTTATTTAATGGGTTTCTAGTAAGTTAACCTGCTCAACTTGAACATCACTCATCAAATTGCCTTCAGCCAATAGCTGATTAAAATAATTTTCGACTACTATTGCCTGTTCAGCAGTACTTTCAACTTTATACATATTTTGGCGGAATTCATTACTCGAACGTAATCCTTTGGTGTACCAAGCAATGTGTTTACGGGCAATACGGCAGCCAGAGTATTCACCATAAAATTGATAAAGTTCTGATAAATGTCCTAGTAACACCTGCTTCACCTCTTCAATATTAGGTGCAGCTAAGTGTTCACCAGTTTTTAAATAATGAGCAATTTCACGAAAAATCCATGGTCGACCTTGAGCAGCACGACCAATCATAATTGCATCGGCCCCTGTATAGTCGAGTACATATTTTGCTTTTTCAGGACTATCAATATCACCGTTCGCAATAAGTGGAATATTGATTAATTCTTTGACATGTTTGATCAAATCATAACGTGCTGTATTTAAATACATGTCTTCACGGGTGCGGCCATGTAAAGCTAGCGCGGCAATCCCCGCTTCTTCTGCTCTTTTTGCTACTCTTAAAATATTTTCCTGACCATTTAAAAAGCCTAAACGGGTTTTCAAAGTCACGGGAACATCAACAGCAGCGACAACTGCATCAAGTATTCGCGCTACCAAGTCCTCATCTTGCAATAACGCTGAACCAGCGAGCTTATTACATACTTTCTTGGCAGGACATCCCATATTGATATCAACAATTTGTGCGCCATTTGCTACTTGATAACGTGCAGCCTCTGCCAATTGCTCAGGATCAGAACCTGCAATTTGAGCAGAGATTGGAGCGAGTTCACCATCAAAGTTCGCACGGTAGAGGCTCTTTTTGCTCATCCGCAAAGTTTTATCAGCAGTCATCATTTCACTGACTGCATGGCCTGCGCCAAAATACTTGCAGAGTGTTCTAAATGGACGGTCAGTTACTCCGGCCATAGGAGCAACAATTAAATTATTTGACAGTTGATAGGGACCAATATACATATATATTCATACAATTGATGATCAACATAGTATACTTCATCCGCTTAATCGGCTCATCTTTTTATGCAGGTGCTTTCCTCGCCATGAACAAACCGTTGTCTTCCCGTTTTTTATTAAAATCATTCGGCATGGCTGCCGTATGCATGAGTTTAGCTGCTTGTGGTGATAAAGCTTGGTGGTCAAACAATGATGAGCCTGAACTAGAAAGCCAACAGATTAAACGTCTAATTCCATCACGTGTGCATGACCGTGAGTCATGGGCTAAAGATATTGATGACATTATGAAAAACTTGAATATTCCTAAAACCAAGAAAAATGTCTGCAGTATTGTGGCTGTAGTGGATCAGGAATCTAACTTTGTTGCCAACCCTCAAGTGCCTGGGTTAGGACAAAAAGCAGTTGAAGAAGTTAGTACACGTTTAAATGAAAAATTTGAAGATAAGCTTGGCAAAACCGTTGGTGGAACAATTGCTGGTTACTTTGAAGAAGTTCTAAGAACTCAGCCCTCTCCTGATAACAACTATATGAGTCAAATGCGTAAAGTTAAAACCGAGAAAGAACTCGACTTACTTTACCGAGAAATTTTCGACTTCATGGCTAAACACTATCATGTGAGTGCCTTAACTGGTGCAGCCAAATTGGTTGGTCAAGATATTGGCGAGAAAATGAACCCTATTACGACTTTGGGCTCAATGCAAGTTCATATTAACTATGCTAAAGCCAATAAGCGTTCGAGTATGAGTACTGCTGCGCTCCGCGATGACCTATATACTGAATACGGTGGTTTATATTACGGCATACATCGTTTAATGGTTTATCCGGCAGACTACGATAAAGCCATTTATCGTTTTGCGGATTATAACTCTGGTATGTACTCTAGCCGTAATGCAGCTTTTCAAAAAATGCTAAAAGAACTTACCGATAAAGATATAAGCCTTGATGGCGATCTACTTCTTTATACAAAAGATGGCGATCCACGCGCAGCTCAAAGCGAGTCAGAAAAAGAGCTGATTACGGTATTTGCAAAAAATAATGTATTGGTTACCCCACGACAAATTCGTGATGATCTTAAATTAGAAAAAGAGAAAAAGTTTGAAAGTACTCAAACTTATATTGCGCTGACTAAACTTTATAAATCAAAAACTGGCAAAGAACCACTCTATGCAATTATGCCTCAAGTGGTAATTTCTGGGCCTAAATTAAGTCGTGATTATAATACCAATTGGTATGCAACCCGCGTAAACGGACGATATGAAACATGTATGCAACGAGCGAAACGAATAAGACTATAAAAAGTCTCGCCCTGTTCGATTTTGATGGAACCTTGTGTAGTAAAGATAGTTTTACAGGGTTCATCTTTTATGCTTTATCTAAGCGTCACATTGTTAAGCAAGGCTTGAAAATTCTGCCATGGATTCAAGCCTACTATCTTAACTTTTACCCTGCCCATGCTATGCGTGCCAAGTTATTCCGCAGCATGTTTAAAAATACGCCTGCAATTGAATTACAAAAATTAGGTGAAGAATACGCCCAAGAGCTAGTCTCTGCGCTTTCGCCTGAAATTTTTAATCAGTTACAACACCATCAACTGCGTGGTGATCAGGTCGTATTAGTTTCAGCTTCAATTGATGTCTATCTTGCTCCACTTTGCAAGTTACTAGATATCGAGTTGATTTGTACCGAAACTCAAATTAAAAACGGCATAATGACGGGTTACTATTCCACTCCAGACTGTAGTAGTGAACAAAAGAAGTTAAGGATACATCAGCAATATACGCTACAGCATTACCACCAGATTTATGCGTATGGTAATAGCTCGGAAGACTTAGACATGCTCAGTCTCGCCACACATCCATATATGGTAGGTGAAGACCGTGTTTTACCTCGTTTAACACCAGAAAAAAAGCTCGCATAAAGCGAGCTTTTTTATTTGAACAAAACTTAATAAATTGCCATATGATCACGGTGAATCATTTCAAGTGAACGAGCTTCACCAAGCACTTGATAAACCTTATCTGAGGCTAAGCCTTTAATAATTTCGGCTGATCGTGAGCTAAAGTTCACTCGACCTACCGCAATACGTTTACCTTGTTTATCAACACATTCAACCACATCACCACGATCAAAATGTCCTTCAACATTTTTAACTCCAACAGGGAGTAAACTGCGATGCTTCAATTTAATCGCTTCAACAGCACCATCATCAATCACAAGACGGCCTGCCGTTTGTAAATGAGCAGCGAGCCACTGTTGATGAGCAGTCATACGGTCTTTATCTGTAGTAAACAAAGTGCCTAGCATCTCACCTGCCATCGCACGTGATAAGACATTATCACTTTCGCCACTCGCGATGAGGGTTGGGCAGCCCGATTTAGCAGCTAAACGCGCAGCACGAACTTTAGTGACCATGCCACCTCGCCCGAGCACACCGCCACCGCCGGCCATATCGAATAAATCATCATCCATAGCACGAACAGTAGAGAGTAATTTAGCATCAGGATTATGACGCGGATCTGAGTCAAACATACCTTGCTGATCGGTTAAAATGATCAGCAATTCTGCATGAACCTGACCTGCCACCATAGCAGCTAAAGTATCATTATCACCAAAACGGATCTCATCAGTAGACACCGTGTCATTTTCATTAATGACAGGAATCACACGCCAATCAATCAAGTTTTGCAAAGCATCACACGAGTTCAGATAACGACGGCGATCTGCCAAATCATCATGAGTCAATAAAACCTGAGCAGTACGAATACCGTGGTTTTCAAGCACACTAGACCAAGTATGAATTAAGCCCATCTGCCCAATTGCAGCACAGGCTTGTAGACTGGGTAGATCGGTGGGTCGACTCGCAAGCTTCATACGAACCATACCTTCTGCTACAGCTCCTGATGACACTAAAATAATCTCGTGTCCAGCATTGTGCAGATCTGCAATCTGTTTCGCCCAATGCGAAATAGCGTCCAGATCTAAACCTTGCCCATTAGCCGTAAGTAAAGATGATCCGATTTTAACAACGATTCGTTTACACTCACTGAGCTGACGTTGCCCATCGACCACTTCTATCATGTTTCCCTCGGTTTTCTAGTCACGAACGTAGATGACTTCTACATCATTGTCGTCTTCATCATCGTCAAAATCATCATCATCGTCCATCATGCTTTCGAGACGTTGTGCTCGACGCATTGCACGATATGCTTCTTTTGCCGCAATGGTTTGTTCACGTGTTTCAACTTCTAGTTGTTCACGGAAAGCTCTTACTTCTGCTGCGTATTCAGGATCTTCAACTTCGCGTTCACGTTGTTGTTCAATTTGATCCATCAGGTAATACACAACTTCTTTTGTACCTTCGCTTAATAAGCCCGATGTCTTAAAGACAGGTCCAGTCCACTCTAGTTCATCTAGAATGTGCTGACACCACTCTTCGCGGCTTTCTTCAGCAATCTGATCAAGTTTATTGAGTACTAAAACAACTGGTAATTTAGCCAAAGTTGGTGAGAACTTAGCCAACTCATTCATAATCGCTTTTGCATTATGCGCTGGATCTGAACCATCAATTGGTTGTACATCAATAATGTGTAAAAGAATACGAGTACGTGCCAAATGTTTAAGGAAACGAATTCCTAAACCTGCACCTTCTGCTGCACCCTCGATTAACCCTGGAATATCGGCCATTACAAATGAACGATGGCGGTCAGCATCGACTACACCCAAGTTTGGAACCATGGTTGTAAATGGATAATCTGCCACTTTTGGTTTTGCAGCGCTTACAGCACGAATGAAAGTAGATTTACCGGCATTTGGCATACCTAGCAAACCAACATCTGCCAATACTTTTAATTCAAGACGAATTTCGCGGAACTCACCTTTTGTACCAGTTGTACATTTACGCGGTGCTCGGTTAGTTGATGATTTAAAGTGAGTGTTACCTAAACCACCTTCACCACCACCAGCAACCAGAATTCTTTGGCCGTCTTCAACCAAATCGCCAATAATATCGCCTGAATCTGTATCAACAATTGTTGTACCAACGGGTACTTTTAAAACCACATCTTCACCACCACGTCCAGTACAGTTAGCACCTGCACCGTTTTTTCCACGCTCAGCACGGAATTTACGTGTGTAACGGTAATCGACTAGCGTACTTGTATCGTCATCAGCTTGAATATAGATACTTCCACCACGTCCGCCATCACCACCATCTGGGCCACCAAATGGTACAAATTTTTCACGGCGAAAACTGGCTACGCCATTGCCACCGTCGCCAGCCTCTACGGTAATGACTGCTTCATCAACAAAGCGCATCTGCCAATCCTCTAAAAACTCTAAAACCGCCTATTCTGCCATATTTTCATAAAATTCTCGAATAGAAAATGGAACAATTCCATTTATAACGATCTGTTTTATCTTTAATCCAGCATATGCTTTTAGTTTTGCAAATAGGATCCTTATAAAAAATAAAATTTAGCCAATTTATTTAATTATCAAGGATGAACATTGCGCAGAGGTAAGGTCATTTGCATATCAAGATTTGCTTTTGTTTTTGGCACAGAATTATACATGATGGCATTAAATGAAGAGACATTACCCATTTCCATAGGATCATTTACGTTTAGGCTTGGTTTAAACTGATGTTTCACCGATAAATTTACAGGTTCATCGAATTCAAAATAAACTGGACCATCAAAAACAATTTTAACGGGAACGGTATAACTACGTTTTAAATTAAAAGGCACATCTAATTTAATAGGGATATCTAATTTAAGGGGAAATTTTGGTAAAAACTTACTTTGATAAACCAAATCTGTGGTGGTTTCTAAAGGCATAACCTGATCAATTTTTAGAGTCGTTGAATAATCGACACTTACCGTAATAGGAGTTTCTACGGCAAAATTTAAATCTGCCAAATATTTCCCTTTTAAGGGTAAAGTTAATTGGCGGTCTATATCTAAGGTTGTATCAAGTTTACCAATAGACTGAACCTGCAAAGTATTACCAACTTGAATCTTTGTTTCTAGAGAGTCAGGTAAACTAATGTCGGCATTATGAGCCGAAACGACTAAATTTGCTTGAATATTGAGATATACCCAAAACATAATAGCGGCAAGTATCATCATTAAAAAGAAACTGATTAACATACTCTTGAGTGAACGAAACATTAGCATCCACCCTATTGATCAGCTGTCTTTTGTGATGTTTCTGAACCTAATACTCGATTTAATCGCATAGTGGACAGAGGAATCTTTAACTCACCATTTGCAATCTTAACAGGCAGAGTATTTTTTACATCAACCGAAGCATTTAATGCAGTTTTAACAGGTACATTTAAATTACCCTCAATTGGGATATTCGTGTCCAATCTTGCTTTTAAAGGAATATGTAGATTTTCTTTTAATACCGTGCGTACTGGAGCATCAAATTTTAAATGAACCTTTTGCTCAAGCGGAACATTAATATCAATTGGCACATCAAGTTTTAATGGAATTGTTCCTTTCAATGGCAATGTAATATCACGCCCCAAAACACGCACCTGAACCTTGGTATCAATTGGTAGATTTTGCTCAACTTTTAATGTTTCTTTGACTGGAATGGTTGTACTAATCGGCACCATATTATCGAAGTAAACACGCGGAGTTAATGTTTGTGTTAAAGGAATATTCAGTTTCTCATCAATTGGAATACTGGCATTTACGCGCCCTTTTACATCCACATTTAAAGCATCTTGCACTTTAACCTTAACCTGTAGAGGCTCTTGTAAATCAATAGCAACTGCCTGATTTTTCAGTGGAATATAAATATTAAAGTGCTTAAATACCCATATTGCAATGAGTACACCACATAAATTGGCAATAATGATGAATACAAAAACGACCAACAAACGTTTAAACTGCGACAATTCCTATCCCTTACTATTTTCTTTTTTTCCTTAATTTGTATTCTCATTTATTTACAAAAAATAGTCAGCATATATTTTGTACGGTTGTAAAAAAACCCAGTCTAAACTGGGTCTTTTTGTGAAAATATTTTATAGATCGTTAAATGATCTTAAGCATTCAATTCTGCTGGAATTTTTTTGTAGCTTACGCCGCACATTTGTTCAGCGATACGTAATACCTGACAGCTATAACCAACTTCGTTATCGTACCAAACGTAAGCAGTTAAACGGTTACCAGAAGTAATCGTTGCTTGAGCATCGTATACACCTGCTGTACGAGAACCGATAAAGTCACTCGATACAACTTCAGTCGAGTTGGTATAACCAATTTGACCTTGAAGGTTAGAGTTAATCGAAATTTGACGAATGTATTCGTTCACTTCTTCACGATCAACTTCTTTATCAAGTGTTAAGTTCAAGATTGCAAGAGATACGTTTGGTGTAGGAACACGTACAGAGTTACCAGTTAATTTACCTTTCAATGCAGGTAATGCTTTAGCAACTGCTTTAGCTGCGCCAGTCTCTGTAATTACCATGTTCAAAGTAGCAGCACGGCCACGACGATCTGCTTTATGGTAGTTATCGATTAAGTTCTGGTCATTTGTAAATGAGTGAACAGTTTCAACATGACCGTTAAGAACTTTATATTTGTCATCCAATACTTTAAGAATTGGAGTAATTGCATTTGTTGTACAACTTGCAGCAGAGATGATTTTGTCTTCATCCAAGATATCTGTGTTGTTTACGCCAAATACAACGTTTTTCATTTCGCCTTTACTTGGTGCAGTCAATACAACACGTGCAACACCTGGGCATTTCAAGTGTTGGCTTAGACCTTCAGCATCACGCCATTTACCAGTGTTGTCGATTAAAAGTGCGTTTTCAATACCGTATTCAGTATAGTCAACTTCACTTGGGCTAGACGCATAAATCACTTTAATGAAGTTACCGTTAGCAATGATTGCTTCGTTTTCTTCATCAACAGAAATTGTACCAGCGAAAGTACCGTGAATAGAGTCACGGCGAAGTAAAGAAGCACGTTTTGCCAAGTCACCGTCAGAAGACTTACGTACAACAATTGCTTTAAGGCTTAAACCACGACCTAAACCTGATTGGCTAATGATTAAACGAGCCAAGATACGACCAATACGACCAAAACCGTAAAGAACTACATCTTTAGGTTGTTCAGAAGTTGCGCTACCTTTGATTGACTCAACTGATTGAGCAACAAAAGCATCAACATCACCGCCTTTTTCTTTATATTCAACAGCAAGTTTACCGATATCAACTTCTGCAGAACCAATATTTTCAACTTTTGCTAAAGCTTCTAAAATTGGGAAAGTATTTACAACAGAAAGCTCAACGTCTACAACACGTGTACGACGGTGAGTTTTCAAAATTTGGATAACAGAACGGTTAATTAAAGAGCGACCGTAAACAGATACGACAATATTTTTTTCACGGTATAATTGACCGATTAATGCAATCATACGTTCCGCGATTTCTTCACGGTTTTTCCAACGGCCTTGGTGTTCAGCGTGCAGGGCGATGATAGTGTCTTTGCTCACAGATACGTCCTCTAATTAATTATATCTAGGCGTGATTTTTAAAACCCCGTAATTGTAATGGAATTATTGGCAAGAATGAATCAAAAGCTGACATTAGTGACTAGATTTTCCTAAAATTCATCATAAATTCATAAAATACCTATAATTATTTTTTATTATCTTATTGTTTAAAGCAGCTAAATTTTTGCTTTTTCTTACTTTTTAGGTTCTGACGACCTAATTGAACTCATCATTTTTTAATCTTTTTTGATATTTCGTGATATTAAGTTGCAGATTTTGGGCTTTTTGCCGTTGTTGATAAAGATGAATAGCTCCTTCTAAAACGAGTACAAAAACAGCACACCAAATCGGAATATAAGTGAACCATTCTTCTTGGCCAATGCTCTCCCCTAAAACTAAAGAAGCTAAAGCCAGTAATACAGGTTCCAAATATCCTAAAAGTCCAAACACAACTAAAGGTAGAAAGCGACTTGCCAGAATATAACTTCCCAGACCAATAGCACTTAAAATTCCAAGCCCAATAATGATCAAAGAAAGACTTGGTTGGTCTATAAATTTACTGTATGGCAGCAAACCTGTATGAGTTAAATAAATCGCAACGGGCATAATAATGACCAAATCCCACCAAAAGCCCCCTAAATTATCTGTTTTAATTTTTTTACGTAATAAAAAGTAGGCAGAATATCCAACTGCTACCAATGCAGTTTCCCAAGCAATACTTCCCAAACGCCATATTTCATGACTAACGCCAATAACTGCAAGAATAATTGCTACCCATTGAAATTTTGATATTTTTTCGCCATACAACACACTTCCAGCTAAGACAAGAACCAGCGGTAATAGGAAATATCCCAAAGAGACTTGCAACCCACGCCCATGCATCGGCCCCCACAAAAAAAGCCAAAGTTGTACTGAGGTTAAAATAGAGGTTGTGATTAATAATAATAGTAAAGAAGGCTTAGCCAAAATACGTTGGTAGATATTCTTGATATAGGCTAAATCACCACTCCACCACATAAATAAAGTAAGGAACGGTAGTGTTGCAATAATCCGCCATCCAAAAGTTTGCTCACTATCTAGCTGGCTTAATAATTGAGTATAAAAATAAAGTACACCAAAAGTGAATGATGCCATGACAGACAAGATCACGCCCTTAAACATCATAAACCTCTTAGACTTTAGTAAAAACAACTCACTACAATACTTGATTTATCCACTATAAAAAAGAAAAAACCATGTAAAAACATGGTTTTTTCTTAAACAGACATATACCACTATTCTTTATGTTCTGTACGAATAATATCTCGAATATCAAAACCTAATGTTTTTGCATAATTTAAATATTCATCTACCACTTCTTGCTCTGGATGAGGGTCTCTTGATAACACCCAAAGGTATTTACGTGAAGGTTCCCCAACCAAAACAGTCTGATAGTCTTCATCTAGCTTTAAAATCCAGTAATCCCCACGAATTACCGGAATCCATCTTACAGCTTCCGGTAAAAAACTTACCTTCAATTTGGTGTTATATGGCGGGTTAACCACAAAAGCCTCCCCGATAGATTGCTGTAATTGTTTTCTATTATCGTAGCAGCGATTATCTACTACTACATTTCCATTTTCGTTTAAGGTGTAGGTTGCAGATACATTATAAGCACACTTTTTTTGAAAAAATGCAGGTTTACGCGCGACTTCATACCAAACACCTAAATATCGGTCCAGTTCAACTTTATAGACAGTTTGCAAAGGTTTCGGCTGGGCATAGACATAGGTTCCAACAGCCAAACCAGCCAAAACGACACCGCCCAACGCAATTTTAGCCAAACGCCAGCTGGCTTGCGGAACATTATTTCGAAATGCCATTGTTGCCCTCAACGATTAGTTGTGAATACAAAAGAACTCAAATATCTACAGTAGCTTGTTTTTTAAACACATTATGTAGCGTTATGTATTCGTTTATTGCAACATTTGCGCTTTTAGTCGAATGATTTCATCACGTATCCGTGCTGCTTGCTCAAACTGTAAATCTTTCGAAGCTTTTAACATCTCTTTTTCAAGCTTAGTAATATGCTTACTAAACAATTTTGGATCAGAGAGAATATGTCTTTCGTCAGCACTTAAAGCTTGTGCTTGTTCAAGCACCTTCTCATCAATTTCGTCGTCTGAAAGCACTTCGCCTGAATCAATTTCTTTGATGACCTGACGAACAGCACTACGTGGCGTAATACCATGCAACTCGTTGAACTCGATTTGTTTAGCTCTACGGCGTTCAGTCTCATCTATTGCTTTTTGCATAGAATCAGTAATTCGGTCAGCATATAAAATTGCTTTACCTTTCACGTTACGCGCGGCACGACCAATTGTCTGAATGAGTGAGCGTTCTGAACGTAAAAAACCTTCTTTATCTGCATCTAAAATAGCAACTAAAGAAACTTCTGGCATGTCGAGACCTTCACGCAACAAGTTAATACCGACTAGAACGTCGAATACACCTGTACGTAACTCATGAATAATTTTGACACGTTCAACCGTATCAATATCCGAGTGTAAATAAGCGACTTTAACCCCATATTCTTTTAAATAAGAAGTCAGATCTTCCGCCATACGCTTTGTTAAAGTAGTCACTAACACACGTTCATTTAGGTTCTTACGAATATTAATTTCAGAAAGAACATCATCGACTTGAGTAAGTACTGGGCGAACTTCAATTTCTGGATCGATTAGTCCTGTTGGACGTACCACTTGTTCAACCACTTGGTCAGACTTTTCTAGCTCATATTTAGCAGGTGTTGCACTGACAAAAATAGTCGTCGGCACAATGCGTTCCCACTCTTCAAATTTCATTGGTCGATTATCAAGTGCGCTTGGTAAACGGAAACCATAATTCACTAAATTTTCTTTACGTGATCGGTCACCTTTATACATCGCCCCAATTTGCGGAACTGTAACGTGTGACTCATCAATAATCAGTAATGCATCTTCTGGTACATAATCAAATAAAGTTGGAGGCGCTTCACCAGCTGGACGGCCCGATAAATGACGTGAATAGTTTTCGATACCATTGGTATAGCCCAACTGTTGCATCATTTCTAAATCATAACGGGTACGCTGCTCAATACGCTGGGCTTCCAGCAATTTGTCATGTTCACGGAAGAATTTAAGTTGATCTTGTAACTCATCTTTAATTGTATCAATAGCACGAGTTAGATGATCTTTCGGCGTTACATAGTGGCTTTTTGGATAAATCGTAACACGTGGAACTTTACGGACCATTTTACCCGTTAACGGGTCAAACCAACGGATCGAATCGACCTCGTCATCAAATAGTTCAATACGAATCGCATGTTGATCAGATTCGGCAGGGAAAATATCAATAATTTCGCCGCGAATTCGATATGTACCACGTAAGAACTCAAGTTCATTACGCGTATATTGCATTTCAACCAAACGGCGGATAATTTCATCACGACTTACACGGTCGCCCTCAACCACATGCAGTAACATTTGCATATAAGCATTTGGGTCACCCAAACCATAAATTGCAGAAACCGAGGCCACAATAATTGCATCACGACGCTCTAATAAAGCACGTGTTGCTGATAGTCGCATCTGGTCAATGTGATCGTTAATGGCAGCATCTTTTTCAATAAAAGTATCTGAGGATGGAACGTAAGCCTCGGGTTGATAGTAATCATAGTAACTTACGAAATACTCAACCGCATTATTAGGGAAGAACGCTTTAAACTCTCCATAAAGCTGGGCAGCCAAAGTTTTGTTATGAGCCATCACAATTGTAGGTCGCTGTGTTTGAGCGATCACATTCGCCATGGTATAGGTTTTACCCGAGCCAGTTACACCCAGCAATAACTGATTACGAAAACCATGCTCGATACCATTTACCAGCTTTTCAATGGCCTGTGGCTGATCACCTGCTGGCTGATAATGAGTGACCAAATCAAAAGGTTGATTTTCGTTCAAAGTTATCTCTCTTTATGAAAAATTGAATTTAACGTCTCCCCTTTTAATGGGGATTTTTATCTTAATTTAAAGTCTAAATTGAGCTTGAAATTCAATGTAAAAGATTAAGCATCTTAACACTTGACCAATACCCTAATCGGTTGCAACATGAAGCTATCCATTAAACAAAAAGTATAACCATGACCTATCAATATCATGATGAAAGTATTGTAACCGAACTTCCCGAGGATACAGTTTTTGTATTTGGAAGTAATCTTGCTGGACAACACGGTAGTGGTGCAGCGCGCGTTGCAAGTCAGCACTTCGGAGCAGTTGAAGGTGTAGGTCGTGGCTGGGCTGGTCAAAGCTTTGCAATCCCAACTTTAAATGAACACATTCAACAAATGCCACTTTCACAAATTCAGCATTATGTTGAAGACTTTAAGATATACACAAAAAATCATCCTAAAATGAAATATTTCATTACTGCATTAGGTTGTGGCATCGCAGGCTATAAAGTTTCTGAAATCGCTCCTCTTTTTAAAGGGATTTATCATAACGTTATCTTTCCGGAATCTTTTAAACCCTATGTAGAAGATAATGCAGTATCTCAATTTCCGACTTTAACTCAAAAGATGGTACAAAGTTTCATTAATGATGAAGTTATTTTTTACTTTAATCATGGCAGTGAATCATTTGAGGAAGCTTTAGATAAAACTGATTTATCAGATGCTGAGAAAGCCATAGCTCTTATTGTCTTAAATGAAGAGTTGTATCCACGAGATCGTTATGGACGAGGCCGTGATCATGAGCTTAGTGATATTTTAGGGAAGTTAAACGGTAAAATTTTCAATCTTCATGGAAACTCTGAAGGTGCCATGATTTTTGTGAGTGCTGTTGTTGCACTGATGGAACTTTACGATTTTGATGAGCAAGATTTTATTAAGTTATGGCGTGGTGAAAAAAACATTGATCACCCGATTAATCGTTAAGTTTTCTTATGAATTTATGAGTTAAGCAGATAATCTCTGCTTTCTCATTATTTTATTTTTCCTTACGTTTAATCCTTTTATTTTTAATTATTCTAATATATTTAAACTCTTTATCCTCCCAAATCTTAATTTTTCTCATTATACTTTAAGGCAAACTGAATACTTAAAGAAACATATGGAAACTTTAGATTCTTCGATTTTTGACCTTAGCCCAATTCCAATGTGGATTGAGGATTTCAGTGAAGTTAAACAACAATTTGATTTATGGAGAAAGCAAGGAATTGAAAATCTCCATGAATTTTTAAATCAAAATAAACACTTAGTTATCGAATGCGCTCATAAAATTAAAATTATTCGTGTTAACCAAAAAACTTTAGAACTTTTTGAAGCAACAACACGCGAAGAACTATATTCAAATTTGAATCTTATTTTTAAAAAGGAAATGTTCGAATCACATATTTATGAACTTGAAGCGTTATGGAATGGCAAAACCCATTTTTCAAGCACCACTGTGAATTACACTTTATCAGGCAAACGTATTGATGTTCAGCTAAGAGGTTCCATTTTACCTGGTTCTGAATCTACTTTTGAGCGGGTATTAATTACTACAGAAGATATTACCCCTTATCAAAATGCACTCCGTCAGGAAGAAAAAAATCGTCGACTGGCTGAATCTATGTTTATCTACTCGCCTACTTCGCTGTGGGTCGAGGATTTCAGCCGTATAAAGAATAGAATTGATCAACTCAGGCTATTGGGAATTGAAGACTTCAGAACTTTTCTCGATGTTCATCCTGAATTTGTCCGCCAGTGCGTAGAAGATATTTTAATTTTAGATGTTAATCAGGCCACGATAGATTTATTTAAAGCTCCTGATAAGTCGACACTTTTAAGAAATACACATAAGATTTTCGCTGAAGAAATGGTTGAAACCTTTCGAGAACAACTCATCGAGTTATGGCAAGGTAATATCCATCATAAACGTGAAGCCGTTAACTACGCTTTAGATGGCCAAATCAGAAATGTCTTGCTTCAATTTACCGTTTTTCCGGGATATGAAGAGACTTGGGGATTAGTGCAAGTTGCGCTGACAGATATTACTGCCCGGAAAAAAGCGGAAAACTATCTTGAATATTTAGGGCAACACGATGTTCTTACTAAACTATATAACCGTGCTTTTTTTACAGAGGAACTTAATCGCTTAAACCGAAGTATTATTCGACCAGTTTCTTCAATTTTTTTAGATATGAATGGATTAAAAGAAACAAATGACCAGTTTGGGCATGATATTGGAGATGGTTTATTACGCCGTGTTGGAAATATTTTAAGTCAGGCTATTTCAAATACAGCATATACGGCTTCTAGAATAGGTGGCGATGAGTTCGTGATCTTAATGCCAGGTGCAGATGAAGCGAACGTTCAAATTATGCTTCAAACGATTCAGGAGCTTTTTAATATCGACAATCAATACTATTCAAGCCATCCAGTAAGTATTGCAATTGGACATGCAACCACTCAAACAAATGAACAAATTGAGGACATGTTAAAACGAGCAGACCATCACATGTATCAAAAGAAAAAAAGTTATTATCAAGAAATTTTATTCAATCAATAAAAAACAGGCATATTGCCTGTTTTTCAAAATTAGCGTTTTCCCATAGAACGACGCGTACCACGTGGAGGCATCCATGTTCTATCCGCGTATTGCTCTGGTTTTGGACGCACTTGGTTGTGTACCGCATCATCTGCTTGATTGCTTTCATTCGGCATTGGGAATGGCAATTTCACCAAAGCCTTTTTCTGTTTTGGCTGTTGCTCAGTCATGATTCATTCTCGAAATTTCGATTGCGACCTATTATAAATGATTTTTATCATTTCTTTTCAAAAAAGCTTCAATTGAGTAAAACAGCAACAAGAACCTTCTTAAATTAAACTTTTTTACATCTAAAAATACCCGTATCCGCAAATTGCTTAATTTTTGCGATAAGATAGTATGCTTTTTATTTTTTAATCCCATAAGAGGAATATTGCCGTGGACGTACGTCTTTCTGATCGTGTCAATGCTATCAAACCGTCCCCTACACTTGCTGTAACAAACAAAGCTGCTGAACTTAAAGCTGCTGGCAAGAACGTGATTGGTTTAGGTGCTGGCGAGCCAGATTTTGATACCCCTCAACACATCAAAGATGCTGCAATCGAAGCGATTAATAATGGTTTCACCAAATATACGGCTGTAGATGGTACTCCTGGGTTAAAAAAAGCAATTATTGCTAAGTTCAAGCGTGATAATAATCTTGATTATCAAGCGAACCAGATTTTGGTTTCTTGTGGTGGTAAGCAAAGCTTCTTTAACTTGGCACTTGCTCTATTAAACAAAGGCGATGAAGTTATCATTCCAGCACCTTTCTGGGTAAGCTATCCAGATATGGTCATTATTGCTGAAGGTACTCCAGTCATTGTGAAATGTGGCGAAGACCAACGCTTCAAAATCACTCCTGAACAATTAGAAGCTGCTATTACACCTAAGACTCGTTTAGTTGTATTAAACAGCCCATCTAACCCAACAGGTATGATTTATAGCAAAGCTGAATTAGAAGCTTTAGCTGAAGTTTTACGCCGTCATCCACAAGTATTTGTTGCATCTGACGATATGTATGAACCGATTCGTTGGGAAGATGAGTTCTACAACATCGCAACTGTTGCTCCAGATTTATATGACCGCACGATTGTTTTAAACGGTGTTTCTAAAGCATATGCAATGACAGGTTGGCGTATTGGCTATGCAGCCGGCCCAGCAAAAATCATTGGTGCAATGAAAAAGATCCAATCACAGTCAACTTCTAACCCAACTTCTATTTCGCAAGTTGCTGCTGAAGCTGCATTGAATGGTCCACAAGACGTTTTACAACCTATGATTGAAGCGTTTAAACGCCGTCATGACTTAGTTGTAAATGGCTTAAATGATATTAAAGGTATTTCTTGCTTACCTGCTGATGGTGCTTTCTATGCCTATGCAAACATTCGCCCTCTTATTCGTGCAAAAGGCTTAAAATCTTGCACAGAGTTCTCTGAATGGTTACTAGAAGAAACTGGCGTAGCAGTTGTTCCTGGTGATGCATTTGGTTTAGGCGGTTTTATGCGTATTTCATATGCAACAGCTGATGAAGTACTTGTTGATGCGTTAGCACGTATCAAAAAAGCTGCTGATTCAATTGAAGGTGTAGACGCTGCTATCGCTTCAATTGAAGCTGAAAAAGCTGCGAAATAATCTGCATTTTGCATAAAAGGGGTTCTCTTGAGAGAACCCTTTTTTTCATTCACTTATGCATTTTTGGCTTTTTGAGGTCTTATATAAATGACTAATAAAATTCCAAATAAAACCATAAAACTCGATAAAATCACTCGCCCTGTCACAGTCTCATTTACAAATAGGCTTCCACCTATAATCGCCAAACATGGCACACTTAGCTGTACTGTACTCGCTGTCACCCGATCAATATGCTTCAAAATTACATACCAGAGTACATAAGCCCCGCTTGAAGTGACACCGCCCGACAAAATCGCTAAGATCCATCCTTGCATGTCAATGTAGCGATCTTGGGCAAGTAATACATTCGCCAACAAAACCATTGGCACAGCTAGCGTAAAATTTGCCAACGTACTACCAATCGGTTGTGTCATATTACGACCAGCAATGCTGTATCCTGCCCATGCCAACCCAGATATCACCATAATTAGAGCATATCCCCAATCAGGCGCATGAGTATCGGGTAATAACAAAACAATTATTCCAGCCAAAGCAATACATAAGCCTATACCACGGTATATGCCAATCTGTTCACCCTGCCAATAGCCATAAAGCACCATAGTCAGCTGTACAACCCCAAACAATAACAGAGCACCAATACCAGCGTCGATCTGAAGATAAGCATACGAAAATGCCAAAATATAAACCGCTAGAAAAAATGCGTTTTTTAAACTCCATTGGACTTTGGTTTGAGACGATTTTGAATATAAAAACAGTCCAAATAAAACAACCGCACCACTTCCCACTCGTATTAGACTAAAAGTCATTGGGTCAATATGTCGGCCAACCAAAGCCAAACGACACAATACAGAATTTGCTGCAAAAGCGGCCATTATGAGTGCAATTTTAAAAAGCATTGTCCTTATGCTCCTGTTATTTCTTATAATGTAAAAGAAGTCTTTCTTATCTATCTAATTCATTATGCAACTCATTTAATTCAATTTTTATAATAAAGGAATTTTATATTAAATGAACAAAATTTTAAAATTCAACTTATCAGTTCAATCTTTAACTATAGAATTGACTTATCGATGACTTAATAATAGGCTAATATCAAGTTCTATTTTGGAACTTAAAAAATTAAAGGACCCAAAAAATGAAAAATCCGATGGAAATGACTGGCCTTGAATTTTTACAAGCAATGATAGAAGGCCATATTCCACCTGCCAGCATTAGTAAAACAATACCTATGCAACCTACTGAAATTTCAGAAGGATCTGTTACCTTTAAAGCCCAAGCAGATCATAACCATTTAAATCCACTCGGTGGCGTACATGGTGGTTTTGCTGCCACCGTCCTAGATTCAGTGACTGGCTGTGCAGTACATACGATGTTACCTGCGGGTGTAGGTTACGGCACAATCGACCTTAACGTAAAAATGTGCCGCCCTATTCCCCAAAATCAGGCTTTAATTGCAACAGGCAAAGTTATTAATTTAAGTAAAAATTTAGGTATTTCTGAAGGAAAGATTATTGATGAGGAAGGTAAACTGTATGCCTATGCAACAGCAACCTGCATGATTATTCGTCCATAATCATTAAAGGCAGCCTTAAACCGCTGCCTTTTTTATTAAGTCATCTGAATTATCTGGACGTTCACAAGTTTGTGCAATCACATACGGCGCCCAAATATTTTTAAGTTGAAGTTCTATAATTTCTTGATGCTCTACAGACCAAGCTAAAACTTTATTTTTACCCAACAATAACTCCCCTTCTAATTGAAAAATATATAAAGATTCAGAAGAGTTTAGTAGTTTCGAGCTTTTTAAAATCTTAAGTGAATTATGCACATTCCATTTAGCGCTAAACCAAAGCTGCAATAAATCGCCTAAATATAAATCCTGCTTTTTGAAAGGATAAGCATTAATCCATGCACCTTCTACAAGTGTGTAATAAGATTCTGATTGATTTAAGATATTGAGATAATTGTGTTGATAGAAATCAAAATTAGAAAAAATAGAAGCGATCGTAAGCGTTTTCATACTTATCTCCGATTTAGCCATTTTAGTGCTGGCAAGTTGGTTTAAATCCACACTGTTTGGATTTCTCCAAACGCTTGTTCTTTTTTGAATCTAGCAATTGATTTTTTAAAGTGCAAGTAATTTCTTAACTCATCACTCAACTGATCAAATAAAAAGCATACGACACAAAAATGAAGTAAACATGACAATTTAGACTTGACCCTTCTCAAAATCTCCTTATAATCTCATGCAGATTCTCCCATAGCTCAGTCGGTAGAGCGACGGACTGTTAATCCGCAGGTCCCTGGTTCGAGCCCAGGTGGGAGAGCCAAATACTAAAAAGCCCGCAGCATTAAAGCGGGCTTTTTTTTGCCATAAATTTATCAATAATTATAAAAAATCCCCTATCAGCAGATAGAGGATTTAATTTTTTCTTAGAGTCTTTATTAGGTTTAACGCTCTAACCTAACTCGAAAGAATATATTTTCTTCTTAAATTATTATTCCACTTCAACCACTTTTAAAGGATTAAAAGATTGAGTGGTCGGCATCATTTCAATACGATTAATATTAATGTGTGGAGGTTGTGAAGCAATCCAAGCTACTGTATTTGCAATATCTTCAGGCAAGAGTGGATTCTTTTTATCATATAGACTGTTTACTTTATCCTCATCACCTTTAAAACGCACAAGAGAAAATTCAGTACCTCCACACAACCCTGGTTCAATGTTAGTTACGCGCACACCAGTACCAGCCAAATCAGCACGAAGATTTAGACTAAATTGCTCCACAAATGCTTTGGTTGCCCCATACACATTGCCCCCTGGGTATGGATATGTGCCTGCGATAGACCCCATATTAATAATCAAACCTGATTTTTTCTTTACCATACTTGGCAAAATTAATCGGGTAATCGTAACAAGCCCCTTAACATTGGTATCAATCATCGTGTACCAATCATCTAGATCTGATTTATCTGCTGGTTCCAATCCTAATGCCAAACCTGCATTATTCACCAATAAATCAATTTGGCCGATTTGAAATTCGGCTGGCAAATCAACCAATACTTTATTTATATTTTCTGCCGTATCTGTCATGTCAAATACTAATGGGTAGAATTTTTCACCAAGTTCTTGTTTTAGTTCTTCTAGTTTTTCTGCTCGTCTTCCGCAACCAATAACGTTATATCCTAACTCAATCAGTTTTTTTGAAATGCTATAACCAAAACCCGCTGAGGCACCTGTAACTAATGCTAACATTCTTATATCCTTAGAAATGATCAACTATTTCAGTTGAACTCATGATGAACATATCAGCCTTTATATTTACACAATATTTATTATTAGCCTAAAAAAATAAAAGTTTTTTAAAAATTTTAAGAGAAATTAAAATCTATAAAAAATATATTTATTAAATAATTATATGCATTAAAAAACTAAAAGCAGAACATGCTTACCTAATAAAAAAGTTTACCGTGAAAGGTAAACTTTTTTATTTGAGACATCCAAGACTAAGCAGGAATACCACTATGAAAACGGAAAGTATTATCTGGGGTTAAAATCAGATTCTTTTCAACTTCACGGATATGATCAATTCGCTGCTGAATATCCTCTTTAGGATCTTTCATTTTTGCAGTGGTTGCCACATCAAGCGCAAGTGCGAGATAGTCTTCAAAATGACGAGACTCTGACTTAAGCAAGTATCGATAATAACGTCCTAACTCATCATCTACACGCGGAGCAAGTGCATAAAAACGCTCACATGAACGAGCCTCTACGAATGCCCCAATCACCAGCACATCAATTAAAGCTTCAGGCTCATACGTACGAATCTCTTTACGCAACCCACCTGCATAACGCCCAGCACTTAAACCAGTCCACTCTTGACCGCGCTTAGCCATAAGCTCAAGTACTTGTTCATAGTGAAGCATTTCTTCTCGTACAAGTTGAGCAAGTTTTACTTGTAAGTCAGGAAAGAAGCTATAGCGGAACATTAAGTTCATTGCTGTACTAGCAGCTTTCTTTTCACAATTAGCATGATCTTGCATCAAGATATCTAAATTATTGATTGCCTCATCCAACCATGCATTTGGTGTTTGACATCCTAAAAAGGCCACCACAGGTTGCATTAATTCATCGTAATTGATACTCGACATAACCAACTATCCAGCTGCCTGAATCGCTGTTTTCATATCTTTAACAGCTTGAACCAGACCTACAAAAACACTTTCAGCAATAATTGAATGACCAATGTTTAATTCATGAATTTGTGGAATAGCTGCAATTGGCGCAATATTTTTAAGGTTAAGGCCATGACCTGCATTTACAACCAAACCTTTTGAAGCTGCATATTCAACACCTTTGATAATGCGCTCTAACTCGGCTTGTTGATCTTGCTCTGTTTCCGCATCTGCATATGCACCTGTATGCAACTCAATCGTAGGTGCGCCACACGCAACTGCTGCATCAATTTGGGCTAAATCAGCATCAATAAATAATGATACGTCGCAACCAATAGCTGCTAAAGTTTGAGTTGCAGCTTTAACTTTTTCAAAGTTACCCACTACATCCAAACCGCCTTCAGTTGTTACTTCTTGGCGTCTTTCTGGAACAAAACACACGTGCTGCGGCTGAATTTCTTTCGCAAACTCGACCATTTCATCAGTAACAGCTAACTCTAGGTTCATACGCGTTTTTAATAATGGACGCATGCGACGTACATCATCATCTTGAATATGGCGACGGTCTTCACGCAAATGCAAAGTAATCCCCTCTGCACCAGCTTGTTCACAAATAAGAGCAGCTTCTACAGGGTCTGGATAAGTAGTACCGCGCGCCTGTCTCAAAGTAGCAACATGGTCTATGTTTACACCAAGCAATGCAGCCATAAATAAATCCTAATTACGATTGAGTTTGAGTATTTTGAATCCACAATTGTCGACTTTTTAGGGGACGATCTCCTAAAAGCGATGTAATCATTTGACGGTATAGTTTACCTAATAATTGCAATTGTTCGTGAGAAAAATCCTGACCTTGCTCATAATCCAACATAGATAAAATTGCTTTACCTGACAATGAAGAGCGGCTTGCCTGAACAACGGGTGCAAAACCTTCAGTTACCTGAAATTGATAAAACTGGTGGGCCTGTATTGGCTGTTGTTGAGTATCAATTGAGAAATCAATCGCGTAACCCAGCTCAGGAAGTAAAACATGTTCGAACTGGCGCAAAATCTGTCTCAGAAAAAGATCAGGATTTTCATGGGAAGATAATTGCTGTAATTGAAGCAAAGTTAATTGATATTGCTCAAAAGATTGCGGCATTGCCTCTTCTAATGGGCAAAGTCTAAGAACAATTTCATTTAGATAAAAACCAGCAAAAAAAGCATCACCAAAAAAGAAAACAGGCTGATTTAATATTTCCAGCTTAGTAAAATTTTTGAGTTCACTTTTACCCGTGGCTTGTAGCCGAATAGGCTGATATTGAGGGGGCGGAGTCTGTCTTAAAATACCATCGACTCGCCCATATTCCTGAGTAAAAAGATGCACAATATGACTTTTTTCACGGTACTTACGGTGATGAATCATATATCCATGGAGGACTTCATTGCGCATCATAAAAAGAATCTATTCCTCAGATTCTTTTTCTTTTTTGTCATCCTCATCATCACCGTCAGGAATAACAGCACCTACAACAGCTGCTGTACCTTTAACTACACCTTTAGTAGTTTTATAGGCGATACCTACTGGTACGGTTACAAGCTTATATACACAACCTTGTAACATCAATGTACATCCAACTATAGCGATTAATGATGTAATTGTTTTCATACCAGCATCCTTATCCTTTAGATATCACTGTATCCTAAGCTTTTGAGAGCACGCTCATCATCAGACCAGCCACCCTTCACTTTCACCCAAAGTGTGAGCATAATTTTTTGCTCAAACATTTTTTCCATGTCTTTACGAGCATCCATACCAATCGTTTTAAGCTTGGCACCTTTTTCACCAATCACAATGGCTTTTTGACCAGCGCGGTCTACAAAAATCGTTGCATCGATATAGGTACAAGCTGGTTTTAAACGACCAGTTTTTTCATTAACAGTTGCTTCTTCTGTTTTGAAAGATTCAATTTGTACTGTTAAATCATAAGGAAGCTCTTCACCCAACTGACGCATGATTTTTTCGCGAATAATTTCACTTGCCAAGAAGCGTTCAGAGCGGTCAGTAATCTGATCAAATGAATACAATGGTGGTTGATAAGGAAGGTATTTCTCAATCGTTTCACTCAAGTGTTCTAAGTTTGCACCACGCAAAGCAGAAACAGGAACAATCTCAGCAAAATTCATAAGTTTGGCACGTTCTTGAATGAGAGGAAGAATCTCTCTTTTATCTTCAAAAGTGTCAGCCTTATTAATGACTAAAATAACCGGCATTTCAGCGTTCTTGAGTTTTTCAAGCACTAAATCGTCGTTTTGAGTCCACTTATAAGCATCAATAACGAATAAAACTAAGTTAACGTCACGTAATGCAGAATGAGCAGCACGGTTCATCATTTTATTAATAGCACGCACTTCTTTTTTATGCATACCTGGGGTATCTACATATACCGCCTGCATTTTTTCACGCGAATCAATACCAATAATTTTATGACGTGTTGTTTGAGGTTTACGCGAGGTAATAGAAAGTTTTTGACCCAATAAATGGTTCATGAGGGTAGATTTACCCACATTTGGACGTCCTACAATCGCCACAAATCCGCTCTTAAAATCCGAAGGGATTGTTACGCCTTTGGAACTAAAAAATTGATCAATCAGATTATTAGGATCTTGGTTTTCATTTGAATCTGGATTGATTTGATCAGAATGCATCGACATGCAGGTTATTGCTCCAATAACTTTAAAATTTCCGCCGCTGCTGCCTGCTCGGCAAAACGACGACTTGAACCCTCACCATAAATCTTCGGTAAACCATCTACCACACATTCCACTTTAAAGTGCTGATGAGGTGCATCACCCTGAATATCTACAACCTCGTAAACAGGGAGAGGTTTTTTACGTGCTTGTAGATACTCTTGTAAACGTGATTTGGGATCTTTGAGTTGATCCGTAGGTTCTATATGGTCTAAATAGGGTATGTACCATTTTAGCACAATATCTTTAAGTAAGTTGAGATCACCACTATCAAGATAGATTGCACCAATAATCGCTTCTACCGTATCTGCTAATATTGACTCACGATGATGACCACCAGACTTCAACTCGCCTGTACTTAATATTAAACACCGACTAAGTTGCAAATCTGTTGCAATCTTACCTAAAGCTTCCTGACGAACTAAAGTCGCTCGCATACGCGTGAGGCGGCCTTCATTTTCATTTGGATAGGCATGATATAGATAATTAGCGATTATCATGCCTAATAATGAATCACCGAGAAACTCTAAGCGCTCGTAATTGTATTTGTGACTCACCGAACGATGAGTCAAAGCTAACTGTAACAATTCAAGCTGCTTAAATTGATATCCGATTCGACTCAGTAAGCGAGGATCACTTAGTTTGAACTGATGTTTTATCAAAACTCTTCTCAAATGTTAAAACTAAATCAATATTAAATAAGAAAGGTTTTCTTACTTCATATTTCTTTTTGACCGTTAGACCTGACTGATTAAACACTTGAGCGATCTCTTTAAAGTGGAGATCACGAATATTGTTCATTTCGAGTCGCTGATCCATTTGTGTTACAAACTTTTGTGGTGTGATCTCAGAAGAGCTTTCTTGTAAAAGCTCTTCTATCTGATTATTAATCAGCCGATCATCCCAATATGCTGGCCAAACTGCAAGTACAGCTTTTACTGCAACCGCAAATATAACCACCCCAAATAAAATTGCTAAATACGAAGTACCCTGTTGTGCCTTACGCATTTCTTTTTTTCCTAATGGTTGTTTTTAATCTATTTTTCCATTTCGGCTAAAGTTAGGAAGGTGTAAACCCGGTTCTTTATGCATCCACACGTAGAATGCTCGTCCTGTTAAGTTTTCTTCAGGAACGAACCCCCAGAAACGACTGTCTGCACTTTGATCGCGGTTATCCCCCATTGCAAAGTAATGTCCTTTTGGTACAGTCACTTCCCAATATAAACCGTCTTGGTTCGCATATTTACCATTTTCAACATAGTTGATAAACGGTGCTTGACGCGCCACATTTACGCCTTCAAGCTCACGCATCGTAAAGGTATGCTCACCAATCGTCTCTTTATGATAAATAGACGTTGGTGTATCCATCACATCTTTTTCACGACTGAACTGTGTTAATACTTTCGGTACTTTTTGCCCATTAATAATCAATTGCCCATGGTCATAAACAATATGATCACCAGGTAAACCAATTACACGTTTAATATAGCTAATTGTTGGTTGAGGTGGATAACGGAATACAATTACATCACCACGCTTTGGTTCACCAACATCAATAATTTTCTTATTAACAATAGGTAAACGTACACCATAATCAAATTTATTCACCAAAATAAAATCACCAGTTTCTAGAGTTGGCACCATAGAATCCGACGGAATATTAAATGGTTCATAAAGAAATGAACGAAGTACAAGTACTACAGCTAAAACTGGCCAAAAGTCATAGGCCCATGTAATGACAAAATTTTCGTTCCCGCGTCCTTTATTTGCACGCTGTTTTAATACAAGTTTATCTAACAACCACACTGCAAATAGAATCAGCGTAACTGGAACAAGAATTAAATTAAAATCAAAATCCACATGACCTCACTCGCAGCCTCGCTGCTTGTATTACAGTGGGGAAAGGAAATTATTCACTTTCCCCACCCTCATTTCTTATCTTTCTACTTTCAATACAGCCAAGAACGCTTCTTGTGGAATTTCAACACTTCCCACTTGTTTCATACGTTTCTTACCTTCTTTCTGTTTAGAAAGTAGTTTTTTCTTACGTGAAACGTCACCACCATAACATTTTGCCAATACGTTTTTACGCATCGCTTTTACAGTAGAACGGGCAATAATTTGCGCACCGATTGCTGCCTGAATAGCAACATCGAACATTTGGCGAGGAATTAAGTCTTTCATTTTCTCAACCAATGCAATACCACGATGGCGTGCATCATTACGGTGACAAATCATAGCCAAGGCATCAACCTTTTCGCTATTAATTAACACATCAACCTTAACTAAAGCTGAACTTTCAAAACGTACAAAGTTATAGTCTAAAGATGCAAAGCCACGAGAGCACGACTTTAATCTGTCAAAAAAATCCATAACGACTTCAGCCATCGGAATTTCAAAAGTAATAGAAACTTGGTTACCCAAGAATTTCATATCTTTTTGTACACCACGACGTTCGATACAGAGCGTCATTACGTTCCCTAAATATTCTTGAGGAACAAGAATATGACATTCAGCAATTGGTTCACGCAAATCTTCTACGGTCGATCCATCCGGCATTTTTGATGGACTATCGATGTAAATCGTTTCGCCTTTCTTGGTTAATGCTTCATAAATTACGGTAGGTGCAGAACTGATGAGGTCAAGATCGTACTCACGCTCTAAACGCTCTTGTACAATTTCCATGTGCAGCATACCTAAGAAGCCACAACGGAAACCAAAGCCTAATGCATCAGAACTTTCTGGTTCAAAGAATAAAGCCGAGTCATTGATCTGTAATTTTTGTAATGCTTCACGGAATGGTTCAAAGTCACTGGCATCAATCGGGAAAAGACCAGCATATACTTGCGGTTTAACTTTTTTGAAACCCGGTAAAGTTGCAACGTCTGGTGTAGAAGCAAGAGTAATTGTGTCACCTACTGGCGCACCAAAAATATCTTTAATACCCGCAATAACAAAACCTACTTCACCAGCTTCGAGAATATCTGTTTCGGTATGCTTAGGATTAAATACACCCACAGAAGTGACCGGATGAGTTTGCCCTGTCGACTTAACCAACATTTTGTCGCCCTTGCGGATACGACCTTGTTTAATACGAACAAGAGAAACTACGCCTAAGTAGTTATCAAACCATGAGTCGATAATTAATGCTTGTAATGGTGCTTCACGATCACCTTCTGGTGCCGGAATAACATCGACTAAACGCTCGAGTACACCTTCAACACCTAAACCAGTTTTTGCTGAACAGGTTGGTGCATCTGTCGCTTCAATCCCGATAATTTCTTCAATTTCATGAATGACACGTTCAGGTTCAGCCTGTGGTAAATCAATTTTATTTAGAATAGGAAGAACTTCTAGGCCTTGTTCAATTGCTGTATAACAATTTGCAACTGATTGAGCTTCAACACCTTGTGCAGCATCTACAACCAATAGTGCACCTTCACACGCAGCTAATGAACGAGAAACTTCATAGGAGAAGTCAACGTGCCCTGGCGTATCAATAAAGTTAAGTTGGTATTCCTGACCATTTGGATGGGTGTAATACAGCGTGACAGAAGCGGCTTTAATGGTAATCCCACGTTCACGCTCAAGCTCCATTGAGTCTAAGACCTGAGCTTGCATTTCACGATCTTGTAGACCGCCACACATCTGAATAAAACGGTCAGCCAATGTAGACTTACCATGGTCAATGTGGGCAATAATCGAGAAATTTCGTATATTTTTGATATCGACGGATTTTTTAGCTTGCGCCATGGGTTACCTTGAGAAAATATAGAGTGCTATGTAGCTTGTTTTAATACACAGCCAAAGCGGTTAAATAAATTGCGTGAGATTATAACAGATGCATATTTTAAAGTATCCAAAATAATCATGAGCTTTGTACTTATGTTTTAAAAAAGGACAGTCAAAGTAAGCGTATTACGTCCAACTATTGGGCATATGAAACGGTAAAATCATAAGGATTTATGCTTGAATCAAGCGGCGTATATGCATGAGTAAAAGTTGGCGACATTCGTTTTGGACGTCCTGTAGCAATTTCAATACATGCCCATTTGGTATTTCCAACAAATAATACGGCCTGATCTGATGGGCGAAAAAACACATACTGGCGGAATGAATAAAGTGCATTAATGTCATCTAACCATGTACGTAACACAATTTGTTCGCCTTCAAAAGCAGCTTTACGATATTGCACATGATGCTCAACCGCGACCATGGCGTGTTTTAACTCAAGATATTTAGTTACCCCTACTCCCAAAGTTTCAACATGGGCAGCCGCTACATCCTGCATCCACTGAACATACATTACGTTATTTACATGTCCCAACGCATCAATATGATGTGGCTGCACCTGAATATGTAAATCAAAAATACTACTCACAAATGAACACTCTTATTTATTAACCTTAAAACTGAAATAAGTGTAGGTAGATATCGCTAAACGCTCAAGATAAATAACAAAAACCACCCATTTTCAGGGTGGTTTATTGATTGGATTGAGGATTATTGAATACGTAAACCAAGCATTGCGCGCTGTCCCTGACGAATAATAGCAACACGTGCTACAGTATTTTTCGGCAAGTTAGAAACAACTTTTGCAAAATCCTGACTATTTAAAATTTGGCTATTATTGACTTGGGTAATCACATCACCCGGAATGATATTGGACAATGACGCTAAACCACCACGGCGAACATCTTGTACAAAAATACCACCTTTTACACTCAACGCATTTTTTTCCGGTTCAGCTAGATCACGAATACTCATGCCTAAAACTGGTCCCTTAGATGCAGCACCTTGTAAACCAGTAGCAGGTGTTTCATCTGGTGCAGTCGTTAAAGTCGCTGAAATATTACGTGTTTTATCATCACGTAATACTTCAAACTGAACAGTTTGATTTGGCTGTACTTTGTTTAATGCGTACAGTAAATCACTTGTACGAAGTACAGGCGCACCATTTAATTTTAAAATCACGTCGCCCGCTCTTAGCCCTGCTTTTTGTGCAGGTGAGTTCGGAGAAATTTGAGTAATTAAAGCACCTTCAGGTTTTGGTAATTTGTACGCATCAGCAAGGTTTCGGTCAATATCTTGCATCATCACCCCTAGATAAGAGCGTGTGACTTTACCTTTTGTTTTAAGCTGATCGGCAACATCCATAGCTACGTCAATCGGAATAGAGAAAGACAAGCCCATATAACCGCCGGTACCACTAAATATTCGAGAGTTTACCCCGACCACTTCACCATTTTGGTTAAACAATGGACCACCAGAGTTACCCGGGTTTAAAGCCACATCTGTTTGAATAAATGGCACCGAAGTTTCACCGCTCATGTTTCGTGATTTTGCACTAACAATACCTGCCGAAGCTGAGTAGTCAAAACCAAACGGCGAACCAATTGCTAAAACAGGTTCGCCGACACGTAAACGGTCAACATTTCCTACTCGTAAAGCTGGATAGTTAGTTCCATTTACCTTTAACAAAGCAACGTCTGTACGCTCATCACTACCCACCACGGTTGCATCAATTTCACGGCGGTCATTTAGAGTGATGCTGATACGAGAGGCATTTTCAATCACATGGTGGTTTGTGAGTAAGTAACCATCTTTACTAATGAAGAATGCGCTTCCGTAAGCTGTCTTTTCTTGTGGACCTTGTTGCTGTGGAATGATGACCTGATTGCCAAAGAAACGTTTTAAAATTTCAGGAACTTGTTGCTGCAACAGTTCATCCTGAGTCATTTTTTTTACGACATTTACACTCACGACTGCTGGACTAACTTGTTCAACAAGATTTGAAAAATCAACAGCAGCATTTGCTTGAACAGCAGCAACTGTAAATACCGCTGCATACATTCCTTGTTGTAAATAGCGAGATTTCATTCGGTGCTCACCCACAATTGGTCTACGAGAATAAGGATAAAACTGTTGTATCACAACGCTTTGAGGTTTTGCGTAACAATATGTTTATTTGTAATACGTCATCACAAGGATTATTTTACGCATTGCAACTTTTTAAGCCAATTGCAATTTTTCTCTGAGTTAGAGCGCTTAAGCTCTTGCCTTTTTAGGTAAAAAGGGGTGTCATTAGCGGACGTTTTAAATTGATGCGAATGGACATGCCTAATTTACAGACAATTCACCACTTTGACGTGATTATTGTGGGCAGCGGCGGCGCTGGTTTAAGTCTGGCTTTATCGTTACCAAATCATTTTAATATTGCAGTTTTAGCCAAAGCTGCTCTAACCGAAGCAAGTACCTTTTATGCTCAAGGTGGCGTTGCTGCTGTTCTTGATGAGACTGACTCTATTCAACAGCATATTAATGACACTATGATTGCAGGCGCTCATTTATGTGAAATGGACGCGGTACAACATACCGTAGAAGGCGGCCGCTCTTCTGTTGATTTTCTTTTAAAACAAGGCGTGCAATTTACCTTAGATGAGGATGAGCAACTTCACTTAACTCGTGAAGGTGGTCACTCGCAGCGTCGCATTATCCATTCTGCTGATGCAACAGGCAAAGCCATTTCAACCACTTTAGTTGAGCGTGCCAAAGAACGTAAAAATATTACTATTTTTGAAAACTATATTGCGATTGATTTAATCACCTCGCATAAATTAGGCCATACCGACCAAGCGAATCGTGCTATTGGTTTATATGCATTAGATGAAAATACTGAAAAGGTTCATACTTTCCTTGCACCATTCACCGCACTGGCTTGCGGCGGTGCGATGAAAGCTTATCTGTACACATCTAATCCAGATATTGCCACAGGTGATGGTATTGCAATGGCTTACCGCGCAGGTTGCCGTGTAGCCAATATGGAATTTAATCAGTTTCATCCAACATGTCTCTATCACCCTCAAGCACGATCATTTTTAATTACCGAAGCTATGCGTGGTGAAGGTGCTTATTTGCGCTTACCTGATGGCGAACGTTTTATGTTGCGTTTTGATGATCGTGCAGAACTGGCTCCTCGCGATATTGTGGCACGTACCATTGACCATGAAATCAAGCGTCTCGGTATTCGTCACGTGTGGTTAGACATTACCCATAAATCACCAGAATTTATTAAAGAGCACTTCCCTACACTTTATGCAAGATTGCTTGAGTTAGGCATCGATATTACCAAAGACATGATTCCTGTAGTTCCAGCAGCTCACTATACATGTGGTGGTGTTATGGTTGACTCAAATAGCCAGACGGATATTGAAGGTCTCTATGCGATTGGTGAAACGTCTTATACTGGCTTACATGGTGCAAACCGCATGGCAAGTAACTCATTACTTGAGTGCTTCGTTTATGGCATGAGTGCAGCAAAAGATATCGAAAATAAATTTGATGAAAACTTCAAATTACCAGAAGTACCAACTTGGGATGACTCACAAGTAACCAATCCTGATGAAGATGTTGTGATTTTACAAAACTGGGATGAGTTACGTTCGACCATGTGGAACTACGTTGGTATTGTCAGAACCACAAAACGTTTAGAACGTGCTTTACACCGTATTGAAATGTTAAAGCGTGAAATCACTGAATATTATCAAGACTATCGTGTTAGCAAAAACCTGATTGAGCTGCGTAATCTTGTTTTAGTATCTGAAATGATTGTTCGCTGTGCTATGCAACGTAAAGAATCACGTGGTTTACATTACACACTCGACTATCCGGAAACTTCGAGTGAGATTCGTAAAACTGTTTTGACTCCTCCAAATTTTGCAGTAGAACAGCCATTGGTTAATACTGACATTTAAGTTGTTCTTCTATAAAAAAGCACAGCTTTAGCTGTGCTTTTTTATTTGCTTTGATATTTATGCTCTAGGTGGGATTGAATAAGTCGCGGTCACATGCGCAACAGGTTCATCCAAACCGACCGAATAAATCCAAACCTCACCCACCACTAAACTCTTTCCTACTTTCATGAGTTTACATTCACTACGTAAGTCTTGATCACCCGCGGGTTTTCTTAAAAAATTAATATTAAAGTTGGTGGTTACGGCTAAACCAACAATACCGATCTCACCTAATATCGCAATATATAAGGCAAAATCAGCTAATGTCATCATGGTTGGACCAGATATCGTGCCACCAGGGCGTTGATGCCTTTGGTCGACATGATAATAAACAACCGCTGCTTTGGGGGTGACTGATTCAATCGTGCAATGTTCAAGACTTGGTGGAAATTCCTTTTCAAGAAATGCCATGATTTCTTCTTTTGAGCTTTTCATCCTTGTTATTCTTCAATCTATAAATCATATGTAAGATAGCATAAGAAAATAGCAGATATTTTCTATGACGATTTAAATCAGAATTAACGTCATTTTTCACCACTCCCAAAAATATGAGAGTGGCTAATCCGATGGCCTATGCTAAATATTGCAAAGCCTGTTCAAACACCTGATCAGGACTTTGTGTTGCATCTAAACGTTTAATACGCTCAGGCTCAGCCTTCCATAAGGTTTCATAACCTTCACGAACCTTAGTAAAGAAGCTTAACTTTTCTTGTTCAAAACGGTCTAAAGCTCCACGTTCACGTGCACGGTTCATACCAAGTTCAATCGGTGCGTCTAGCCAGAAAGTCACCTCCGGCATGCGTGAAACGAAGTTCTGATTTAAAAGTTGTAATTTATCTTGGCTTAAACCACGACCAGAACATTGATAAGCAAAACTCGCATCGGTAAAGCGATCACTTAATACAATTTTGTTAGCTTCTAAAGCAGGCAAAATAACTTGTTGTAAGTGTTGAGCACGTGCTGCATAAATGAGTAATAACTCGGTATCATGACTCATATTTTCATCATGATTCACCGCCAAAAGCATAGAACGAATTTGCTCAGCTAACGGTGTGCCCCCCGGCTCTCGAGTTAAAACAACTTGTTTGCCATGCTCTTCAAAATGCTGATGAATTTTTCGAATGAGTGTAGTTTTACCTACCCCTTCCGTGCCTTCAAAGCTGATAAACATCTCTTTTCCTTATTTCTTCGATCTCAACACGGATAAATATTCTTGCACTGCTTGATTATGAGCTTGCAAGTCTGCCGTAAATTTATGTCCACCATTACCAGTCGCTACGAAATAGATGTTATTTGAATCATCTGGATGTAATGCTGCTTCAATTGCTTTTTGGCTTGGCAAAGCAATTGGAGTCGGCGGTAAACCATTAATGGTATAAGTATTATATGGTGTTGGAGTACGCAGGTCTTCTCGGGTAATGTTGCCTTTATAGTTATTACCCATTCCGTAAATAACAGTTGGATCCGTTTGTAAACGCATACCGAGTTTTAAACGGCGGACAAAAACTCCAGAAACTTGTGTAAGTTCACTGTCTAAACTCGTTTCTTTCTCAACAATAGAAGCCATAATTAATGCTTCATATTTATCTTTATAAGGTAAATTCGGCGCGCGATTTGCCCAAGCTGTATCTAGAGCTTTTATTTGACGATGATATAAATCGGTAAGAATTTTCTTGTCAGTCTCGCCTTTGGCAAAGAAATAAGTATTCGGCGCGAATAAGCCTTCTGGATGATCGTAAGGAATCCCAAGCGCTTTCATAAGCTGATCATTAGGTAAATCCAATATTGTATTTTTTACATTTTTATCATTTTTGAGTGCAGTAATAAGCTGCTTAAAAGTTGTACCTTCAATCACCAAAACACGATTCATCTGAGCATTATCAGCGTCAGATAACATCTCTAACACTTGTCTTACGCTCATCCCTTGTTCAATTTCATACACACCAGCTTTCATGCTGTCATGAATCATAAACTTTTGATAAAGCTTCAATATGATAGGAAAGCTAACTTTATCTTCTTTTGCCAAACGATCAATAAAACCAGAATAAGTTTCCCCAGATGTAATAGATAACATCTGTTTTTTGCCTTCGATAGGATAAGCCTTAAACAAACTTGACCATAAAATGGCAAACGTAAAGATTAAAACAATAAAAAGGCCAATTAGAACCAATCGCTTAGAAAATTTTGGAGCTTGTTTTTTGTTATTTTTCTTGGCGTTTTTTGCTTTCGCATTCACAGGTGGCTTCGGCATATTAATGAATCTGATTTAAGTTAAGGATATGAAATAAATCTATGCATGCCTGTGTATCTAGCGTTTTCTCGCCTAAATGAGTAACCACTCGCATAGGGTTTAAAGCATTACAAAAGAATAGACTTTGTATTTCAGATACTTCATCTAATTCAATCACACGTACTTCACAGGCAATACCATGGTGCTGCATACGCGCCAGAATTTCTGCCCGCATTACACCGTGGACGCCATTATAGCGAAGTTCAGGAGTAATCCATCTATCATTTAAACGAATAAAACAATTACTACTGACCCCTTCAACAATATAACCTTGTACATCAGTAACTAATGCTTCAGCCCACCCGAGTTGATCTGCTTCTTTTTTTAGCAATACTTGTTCAAGGCGGTTTAAAGATTTAAGCCCCACTAAGCTCGGCATGGTTAAACCTAGGGCCTGATTTAAAACACCACACTGGATAAAATCAGGCATACACGGCTCTAAAGCTTTTGGATAAAACCAGATATAAATATCAGCTTCATGTTTCGGCAAAGTATAACCGCGATCGCCTTCCCCACGACTAATCACAATTTTTAAAGTGCCGTTGAGTACGAGGTTTTGCTTTTGGAGTTGCTGTACACTCAGTTCAATTAATTCAAAATTTACAGTTAAAGACAGTTTTTGACATGCAAGTTTTAGACGTTGCCAGTGTCTTTCTTTAAGCTCAATTTGATTTTGAAAAACACGAATTGTGGTAAAGCACCCATCTCCATAATGAAAGGCTCGATCCAATAAAGGAATAGTCTCAACGGGTTGCCCATTTTTAAAACACCACATGTTTGTTCCATCCTTTACTAAAAGCCGCACAACAATACAACACCTTTCATTTAAATAATAAATAATTGATTTTAAAAAATTATACCGATTTCGTATCTGCTTTTGAAACTTGTTATATATCAAGATTTAAGAATAGTTTATCTCTTTTTATTATTTCTATTTTTTTCATATTAAATTCGTTTTTTATTATTTTTTTAGAATAAAGACTAGCGCTATTCTGCGTTCATGTTTTGAACATTTCATATTTTTTGAGGACTTATCTCATGCGTTTTTCTCAATTAAAAGTCGGGGTTATCGCTGCACTTCTTTCTGTTTCGTCATTTGCAGCCCAAGAATTTTTAAACGTTTCTTACGATCCTACTCGTGAGCTATATACAGATTTCAACAAACAGTTCGGTACTTACTGGAAACAACGTACTGGTCAAGATATTGAGTTTAAGCAATCACACGGCGGCTCTGGTAAACAGGCTCGTGCGGTTATCGATGGTTTAAATGCAGATGTGGTGACATTAGCACTTGCAGCAGATATTGATGAAATTGCTGAAAAAGCAAAATTACTTCCAACCAACTGGCAGAAAAAACTGCCACAAAACTCAACGCCATATACATCAACCATTGTGTTTTTGGTGCGTAAAGGCAACCCAAAGCAAATTAAAGACTGGGCTGATTTAATCAAACCAGGCGTAGAAATCATTACACCAAACCCGAAAACCTCTGGTGGTGCTCGTTGGAACTATCTTGCAGCTTGGGCTTGGGCAAAACATCAACCAGGCGGCAATGATGCAAAAGCACAAGAATACGTTCGCCAAATTTATAAACATACTAAAGTTTTAGATTCTGGTGCTCGCGGTGCGACGACTACTTTCGCTGAGCGTGGCATTGGTGATGTATTACTGGCTTGGGAAAATGAAGCTCATTTAGCTATTCGTGAACAGCCAGGCAAATTTGAAATTATTACTCCGTCTCTTTCGATCTTAGCTGAGCCTCCAGTTGCAATTGTGGAGAAAAATGCAGCTAAAAAAGGCAACTTAACCATTGCGAAAGGTTATCTCAACTATTTGTACTCACCTGCTGGTCAAGAAATTGCAGCACGTAACTTCTACCGTCCGCGTAACGCAGCTGTTCTTAAAAAATACAGCAATGTATTTAAGCCATTGAAGCTTGTAACAATCGACAAAGAGTTTGGTGGTTGGACAAAAGTACAAAAACAACACTTCGATAATGGTGGTGTTTTCGATCAAATCGTGAAAATTAATAGTGCAGAGAAGTAATTCTTTGCGCTAAAAGTAAGGAGAACAGACATGATTCACACTGTAATTGTTCCGGGTGTAGGTGGCAGTGAACATCAGCATTGGCAATCTTGGTTGCAGCGTCAACTCGTGTCTAGTTCTCGTGTTGAGCAAAAAAACTGGGATAGACCTGTATTAAGCGAATGGGTTGAGCAATTCGTTAAAACAGTTCAAGCAGCTCAAGCTCCTGTTCAAATTGTTGCACATAGTTTTGGATGCTTAACGAGTGTAGCTGCTTTGGCTGAGCATCCAGAATTAAGAAGCCAAGTTAAGAAACTAATTTTAGTCGCTCCAGCGAATCCAGCACGCTTTGGGGAGGCAGGGTTTGCCCGCCATAGCTTGACCGATTACAAAGATTATTTTCATCAATTAAAAATTGATGTGCCTGCAACGCTATTCATTAGTGAAAATGATCCATGGCTTGGCTTTTTTGATGCTTTACAACTTGCAAAATCATGGAAGTTAAATCCCGTTAATCTTGGTGAAGTGGGCCATATTAATGTTGCCTCAGGTTTTGGACCATTTCCAGATTTGCTGAATTATTTGATTCTAGAAGATTCGATGTGTAGTCACTCATCTATCGACCCGGTAAAAACACATTTCTCTTTGAAATTTGCTTAATACCAATCTTTATACCGCACTGTTTATCTTTATTTATTCGCTTACTGGTTTCAGCAGGCTTTTCTCTTTGAGGAAATATCATGTCGCAGCGATCCCGAGTGCTGCCTGGGTTTGGTCTATCTTTGGGCTTCACCCTCGCCTACGTTTCTTTTATTGTGCTTATTCCATTAGCCGCAGTCTTTATCAAATCATTTGGAATCGGATGGGACGGGTTATGGGAAATTTTAACGTCTGAGCGTATTTTGAAATCGCTTCAACTCAGCTTTAGTTCAGCTTTAATCGCAGCATTTATTAATGTTGTGTTTGGTCTGCTTTTGGCTTGGTGTCTTGTTCGCTATAACTTTCCCGGAAAGCGTCTAGTTGATGCATTGGTCGATTTACCTTTTGCGCTTCCGACCGCAGTTGCAGGTATTGCACTGACTTCACTCTATGCACCTACTGGTTGGTTAGGTCAATATCTTGAACCACTTGGTATTCAGGTTGCCTATACACCTATCGGGATTACGCTAGCATTGGTCTTTATTGGTATTCCATTTATTGTTCGAACCGTTCAGCCAGTACTCAGCGATATTGAAACCGAACTTGAAGAGGCTGCTTCAGCACTTGGTGCAAATCGCTGGCAAACCATTACTAAAATTATTTTACCCATCTTACTACCTGCTCTATTTACGGGCTTTGCTTTAGCGTTTGCTCGCGGCGTGGGTGAGTATGGTTCTGTTATTTTTATTGCAGGTAACCAGCCATTTAAAACAGAAATTGCACCGCTGATGATCATTTCTCGTCTTGAAGAATATGATTATGCAGGTGCAACGACCATTGCAGCGGTCATGTTAGTTCTCTCTTTTATCATTCTATTTGTCATTAACTTACTTCAAGCATGGGCAAACCGTCGTACAGGGAGAAACATCACATGAATTTACATACCGACAGCAACGCACTTGCTTTGAAGTTACAGTCTCGTGATGCGACACGTGAGCCAACTTGGGTACGTTATACCCTTATTACAATTGCACTGATTTTTTTCCTCAGTTGCCTCATGCTGCCACTCATTTTAGTTTTCGTAGAAGCATTTAAACAGGGACTTGAAGTCTATGTTCAGGCTTTGATTGATCCAGATACCTTATCAGCAGTGAAATTAACATTACTCACCGCAGCAATTGCAGTTCCAATTAATGTGATATTTGGTGTTGCTGCAGCATGGGCTGTCTCTAAGTTCCAGTTTAAAGGCAAGGCTATTTTAACCACTATCATTGATATGCCTTTTTCGGTTTCCCCCGTTATTGCAGGTTTAATGATTGTTCTAATTTTTGGTGCGCAAGGTTGGTTCGGCGGCTGGTTAATGGATCATGACATCAAGATTTTATATGCCGTACCTGGAATTGTTTTAGCCACCATTTTTATTACGGTTCCATTTGTGGCTCGTGAGTTAATTCCACTCATGGAAGCTCAGGGAACAGAGGAAGAAGAAGCAGCAATTGTACTCGGTGCTTCAGGTTGGAAAACTTTTTGGAAGGTCACACTCCCTAACATTAAATGGGGTCTGATTTACGGCGTGATTTTGTGTAATGCCCGTGCAATGGGTGAGTTTGGCGCAGTATCAGTGGTTTCTGGTCATATCCGTGGTGAAACCAATACTCTGCCACTGCATGTTGAAATTTTATATAACGAGTACACCTTTAGCGCAGCCTTTGCCGTGTCCTCACTGCTTGCCTTCTTAGCTCTTTTAACACTGATTTTAAAAACTTGGTTAGAGCTACATCAAGATAAACCAGAACCGCATTCAACTGATTCGTAAGGAATGAAATCATGAGTATTCAAGTTAAAAATATTGAAAAACACTTTGGTGCATTCCATGCGCTTAAGAATATTTCCCTAGACTTTCCGGAAGGTGAACTGGTTGCGTTACTTGGCCCATCTGGATGCGGTAAAACAACGTTACTCCGTATCATTGCAGGTCTAGAATCAGCCGATGGCGGTCAGGTTTTACTTGAAGGTGAAGATGCGACTAATGTACATGTGCGTGAGCGTCAGGTCGGCTTTGTATTTCAGCACTATGCTTTATTCCGTCACATGACTGTATTTGACAATATTGCCTTTGGTTTACGCGTTCGCCCTCGTGCAACCCGTCCTTCGGAAGCTGAAATTAAAAAACGTGTCACTCGTTTACTTGATCTAGTTCAACTAGGCTTTTTAGCAGACCGCTACCCTGCTCAGCTTTCTGGCGGACAACGTCAGCGTATTGCTTTAGCCCGTGCTTTGGCAGTAGAACCTCGCGTGTTATTACTAGATGAACCATTTGGTGCTCTGGATGCCAAAGTACGCAAAGAATTACGTCGCTGGTTACGCAACTTACATGATGAATTGCATATCACTTCAATTTTCGTGACTCACGATCAAGAAGAAGCACTTGAGGTTGCAGACCAGATTATTGTCATGAATAAAGGTAATGTTGAGCAAATCGGTTCACCTCGTGAAGTTTATGAAAAACCTGCAACGCCATTTGTGTTTGATTTCTTGGGTCAGGCAAATCGATTTGAAGGTGAACATACGGAAGGTATTATCCGTATCGGTAATGACCGTATTCAATTACCGACAGCAGTTGAGGCACCTCAAGGAAAAGTGATTGCTTTTGCCCGTCCAGATGAGTTACATATTCACTCGCAACCGCAAGCGAATACCATTGAAGCGACTTTTGTACGTGAAATCTGGATTGCTGGAAAAGTAGTGGCCGAATTACAAGACCGTAATGGACGTTTAATTGAAATTGCTCTGAGCAGTGAAGCTGCAAAATTACATGCATTTAAACCTAATCAAACTGTTTGGGTGAGCGCATCTCAATTGCACTTATTTGCAGACCAAGTTGCTTAAGAAATATATTTGGTGAGGAAATATCTTGCGGATCTTTAGACGCTCCTCACCTCTTTTGAGGAAAAGTGTAAATGAACTTTCAACAATTAAGAATTATCCGAGAAACAGTACGCCAAAACTTTAACTTGACGGAAGCATCGGCTGCACTCTACACATCTCAATCAGGTGTAAGTAAGCACATTAAAGATTTAGAAGATGAATTAGGTGTTCAACTTTTCGTTCGTAAAGGTAAACGCCTTTTAGGTTTAACAGAACCAGGCCAATCACTTCTTAGCATTGTTGAACGCATGTTAGTTGATGCTGAAAATATTAAAAGACTTGCCGAAGATTTTAATAAGGTTGACGAAGGAACATTAACGATCGCAACTACGCATACTCAAGCGCGTTATGTATTGCCTCCAATCGTTAATCAATTTAAGAAATTATTCCCAAAAGTACATTTAATTTTACAACAAGCTAGCCCTGTCGAAATTTCAGAAATGCTTTTACAAGGCGAAGCGGATATTGGAATTGCAACCGAGTCTTTAACGACTGAAGAAAATCTGGCTAGCATTCCTTACTATCAATGGCAGCACAGTATTATTACCCCGCAAAATCATCCTTTAGTGCAGGCGGATAAGATCACTCTAGAACTTTTAGCAGAATATCCACTCATTACTTATCATGGTGGTTTTACAGGTCGATCTAAAATTGATAAAGCCTTTGAAGAGGCTCATCTAGATGCAGATATCGTAATGTCAGCTCTTGATGCCGATGTTATCAAAACCTATGTGGAACTTGGCATGGGTGTGGGTATTGTCAATGACGTGGCTTATGATACAGAACGTGATTATCGTTTAAAGCAAACCAAAACTGATATTTTTGGTGTTAATACGACATGGATTGCGGTTCGCAAAGGCCACTTATTACGCGGTTATGGTTACGAATTTATTTCTTTATGCTCACCTGATGCGGATATTAAAGCGCTTAAGAAAATTGCTTACCCAGACGAATAAAAATTAAAAATAAATAAAAGAGCTTTTTAGCTCTTTTATTTATTCTATTAAGTACAAAAAAAACGAGCCGTAGCTCGTTTTTTCTTTTGTGATCTTACCAGTAGAAGTTCACACCAACTTTACCAACTGGCATCCATTGGTATTTATCGTCATTACGAATTTCATTTGCTTCTTTATCAACAGCATCTTGGGCAGATGTTGGGTTACCTGTTACAGGAGCAAGGTTATATTGAGTTAACTGAACTTGTGGGTTACCAGTATAGTAAGCACCTACCTCACCAAATACACCCCAGTTTTTATTGATTTTAGGTGCAAAACCAAAACCTAAGTATGGAGCGATATCATTCTTGTAAGACATTTTACCTCTTACACCACCTTCTTGGCCAGCAACTGCTTGTTGATAGTTCTTACCATCAATTGATAAAGTTTCACCATTACCAATGCGTTTAGCTAAATCATAATCATTATCTAGATAAGCAGCACCCGCAGCTATATATAAGCCTTGAGCCCAACGGTTAGCACTTGCACCCCATGGACGAATCTCAGCATTTAAGTAGATATTATTGTTATCCATATCTAGGTCATATTTAGTACCATTTACAGAAACATCATCTGTCCACGAAATGTCACCACCGTTATAACCCAAAGCCAAACCTACATATGGGTTTGCTTGCCATAATAAAGCACCACCATAACCAGTTGTACCTACCTCAGCACGTGCCCCCACAGGAATTAATTGGTTTTTGTCAAATGCGTAGCTGTCATGAACAACGGCTTCATCTGCCATAGCAGCGCCAGCAGCAAATAAAGCTGTTGTAGTGACTAATACACGTAATGCTTTCATAGTTTTCTCCTCAAAAAGGCTCTGTTTTTAATTTATTCATCTTGTGACTGAAATCATAATAATGACAGCTTAGATTCTTTTTTATACAAAAAATGCTAGATTTCTGTTATTTTTTGATACAAATTGAGTTAAATTTTTATTTTCAAATCATTTTTGTGTAAAAAACACTTGATTATCTAATAAGCTTATTCCGATTTACCTCATTTATATCATCAATTAAACCTAACACGTTTTTTGAAAGATTCTTGTCACAAATTAGTGTAAAATCTTTAAAATTTTTTATGGAAGGAAGATCATGTCTCAGCTTTCTACGATCATTGAGCAAGCATTTGAAGACCGCGCAAATTTTACTGCAGCAGATTGTTCAAGCGAAATTCGCCAAGCTGTTGAAGAAGCAATTGCTGGTTTAGATAACGGTACACTTCGAGTTGCTGAAAAAATCAATGGTGAATGGGTTGTTCATCAATGGTTAAAAAAAGCTGTTTTATTATCATTTAAACTGAATGACAATAAACCAATCGAGTCATGTGATCTTCGTTTCTATGACAAAGTTGAAACTAAATTCTCTGGTTGGACTGAAGAGCAATTTAAAGCTGCAGGTGTTCGTGTTGTTCCTCCTGCTGTAGCACGTCGTGGTAGCTTCCAAGCTAAAAACGTGGTGTTAATGCCATCTTATGTCAACATTGGCGCTTATGTAGATGAAGGCACAATGGTTGATACATGGGCAACTGTAGGTTCATGTGCTCAAATCGGTAAAAATGTTCACTTGTCTGGTGGTGTAGGTATTGGTGGTGTTTTAGAACCATTACAAGCTAACCCAACCATTATTGAAGACAACTGCTTTATCGGTGCGCGTTCAGAAATCGTTGAAGGCGTTATCGTTGAAGAAGGTTCAGTCATTTCAATGGGCGTTTTCATTGGTCAATCAACTAAAATTTATGACCGTGAAACTGGCGAAATCCATTATGGCCGTGTACCAGCAGGTTCAGTTGTAGTTTCAGGTAGCTTGCCATCTAAATGTGGTACTTACAGCTTATATGCTGCAATTATCGTGAAAAAAGTTGATGCGCAAACACGTTCAAAAACAAGCTTAAACGATTTGTTACGCGCTGACTAATTTGTTATAACTCTCTGGCGGAGCTTTAATCGCTCCTCATCTCTACGATCAAACTGATCGTAGAGATTTTATTTTTTATATAGTGTGGTATTTCTAGAATGGCTTCCTTACGTTCCTCTGCAATTCCTGTCTCAGACCCTGCGTCCGGTTTACGCATTACCGAGATTTTTTACTCGTTGCAGGGTGAAGCAAATGCCTCTGGCCTACCGACTGTATTTATTCGTCTAACAGGCTGTCCATTACGTTGTAGCTATTGCGATACCACCTATTCCTTTGAAGGTGGCGAACGTTTCTCACTTGAACATATCATTGAAACAGCTACACAATTTCAAACACCTTATATTTGTGTAACAGGTGGTGAACCTCTTGCTCAGCCAAACTGTTTGATTTTATTACAACGTTTATGTGAGGCAGGTTTTGACGTCTCTTTAGAAACCAGTGGTGCTCTTGATGTATCAAAAGTAGATCCCCGTGTTTCAAAAGTCCTCGATTTAAAGACTCCAACTTCTGGTGAAGAACATCGTAATCTCATCAGTAATCTTGACCATTTAACATCACGTGACCAAATCAAATTTGTGATTTGTAATCGTGAAGACTATGAATGGTCAAAGCAACAAGTTGAAAAATATCAACTGCAAACCAAAGTCAGTACCGTTTGGTTCTCCCCTGCCTTTGCGGTTGAAAAAGGTGCTGTAGGCCTGCCACGTCTAGCACGTGATCTGGCACAGTGGATACTTGATGATAAATTACCTGTTCGTTTCCAACTTCAGTTACATAAACTGCTTTGGAACGATGAATCAGGTCGTTAATCACTCAATAAAATAAATCATTCCAGATATGGAGAAAAATATGCGCTCTCGTGCCATTGTTTTACTTTCAGGCGGCTTAGACTCAACCACTTGCCTAGCTTGGGCACAAGCGCGCTATGAATGTATTGCTATTAGTTTTATGTATGGTCAACGCTCAACCACTGAACTTGATGCTGCAAAAGCATTAGCTCAGCGTTCAGGTGTTGAACATCGTGTAATTAATATTGATCTAGCAAATTTAGGTGGATCAGCACTTACAGATCACAACATTGCAGTACCAGAACAGTTACAAGAAGGTATTCCTGTAACTTATGTACCAGCGCGTAACACTATTTTCCTCTCATATGCTCTAGCAGCAGCCGAAGTATTTAATGCTGAAGCTATTGTTATTGGTATCAATGCTGTTGATTATTCAGGATATCCTGATTGTCGTCCTGAATTTATTGATGCTTTTGCGAATATGGCCCGTTTAGCAACTAAAGCTGGCGTAGAAGGAAAACCACTTAAATTTGAAACACCCCTGTTACATTTATCCAAAGCGAATATCATACGTTTAGGGATTGAACATGGCGTAGACTATAGTCAAACAGTATCTTGCTACCAAGCAGATGCTCAAGGACGTGCGTGTGGTAAATGTGACAGTTGCCGTTTGCGTAAAGCAGGCTTTATCGATGCTGGTGTTACCGATCCAACACGCTATATACCGTAATAAGTAGGTAAAATTTATGAAGTTGTTAAAATCAAATCTTATTCTTTCATCTTTATTCTCAGCAGCTGCACTTATGGCGGGTTCAGCTCAAGCAGCTGAAAACCCAGTTCAAGCGGCATATAAAAGCACTAACGTTAAAGGTGCATTAGTTAACGTTTGTAAAGAACAAACTGCTAAAGGCGGCAAGTTAAGTTCATCTGAAGTTAGCAAATTCTGTAGCTGCCAAGTTGAAGCACAAGGTAAAGTGACTGAAGCACAAAAATGGGAAATCCAAAGCGCAATCAATGCGAAGAAAAGCCCAAGTTCTCTAGGATTTGTACAACAACAAAACCGTGATCTTAAAGCATGTTTTGGTCCTCAGTTAACAACTAAGCTTGAAAAGTTAACTGAAGATGCAATGAAGGCAGCTCAACAACAAGCTCCTAAAAAATAAGATTTTAATGTTCTAAATTAAGCCTGCATTTATGCAGGCTTTTTTATAGCTCTGTTAAAATAACAGCACTTTTGACCAATTCATTTGATGTAAGCTATGCAAGAACAATGGAAAACTAATGCTAACCATAAAAGGTCTATTGTCTCATTTAGTGGAGGCAAAGACAGTTCTCTAGCACTCTACCATGCAATGCAGACAGGCGAAGTGATTGGATTGATCGTAATGCTAGAAGAACAAGGCCAACGTTCTCGCTCACATGCCATGCCTCTTGATATTATTCAAGCGCAAGCTAAAGCAATCGGCTTGCCCGTGTTTATGGCTTCATCAAGTTGGAATGACTATGAAGCTAAATTTATTGAATTACTCAATCAAGCAAAGCAACAAGGAGCCGAGGTACTGGTTACAGGTGACCTTGATATGCCTGAACACGGCTGTTGGCATGATCGAGTAACGCAACAAGTAGGTCTTCAATTAGCAATGCCTCTTTGGCTACGTCCGCATCGTGAAGTTGTTGAAGAATTTATTCAACTTGGATTCCAGAGTGTAGTGGTGACCGTAAACCTTAAACTCGGGATGAAGGTAGGAGATTTAGGAAAAACTTTAACTTTAGAATATATCCAAGAGCTTGAGAACCGTGGCATTGATCCATGTGGTGAGGGCGGTGAATTTCATACGACCGTGATTGATGGGCCAATTTTTAACAAAGCAATCCCTGTAAGAAAACTCAATATTGTTTATCATGAGGAATACGCTTTTTTACCACTTGAATTAGATCAAATTTAACTTTTAAAGGATAAGAAATGTCTGAGAATATTCAACTGCCAAATCAGGTGTTCCCTACTACACACGGCGAAGTGAACTTGACCGAAGTCGAAAATGAATGGTTAATTATTTACTTCTATCCTAAAGATTCAACACCAGGGTGTACAACACAAGCAGTGGGTTTTTCTTGTTTGAAAGATCAGTTTGATGCTTTAGGTGCCCGTATTTTCGGTATTTCACGTGACTCGGTAAAAGCCCATCAAAATTTTACAGAGAAGCAGGCACTTACTATTGATCTGATCAGTGATAAAGAAGAAATTCTTTGTCATCACTTTGATGTGATTAAAGAAAAGAATATGTATGGAAAGAAAGTCATGGGTATTGAACGTTCTACTTTTATTTTCCATAACAAAACTTTAGTTAAAAGCTATCGCAAAGTTAAAGCAGCTGGGCATGCAGAGCAAGTTCTAGAAGACTTAAAAGCTCTACAAACAGCTTAATAAACTTAAGAAACAAAAAGCGAGCATAATGCTCGTTTTTTGTATATGAACAAATTACTTACTCCTTTACTTTGGCGTATGATAAAGACATTAGAATAATTCACGCTAAGGTATTTACATGAGTCTGCTCAAAGTTTGTAATTTACTGTCTAGTGGTCTTGTTATCTCTGCTTGCTCCGTTAGTTCATCCGGTATGCCGCCCTCACTTACATCATCTACATCACAAGTTGAAACTCCACCTATAAAAATAAGTTGCCAAGATTTACAAAACCCTGCCTATCAACAAGCTGTACTTAAAATAATTAATCAAATTCGCCAGCAATCACGCCGATGTGGACAACAACATTTCTCTGCAACCAGACCACTAAGTTGGAGTGATAATTTATATAAAGGTGCACTTTCTCATAGTGAAGATATGGCAACACACAACTTTCTTGGACATGTTGGCTCCACGGGATTAGATTTAAAATCACGTTTGAAAATTTATAATACACTCGGTAAAGCCAATGGTGAAAATGTCGCGAGTGGACAGAAAACATTAGATGAAGTGATGTCTAGATGGCTATCGAGTCCCTTACATTGTAGTAACCTAATGAACCCTAAATTTACAACCTATGCAATTGCTTGTGCTTCTGATCAATCTGTAAAACAAAAGAGCTATTGGACTCAACAATTTGGTACACGTTAAAAGGAAAAAAGATGCAATCAGGTTCGATCACTCCTATTTTAAGAATTTTTGATGTCGAGTTAGCTCAATCATTTTATCTTGAATTCTTAGGTTTTCAGCTTGATTGGCAACACCAATTTGAAGACAACTTTCCGTTATATTTACAAATTTCTAAAGATGATTGCGTTATTCATTTATCCGAGCATTTTGGAGATGCGAGTCCACATAGTGCAATCCGTATTTATTGGGAACATATTTATGAGTTGCATAGTGAACTAAGCAAAAAAGATTATAAATTTTCTAAGCCTCAGGTTGAAAAAACAGATTGGGAGACACTTGAACTCTGTATCACTGATCCTTTTTCCAACCGAATCATCTTTTGGGCAGATGCTTAATTTATATACACTTACTCAAAATCATCTAAATTAGAGCGATCATCTTCTTCAAAGCGTTGTTGTAACTGTTGATAAGTGCGTGTTTTTTTAAACTCATCTAAAAATTGAATAGTTCCTACAGGGAAAAATTCGGTTTGGATTTCACCACGATAATAAGCTTCACGCATTGGTGTTGCCGAGATAGAGTCTTTTAAACTATCAAGCTCAACCATAATCCACTCAGGAAATAGTCGTAAATAATATGAAGACTCATCCTTAAAGTGTCCAATCAAACCAACTTTTGAGTTCGGTTCAATTACGCCATTCACTAAAGATTTGACTTGTTTTACCCATTTTTCGTCATTATAAACATCTACTACATGTACAAAACGAATGCGTTTTTGCTCTTCTAACGAGAAATTTGACAAGATCATTTGCTCACGCTCTATTGCTAAGAACGGATTTTTAATATTACGTTCCATTTGAGCAGAGCCTAGCGCCAAAACCACATAATGGCTTTGCTGTAAGGCAATTTCAATTGTCTGCATATGAGCTAAATGAAATGGTTGAAAACGCCCTATAAAAACGAGATAGTCAAATTTATACATAATTAGATTTTCACTTTTTATGAACTCACCAGTTAACCGCATTACAAAAAATATGCGCCATAATGAGAACCTAAAAATTAACAACGTGGTTTAAAGCAAGGATAGTACGATGACACTTAGCTGTATTCAACAACCTCATCAACATTTACACGCAAATTTAGAAGGTGGCGTACTCACCTTAGCCATAAATCGCCCAGAAGCAAAAAATGCACTGTATGGCGAGCTTTACTTATGGATTGCCAAAGCACTTGATGAAGCTGACCAAGACAAAGATGTACGAGTAATCATTCTACGTGGTGTAGAGCAAGACTTTACCGCTGGTAATGACATGAAAGATTTTATGGGTTTTGTACAAAATCCTAATCTAGGTCCAGTAGGTCAAGTTCCTCCGTTTGTACTCCTTAAATCTGCTGCTAGATTATCAAAGCCGCTTATTATTGCAGTAAAAGGTGTGGCAATTGGTATTGGTGTTACGATTTTATTACACGCAGATTTAGTTTTTGCTGACAACACTGCCCTTTTCCAAATTCCATTTGTAAGTCTTGGCCTTTCTCCAGAAGGCGGTGCAAGCCAACTATTGGTTAAACAAGCGGGTTATCACAAAGCAGCTGAACTTCTATTTACTGCGAAAAAATTTAATGCAGAAACCGCAGTACAAGCAAGCTTAGTTAATGAAGTTGTTGAAGATGCTTATGCATCTGCTCAGGCAACCGCTCAACATTTAGCAGCTTTGCCACTTGCCTCATTAAAACAAACCAAAGCATTGATGAAACATGATTTAGATCAAATTATTGAATGTATTGACCATGAAGCTGAAATCTTTATGCAACGCGTTCACTCTCCAGAAATGCTAGAAGCTGTACAAGCGTTTATGCAGAAACGTAAACCAGATTTCTCGCAGTTTAATTAAAAATCAACTTCTATGATTTGAATAAACTCAAAGGCAGGCTCTTCATAAGGATGGCTTGCCTTTAATGCTTTTGCTACAGCCTTTGCATTTTCTTCAATTACAATTGTTTCAACCCGCCACTCATCCACTTGTTCAAGTTCACCCAGCTCTCCAATATAAGGATCTGCACCTTTGACTGGTTTAAATTGCCCTATTCCTTTCACTTGCCATGCGCAGTGTTCATAATTACCGATACCCCCCGCACCAGCAGAAAAAATAGCTTGTTTAGTCGACTCAAGATGTGAATCTGGCACGTAATAAATCAGCTTTAACATAAGTAGAATGACTCAAAACTAGTGAACTTGCTTTAAATCATACCGTTAAAAAAGCTTCTAAATCAAAGTCAGCTCATCATTACCAAATAATTTGCTCCAATAAAGAGGATTTGAATGGCAAGCGCCAAGCCAAACAAGCGCCAGCCCTTATCTTTGGTATACATTGTTCTTATGTGATACTTATTTTTCATCATTTTGATCTCCGATTTTTATCGTTGTTACAGAGAAAGCAAAAATTGATCCAATTTTAAACAAACTATAAAGTGTTAAATAGCCGAATGTCTATAGGCTTATAATTTTTCTAAAATGCTTAAAAGAACTACACTCATTTTTATGTAGCTCTTATTCTGAACAAAATTTTAAATTTCAGTGTGCTAGCTGCATCTTTATAATTTTAAGCATTCGATTTCTTTAAATATCTGTTCTCATATATTGTCATCATAAATGCTAAACCACATAAAATGACGAAGCCGCCAGTCATTGGTATTAATGTACCGTCATATAATTGCCCAATAATAGATGCAAGAATAAGTGACAAAACAGAAGAAGCTGCACCAATAATGGCCGATGCCATACCAGCAACATGTCCCATCGGTTCCATTGCAATTGCGTTTAAATTTCCAAATAAAGTTCCAAATAATAAAAATAAAATGCAGGCATAAAGCATAAACATCCAGAATGAAACAGCCACACCTAAAAGTTGAATTCCTAAGAAAACTAAAGAAATTAAGCACAAACCTAGAAAGCCATAAATACAGATTGGACGCATACCAAACTTCATAACAATTTTAGAGTTTGTAAATGAAGCGACTCCCATTACACCTGCAAGCACAGCAAAATAAGCACTAAACTCTTGCCCTGTTTTCCCAAACTGCTGCATAAAAATTTGCTGAGAAGTACCTAAGTAACCAATGAATCCACCAAAGCAAAAACCTGCACATAGCAAATAGCTCATGGTGGTTTTATTACTTACAACTTCTTTAAAACCTTCCCGAAATGCTTGTAGACGCATAGGTAAACGATTTTCTGGAAGCAACGTCTCTTCCAAACGTAAAGCAACCCATACCCCGACAACTGTGGCATAGGCCATATATAAAACAAAGATCTCACGCCAACCAAAGAAATGGATAATGAGCTGTCCCAAACTTGGTGCAATTGCTGGGGCAACCATAAACACCATCATAATTAAAGACATGATGCGGGCCATTTGAGCCCCACTGTATTTATCTCTAACAATTGAAATAGAAGCCACGTAAGGACCTGATACGCCAACCCCTTGAATGAAACGTCCAACTAGAAACCATTCAAAACTTTGTGTTGTAAAGCACAACAAACTTCCAAGAAAGTAAATAACAATTCCTGTGAATAAAATACGTTTACGGCCAATTGCATCGGATAGAGGGCCAGCAATCAGTTGACCAATCGTCATACCGGAAAAAATACCAATAATGACCCACTGTGTCTGATTATTATTTTTTAAGTCAAAAACTCGTCCGATTTCGCCCAAAGCAGGTAGGACTGCATCTATTGAAAAAGAAACAATAGACATGAGCAATGCCATCAGAAGTGCAAATTCATGGAAATGGATTTTTGATTTCATTTTTCTTCTCTGCTATTTATTAATATCGTACTACATACAAATAAGCCACCTTACGGTGGCTTATTTCAACTTTTATATTACCCGATAAACTTACGTGCATTACGGAACATACGTAACCATGCACCATCTTCAGTCCATTCTTCTGGACTCCAAGAGTGTTGAATTGCACGGAAAGTACGCTCTGGGTGTGGCATCATAATTGTTGCACGACCATCTTTAGACGTTACACCAGTAATCGCTTCAGGTGAACCATTCGGGTTCAATGGATAATGTTGAGTCGGGTTACCATGGCTGTCAACATAACGCAAAGCAACTTGGTTAGCTGCATTCAAGCCTGCAATATCAGCTTCACTCGCAACTGCACGACCTTCACCGTGTGCTACAGCAATCGGTAAAATCGAACCTTCCATTCCATTAAGCAATACAGAAACAGATTTTTCAACACGAACGTTTACACTACGAGCTTCAAAAACTTCTGACATATTGCGGTGGAAACGTGGCCAGTGTTCAGCACCTGGAATAAGTGGCGCTAATTGTGACAACATTTGGCAACCATTACAGATACCTAAGCTGAACGTATCTTCACGATGGAAGAATTGTTCAAACTGATCACGTAATTTCGCATTGAACAATACAGATTTTGCCCAGCCTCCGCCAGCACCCATTACGTCACCGTAAGAGAAACCGCCACAAGTCACTAAACCTTCAAAATCACTTAGGCTAACGCGACCAGCAAGTAAATCACTCATGTGCACGTCAACGGTATTGAAACCAACCTTATCAAAGGCTGCTGCCATCTCAATATGACCATTTACACCTTGCTCACGCAAGATCGCCATATTAGGACGACGTGTGTTAATGAAAGGTGCTTCGATAGGTTCATTCAAGTCAAATGTTGGTTTAGCAATTAAACCTTGATGTGATTTATCAGTAATTAAAGCAAATTCTTGGTCAGCAGTTTCAACGTTATCACGTAAACGTTGGATCTGATGAGATACTTCAGACCAAGCCTGTTGTAACTCTGCACGCTCTAGAGTCAAACCGTTTACAGATAATTGATCTGTGTTGTTTACACGACCAACTACAGCAATTGCATCTTTTAAGCTAGATGCAGCAACTTCTACTTGTAAAGCGTCCCAATCAGTTGCTTTGATTTGAACTACTGCACCAATTTCTTCAGCAAACAAACTTGCTGGAGTTTGGTCTTCTAATGCAACACCTAAACGTGCAGCGAACATCATTTCAGCAACAGTTGCGAGTAAACCACCATCACCGATGTCATGGTAAGCGTGAATCAAGCCACGGTTGTTCCAATCTTGAATTAAAGCAAAGAACGCTTTGAAATCATCAAAACTATCAACGTCTGGAGTGATTGAACCAATTGCTTTATATACTTGCGCAAGAATCGAACCACCTAAACGGAACTGGCCTTTAGATAAATCAATACGTACAAGTACTGAATCTTCTAAATTCTTAAGTTCAGGTGTTAAAGTTTTACGAACATCTGTTACTGGAGCAAATGCCGTAATTACACCTGTCATTGGAGATGTTACAGCTTTATCTTCACCGTTTTCGTTCCAAGTAGTACGCATTGAAAGTGAGTCTTTACCTACAGGAATCGCAATTCCTAAAGCAGGACACATTTCCATACCAATTGCTTTCACACCTTCAAACAATGCTTGGTCTTCACCTTTTTGACCAGCAGCAGCCATCCAGTTTGCAGAAAGTTTGATATCGCTAATTTGTTCAATGTTTGCACATGCAATATTAGTAATTGCTTCAGCAACTGCCAAACGAGCAGATGCTGCAGGATTTAACAATGCTACTGGCGGACGTTCACCCATCGCCATTGCTTCACCAGTGAAGCCTTGTAAGCTTGTCGTCGTTACTGCTGCATCCGCAACAGGAATCTGCCAACGACCAACCATTTGATCACGCGCAACCATACCTGTAATTGAGCGGTCACCAATGGTGATTAAGAATGATTTAGAAGCAACTGTAGGATTTTTCAATACACGGAAAATCGCGTCTTTCAAATCAACTTTTGAAGCGTCAAATTGGTTACCTTTACGCTCAATTGTTTCATAAGAACGTTGCATACGCGGTGTACCACCAAGCATTACTTGCATTGGGATATCAACTGCATTGTTTTGGAACAATGGATCTTCAACAGTTAAATGACGTGCTTCTGTTGCTTCACCCAAAACGGCAAATGGACAACGTTCACGAGCACAGATTGCTTCGAACTGTTCTAAAGACTCTGGACGAATTGCAAGAACATAACGCTCTTGTGCTTCGTTTGACCAGATTTCCATTGGGCTCATGCCCGGTTCTAATGAAGGAATCTTACGAAGGTTAAGAACTGCACCCAACTCATGGTCATTCACAAGTTCAGGCATAGCATTTGATAGACCACCCGCACCAACGTCATGTACAGAAACGATTGGGTTGAAGTCTTCTAAGCGCCAGCATGTATCGATTACTTCTTGGCAACGGCGTTCCATTTCTGGATTTTCACGTTGTACAGAAGCGAAATCAAGGCTTTCACCCATTGTACCGCTATCTACAGAAGATGCTGCACCACCGCCAAGACCGATTAACATTGCAGGGCCACCCAATACAATGAGCAAGTCACCTGGTTGAATCGCATCTTTTTCTACATGGTCAGGACGAATGTTACCGTAACCACCAGCGATCATGATTGGCTTATGGAAGCCCTTCACTTCACCATTTACATTTTGTTCGAAAGTACGGAAATAACCATTTAATGCAGGGCGACCGAATTCGTTGTTAAATGCCGCGCCACCTAATGGACCTTCAATCATGATTTGTAATGGCGATGCCATACGTGAAGGTTTACCGTAGTTTTCTTCCCACGGTTGTTCAAAACCAGGAATATTTAAGTTAGAAACTGTAAAGCCCGTTAAACCAGCTTTTGGTTTACCACCACGACCGGTTGCACCTTCATCACGGATTTCACCGCCTGAACCAGTTGCAGCACCAGCAAATGGAGAAATTGCTGTTGGGTGGTTATGAGTTTCAACCTTCATTAAAATATGAGCTGCTTGGCTCTTATATTTATAAACAAAGTGACCATTTTCATCCGCTTTTGGATAAAAACGCATCGTGTCATAACCCACAATTACAGAAGCATTATCTTTGTATGCAGATAAAACGTCAGTTGGTGATTCTTTGTAAGTGTTTTTAATCATCTGGAACAATGATAATGGTTGTTTTTCACCATCAATTGTCCATTCAGAACCGAAGATTTTATGACGACAGTGTTCAGAGTTCGCCTGTGCAAACATCATCAATTCGATATCATTTGGATTACGACCAAGCTTACCGAATGCTTCTGTTAAATAATCAATTTCTTGTTCAGAAAGCGCAAAACCGAACTCATTGTTCGCTTTAACCAAAGCTTCTTTGCCTTGGCCCAAGATATCAATTGAATTTAATGGTTTTGGAGCTGTTTCTGAGAATAATGCTTTTGCATCTTCAATTTGAGCAAAAACTGTTTCTGTCATACGGTCATGAAGTACTTGTTTAACTTCATTTGTAATTTCAGTAACGCCTTTTAACGTGAATAAAAGACCACGTTCTAAACGGTGTACTGGTGTATTACAGTTTTTGAAAATATCAGTTGCTTTAGAAGACCAAGGTGAAATAGTACCCACACGTGGTGTAACTAAAATCTGAATCTCATCACTTGCAGATTGACGAAGTTCAAAAGACTCACCGTCATTCAATAATTGCAAAGCAGATTGATGTTGCTGCTCGTTGAGCGCTTGATCAAACAAATAGACCCATTGGCTGTCAAAAGATTGAACAGAACTAATTGACGATAAACGTGTTAATAGTTGAGCTTTCTTAAAAGAAGAATGTGCTGCTGCACCGGCCACGATAAACATGTTGATTTTGGCTCCACGGGCAGGTCTTGTGAACCTTACCGCAATGTGACTTTAGAGAGAGCGCATATTCTACTGCTTCTTGCTAAAATCAGCTAGATGTAGAATCAGTATTCTGTAACCTAATTCTGCAAGAAGTGATTTGTTTTTTGTTCAAAATCATTTTTTTAGTCATTCTTGCTAAAAATAAATTGTTGCATGTTTATTCAATAACATAATAAAACCCGAACTAAGACAAACTATGTCGCACCAAGCTAGTGCTTTTAAGTTTTTTTTGGCATGATCAGCTTTTATAGTTTTGAATAATGATAAATGGAACAAATGCGTTGGTTAGAGCTGCTTTCCGCAGTTCGTTTAGGTAGCAAAAAAAGTAGTACAGAACTGGCTCGTAGCCCATTCCATAAAGATTATGACCGCATTATATTTTCTCAAAGTTTTCGTCAGTTAAACCGTAAGACTCAAGTTCATCCTCTAGCACAGCATGATGGCATTCATACCCGCTTAACACACTCCCTTGAAGTTTCCTGCATTGGTCGCTCAATGGGTATGCTTGCCGCAGAAAAAATAAAAGATGAATTACCCGTTTGGATTTCACCTGCCGATGTCGGAGCAATTATTCAAGCAGCTTGTCTGGCCCACGATATAGGTAATCCTCCTTTCGGGCATGCGGGTGAATACGCAATTCGCGAATGGTTCGATGATGCCTCGCATGATGATTTTTTGAAAAAACTAAGCCCCGAAGAAGAAGCTGATGTTCGTCAGTTTGAAGGTAATGCTCAAGGATTACGTCTATTAAGTCGTATTGACTATCATCCAAATGATGGCGGTATGCGCTTAACTTATGCAACTTTAGGTGCTTATCTAAAATATCCATGGCTTTCAAAAACAATTGCTTCGCAGGGTGACCGCCCTTCCCATCAAAGAGCAAAGTTTGGTTGTTATCAGTCTGAAAAAGAAATTTTAAAACAGATTGCTGAACAGCTCGGGCTGATTCAACTCGGTGAATATCATTATTGCCGTCATCCACTCACCTACCTGCTAGAAGCTGCTGATGACATTTGTTATGCATTAATTGATTTAGAAGATGGCATTGTCTTGAATATGCTGAGTTACCAAGAAGTTGAACCAATATTCCTAAATCTTATTGCCGACTATGGTCAACCTGAAGAGTTGTCTCATCCAAACAGTACATGGCAACAAAAGATCTCAGCATTACGTGGTCGAGTCATGAAACGGCTTGTAGATGAAGTCACTACAGCCTTTGCTAAACATCATTATGAAATTATTACAGGTCAGCTTAAAGGCAACCTTTTGCAATATTGTTCGCCAGATATTGCAATTGGTATCGAAACTGCCAAAAATCTGGCACGTGATAAAATTTTTGAGCACCCACAAAAATCTGGTTTAGAAATTATTGCACATCAGAGTTTACAAACGATTTTGGATGCATTTGTACCACTCACAACGCCGCATAAATCTTTAAGCTTTAAAGAACAACGTTTAATGTCTATCCTTAACCTATACGGTGCTAACTTTAGCAATAATCACTACAGCAATATTATGCAAGTCCTCGATATTATTAGTAAGTTCTCAGATCATCAGGCTTATAGCTTGGCGCAAGAGTTGCAAGGTAATAAAATTGGCTTGTTTTAAGCTGGCTTGATATAGAAAGAAATAAAACCAGTGTCGTTTTCAATTTATTTTAGAACGACCAGATTTACAGTTATGAATAAGTGAAATTACGCTATGATCGGATGTTTAATTGGCGAAGTGTTTGCCTTAGAAGCCCCTACTGTCTTATTGAATGTAAACGGTGTGGGTTATGAAATTGATACGCCACTTTCAACATTTTGCCAGTTACAAAAGGGCCAGAAAGTTACGCTATGGACGCATTTGGTTGTTCGTGAAGATGCACAGCAGCTCTACGGTTTTAGCGATGCTCAAGAAAAAACAATTTTCCGCACCTTATTAAAAGTAAACGGTGTCGGTCCGAAAATGGCCTTAGGTATTTTATCGACGCTAAGTGTTGAGTTATTGGTTCACACCATTGAACATGATGATATTAATACGCTGGTCAAAGTTCCAGGTGTAGGCAAAAAAACGGCTGAACGTTTAATGATCGAACTTCGTGACCGTTTCAAAACATTAGCTCAAGGCACTTCAACTGCGGCGACCATGCCTCAAATTCAATTTGCTGCAAACTCTCCTGTTGCAGAAGCAGAAGCTGCATTGCAATCTTTAGGTTATAAGCCACTTGAAGCACAAAAAGCTGTTGCTGCGGTTAAAGCCGATTACACAGAATCAGCCGATATTATTCGTGCTGCTCTTAAATCCATGATGAAGTAAAACACTTATGCAAGACCGTCTAATCAGTGGAACAGAAAAACCAGAAGATCATTTTGACCGGGCTATTCGACCAACTTCTCTTGCCGACTATATTGGGCAACCAGTCGTACGCGAGCAAATGGAAATTTTTATTGGTGCTGCTCGTGGCCGTGGTGAAGCACTCGACCATACACTGATTTTTGGTCCGCCGGGTTTAGGTAAAACCACACTTGCTAATATTATTGCACGTGAAATGGGTGGCAACCTCAAATCGACTTCAGGGCCTGTCTTGGAACGTGCAGGTGATTTAGCAGCAATGCTGACTAACCTTGAAGAAGGCGATGTTTTATTTATTGATGAAATTCATCGTCTTTCACCGGTGATTGAAGAAATTCTGTATCCGGCGATGGAAGATTACCAACTCGACATCATGATTGGTGAAGGCCCTGCTGCTCGTTCAATTAAACTCGATTTACCCCCTTTTACACTCGTCGCTGCGACCACACGTGCGGGCTTACTGACCTCACCATTACGTGACCGCTTCGGTATTGTGCAACGTCTTGAGTTTTACTCTGTAGAAGACTTGACTCACATTGTGTCACGCTCTGCAAACTTAATGGATGTACCCATTACAGTTGAAGGCGCAGAAGAAGTAGCTCGTCGATCACGCGGAACACCTCGTATCGCTAACCGTTTATTAAGACGTGTTCGTGACTATGCACAAGTGAAAGGCACAGGTGAAGTGACCCATGAAATGGCACAACGCGCGCTTGATATGCTCAATGTTGATAAAGCTGGTTTAGATACCTTAGACAGACGTTATTTGGGCATGCTACTCGAGCGTTTTGATGGCGGTCCTGCTGGAGTCGAAGCGCTTGCAGCAGCGATGGCTGAAGACAGCGGTACGCTTGAAGACGTGATTGAACCTTATTTAATTCAACAAGGTTATGTCATGCGTACTGCACGAGGTCGCATCGCAACTAACCAATCTTATTTACAGTTTGGAATGACACCACCTGAGCCTAAAAACTAACCAAAGGAAGAGAATTTTCTCTTCCTTTTTTAATTTAATCTCTCTATCCAATTAAAATAATAGTTGTCTTATCAATAAATTAGCCACTCTATACCTTTTAAGTCTTTCTTTATACCTTATTGATTTTTTAATATTTCTAAAAACTAAATTATAAGAAATGTAGATATCAAATCTTATGAACAATAATATTTTTAGGATAAGGACATGTACAAAAAAGCCGCTTTGATTTTTCCACTCGCTCTAATGAGCCAGCTGAGCCTAGCAGATTGGGTAAAAGATGCTGCACAACAAAATGAAAATCAGGTGATTCAATTAAGACAACATATTCATGAGCATCCTGAACTTGGCAATATGGAATTTAAAACATCTGCACTAGTTCAAAAAGAATTAAAGTCTTATGGCATTCAAGTTAAAACAAGTTATGCGAAAACAGGTGTTATTGGCATTTTAAAAGGGAATAAACCCGGCCCGATTATTGCACTTAGAGCCGATATGGATGCACTACCTATGGAAGAAAAAAATGGTGTTGCCTTTGCGAGTAAACAAAAAGCAATTTATCAAGGTAAAGAAACTTACGTAATGCATGCTTGTGGACATGACGCACATACTGCAATGTTATTAGGTGCAGCAAAAATTCTGGCTGCCAATAAAGATAAAATATCGGGTACCGTTGTCTTTGTTTTTCAACCCGCTGAAGAAGGTGGAGCAGATATAGACAACTTTACGCAGGGTGATCAAATCGGCTCAAGAAAAATGATCGCAGATGGTGCATTTAAAGATTATAAACCCGAGGCTATTTTTGGAATGCATGTCATATCTGGTATGCAAAGTGGACACCTTTATTATAAAGATGGCGCTATTTTAAATAGTGCAGATCACTTGCGTATTCAGGTCAACGGTAAGCAGGTTCATGGTTCGACGCCTTGGTTAGGTAGAGATCCGATTTATGCATCGGCACAAATGATTAATAATTTACAGAGCCTTATTAGTCGAAGAACTGATCTCACCCAAGGCATGGGCGTTGTCAGCATCGGTAACATTCAAGGTGGTACGGCAGGAAATGTGATTCCTGAACAGGTCAATATGATCGGTACTATTCGTTCTAATAACGAACAGATACGGGCAAATATCTTAAAAAGTTTACCTGCCATGATAGAGCATAACGCTCAAGCCAATGACGTCACCGCCAAAGTTGAAATTGCTCCTTACGCTCCAGTGACCATGAATGATAAAGCGCTCACTCAGTTTATTCAGCCAACCCTAGCCAAAGTTGTTGGCGATTCAAAACTCCATGTTTTAGATCATAATGCAAGCGCAAGTGAAGATTTTGCCTATTATGGCAAGTTAATGCCGTCATTCTTTGTTTTCTTGGGTGCAACACCAGAAAATCAAGACTTAACTCAGGCGGCACCAAATCATAGCCCTTATTTTATTGTAGATAACAAGGCTTTAAAAACTGGGACCGAGCTACATGTAAGATTCGTATTAGATTATCCGAATATATCAAAACAAGTTCAAACTTCATGGAAGCCCTCTTAACTTAAAAAGCTTGCTAGCCATAAGATATAGCGTTTTTAGATTAGAAATACAGCAACCGCAATTGAAAGGTTGTGCCATAGGACTTAGTATGCAATCTGCTAAACTGCCCCGTATTTAAAAGCAGATGTATGGCTTTTGAATGGAACCAATGTTTTATTCAAAGCCATATTTTAAATATAAAGCTCTATAGTGAACTAAAACGGAATACTCTCATGGCGAATCATTTTGAATTCAACATTCGTGTTTATATTGAAGATACGGACGCAGGTGGTATTGTTTACCATGCCAACCATATTCGCTATATGGAACGTACCCGTACTGAATGGCTCCGTGCTTCTGGCGTTGATCATTACTGGCATCAAAAAGACTACAACTTTGTCGTACACAAAATTGACGTAAAATACATGCGTCCTATTTTAATGGATGATTTAATTACTGTTACAGCACGTGTAGTTTCATGTAAAGCTGCGTCATTTGTGTTGCAACAAAATATTTATCGTGGTGAAATCTTGCTTGCTTCTGGCGAGGTTGAGTTGGCATGTTTAAGTAAAGAACTTGTAGCTCGTCGTCTTCCAGAAGAAATACGTGATCTTATTCGTAAAGAATTGGAACAAGACTAAAAAAACAACCGGCATATGTAACCTATGGCAACAAACATTGAATCAACCCTGCATATTTCTGACCTTATTTTACAAGCAAGTCCAGTCGTTCAGTTGGTCATGCTAATTTTATTGTTAGCATCGATCTTTAGTTGGTATCTGATTGCCAAGTTACATATGAGTTATAAAAAAGCACATCAAGACGATGAACATTTCCAAAAAATGTTCTGGTCTGGTGCTGAACTCAATACACTTTATAACAATGCCCAACTCAACTCAAAGCGCTCTGGGCTTGAAGATATTTTTTATCAAGGGTTGAGCGAATTTTTTAAACTCAAAAAGCGTCAGGCTCCTGTTTCACAAACAATTGAAGGCACTGAACGGATTTTGCGCGTAGGTTTGAGTCGTGATCAGAGCCATTTAGAATACGGCTTAGGTACTTTAGCAAGTATCGGTTCTGTAGCACCGTACATCGGTCTATTCGGTACTGTTTGGGGTATTATGAATGCCTTTATCGGTTTGGCTGCGGTTGATCAGGTAACTCTAGCAACTGTTGCACCGGGTATTGCCGAAGCACTTATTGCAACTGCAATTGGTTTGTTTGCCGCAATTCCTGCTGTATTAGCTTTTAACCACTTCACTGCTAAAAGTGAAAGTGTTTATTCTGATCGCGCTTTATTTGCTGAAGAGATGATTGCTTTATTGCAACGTCAATCTGTGGGTTCATCACAGGAAGATGCATAATGGCAATTCAGCGTTCAGGGCGCTTTGAGCGCATAAAAAAACCATTAAAAAGTGATATGAACGTCGTACCTTATATTGACGTTATGCTCGTGCTTTTGGTTATTTTTATGGTAACTGCCCCTATGATTACCAGTGGTATCAAGGTCGATTTACCTCAAGCAAATAACCATCCAATCGAATCAAAAGATATGCCAGCCATGGTAACAATTGGCAAAGATGGCAATATTTATCTTCAGTATGAAGATTACAAAGATAATGAACCATTATCTCGTGAAAAGCTTGAAGAAGTTTTAAGCGATGCTCAAAAACAAGCTGAACAAGAAAACAAACAACTCACAGTTTTAGTCAATGGTGATAAGTCTCGTCCTTATGGAGAAGTCGTATCATTGATGGCGAGTTTACAAGAAGCAGGTTTAACTCAAGTTGGCCTTCTGACAGAGCCTTTAAAATAAGCTATGAACAAAAATCAAAAGCCACCCTTTAAACAAAATGCGATTGCATTGAGCTTTACACTCGGAGTTCATGCAATTGCCATTGTTGGCTTGCTTTTTTTAGGCTTGAGTAAACCACCTGAACAGCCAAAAAAGCTAACAACTATTTTAGTTAAGCCAGAAGATTTGCCTCCTCCTTTAGCAAAAGAAGTTGAACAAGAGACTACAGCTACCAATGAAGCAAAAGAGGTATTAACCCCTATTGTGGATGAAACGCTTCCTCAAAATCTTCCGACTACGCCTCCTCCTCCAACAGCTCAACAACTTGCTGCCCAACAGCAAAAGGCCGAACAGGCACAACAAGCTAAGTTAGCTGAGCAAAAACGTAAAGCTGAAGAAGCTGCAAAAATGAAACAAGCAGCGGAACAGCAACGTAAAGAGGAAATACAAAAACAGCAGGCTGAAGCTAAAGCAAAATCAGAAGCCGAACAAAAGCGTAAGGCCGAACAAACGGCAAAAGCTCAAGCAGATGCCAAAGCTAAGCAAGAGCAAAGTGAAGCTCGTAAAGCTGCTGAAGACGCTAAACGTAAAGCTGAGGCTGATGCAAAATTAAAACGTGAAGCTCAAAAGGCCGAGAATGCTAAGCTTCAGGCACAACAAGAAGCTAAGCGAAAAGCTGAAGCAGATGCTAAAGCTAAACAGCAAAAAGCTAATGACGATGCTAAACGTAAAGCTGAAGCTGATGCAAAAGCCAAGCAGCAAAAAGCTGCCGATGACGCTAAACGCAAAGCTGAAGCTGCTGCTAAAGCTAAGCAGCAAAAGTCTGCTGATGATGCTAAACGTAAAGCGGAAGCCGATGCGAAAGCTAAACAGCAAAAAGCTGATGATGCTAAACGCAAAGCTGAAGCAGATGCAAAAGCTAAACAACAAAAAGCTACTGACGATGCTAAACGTAAAGCAGAGGCCGATGCGAAAGCCAAACAGCAAAAGGCTGCTGACGATGCTAAACGTAAAGCTGAAGCTGATGCTAAAGCCAAGCAAAAAGCTGCTGACGATGCTAAGCGTAAAGCTGAAGCAGAGGCCGAAGCCAAAGCTGCATCTGCTCAAAAAGCACAAGAAGAAGCAGCTCAAAAGAAAGCTGAAGCTAAAAAAGTTGCTTCTTCAGCTAGACGCGATTTTGAACAAAAAATTCGACGCTCTTGGGACGTTCCAACTGGCAGTAGTGGTAAAACAGTTGGTGTTCGTTTTACCCTCTCCGATTCGGGAAGCGTTAATTCTATTGTGATCACACGTTCAAGTGGTGATGATGCCTTAGACGCAAGTATTAAAGCTGCAATTCAAGCCGCAGCGCCCTATCCTATGCCATCAGATCCAGATGCAAGACGTGAAGCAAGAAGTGTTAGCTCTACATTTAGAGCGCAATAATTTTGAAAGAGTTACATGCTTTAAATAGTTTAAGGCATGTAACTATGCTACAAAATCAACAGTCACAAAAATACCTGCTATGACTTTAAACTTATGAATACGAGCCGCAAACACCTGCTATCTTTAGCACTGATCACAGCCTTAAGCCCTATTGCTTCTACCACTGCTTTTGCCCAGTTATATCTGGAAATTGCCAAAGCACCAGATCAGGCACCCAAAATTGCTATTGTCCCGTTTACCAACGACAATGGGCTCTATCCTATTGTTGAAACAGACTTAAACCGTTCTGGGCGCTTTACAAGCTCATCTAAAAACTTACCTGCCAATGCTGCAATTAATCAGATTCAAGCTTCTGACTGGCAAGCCGCAGGTATACCATATGTAGTTACGGGTCAAATTAAACAAACAGCGACAGGTTTTGAAGTTCACTACCAACTTTATGATGTACAAAAGCAACAATACATTTTAAATGAACTTTTAAATGTACCAGCTGCTCGCATACGTCAGGCTGGCCATATGGTAAGTGATGCTATTTATCAAGCACTTACTGGTATTCCAGGTGACTTTAGCGGCCGTATTGCATATGTGCTAAGAAATCCTGCAACACCAGCCGAGCGTTATACACTACAAATTGCAGATACGGATGGTGAACAACCAAAGACTGTTTTATCATCTCGTGATCCAATTCTTTCTCCAGCATGGACACCAGATGCTAAAAAAATTGCTTATGTTTCTTTTGAAACTAAACGTCCAGCAATTTATTTACAGGATTTATCAACTGGAACACGTGAAGTTCTTACTAGTTTCAGAGGCTTAAACGGCGCACCAAGTTTCTCACCCGATGGCCAATCAATGCTGTTTACAGCATCTATGAATGGCAACCCTGAAATCTATCAAATGGATTTATCAACTCGCCAAGTCAAACGCATGACAAATGACTCGGCAATTGATACCGAAGCACGTTATACACCAGATGGAAAATCCTTTATTTTCACTTCTGACCGTGGTGGCTCTGCCCAAATTTATCGTTACACCTTTGCTGATGGCTCAGTAAAGCGTTTGACATTTAAAGGGTCATTTAATGCACGTGGAACTCTGAGTGCCGATGGCAAAAAGATTGCACTTGTTCATCGCCCAAGTGGCAGCAGTTATAAAGTTGCAATTCAAGACATTAATACTGGCATCACCAATATTCTTACCCCAACTAGTTTAGATGAATCACCAAGTTTCTCACCAAATGGGCAAATGGTGGTCTACGCAACTCGTGAAGGCAACCGTGGCTTGTTGTCTATTATGTCTACTGATGGACGTTTCCGTATGAATTTACCAAGCGAACAAGGTGAAGTACGTGAACCAGCCTGGGCACCAAAATAACTTTTAATTCCATTGACGGAGATGATCATGAAATCAATCAAGTATTTAGCTCTACCCTTTCTTAGCGTAGCACTCGTAATGACAGGCTGTGCTAGCCGTAAACCTGCAGCGACGACCACGACTGGTACAAATCCAAGCACGGTAAACACTTCTGGTTTAAGTGAAGATGCTGCATTAAATGCTCAAAATTTGGCAGGTGCTTCATCTAAAGGTGTAACTGAAGCAAATAAAGCGGCTTTGGCTAAACGCGTTGTTCACTTTGATTATGACAGCAGCGATTTATCTACTGAAGACTACCAAACACTTCAAGCTCATGCTCAGTTCCTTATCGCAAATGCAAATTCAAAAGTTGCATTAACAGGCCATACAGATGAACGTGGTACACGTGAGTACAACATGGCTTTAGGTGAGCGTCGTGCTAAAGCTGTACAAAGCTATTTAATTACCAATGGTGTAAACCCGCAGCAACTTGAAGCTGTAAGTTATGGTAAAGAAGCTCCTGTTAATGCGGGACATGATGAATCAGCGTGGAAAGAAAATCGCCGCGTTGAGATTAATTACGAAGCAGTCCCTCCTTTATTAAAATAAGGGATATGCATAAAAAAACGCTCATAATAATATGAGCGTTTTTTTATTACTTAAGAAGATTTCTTGTCTTCTTCAGGATGTTGCATGGACTCAATCAAATCATGCTTATTAAAATCTTTATATTCAGGTTTTGCCTCATAATCTTTCCAAGCTTCCTGAACATTTTCTTTCGAAATTTCATCTAGATTGATTGGTTCACCTGCCGTGGGGGTCGCATCAAACTTCTTTGTTGTCATTTCGATTCTCCTAAAAATATACAATCCTTTGTAATGCAATCAACATACCATTTTAATTGGGGCTTGTAAGCATAAATCCAACACAAATAAAGTAAGATAATTTTTATTTTATGACATTCTCATCTAGAATATGCCACGTATTTATCTGACTCATTTTGATGCTTGAAGCACAGGAGCGTTTTTTATGTCCAACCTCACTTTGTCCCAATTTTTACAACAACAAAAAGGGAATCTAACACCTGAGTTGGCTCAAGTCATCGATACTATTGCCACGACCTGTAAAACAATCGACCAAGCATTACAAAAAGGTGCTCTGGCTGGTATTTTAGGTAGTGCTGGCAATGAAAATGTTCAGGGTGAAACACAGAAAAAACTTGATGTGATTTCGAATGACTACTTAATTGATGCTTTAAAAGTACACCCGCACGTGGGCGGTCTCGCTTCTGAAGAGCTTGATGAGTTCACACCTGCACAAGAAAATGGTAAATACCTCGTTTTATTTGATCCATTAGATGGCTCAAGCAATATCGATATTAATATGTGTGTAGGTACGATTTTCTCTATTTTGCCTGCAAAAAATGCAGTAACACAAGCAAACGATTTCATGCAAGCTGGTACACAGCAAGTTGCTGCTGGTTATGTGCTTTATGGTCCATCAACTATGATGGCTTTAACTGTAGGAAATGGCGTAGCATTCTTTACTTTAGATCCAGAAACTCAAACCTTCTTGCTTACTAATGAGAATGTACAGGTTGCAGCAGATACTCAAGAATTCGCTATTAATGCATCTAACCAACGTCATTGGGAACAACCCGTAAAACAATATATTGATGAATTACTCGCGGGCAAGACATCTGTTCGTGAAAAAGATTTCAATATGCGCTGGGTAGCATGTATGGTGGGTGATATTCACCGCATTTTATGTCGTAGTGGTATTTTCCTTTACCCATACGACTTAAAAGATCCGAAAAAAGCTGGTCGTTTACGTTTAATGTATGAAGCGAACCCAATGAGTATGCTCATTGAACAAGCAGGCGGTGCATCAACTACTGGCCGTGTACGCATTCTAGAGATTGAACCTACAGAACTTCACCAACGTGTACCTGTGATTATCGGTTCTAAAAATGAAGTTGAACGCGTAACAAGCTACCACTAATAATTTTAATTACTTAGGGCATCATAGTATGATGGTGCCCTTTTGTTGGATATTTTCTTATGGCGGTTATTTTTTTAGAATCAAAAGACAATGCAAAAATTAAACATTTGCGTGGATTAATCGAACTCAGTAACGCCCGAAAAAAGCACCAACAAACCGTTCTTGAAGGCACCCATCTTTGTTTGGCTTGGTTACAACAGCAAAAGAAGATTTTTTCTTTATTTACGACAGAACAAGCATTAGAACACGAAGATTTAAAGAAAATAACGAAACTGCATCAAGGCCATATCTTTGTTATTAGCGAAGTTTTATATAGAGATTTGAGTACATTAGGTACAAGCTTACCTTGTTTAGCGATTATTGATTTACCTAAAACTGCATCAACTATCGACTACAATGTAGACACCTTAATTCTAGAAAATATTCAAGATCCGGGTAACGTAGGTACACTTCTACGTTCAGCAGCAGCAGCAAATATTAAACAAATCATTTGCACACAAGGCTCTGCATCACTTTGGTCACCACGAGTTTTAAGAGCAGGTATGGGCGCTCATTTTAGCTTACATTGTTTTGAAAACTTCCAGCTGACAGATATCCTTCCAAAATTTCAAATCCCGGTTTTTGTTACTAGCTCTCATCGCTCAACCAGTCTTTACTCAAAAGACCTATCTAAACCGTGTGTGTGGATTTTAGGAAATGAAGGTCAAGGTGCAAGCGATTACGCGTTAGATCACGCACAATCAGTGACTATTCCTCAACCGGGTGGACAAGAGTCATTAAACGTGGCAATTGCAGGATCTATTTGTTTTTTTGAGATGGTTCGCCAACGCCAATAAAACGTTAATTTATTTTACATCGCACATATTTGTGAAAAAAATCAATTACACTAGTAAAAAATAACCGATTGTTGTCAACCTCCCACCTCTTTTCAACGTTATATAAGAGATATATTGAAGATAAGGTGGGTATGTCCAATGACAGGATTTTCCATCTCCATGGATTTAGCACCGAAAAAGTCTCGATCGGAAACATCTAGTGCTCATGCCAGCACGGCTGAGCAACGCCTGAAAGTTTTCATGCAAGATGTTACTGGTCGTGCTTTGGTAATGATGGAGAGTGCTACCCAAGGTCAACAAGGTATTGCGATGGATTTGGTTCAAGAAGCATTTATTGCTTTACACAAATCTTATGCCGATAAAAGTACTGAAGAATGGTATCCCCTGTTCTACACTATTTTGAATAACAAACTTCAAGATTGGCGCCGCAAAGAAGCTCGTAGAGCAAACCCATTTTCATTCTTCAAAAAAGTTAGTCTGGATAATGACGACGACGAAGTTATCGATGTAGTTGATGAAAAAGCTATTAATCCTGCAGATTTTCTCGATCAAGCAGTAACGATAGAGGAAATTCGGGAAGCAATTGAAAAACTACCTGTTCGTCAACAACAGGCATTTATGTTACGTGCGTGGGAAGGGTTTGACACCCATACAACAGCTCAGATCATGAACTGTACCGAAGGTAGTGTGAAAACCCATTATCACCGAGCAATTCAGGGACTTAGAGAATACTTGGCACATTTAAATCCCTTGGGAGGTTCTGATGAATCATGATGATTTCACTAAAAAGGTGACATCCAAACTTGATAGTTTGGCAGATCACCATAAAAATAAAACAGTGGTCATGAATCATGTGCTTGACCATATTCAACAAAAACCAGCCTCTTATTATAGTGTCTGGAAAATGACTGGTTTCGCACTTGCCGCAGCAATTACAGGTTTTGTGATTCTGCCTAACTCAGTCGAGATTGTGGATAAGCCACAAAATCAAGTGATCGTTAATCCTAAATTATCTCCACAAATGGTGGAAGATTTAGAGATGTTAATGGTGTTGGGTGAGGATAAAGTACAACATGGCAGCTAAAAAGTTAGCGCTTATCCTGTGTTCATTAAGTTTCTTGCAGACAAGTTTTGCAGGTTTTGAACGCTTTTGGATTTTTTCTAAAGATGCCAATGCACAAGTGGATGACACATGGGATGCCCTTTCCGAAGAAGAGCAACGTGCAGTCATTAAACGTTACCAGAGTTTAAAAGAGCTACCAGCGAATCAAAGCACCAACTTACAGCAACGTATGGACTGGTTTACTCAACTTCCTGAAGCTGAAAAACAAAAAATGCGTGAAGCATGGCAAAAAATGAGTACGCAAGAGCGAAAAGACTTACGTGAGCGGATGCTTAAAGCGAATGGTGAAGAAAGAACAGCAATTCGTGAAGAATACATGAACAAGTATTTAGAACACTAAGTTCTTATTTGGCTATCAAAGATAAGGCATCTAATCACTTAATTATTTTGATTTTATTTCTTATAAAAAGCCTCCAATTGGAGGCTTTTTTATTCTTTAATTTTATTTACGGTAGCGTCTATAAGCTGCTAAACCAAGTAAAGAGGCTAAAGATAAAATTCCGAAGCTACCACCGCCGCCTCCACCACGTGTATCATCTGTAGTAGTAGCGGTACTTACAAGGTTAATTGTGCCAGCTTTAGGTGAAATTTTCCCATCAGCATCATAAACGTTATAACTTAATGAGTCATTAAAAGTATTAAATACGTTATTTGCCTGAATATAGATATTTCCGCCATAACAAATTTTATCCTTATCATCTTTCGGACATGGGCCTTCTCGATCAGCCTTAATTACTTTAAAAATACCATCTTTCGATGTTTTGCTTGGTAAATAAATAGGTAACTCTACACCGTCTCCATTTACCCAAAATTGTGATTTAGGCTTTAAAAGCGTATTTATAGGACCATCACCATCATCGTTAGCATATTTAAGTAAATTCAATGGAATAATTTCATTTGCAAGATATTTAAAGGTAATTGTCCCATCGCCAGAAACTGGTTCTATATTATTAAAACGAGCTTTTATCAGACCGCTTGAGCTTAATTTATTATCAGCTGTTGTAATTGTATATTTGCAATAAGCATATGTACCAGCTTGAGTCACCGTATCGTCTTTGCGATAAAAAACAATTTGCTGTAAAGCGTTATTCCACTCACAGAATACCTTGTCTTTGTCAGATAGATCTTTAACTTGTTGAGCATCATATTTATCATCAAGTGATCCAATACCTAATGGCTCAGTTGTCATACGATAGTCAGTTGGGTTAAAGAACTTCAGCACATGATTAGCGTCTTCAGTCGGTAAAGGTAAATCATAATTCTTTAAATCAAGATAAATTGCGCGATATTTAAGATTTGCCTTAGTTGTATCAATTAGATTCTTAAACTCCGCTAAACGTACTTTATAGTAAGTAATAAAGTTAGAAGGTGTCTTAGGGTCTTTAATATAATTATCAAATAAATCATAATTTTGTTGATAAGTATCAATTAAAGTCGTTAATGAAATATTACTAACATCCTCTAAATCACCTGCAGTGAGCTTCATTAACTCAACAGAGCCAATATCACAACTATTACGACTTTCTGGCTGATAATATGAGGTAATGTCTGCCAAACGATTTAAACCACGTTGGTCAATTGTGGCACAACTTCCTTTACTATCTTGATCAACGTCAATTAAATCTGTGCTAGAAGAAATATTTTTTGGATAGTAAATAGGTAAAAAGCCTGTATAAGCTGTTGCTGGTTCTACTAAAGGACTTAGCAGATTACTAAAAGATTGTGTACTTATATCAATATTCGTATGGCCATCTGGTAAAGACTCTTTTGGTATATCACATTTTGCTGTTGCTGATGTCCAGTCAAGTGCATTGAAATCTAGCGTTAGACCTACACTCTTTTGCTCTGCTGCCGCACCTAAAAGATATTTACAGGCATAACTTCCGGTATTATAAGCCAATACGTTAAAACTTAGCTTTTTTGCGCCCAATTTATCGTAGAGGAAAGTACTATTCGCGTTGTTTTCAACAATTGTATTATTTAAAAGTACTAAACTACTGCTTGAACTTAAAATACTTGATGTATTGGCTGGATTATTGGTATCACCAGTAAACTTAATAATACTGCCGCTAGTACTATTCGCTATATTTTTTGCAATGGTATTAACCGATAATGTCGCAGTAGGTTTACCACAGAACTCAAATGTACTTGTTGAAGCTGTATTACCATTATTCACAATACTATTTGATGTAAGGGTGATGGTACGTGGTGCATAGACAGTGTCACTAAAACACCCCATTGATAAAACACTACCTTGTGTTGCGTTATTACCTTTAAGTAATGAATGATTTACTGACAAAGTAATATTAGGTGAAGCTAAATAAATTGCTCCACCGTTTGTTGCTTGAGATGATAAAATCTGACTATTTTGCAAAGCGATATCAGCACCAGCATAAATCGCGCCACCCTGGCCAGTTGTAACGCCATTTTCAAGAATTACATTATTTAAGGTCAAGGGCTGTTTATAGGTAGTAGTATTGAAAATGCGTGATTTACCTTGAGCATTAATACGTGTTTGTAAGTCAAGTTGTGCAGGATAATCATTGGTTAATACGCTTTTTTTCTGCCAATCTACGGGATCAGCACCAAAAATAGCAATATTAGCATTTGGAACTAATTCCTTATTTAGAGTGTACATTCCTGCTTTAAGCTGAATCGATTTTTGAGTAGTTTCGCGTGTATCAATAACAGTACATCCACCATACGATTTACGCAACTCAGCTGTTTTTATCGCTTCACGCAATGAGCAGGCGTTAGTATTGTCGCCATCTTCATCATCAAAAGTTGTAACATCAATTCTTCCAGTCGTTGTATCTGCAAATAATGGCATCGCAGCAATCACAGCTAATGCTAATAAAGCCTTTTTATAATTTTTCATAGCCTTTATCATCCTTGATTATGACTTTAAACGTCTTAAAGCAATTAAACCAAATAGACCTAAAACTAAACCACCACCTACACTTCCCCCGCCACCCGTGCTTACAGATTTATCTTCAATACCTGATGGTGGATCTTGCACGATTTGAACTGGAACAGTTAGATAAACATCCGCAGCATCATTAAAACGTGTGGTAGTAGTAACGACTAATAGATTAAATACATCTGCTCCATGCCAGTTCCCATTTGGAACATAAGTTAAATTTCCCTGAGCATCAATGGATAAAGTCCCTTTAGATGGTGTACTGGTTTGAACAATCTTCATACACCCAGACTGCCAGGCTTGACCATCTGTTCTTTTTCCAAACATTTTTTCACATGTTTGTGGAGAAACTAACTCTCCATCACCTACAACATCGGCGATATTAAATTTGGCAATTTCTCCATACTTAATATCTTGACCATGTGTACTGATATCATCGCGGTTGATAATTAATTCAATTGCACCTAAATCACATAACTCGTCATAACCACTTCGATTCTTTCCACGTTGATCTTGCTTTTCACAACTCGCCAAACCGACAGAAGTTCCATCGCTATATAAACGACCTTTGTTAATTAACAATGATTGCGAAAGACTAGTATATTTATCCAAAACTCGAGGTTTAAAGAATCCTAAAAAACTATCACTCGGTGTTGAATACGGACATAACAAACCATCTGCTGGTGGAACATCACAGGTTCCTTCATCTGCATTTCCAGCAATTAGTTTTTCACTTGCAGGGTATAGAATATTTGGTAACTCTGCAGAAGCATTACGGTTACATTCCGTTGTTACTAAATTACTCTGCACAATCGTTTTATCTATTGTAGATACCTTACAGTTTGTCGTATTACCTACTAAAATACTATTAGAGACAGATGCTTTTCCTTGTGGAGCATCAAAATACAAGCCTCCCACATTTTTAATCATAGTAATATTATTGATCACCATTCCATCACGGACATTGGCGATAAAACTACCCTTATTATGAAAAATCGTACTATTACTTAAACCAATAATACGAGAGGTTAAATATCCGCCCGTACTTTCATCTGCAAATTTAGTTTCAGCATGAAATAATGCACCATCTGCAGCAGTTACTTCATTATCACGCACTACAGAGCGAGTAATATAGTAAAGTGGCATATCACTATATAAAATGCCTCCCTGACTCGCTTTATTATTCTGAATCAAGCTATTAGTGATCGTTACCGAACCCGCTGTTTTTGTAGTATTTGATAAATTACCAGCGTTATAAATTGCTCCACCATTTGTTGCATATCCATCTATTAAACGAGAATTTTGAATAACCAATTGTTCATGGTTATAAATCAATCCACCGTTACCTTGAGGTATTACACTCTTTAGGCCAGCACCTTTTAAATTGACATCAATAAATGAAACTGTAAAAGAGGCTTTTTCAACACTACCATCATCTATACGGAATAATTGATCCGTACCTATCATTTTAATCGTTGCATTATGTGAATTGGGTGCACCTTCCTCAATCAGAGTAGAATCATTTTTTGCCGTGCTAATAGCTACAGGAATGGTAATTACTATACTTTTACTTAGAGTATATTCTTTATCACGCTGCAAAATAATATTTGAAGAAGCATCTTTATTTCCGCAACCATTATAACCATTTGCATATTTTTCAACTTCAGCAGCATTAGAAGATGCACGATATTTTAGAAATTGTATTGCTTCACGTAATGAACAGACCGTGTTATCGACGTCTTCATCAGTTGTAGTTGTGACTTGAATATCGGCAGAATAAGCGTGTCCAGCAACAGCCAATAAAGCAAAAGCAATGCTCCGTTTGAGCATACCCATCTCCTTACATCTTTTTTCATTTTTCTTTGTCAATATTGCAAAATTTCCGCTTTTGCAATCGCATCCTTTGTGCGTACTTTGTCACAGGAAGTAGAATTTCTCAAGACATTTTGGTCGGTCTGTAGAGTCATTTTTGAGCTAGATTACAAAAAGCTTCGTAGATCTAAAAAATTTTTTAAATACAAAAAAGTGGCGTATTAAAAAAATTAAAAGAAAATTTAGAAGATATAAATATAACTATTCTGAAATAAAAAACTTATGTAGGGAAAGCCCTTTTTTAATTGTATGAGTTTAATTTAAGCAAAACAGCAAACTTAAGTTAAAGAAACTATTGTTGATACTCATCAATCAAAGCGTAAATTTGCCTTAAAGTCGCATTAGAAAGTTTTGTTTTTTCGCCTTTGAGCAGTTTTTCTAACTGAGCAACAGTTTGCAGTAAAAGAGATGCTTGATGAGGACCATGTAATAATAAGTAGTCAACAATTTGTTGATCAAAGTGGATACCACGTCTAGCCATTACAGATGTCACCAAGGCATAGCGGTCTGCATATAAACTTCCACTTGGCACTTTTACACTAACGGCTTGTGTAAGTCGTGATTGTAGATCTGGTAATTCCAGCTTTAATTCAATCGGTGCTACACGCGAAGAAAATACCAGTTGTCCTTCATGATTATTCATTAAATGAAAAACAGCTTTTTGCCAGTGAGGCACACCACTAATCGATTCAATATCATCCAAAGCAACAAGATCATAATGTTCTAAAGACGTAATTGCCTCAATAGGTGCATCAAGCAGTTCAAGCAAAGATACTTTAATAGCAGATTTGCCTATTTCTAAATAAGAATCACAAATTGCAGAAAGTAAATGACTTTTCCCCGTCCCCGCTCCACCGTAAATATAGAACCTACTCACCAGACCAGCATGTAGTTGACGCACGGCATCGACTACATGACCCCAACCCGGTCCCGAAAAATCACTGATTCGGGCATCAAGTTGAGGTTCTATATCCAGTTGGAGTTGACGCATATATTGAATTAACCTTGAAATTATTTCTGGTTAGGAGATTTTAGTTCATCTGTATCTTGCTGTGTTTTAACTTCAAGATCAAGCTTAGTACTTTCAGTTTGTACATGAATTTGCTCAATATCGCCATGTTGGATCACTAATGTAGATGGTGGAGCATAAAGTGAGCTTCTTTCGTAATTCTCTCTTAAATGCTTCAACAACACTACAATAACCGCAGCAACAGGCAATGCAATTAACATTCCCAAGAAGCCTGCAAGCTGTGCACCTGCCAATACTGCAAAAACAACTGCTACAGGAGATAAACCAATTTTATCACCCAGTAGGAATGGCTGTAGGATATAGCCTTCTACCGCTTGACCAATCATGAAGACGATACCAACCAGTAATAGATGCATCCAATCCATACCAAACTGGAACAGGCTGGCAATAACAGCAGCAATAATACCTACGGCAAAACCTAAATAAGGAATAATACTAGCAAGCCCTGCCACCATACCAATAATCAGGCCAACTTCCAAACCGATGAGCTGTAAACCAACTGCATACACTACGCCAAGCAATAGCATGACAAGAAACTGACCTTTAACAAATGCCCCTAAAACGCTATGGCATTCACCAACGATCTGTAAAGTAGTTGCTTCATATGGACGCGGAATGAGACGACGTAAGTTTTGTAACATACGTTCCCAATCAAGCAAGAAATAGAAAGCAATAATTGGAATTAAAACAACTGTTCCACCAATCTGAATAAAATTCAAACCAGATTGAGCCAGTTTTAATAACACTGCCTGAATGCTGTCTGCGCTATAGTTTGTTTGGACATATTCCATGACAGCTTTAGACAACTGCTCTGTGTCAATTTCCATTTGCTGGACATTAAATGTCGAAGACACCCAAGGTAAAAAGGTAGCGTTAATCCAGTGAATACCTGCTGGAATACTATCTCGGGCATAAACTAATTGTTTCCAAATCAGTGGAACTAAATACCAGAGTGCAATAGTTAAGGTTACGCCTATTCCAACAAATACCACGCTAATTGCTAACCAGCGAGGCAATTTCATTTTTACCAGCACATCAACAAGTGGACTGAATAAATAAGCCAGGAAAAAAGCACCGATAAAAGGAATGACTACAGGCTTGAGTAAGTACAACACCCATACCAGCAATACAATACCTGCGAGTAAAAAAATACGGCGCAGTATACGATCTTGCATAAAATCTAGCCTTTTTTGATTTAATCGTTATAAATGAAAAAATATTTTTATTAAAGATAGCATTTTCGAGCATAAATAACATAAGAGTTTCGTATATTCAGGTTATAATCTGCCGCCAATGCGGAGACTTCATTTATGAGCAACTCAACTTCTACCCCAAATACCGGTTTAAGCTACAAAGATGCGGGTGTCGACATTGAAGCGGGCGACGCACTGGTCGATCGTATCAAGTCAGTCGCTAAACGTACAAGTCGTCCTGAAGTAATGGGCGGGCTTGGTGGCTTTGGTGCACTATGCAAAATTCCTAAAGGTTATGAAGAGCCTGTTTTAGTTTCTGGAACCGATGGTGTAGGAACTAAATTACGTTTGGCCCTTAATCTCAATCGTCATGACACAATCGGCCAAGACCTTGTGGCTATGTGTGTAAATGACCTTTTAGTTTGTGGCGCAGAACCATTATTCTTCCTTGATTATTACGCGACTGGTCACTTAAATGTTGACGTTGCTGCAAATGTTGTTACTGGTATTGGTAAAGGTTGTGAGCTTGCAGGTTGCGCACTTGTAGGTGGTGAAACCGCAGAAATGCCAGGCATGTACGAAGGCGAAGATTACGACCTTGCTGGTTTTGCCGTTGGTGTTGTTGAGCAAAGCAAAATTATTGATGGCTCTAAAGTAAAGTCTGGTGACGTACTTATCGGTGTTGCATCAAGTGGTGCTCACTCGAATGGTTACTCATTACTACGTAAAATTTTAGACGTTAAAAACGTTGATTTAACTCAAACGATTGATGGTCGTCCTCTTGCTGATGTAGCAATGGAACCAACTCGTATTTATGTAAAACCGGTTCTTGAACTCTGCAAACAAGTTGATGTTCATGCTATGGCACACATTACTGGTGGTGGTTTACCAGGTAACTTACCTCGTGTATTACCCAATGGTGCACAAGCAGTTATTGATGAATCTTCTTGGGAATGGCCTGAATTGTTCCAACTTCTACAACGCGAAGGCAATGTAGAACGCTTTGAAATGTACCGTACGTTTAACTGTGGCGTAGGTATGGTTATTGCTGTTGATGCAAATGATGCTGAAAAAACAATTGAAGTACTTAATGCTCAAGGTGAAAAAGCTTGGAAAATTGGACATATCCAAGAAAATGCTGAGTCAGTGGAAGGTGCAGACGAAAAAATTCGTGTGATCTTTGCATGATAAAAATTGCTGTTCTAGTCTCTGGGAATGGCAGTAATTTACAGGCCTTGATAGATGCAAATCTATCAGGGCAAATTGTAGGTGTACTGTCTAATAAAGCAGATGCTTATGCCCTAGAGCGTGCTCAAAAAGCCAATATTGCTACCGCTGTTATCTCCCATAAAGACTTTCCAACGCGCGAAGTTTTTGATGAGGCAATGCATCAGCAACTCTTAGCTTGGGAAGTAGATGTAGTTATTTTAGCTGGCTTCATGCGTATCTTAACACCAACTTTTGTCAACAAATGGCCAGGGAAAATGCTGAATATACATCCCTCGCTTCTTCCAGCTTACAAAGGTGTGAATACTCATCAACGTGTTTTAAACACGGGTGATCGTTTGCATGGTTGTACCGTACACTTTGTAACTGCTGAACTGGATTCTGGTCAATCTATTGCCCAATCAGCTATATCAGTTAAAGAACATGATACTGTCGCTTCATTAGCAGATCGAGTGCACACACTTGAGCACTTTATCTACCCACAAGTTGCAGAGTGGCTGTGTAACGGTCAACTTACATGGAAAGATGGGCAAGCCTATTTCCGTAATCAAGTTCTAAAAGACCCTATTCGTTTTGCAAGTTGGTAAAGTATTTTACTAACAAACAAAAATAAAAAAGGACATGCTGGCATGTCCTTTTTTATAAGCTTTAAATTAATTTAATTAATGATGAATCAATTTCTTTATAGAGTTTACTGTATCAATAGGATGCTCTAGAGGGAACATATGGCCCCCTTCAACCACAGTAAATGGGATTCCCATTTTTCGCTTTGCCATTTGAGGAAAGCCTCTTTTTAAGAAATCACTTCCTTTACCCACAACTAAATGCACAGGCATCTTAGGTTTTGGCATAGGCAGCCACCACCAAGAAGGATTTTTACGGAAAATTGCAACTTCATCTTCACGAGAAATCGTTAAAGTTACTCCACCGCGAATCGAATCTTCTTTCAAAGCATAATCAATATAAGCCTGAAAACAATCTTCATCAAAATCTTTATAAAATCCTTTAGGACGAAGTAACTCAGCAGCCTGCTCTCTCGATTCCCAATGTTCACGACGACGTGCAGATAAACCCGCCGGTGTCATCGCATCAACCAATTTAGGACGAAATAATTTTGCCATATGAAAAGCAAATGAATATCGCCCTAAAATAAGAGGCGGATCTAACATAATGACTTGAGAAAACAGTTCAGGACGTCGAAAAGATGCCATCAATGTTAAAACCGAACCAAGAGAATGGCCTAATCCGATGACTTTACGTCCTTTCGCCTGACGCACAATACTATCAATAACTTGATCAACCAAAGCAGGCCAATGGTTAGTCACAGGATAACGTTTGTCAGGACCAATGAGTGGAACATAAATTACGTCATACTCATCTTTTAATTCATCAAACAATTTTTGATACACCATAGATGGCACACCATTAGCATGCGCAAAGTGTATAACCGGTTTCATTGACATACCGTTATCCTAAAAATACAGATTTATTGTAATTTTGCGCTTTGACTAGTCTGCACCTCTTGAGCAATAGATTCACTTACTCCTTGCCCGATTTGTGCCCCCATACGACCCAAAATGGATTGTAGTGGGTTACGCTCAATTGTGTAGTCAACTTTATTATCAAGGTTTAGTTCACGCATCAAGCTCGTAATATTACCTGAACGGTCAGCAACACCTAATTGAATTGCTTGTTCACCCGTCCAGAATAAGCCAGAAAAAATAGCTGGATCATTCGATTTCAAACGCTTACCACGGCCTTCTTTCACTGCGGTAATAAAGTGAGTATGAACATTATCAAGAACAGATTGAATATGTTGCTTTTGAGCAGGATCAATCGGTTTTGTCATACTTAAAATGTCTTTATTCGTTCCGGCAGTTAAAGTGCGGTCTTCAATACCGAGCTTCTGAGCTAAACCAGTAATGCCATAGTTAGGCATGATTACACCAATTGAGCCCACTAAACTTGATGGGTTGACAATAATCTCATCCGCAGCAGAAGCGATATAGTACGCACCCGATGCCCCCATATCACCAATAACGGCATAAACTTTCTTATCAGGGTGCTGTTTTTTCAAATAACGAATTTCCTGCCAGATTTCATCAGACTGAACTGGAGAACCGCCAGGTGAGTTAATGTTAAGTGCAACAGCCTTACTATTTGAGGCTTCAAAAGCACGTTTAAGCGCTTTATTCGTATCTTCACTATTTACCGCTTGATTACTCGAAGCATCAATTGTTCCAATAATATCCACCACTGCCAAATGAGCACTACTGCTACTTACAGCAGAGCCTTCTTTGCTGGTTGAACAGCCTTTGCCCATGAGTACAATAATGAATAATAGATAAATAAAAGTTAATGTTTTAAAGAAGATACCCCAACGACGACTACGGCGTTGCTCTTCTACTGAAGCAAGTACAGCCTTCTCAAGAATTTGCCATTCTGGTCCATTTTGTTTAGGGATTATAGGTTCATTTTGTGGTTTTGGTGGCCAATCGGACATAAAATTCCAATCCAAATCAATCTAAAATGATGTCATTATATACGTTGATTTGATAAAAACTGTCTAAATTATATGATTTCATTTATAATATTTTTATCTTTTTTTACTTGTTGCCTCCTTTTTACCGCGATAGATGACCAAACTAGATGTAAAAAGCATGAACTATTACTTACTCAAAACTTTTAGCCGTCAACCCATTCAATTTGGACGTTTTATTGCCCGTATGTTGGCAGGGTTAGTCAATACTTTAAAAATTACTAGAACATCAAAAAGTATAGAACTTAACTTACAAATTGCACTTCCCCACTTAACACCACAGCAACGAATAGATATTACACAACAAGCTATTCGTAACGAGTTAACCTCATACTTCGAGTTTTTAAGTATTTGGGGCTCATCAAATAGTAAGAATATTTCACGTATTCACCATATTGAAGGTGAACATTACTTTCATGAAGCACTGGCAGCAAAAAAAGGTGTGGTTTTGATTGTTCCACATTTTGGTACATGGGAAATCATGAATGCTTGGTGTGCCCAGTTCACTTCCATGACTATTTTATACAAGCCTGTAAAAAATGAAGATGCAGACCGTTTTGTTCGAGAAGCACGTAGTCGTGAACAAGCCAACTTGGTACCTACCGATGAGACTGGTGTTCGACAAATTTTTAAAGCACTCAAACAAGGCGAAACCACTGTAATTTTACCCGACCATACACCTAATGTTGGTGGGGATATGATCAATTATTTTGGTGTACCGCTTGCCTCAAGTAATTTAAGTGCCAAGCTCATCCAAAAAACAAAAGCCAAAGCATTATTTCTTTATGCGATTCGTAATGAACACGACGGTTTTACGATGCATATTGAACCTATGGATGAGAAGATTTACGAAGGTAATGCCGATGACGGAACCTTTGTTATTCATCAAGCCATTGAACAACTGATCCAGCACTACCCAGAACACTATCACTGGAGTTATAAACGTTTTAAAGCAAATCCCGCTTTAGATAATATTTACAATATTAATCCGAATGAAGCACTTCAAATTGTAGATAGACTTAAAGCAGAAGCTTCACAAATTCCTGTGAAGCCAAGTACGCTCGAAACGTCGAGTGTATAAAACCATCTCTTGATTGCGAGATACAAAGCTTAATGTTCCTTGCTCAACTGTGCTTTTAAATGGAATATTAAGTGCTTGTACTCTCGCTAAAACCTCTTTGCTTGGATGACCATAACGATTATTAAAGCCAGCAGAAGCAACAACAAGCTTGGGGTTTAACGTCGCTAAGAAGTCGTAAGCTGAACTATGTTTACTTCCATGATGGCCTAATACCAAAATATCTACCTTTAATTCGGGATATTCTTTCATGAGTTGATATTCTGCTTCCCACCCTGCATCCCCCATAATTAAATAATTTTGATAACCCTTTACATGTTTTAAATGAATATAAACGACACAAGAATATTGATTTTGATTTGAAGAAACTAAGTTTAAATCTTTTTCTTTAGGCCAAAGGATTTCAATATCTAATTGTGGATATTGCCATTTTTGACCTTGGTGACAATAGGTAAATGGTTCTTTAATTTGCTCTGTCCATCGTTCATTTGATATGACTTGTTTAATAGGAAAAGCCTGAGCGACTGAAGGAAATGCTCCGCTATGGTCTTGATCGAGATGAGATAGTACAACGTGATCCAGTTGTTTAATTCCCTTTTGACGTAAATATGGAATCACCACATTTTGACCAATACTAAAAGCTTTCTCATCATAAGACCCACCCGTATCGATGAGCCATGTCTGCTGCGGGTGCTGTAAGAATATAGATTGCCCCTGTCCTACATCTATAATATTTAATTGAATTTGCTGGGACGACTTATCTGGAATGATCAAGGGTAAACAGCATATTAGCCCCCAAGATTTGGGTAAAACCCCACGCGGTAAAAATAAGATAATAATAACGAAGCTAAGGCACACTAAATCAAGTGGTGTGAGGCTAAAACCTTGTAATGGTAGAGATAACTTTTCTAAAAGATTAAAACATGACAGTACTATACTAATCAGGACGTCACTAATTTGAAAAAGTAAATTTCCGAATGAGTTAAAAATAAGCCATACACAAGCTGCAAAAATGTTTAAAGGAACAATCACTCCTCCGAGTAAAGGAACTGCAATAATATTTGTAAAAGGAGCAACCCATGAAATCTGTTGAAAGAAAATCAGCATTAAAGGACATAAGGCAATAAATATTTTGCCTTGAGATTCAATTAAAATTTTACTGAAAAGAATGATTCTAGATAACAGACTAGTTGAAACAAGATTTGGAGCCTGCTCTATAGTTTGATAAATCCGTAATAAAATAAAGCAAGAACCATAAGACAGCCAAAAGCCTGCTGATAAAACACTGAAGGGATCGAAAAGTAAAAGTAGACTTGCACTATAAACCAAGAGTGAAAATGGCTTAACAGGCACTTTAATCAATAACAAAGAAGCAAATAAAAATACTGAGAGTAAAGTTCTTAAGGCGGGAATTTCAAAACCAACAAATGCCGTATAAATTAAAACACCGAAACATAATGGAATCATGGTCCATATTTGTTTAGGTTGACGCAAATAAAGCTGCGGATAATAACGTCTTATTAATTGATGTAATACCCAAGACAACATGATGGCAAAAATGAGTACATGAGGCCCTGAAATGGCTAACAAATGAGAGATTCCTAATTCCTTAAATTGATTTTTAATCTCATCATTTAAGAGACTTTCGTCCCCTGTTAACAAAGCTAATAACAGTCCTTTATTTTGCAAAGGAGATTGTTTTAACATTAATTTAAATGTTAGGCGCAACTTTTCTACATTTAACTTTTGTCTGTTAAAGAATTTGTGTTGCTCTTTTAAATGATGTTGATAACCCAACTGATAAATTTCATCAGAGCTTAAAGGCTCAATATGCTGAACACTAAAACCAGACATTATATTTCGTTGAATGAACCACTTTTCTTGGTCAAAAACACCAGCCATTGCATAACTATGAGCAGGTTTGGTTTTGCCAGAAATTCGATAATAATGACCTAATTTTAATTTTGGCTCATCTACGGCTGAGATTACTTTTTGATTTTTTAAATATAATAGCCAATTAACGGGATGTAAGGACTGCCCTAGTACCTGAACGGGTTGCTGTGTCTTATCTTCTTTTTCTTCACTTATATGGTCTACATACACAACAATATCTAAAGTTTTAGGCTGCATTTGTCGCAATTCTAATCTTTGATTTAAGGTATGCTGAGCATATTGATGTCCTATAGTAAAAAAACTAATAGCGCAGACTAAACAGTAAATAGTTTTTAATATGGGGCGATTTAAGAAAATATTTCTCTTAAAAACATAAAAAATAAAGCCCATAACAAGCAAGACTTTACCTAACCACCCATATTGCATTATTAAAGGGATATCTATCCCCATAAATGCAATACCCCCAATCCACCCCATTAAAATAAGTTTTAACATGCAAAGTCATATCATTATCTTTTTAGGGGCAAAATTAAAGCCCAACTAAGTGGGCTTTAACAATGTGATTTAATGACAATTTTTTAAGAACCACTCACCCAGAGTCCATCTTGCATGTGCAAAATAGAATCAGCAGCCTGAGCTAAATGCTCATCATGGGTCACAATTAACATTGCCATGTTGAGTTCTTTCTTAAGATCGGTCAGTAATTCAAAAATACCTAGAGCTGTTTTACGATCTAAATTACCTGTAGGTTCATCAGCCAGAACAACCGCAGGTTTAGTGACTAAAGCACGCGCTAAAGCCACACGTTGGCGCTCACCACCTGAAAGCTCACCTGGCTTATGATCCATACGATGAGATAACCCAACTCGATCAAGTAAATATTCAGCTTGCGCTTTTACAGATTTAAATTGGCTATCTGCACGAAGCATTAAAGGCATCGCGACATTTTCAAGCGCAGAAAACTCAGGTAATAAATGGTGAAATTGATAAACAAAACCGAGGTATTGGTTACGCTGAAAACCACGTTCAGCTTCACCTAAATTATCAAAACGTTGACCATTTAAAAATACTTGCCCTTGAGTTGGCTGCTCTAAACCACCTAGCACATGAAGCAAAGTACTTTTACCTGAACCACTCGCACCGACAATCGAAACAAACTGCCCTGCTTCAACTTGTAAAGAAAGACCTTTAATGACTTCAACTTTAGATTTTCCGTCATCAAAATGTTTATATATTTCTTTCGCTTCTAAAACAATTTTACTCATAGCGCAGTGCCTCGGCAGGTTGAACTTTGGCAGCACGAAGTGCCGGATAAATAGTCGCCAAGAAGCTTAAAAGTAAAGAAACAATCACGATAATCGTCACATCTTGCCATCTTAAATAAGAAGGAAGGTAATGTACAAAGTAAGCATCAAATAGGTTTAAACCCAACACATTGTTAAACCATGAAATGATATCGCTAATGGTTAAAGCTAAAATTACACCTAAAACCGTACCTGCAACTGTACCAATCACCCCAATCACGGTACCTTGAACCATAAATATTTTAGTGATCATTGACGGCGAAGCGCCTAATGTACGCAAAATTGCGATATCAGATTTTTTATCAGTCACCACCATGACCAATGATGAAACAATATTAAATGCTGCAACCACAATAATAAGGACAAGCAATAAACCGACTAGAGTTTTTTCCATTTGAATGGCATTAAATAAATTACCATGCGTATAGGTCCAGTTCGTCGCGTAGAAATTGCTTGGTAAACTTTTTACTAAGTCGTCAGCAACTTGCGGCGCTGCAAAAATATCATCTAGTTTTAAACGGACACCTTGGGCACCATCTGGTAAGCGTAATAAGGTTGAAGCATCGTATAGGGCGATATAACCCACCATAGAGTCGACTTCAGCGCCTACACTAAAAATACCAACCACTTTAAAACGCTTGAAACGAGGTACAACACCTGCTGGAGATGGTGTTGCTTCTGGTAAAACCAATGTCACACTATCATTTAGACGTAAGCCCAATGAATCAGCCATATCTTTACCAAGTACAATACCAAATTCACCTTTTTTAAGTGAATCTAAACTCCCGGCAACAATATGATTTTGAATAATAGAGACATTCTTTTCATATTTTGGGTCAATACCCGTCACCATAATACCAGCGACTTGCCCTTGCGCAGTTAACATACCTTGCAATTGCGTAAAAGGTGCAACCCCTGTTACATGTGGATGATGTTCAACTCGCTTCACGAGTTCAGGCCAATCCGTGAGGATTTGTGTAGATGAAACTGTTGCTTGCGGCACCATTCCTAACACACGGTTTTTCAATTCGCGATCGAAACCGTTCATGACAGAAAGTACTGTAATCAGCACAGCGACACCTAGTGTCAAACCGACCATCGAAACCAATGCAATAAAAGAAATAAAATGATTACTGCGTCTTGCGCGAGTATATCTCAACCCTATATACAGTGAGATTGGTTTAAACATACCTTCTAAATCCAAGGTCATTGATGGAAAATATAAGATGTTGATGGCAAATTGCACCCACATCTACTATTTGACCATACCGTTAGATGCTGTATTAAGGTTTAAAAATCAGTAAGTTCTGACTTATCCTTAACAATCCTAATATTATATTGCTGCGCTATTTTCTACTAGTTGAGTTGGGAGATCAATTTGATCGTGCATTTCGCTACGAATTAGAACAATTTAATGAATAAGCTCAACAAATTACCCAAATCTTCTCCTATTTAGACTTCATATGTTGAGCAAAGTTCCGGTTTGCCTGAATGTCTTTGTAGAAATATAAAAAAAGTCCAGACAAGATAATGAAAGCACCTACAAAAACCATAATTGAAAGTTGTTCATGGTTTAAAGCAGCTCCAATTATCATTGCTAACATAGGTGTAATAACTGTCGTTAAAGATAAAGTCGTTGCCTGAATATTTTGTATAAGTTTGAAATAACAGAACATGGCAACGAGTGAAGCCATAAGTACCGTATAAATTAAGGCAAATAAAGATTTGGCTTCCGGCAAATGTGTTGGTGCATATTGCCAAATAAATGGAATAAAACAACTAGCAAAAATAGAAGACACTAAAATAGAGCCTGTTGCCTGAGCCATCGGCTGGATCTGTGCATTAACTTTCTTAACCCAGAAAATTGAAAATGAATAAACAAACACACTGATCAGCATAAGAACAATACCAAACGGGTGTACATGCTGATTCGCACCGCTCAGACAAATAATAGCTAACCCACAGACCGCAATTGCCATACCCAACCATTGCAGCTTATAAAGTTGTTGGCCAAAAGCAAACCGACCAATAAGCCCCGCCATAATCGGTGCTAAGCCAAACATAAGCGCAATCATGCCTGAACTTAAATATTGGGTTGCGGCATAAGTGAAAATTTGAGAACCAATTAAGCTAAAAGATCCAGCAATGTAGCTATGAACTGCTTGTCGATGCGTTGGAAAAGGTGTTCTCAAAATTAGCAATATGATGACAGCCAAAGGCAGTGCAATAAAAAAGCGTAATAACAATGCCCACATCAGATGCAAATCAGACACACTCCAGACAATTGCCAACGGAGTTGTTGCCCAGATAAACACTAACAAGGCATAGGTTAGAGCCAAATTGGTTTGCGATGGCATGCGATGCTCACTTAGCTGTTTTACGTTTTTGCTTTAAAATCGTTTGATCTAATGAACTTGAAAATTCACGTTTATCTCGCTCGGAAATAGGAGGCGGTCCACCAGTTTGCACACCTGCACCACGGAGCGTATCCATGAAATCACGTAGATGTAAACGCGCTTTAACATTCGCCGTTGTATAGACTTCACCACGGGGATGAATAGCAACGCCACCTTTCTCAATCACCTGAGCTGCCAGTGGAATATCCTGCGTAATGACAATGTCATTTTCAACCATACGATCAACTATTTCTTTATCTGCTTGGTCGGCACCACTTAGAACCTGTATTGATTTGATTCGTACTGAAGGCGTAATCCCAACATTTTGATTGGCTACAAAAATGACTTCTAATTGATAACGATCTGATGCACGTAAAATCACTTCACGTAAAATTTTTGGTAAGGCGTCTGCGTCTACCCATAGCTTAAATGGCAGCACGTTATTCTCTATTTCCACTAAAAATATTAGTCTAACAGATGCTTTTCTAAGGTGAGTAAAAATAACCATTAAACTAATTTTTAATTTCAACATTTAAATTTTTTATAAGTTAAACGTACTTTTAACTTATAAATAGAAACGGCGCTTCTTTTTAAATGACTAAATACGCGCTTTTACAAGAGAATTTACACATGGTGACTTGAAAAATAGCAAACACCCTCGATTTAATATAACAAGTAATGTGAACCCAACAGCATCGTGCTTATGAAAAATCAAAACAGTCCAGAAGTTATTAAAGTAAATGACCAAAATTTTGGTAGTCATGGAGAACATTGGAATCTATTGACGTCCCATCCCGAAACAGATGTACCAAAATGGTTAGGACTGGCACTTGATGCACCTGTAATGCCAATGGGTTTGTGTGAACATGAAGAAGACATGGACCAATCTTTTTGGCTCATTCAAGGTCCACAAGATCAAAAAGTTACCATCAATCAAATTATTGCTGTTGAAAACCAAAAACCTCGTGCGCTTAAAACAGCCTTCCCAAGTTTTGAAAGTCCGTATCAATATAATGCGAAAATTGAACGCATCATTACTTGCGACTCTGCTACACAAGCCGTGTTAAGTTTAAGACTAAATAAAAATACAACTGTTTATGCATTTGATAATTTATTTAGTGTTAACTACTGTCAATATGATAAAAATCAAAACTATCAAGTCCAATTTAATGCATGGGCTTATGAATTAGAACCTGTTCCAGCAGGTGAAAAAATTATTGTTGATGACCCAGCTTCGATTAAACATCATCGTGCATTAAATGCAATTTTAACTGAACATAATGGTGTTGCTCCTGAAAATTTACAGGAACTCATTAATGAATGGCAGCCAAAAACTCCAGAAGATCAAGAACCTGTAACCGTTGATTTTTCTAAAATGGTCGCTTATTTATATGGCGAAAATCTTGGTCAAGAAGATGAAGCATGGTTCCAAGGTAATATTGTTGGTAAAACCTCTATGACATTTATGGGGGCAGAATATACCCTTTATGATGTCACTTTGGTTTTAGAAGATGATCTTCCTGCCATATTAGTGCGCATTGCGACCAAAAACGATTTGTATAAAAACTTTAATATTGGCGAATATATTCGCGGTAATATATGGATTCAGGCGACTATTTGTGCTAAAAAGGGTGAAACTAATTGAATTTCACTAATATTTTAATAATTAGGTTATTGAATGAAGATTATACCCGAACAAACTACCAGCCTCATTCAATCCAGTAGCCTGCGCGTAAAGGTCGATACTGGTGCGTTTTGCTTTTTTGTCTTGGGTATGTTCTTAGCTGCCATATTCATGCACCAGTTTGGTTTAGTGCCTTTTTAATTTATAACTTATTCAATAAATAAAGCCCTCATTTGAGGGCTTTATTTATTTGATTTGCTTAACCATTACGCTTTGCAAAATCATCCATAAAGTTGATTAAAGCCTGTACGCCTTCTAATGGTACGGCATTATAAATACTTGCACGCATACCGCCGACAGAACGGTGGCCAGCTAAATTCAACAAGTGATTAGCTTCCGCTTCTTTTAAGAATTGCTTTTCTAAAGCTTCGTCTGCCAAGGTAAACGGTACATTCATAATTGAACGGTTTGGAATTGCGATCGGGTTATTGTAGAAATCGCTTGAGTCGATATAACCATAGAGCAATTGAGCTTTTTCAAGGTTCACTTTATGGATCGCATCTACCCCACCCTGCTCTAGCAACCATTCAAATACCAAACCAGACAAGTACCATGCATAAGTCGATGGTGTATTTACCATAGAACCATTTTTCGCTTGGTCACCATATTTTAAAATACTTGGAATTTCTGGTTTAGCCTGATCAAGTAAGTCATCACGAATAATGACAATTGTTAAACCAGCAGGACCAATATTTTTTTGCGCGCCAGCATAGATTAAACCAAACTTAGTCACATCTAATGGAGCAGATAAAATACTTGATGAATAGTCACAAACAAGTGGAGCTTTTACATCAGGAATTCCCGCGAACTGTAAGCCGCCAATCGTTTCATTATCCGCATAATGTACATATGCTGCATCATCAGATAGATTCCATTCGCTTTGTTCAGAAATTGCGAACTTGCCATCTACTTTAATGCCAGCTTCTACAACATTAATATCGCCATAACGTTTTGCTTCTTTTAACGCTTTTTCAGACCAGATGCCGGTGTGAATATAATCGGCTTTACTGTTCTTACCTAAAAGGTTTAAAGGAATAGCCGAAAATTGTAATGACGCACCGCCTTGTAAAAACAGTACTTTATAGTTTTCTGGAATGTTCATTAACTTGCGTAAATCTGCTTCAGCTTTTTCAGCCACAGCAACATAGTCAGCACTACGGTGACTCATTTCCATGATGGATAGACCTTTACCCTGCCAATCCAACAATTCTTGTTGAGCTTTTTCTAAAACGGCAGTAGGTAATGCAGCAGGACCAGCACAGAAATTGTACGCGCGCATGATTTTTCCCTTGTATAAAGTCAAACACAATAAAAATGGCATTTAACCACAGATTGCTTAAGCTTGCAGCAGCTTCTCAAGTAAATATTTCAATGCTGTACTGTATTTAGCTTTATTTTTTCAATTATTGTTGTCGTTATTTCTTTAGTTTTAATAATCAGCTTCCTCATTTAAAAAAATTTTTAAGCAAAAAGATCAACTTGACTTGTGATTATAATTTCACATACCTTGATAGCTATTACAAAAATATTGGCTTAGTAAATTCAATAATTAAAGGAGCTAAAAACCACCATGTTTTTATACAAATGTATAATAAACAAGATGATAATTGAATTTAATAACAAGAAATTTAAACTATAAGGGATGCCAAAAATTGTTATTTAAAATGCCAACACATCGATATAGACAGTCTATTTTTCCATTTTCATTTAAACCAAAACATATTGCTTTGGCTTTAGGCTTTTTTTTCACTAATCATTTATACGCTGGAAGCTTAAGTTATGCTGAAGCAGAACAACAAGCTTTGAAAAGTTCATATAGTACTCAAGCCAACCAAGCATTACAGCAAGCATCTCAATTAGAAGCTGAAGCAGTAAAGGGCCTGGGATTACCTAGAGTTGATTTAAATGTCAGAGCCTACGCTTTTCATAGTGAAACAGATGTACCTCTTGGCGCTTTTAAACAAAAACTTGAAAATGATTTAAGCCAAGGGCTAAACGATAAACTTTCACAGTGGAACAATGTCATTCCATCAGATGTGCTGGGACAAGTTCAAGAAGGCGCAAACCAAACCATACATGATGGTATAAATCGCTTTCCTGATTATGCGAATCTGACTATCGAAGATCAGGTGGTACGCCCTTCGATTTCAGTCGTAATGCCACTCTATACAGGCGGCTTAACCAGCAGCGCTAAAAAAATAGCTAATATACAAGCACAGCGCTCTGAGCTTTCAAGCCAACAACAGCAAGATATACAGCGATTTGAAGTAGTACAAAGTTACTTTAATGTGCAATTACAGCAGCAGCTGGTCGCAAGTAGCTTATTTAACTTTAATGCGATGCAAAAACATTACAGCAATGCCCTAAAGCTCGAGCAACAAGGATTTATTAGTAAAGGGCAACGCATGCAGTTTGAAGTCGCTCGTAATAATGCAGAACGTACTTTACAAAATACTCAAGCTAACTTAAACGCCAGCCGCTTTAGCCTTAATAACCTTTTACATCAACAAAATAATGTAGATTTAAGTACACCTTTATTTGTAAATAACACTCCAAGCCAGTCTCTAGAATCACTTTTAACCAGTTATTCACAAAAATCTAGCCTTGTACAAAAAATGCAGATGGATACTCAACTGGCTAATGTCAATATTCAAGCTCAACAAGCAGCAAAAAAACCAAGTCTATTTGCATTTGGTGAATATGCGCTTGATGAAAATGAAAACTGGATTGTCGGTGTAATGGCAAAATACAACCTATTTTCTGGGGTAGATAAAAATAAGAATATTCACGCCGCCGAATTAAAGCGTTACGCTTCAGAGCTCATGACTGAACGAACTAAACAAGAGATTGAAGCACTTTTGAATAAATCATATAACGAGCTTAACTCTGCTCAACAAAGTCATCAGCTTTTACAAAGAAACGTAAATGCTGCTCAAGAAAACCTACGTATTCAAGAACTTTCTTTTCGTGAAGGAATGGGTACAGCAACCCAAGTGATTGATGCGCAAAATGCATTAAGTGCGTTAAAAACTGAAATGGCTTTAAATGCTTATAAATATGTCATATCACTTGCAACTTTACTGCAAAGTCACGGCTCAATTGACCAGTTTAAAGCTTATGTCAATCAACCACATACCGACTATATTCGTTAATGGGAGTATAAAATGAATCAAGACTCGGCTCATTCAGAACAAGATTCTCCTGTTGCGGATACAGCAGAAACCACTCAAGTTAAAAAAGATGATCCAGTTAGTGACCATCAAGAATCAAACACAAATAAAGATGATTCAAAACCACCTAAAAATTCAAAAATTAAACTGATTATTGGTGTAGTCATTATTGTGCTATTAGGTTTAATTATTTTTGGTTTGTGGAAAAGCTATCAGCCGAAACCTATTGAACTTCAAGGCCGAGTTGAAGCCGAGACTCTTCACGTAAGTACAAAAGTTCCAAGTCGTATTGAAGAAATTTATGTACAAGAAGGCCAGAAAATTTCCAAAGGTCAGCCACTTGTTCGTTTGATTAGCCCGGAAATAGAAGCTAAAAAGCAACAAGCCTTGGCTACCTTACAATCGGCTTTAGCATTTCAATCTACGGTAGACCGCGGTTCGCAACAAGAAAATATCGATACTCTTTATGCCAACTGGCAAAGCACGAAAGCACAAGCAAACCTTGCAAAAACTACTTACCAACGCGGTGAAAATTTATATAGACAAGGCGTCATTTCACGTCAAAGACGAGATGAAATGCTTGCTGCACAGACCTCTGCTCAAGAATTAAGTGAGGCCTCTTATCAACAATATGCTCGTGCTAAACGCGGCAGTACCAGCCAACAGAAATCTACAGCAGATGCTCAGGTTGAAATTGCCAAAGCAGCGGTAAGCGAAGCAAAAGCACTGGAAGCAGAGACACGTTTACTCTCACCTATTTCAGGCACGGTTTCAAAAACTTATGGTAAACCTTCTGAATTAGTCGCTATGGGCGTGCCTGTTGTCAGCATTTTAGAAGATGATGATTTATGGGTAAGTTTAAACGTGGGTGAAAACCAATACGCTTCTGTGTATAAAAGCAAAACCCTTGAAGGATTCATACCTGCTCTTAATCAGAATGTGAATTTTAAAATTAAGAATATTGATGCTGAAGGTGAATTTGCCACTATTAAAACGACTCGCCAAACTGGGGGCTATGATATTCGTAGCTTTAAATTGCATCTGGTGCCTGAAAGTCCTGTAAAAGATTTAAAGGTTGGTATGAGTGTTCTATTTAAAATTAAAGAAGAAAAATAAAGCATGTTTGCCAGTATATTACGGGAACTAAACTATCTAAAAAGCAATAAATGGGATTTGTGTATGGTGACACTTATCCCTGCTTTTATCATTTTTTTGTTTAGCAGCATGTTTTATGCAGGTAAAGCTGAACATTTACCAATTGCGATTATTGATCAAGACCAAAGTGAACTCAGCCGTAATATTGAAAAATATCTTTCTTTAAATCATACGGTAGATATTAAAACGATTACGGCAAGCTCTACTGAGGCTGAACAACTACTTAACGAAACTAAAATATGGGGTTACGTTTTTATTCCAGACGGTGCTGAAAAACGCTTCGTTAAAGCACAAGATGCTCAAATCAGCATTGCATTTAACCAGTCTTTTTTTAGTGTCGGAAATACCATTTCTTCAGCAATGCTAGTCAGTACCCTCAATGCTTTAGCAGACTATGCTGGTCAAAGTTATCTTGTAAATAGTATTCCCTATTTAGATGTTCCTACAGCTCATGTAAAAATCTCAACGCTTTATAATCCAAGCATGAGCTATGAGTTTTATTTAGAACCTTTCATGGTTCCTGCTGTATTGCACTTATTGCTGTGTTGCTGTGTTGCCTTTGCTATTGGACAAGAACTTAAACGTGGCACATTAACAGCATGGGTAAACCGAGAAAGTTTTATTCAAGGCTTACTGGCTAAAAATCTGCTTTATAGCCTTATTTTTTGTTTCTGGACATGGCTATGGATGTTTTGGCTGGTTGAAATTCGTGGCTGGTTTGTAGCGGGTTCTCTTAGTTTATTGTTATGTGCACAGTTTTTACTTTATTTTGCCTACGCTTTGATTAGTAGCACCGTCATTCTTGCAACCAAAAATTTAAGTAAAACTTTTGGCTTTATTGCGGTATATGGTGGGTCTTCTTTAAGTTTCGCAGGCGTTACGCTACCTTTAAATAATGCGCCTATTTTCACCAAGTTTTGGTCACTCATTATTCCGTATACTCCTTATGCCAAGCTTCAAACCGAACAATGGGTGATCGGCAGTCCAGTTTTCATTTCAATGATTCCTTTTTTAATACTCATCGGTTATTGCCTGATTTACTTCTTTTTAAGTTGTCTATTGCTTAAAAAATTAGTTCGAGGGGCAACACAATGAAAGAATTCTTTAAGGCTTATGGGCAAACATTTAAAGACATTGTAAGTAATAGCTCAGTTTTCACAACGCTAATTTTATCGGTCATTCTTTACAGCTTTTTTTATCCTACCGCCTATAAAGCTGAGCGTGCAGAATCTATTCCTATTGTCATTGTTGATGAAGAACAAAGTCTCTTAACTTCTCAATTAATCGGTCAAAGTGCAAATAGTCCCCATGTTCATATTGTTACTGTTACAAGCAATTTCTTACAAGCAGAACAAATAGTTCGTGAACAAAAAGCCGATGGTATTTTACTTTTACCCAACAACCTAACTCAAAGCTTGCGCAGAGGAGAAACAGGTGGAATCGGCTTATACTTAAGCACAACCAACTTTTTAAAAACTAAAGAAATTGGTTTAGGTCTAGCAACCTCGATTGAAGCTACATTAAAAGAATATATTGAAAAATTCGGACAACGCACTCATTTCCAGCCAGCGCTTTCTATTCATCAAGTGCCGTTATTTAATCCACTTTCAGGGTATGGAAGTTATATTTTTCCGGCTGTTGCATCTTTGATTATTCATCAAACGATTGTGCTAGGTTCGGCAATGTTAATAGCTAGCTATCGTGAGCAACGTGAAAAGATTACAGCTGTTCGCCTCGCTGGAGTTTTCGCAAGTATATTTACGATTGGTTGTTTAGGGTGTTTTTATCTTTTTGGTTTTACCTTGTGGTTCAATGACTATCCACACGGTGGAAATTTTATAGGTCTACTCATTGCCGTTCCAATTTTTATTAGTTGTGTGATTGGATTAGGTATGTTGATCGGATCACTTTTGGATATGCCGGAACGTGCCGGACATATTATTGTGTTTAGCTCTGTACCTTTATTCTTACTCACTGGAGCTGCTTGGCCTCATCAAGCAATGCCTGAATGGCTACAATGGTTTGCGTGGTGTTTACCATCAACACATGGGGTACAAATGTTTGTGCAACTTAACCAGATGGGCGTTCCATTAGCCACAGTTGTACCAAAACTGATATTTCTTGGGACCCTTGGATTAATATTGGTGAGTTTATCTTATTATCGGCTTGTTAAAAAATCTTCTTCATAAAATAAAAAAGGAAGCTTATGCTTCCTTTTTTATTTAAGTTTTACTTACTCTTCAGAAGCATCTTCATTATTTGATACAACTTCTTCGCTATCAGTTTCAGTAGTATCTACTTCGCCTTCGAGAAACTCTTCTTCATCTTCGACGGCTTCAATAGACACCACACCTACTAGAGTTTCTTCTTCACTTAAGCGAATTAGGCGTACACCTTGTGCATTACGACCAGTCATCGCAACTTCTGCTGCACGGGTACGAACTAATGTACCGCCATCAGAAATAAGTAACAATTCTTTGGTTTCATCAATAGACACTGCACCAACAAGCTCACCGTTACGTTCGCTTGTCTTAATCGCAATTACACCCTTACCGCCACGTTTCTTGGTCGGGAAGTCATTTACAGGAGTACGTTTACCGTAACCGTTGGCACTTGCACATAGTACTTCACCTGTTTCAGGTACAACTACAAGCGATACGATACGACTTACTAAATTTGAATCTGCTGAATCGTCATTGTCATCTGATTCATCATTTTCAACATCTGCATCTTCTTCACTTAAAGTACTGCTTGCAAAGCTCACGCGCATACCACGAACACCTTTCGCAGTACGACCCATTGCACGTACGTCAGTCTCAGCAAAACGGATTGCCTTACCTTCGTTCGAGAACAACATGATTTGCTGATTACCATCAGTAATCGCAACACCAATTAAGGTATCTTCTTCATTGAGCTCAATTGCACGTAAACCATTTGAACGGATATTAGCGAATTGCTCTAAATCAACACGTTTAACCGTACCTGATGCTGTCGCCATAAATACGTAATGGTTTTCTGGGAACTCAGTTAACGGCAAGATAGCTGTTACTGTTTCATTCGCATCTAAAGGTAACAAGTTCACAATCGGTCGGCCTTTCGCACCACGTGATGCTTGAGGCACTTCAAACACACGAAGACGATATACTTTACCTACGTTGGTAAAGCACAGCACAGTCGCATGGTTTGAAGCTACAATGAGATGTTGAATAAAGTCATCATCTTTCATTGAAGTTGCTGACTTACCACGACCACCACGGCGCTGAGCCTGATAGTCTGAAAGTGGTTGAGTTTTTGCATAACCTGTTTGTGAAACCGTTAATACAACTTGCTCTTCAGGAATTAAATCTTCACGGCTAAAATCAATACGTGATTCAATAATTTCAGTGCGACGTCCATCACCATACTGTTGTAGTACCAGTGCTAACTCTTCGCGAATTACAGCCATCAATAAATTGAAATCATTCAAAATCGCAGTAAGTTCAGCGATTTGACCTAAAATTTCAGTATATTCTGCATGTAATTTGTCTTGTTCAAGACCTGTTAAACGGTGTAAACGTAATTCTAAAATCGCGCCTACTTGTGTTGGTGATAAACGGTAAATTGAATCGGTTAAACCAAATGGACGATCTGGGTTTTCACCTTCGATTTCATCTGGACGAACAGAAATTGCACCAGCTTTTTCAAGCAATGAAACCACACCACCACCTGCCCACTCACCTGCAAGTAAACGCTCACGCGCTTCAGCAGGGTTAGCAGAAGTTTTAATAGTCTCGATAATTTCATCGATATTGGCTAAAGCAACTGTTAAGCCTTCTAAGATATGACCACGTTCACGTGCTTTACGCAGTTCGAACATGGTACGGCGTGTCACAACTTCTTGGCGGTGACGGATAAATGCCGCAATAATATCTTTCAGATTCATCAATTTTGGTTGTCCGTTATCAAGACAAACCATATTGATGCTGAATGAGTTCTCAAGTTGAGTATTTAAGAATAAGTTATTTACAACGACTTCAGCGTTTTCACCACGCTTTAAGTCAATTGCAATACGCATACCTTCTTTGTCAGACTCATCACGAAGTTCTGAAATACCTTCAAGTTTTTTCTCTTTCACTAACTCAGCAATACGTTCAATAACTCTTGCTTTGTTTACTTGATATGGAATTTCAGTAAAGACGATGGTTGTACGGCCTGTCTTTTCATCTTCTTCGAAATGGTACTTACCACGAATATGTAAGCGGCCTTTACCTGTACGGTAGGCATCAACAATACCTGATTTACCGTAAATAATACCGCCTGTAGGAAAGTCAGGACCCGTAATGTATTCCATCAATCCTTCAATCGAGATATTCGGATTGTCAGCATAGGCTAAGCACGCATTCACAACTTCTGTCATGTTATGCGGTGCCATGTTGGTTGCCATACCTACGGCAATACCAGCAGCGCCATTAATTAACAAGTTAGGAACACGTGTCGGAAGTACTTCAGGAATACGCTCAGATCCGTCGTAGTTATCTTCCCAGTCAACCGTGTCTTTTTCTAGATCTGCAAGAAGCTCGTGTGCAAGCTTGGTCATACGGACTTCGGTATAACGCATCGCAGCTGCGCTATCACCATCAATCGAACCGAAGTTACCCTGACCATCTACCAATAAATAACGTAAGCTAAAGTCCTGAGCCATACGTACAATGGTTTCATAAACAGCTGAGTCACCATGAGGGTGATATTTACCGATTACGTCCCCAACAACACGCGCAGATTTCTTGTAGGCTTTGTTATAGTCATTGCCCAATTCGTGCATGGCATAAAGCACACGACGGTGAACAGGTTTCAGACCGTCTCTCACATCCGGCAATGCACGAGATACGATTACACTCATCGCGTAATCTAAATATGAATGCTTGAGTTCGTCCTCAATGGCAATCGGTCGGATTTCCGATACGCTCATGCATACTCCTTCTTACAGATAGAAATTTCCATCTGCTTATATGTCTTGATCTTGCAAAAAATTTAGTTCCGGAAACTGAACTAAAATCGAAAAAAATATAGCTGTATACTATAGCATAAAAGCACTTTGTAATGTGCGGAATCTACACTGCTAATCTGGTGATATTTGTATAATTTAATTGCATATTATTCTTATCATATCGCTATAACGAGCATGTTCTATTCTTAATAAAACTATGTGATTTTTATTCTATAAAAATCAAACCTCAAATGAGATAAAAGTCTCAGTTATACATTTCAGGACACTATCCATAATAAAAAAAACCCCTAGTAAAAACTAAGGGTTTTTTAGCTTTAATCGGTAAAGATTAAAGTTTAGATACCAATTCAGGTACTACAGTGTTCAAATCACCAACTAACCAGTAGTCAGCAACACTGTTGATTGGCGCTTCTTCGTCTTTGTTGATTGCAACAATAACTTTAGAATCTTTCATACCAGCTAAATGCTGGATCGCACCAGAAATACCTACAGCAACGTAAAGCTCAGGCGCAACGATTTTACCAGTTTGACCAACTTGGAAATCGTTAGGTACAAAGCCCGCATCAACTGCTGCACGTGAAGCACCTTGTGCTGCACCAAGCTTGTCAGCTAATGGATCAAGTACTTTATGGTAGTTCTCACCAGAACCTACACCACGACCACCAGAAACTACGATGCGAGCCGCAGTTAATTCTGGACGATCAAGCTTAACGATTTCTTCAGATACGAAGTGTGAAATACCCGCATCTTTTACTTCGCCAACTGTTTCAACAGCAGCTGAACCGCCTTCCGCAGCAACTGGATCAAATGCTGTACCACGAACGGTACCAACAATGATTGCTTCGTCAGATTGAACAGTTGCAATCGCGTTACCTGCATAGATAGGACGCTTGAATGTGTTCGCAGATTCAACAGAAATGATATCTGTGATCATGCTTACATCAAGAAGAGCAGCAACACGTGGAAGAATATTCTTACCAGTTGTTGTAGAAGCAGCTAAAACGTATTTGTAACCTTTAGCCAAGTCAGCAACTAAGCCAGCTACGTTTTCAGCTAATTGGTTTGCATAAGCAGCGTTGTCAGCAAGTAAAACTTTGCTTACACCAGCAACTTTAGCAGCAGCATCAGCAACTGCTTGAGCACCAGAACCAGCAACTAATACAGTAATATCACCACCGATTTTTTGTGCTGCAGCAACAACGTTTAAAGTAGCACCGTTAAGTACTTGGTTGTTGTGGTCAGCGATAACTAAAATACTCATGATTTTATCCTTCCGTATTAGATCACTTTCGCTTCATTTTTCAATTTTTCAACAAGCTCATCTACAGATTTCACTTGTACGCCAGCTTTACGTTCTGCTGGAGCTTCAACTTTAACAGTTTTAAGCTTAGTACCAGCTGTAACGCCATAATCAGCAGGAGATTTTGTATCAAGTGGCTTCTTACGAGCTTTCATGATGTTAGGCAATGCTGCATAACGTGGCTCGTTCAAACGCAAGTCAGTCGTGATGATTGCAGGAAGTGTAAGTTCAACAGTTTGTAAACCACCGTCAACTTCACGAGTCACTTGTACTTTACCGCCATCAACTTTCACTTCAGAAGCGAATGTACCTTGACCAGCACCTAATAATGCACCAAGCATTTGACCTACTTGGTTAGAGTCATCATCAATTGCTTGTTTACCAAGAAGGATAAGTTCTGGTTTTTCAGCTTCAACAACACCTTTTAAAATTTTAGCAACTTCTAAAGCGCCAATTTCATCAGTAGTTTCAACCAAAATACCACGGTCTGCGCCTAGAGCCATTGCAGAACGGATTTGTTCTTGAGCTTCTTTAGGACCTACAGAAACAACAACGATTTCTGATACTGTTCCTTTTTCTTTTAAGCGAACCGCTTCTTCCACTGCGATTTCACAAAATGGGTTAATTGACATTTTTACGTTGGTAAGGTCAACCCCACTATTGTCCGGCTTAACACGAACTTTAACGTTGGCATCAACCACGCGTTTTACAGCAACAAGAGCCTTCATGTAATCCTCGGCTGTTCTAGCAAAAGTAAATGTTGAGAAAAGTATATTAACTCTTCAATTAAAATTTTTTAGGTACCCTATCTTGCAATGTGTTTGGCATTTCGGTCAAGTCACAATTTTCTGGAACAGCACAAAAAAAATGAAATCATCAGTTCATAAAAAAATTTTAGACTGCTATGAAGGCCTATTTTATTCTTTTTAAACTGTATTTTATACATTGATTTTTATTATCTTTTTATCTTATTTAGCATATTAGCTAGAAACATAACATTACTTTTAAAAACCTTAAATCCGAGGTTTTTTAGACCCAGTAGTCGATAAAATACCCAAAGATCAAAATGGTCAATTTGGCTGTTTTGACTATTTCTCTTAAACAAATTTGTAAAAAAATACAAATGATCTCTACATTCACCTAAAACTTCTCAATTTAATTATCTATTTATTGAGTCTATTTTTAAATTTTAGTTTTTATGAGCCCTTGGATGAGCTTGATCATATACTTGTGCTAAATGATCAAAATCAATATGCGTATAAATTTGTGTCGTAGACAAATTACTGTGACCTAACATTTCTTGTACTGATCGCAAATCACCACTACTTGATAGCATATGGCTAGCAAAACAATGACGTAATAAATGCGGATGTAAATCTACATTTACACCTGCTCTTTGTGCCTGAAGTTTCACTCGTTTTTCAATTTGCCTTGGAGTGAGCGCTCCGCCTCGCAAGGAAATAAAGACAGAATCGTTTTGATCGAAATGTCCCTTCCAAATTTTGTAAACTTTCAACCAGTTCAATAGACTTTCTTTTGCTTTTTTCCCAAATGGTACTATACGGGTTTTATTTCCTTTACCTGTAATACGAACAAGTTGGCGATTAAAATCTACATCTTTAACTGTTAAACCTTGTAATTCAGCTAAACGTAAACCACTTGAGTAAAGTAACTCGAGCATGGCTTTATCTCTTAGCCACAATTGCTGATCAACTGGTTTTTCCGGCATAGGTTGATCTAAAATTTGATTAACCGTTTCTATGTCGATCATACCCGGCAAAGGCCTAGGCTGACGTTTAAGCTTAAAATCATCAGTAGGGTTAATTTCTAGATATTTTCCTTGTTCAGCCCATTTCATAAATTGGCGAATTGAAGTGAGATGGCGTTGCATGCTACTTGAACTTAACTGGTCCTGTTCGACACGCTGCGCTAAGTACTCTCTTAAATCTGAAGCTTCAATATTTCTCAAATCTAGTTGTTTGTGCTCGCAGAACTCAAGAAAGCTTTTAACATCTCGTTCATAAGCAGTAATCGTGTGCTCAGATTGATTCTGTATTTTTCTTTCTTTTAACCACATTGAGAGCAGTTGTAATGCAAAATCCAAATTGCTCTCCATTTATTTGCTCATTTTTTTGAGTGTACCAAAAACTATGTGATCATGAAAATTTGATACCGTACAACCTAATGCTGATCTAATTTATATATTACAATTTAAACCAAGTATTCATTGGATCTTGCTGCCATGACCACCATACTCATCCCTTATTTAATTGCGATTACCTTACTTACATTGACCCCGGGTTTAGATACGACTTTAATTATTCGTACAGCAACACTTGAAGGTAAATCGAAAGCGTTTCAAGCAGCTGTCGGCATTAGCCTTGGCTGTATTGTATGGGGAATTGTGGTTGCCTGTGGTCTGGGTGCTTTGCTCATGGCATCTGATCTCGCTTTTAATATTCTAAAATGGATGGGAGCAGCTTATCTAGCATGGTTAGGTTTAAATATGATTTTAAAACCACGTAGCCAACTTTCAGATATTCAAGAGAATAGTTCAAATACCTCTCCTTCACAAAATTGGTTTATTAAGGGTTTTTTGGGTAATTTACTTAATCCCAAAGTTGGTATTTTTTATATTTCATTTCTTCCACAGTTTATTCCACCACAAGCATCGGCAGTTACTTGGGTGATGGGACTGGTAATGATTCATGTGGTGATTGGAATGCTATGGTCAACTTTATTAATTTTGGCTATGCAGCCACTGTCACGTTATCTTAAGCAACCCAAATTTGTGAAATATATGGATCGGATTACTGGCAGTATTTTTGTGTTGTTTGCTTTGAAATTAGCTTTGAGTAAAAGATAAATTTTAAAAAGCGTGCTAACACAGCACGCTTCCGTTTTAAAAAACTTACTTCATCTTTTTTAAATAATCATTAATTTGTGCGGCCACTTCATCAGCATGTTCTTCTGCCAATTGATGGTCGCCATTTTTCACAACATATAACATCGAATTTTCAAATTTTTGATTTAAATATTGACCCACCTGAACGGGGCTCACTGGATCGTTATCGCCCCAGATTAATAAAGTTTCAATATTTATATCTGATAAAAACTCTTCGTAGTTAACATTGGTAGTAATAAACCAATCAGGATATTTTAAAAATGTTTGGCGGTATGCTTCACGCCAGTCTTGTACATTAAATCGCTTAAGGTTGATTCCACCAGAAGTTGCGATCAAGACCAACCCTTTCACCAGTTGAGTTTTTTGTAGTGCTGCGGCAACGGCAAAAACACCACCCATTGATTGAGCAACAATTACAGATTCTTCATTAATTTGATTGACCACATAATTTGTTAGGTCTTCAAAACTCTTCACTTCAAGGGATTCTGGTGTATCTCCAAAACCGGGATAACCAATAATTTTTGTACGATACTGCTGAGGTAATTTTTCAATTAAGGGATGCCAAAATGTCGTACCGCCTGATGCGCCAGGTAAGAAAATTAAATTATTCATATTTTTATAAAGTAATAAAATTAAAAAATTATTGTACATATAAAAGAAAGCCTCTTTTATCAATTTAGCTGATGAAAAGAGGCTTTTATTTAGGTAATGCGATTAACCTTGGAAATAACGTAAATCCAAACGCCCATCATATACATGAGTTGTTGGACCCGTCATCCAAACCACATCACCTTCTTGCCATTCAATTTGTAACTTACCACCAGCAAGTTCAACTTCAACTGAGTTCGCAAGTAAGCCACGGCGCATACCACTTACCGCAGCGGCACAAGCACCTGTACCACATGCAAGGGTTTCACCGACGCCACGTTCAAATACACGTAAGCGAACATGTTTTTCATCAATTACTTGCATAAAGCCAGCATTAACACGTTCAGGAAAACGTTTATGTGACTCAACTTGTGGGCCAATGCCAGCAACATCTGCAGTTAATACATCTGGAACAATAGTGACAGCATGAGGGTTGCCCATATTGACCACATCAATATTAATGTTCTGGTCGTTAGCTAACTCAAGTGTATATAAAGCTTCTGGTTGTTCAGCAATGAATGGAATTTCATTCGGCAAGAATTTCGGGTAGCCCATATTCACGCGAACCCAACCATTTTGCCCCAGTTCAGGTTTGACAATCCCTGCTTTCGTTTGAACAGTAATACTAGTTTTCGTTGTTAAATGGCGCTCATGTACAAAGCGAGCAAAACAGCGTACACCATTACCACATTGTTCAACTTCAGACCCATCTGCATTAAAAATACGATATTTAAAATCTGCTTCCGGTAAATCTGGTGGTTCAACAATTAAAAGCTGATCAAAACCAATACCGAAATGACGATCGGCTAAGCGTTGAATTGTTTCTGTATCTAAATAAGCACGTTGGCTGATTAGATCAACCACCATGAAGTCGTTGCCTAGGCCATGCATTTTAGTAAATTCTAACAACATTTCATTTACTCCTCAGGCAATAAGCGTTCTTTTTCCCAAAGGGATTCAACCGTTTCACGCTCACGAATCAAATGGGCTTTATCACCTGACACCATCACTTCCGCGGCACGTCCACGTGTATTGTAATTTGAACTCATTACAAAACCATAAGCGCCAGCGCCAAGAACAGCTAACAAGTCATTTTCTTTTAAAGCCAGTGAACGATCTTTACCAATGAAGTCACCTGTTTCACAGATTGCACCCACAAGATCCCAAGTTTTTTCTTCAGTATCAGAACTTGGCACTACAGGTTGGATATCCATCCACGCTTCATATAAAGCAGGACGAATTAAATCATTCATTGCAGCATCAATAATGGCAAAGTTACGGTGGCTCGTTGGCTTGAGCAAATCAACTTTTGTTAAAAGCACACCCGCATTTGCACTAATGCTACGACCCGGCTCCATATAAACCTTGAGACCTAACTTTTCTAAAGCAGGTTTCATTGAGTTGGCATATTCTTCAACACTTGGCGGTGTTTCATCTTTATAACAAACACCTAAACCACCACCGATATCAATATGTTTAAGATTGATACCAAGTTTTTTCAATTCTTCGATCATCAACATGACACGATCTAAAGCGTCAACAAACGGTTTAGTCTCGGTCAATTGCGAACCAATGTGACAGTCAATTCCAATGATTTCAAGGTTTGGCAAAGATGCAGCATATTGATAAGTTTCATAAACGGTATCACTTGGGATACCAAATTTATTTTCTTTTAAACCAGTTGAAATATAAGGATGAGTTTTTGCATCTACGTCTGGATTTACACGTAAAGAAATTGGCGCTTTTTTGCCTAGACGAGCTGCAACTTTTTGAAGGCGGTCTAGTTCTGCATAAGACTCTACGTTAAAACAAGCAATGCCTACATTTAACGATGTTTCGATATCGGCTTCGGTTTTACCCAAGCCAGAAAAAACAACTTTAGATGCATCTCCACCTGCTTTTAAAACTCGTGCAAGTTCACCACCTGATACGATATCAAAACCAGCACCAAGTTTTGCCAACACATTCAGAACAGCTATATTTGAGTTAGATTTCACCGCAAAACAGATTTGATGATCAATAAAATCAAAAGCACGGTCCATATCTAAGTAATGTTTTTCAAAAGCTGCTTTTGAATAAACATACAAAGGGGTGCCAAATTGCTGCGCAAGCTGCTCCATAGAACATTGCTCTGCATGCAATACTCCATTAATGCGAGTGAAACTCATGAATGTGTCCTTATTTCAAAGCTTAAGGTGAAGTTGTTTGGGTTGGGGCTGATGATTCAACTGGCTGTTCAGCCTGCTCATCCTGTTGCACAACTTGTTTCTGTTCTTTATTACGATAGAGCAAGTATTTCGCACGTTTGTCATAATTCGGATCAGAAGGTAGCTGTAATGCTCCTGACTGACCACAAGCGCTAAGCAAAATACTGCTGCTCAATAAACTGATGAGGCAAATGACACGACGCATCTGAGCACCTGATTTAAACAATTCGATGCAGTATACCGTGATCATGCAGGCGGCTAAAGAGTAAACTTAAAGAGAAAAACAATATGCATAAAAAACGCCAGCTTTTCAGCCAGCGTTTGATCATAAGCAAATAAATTTAATTACTTTTTATGACGTGGTTTATAGAAGAAGAAATAACCAATGATCAAGATAACAAACCAAATTGGGCTGACTTTAAGCGCTTTGAACGTATCTGGTTCCAACGACAACACGTAAATCATACCAATAAAGAAAATAATCGTGATCCAACATGTAAATAGACCGCCTGGCAATTTAAATGTTGATTTGGCATGCAGCTCAGGACGCGTAGTGTAGTAACGGATATAACTCCAGATAATGAGTAACCACACGCAAATGAACAGAATCGTTGAAAGCGTCGTTGCAAGCGTAAATGCCTCAACTGTATTTGGAACAAAATACTGTAATGCCGCACCTAACAATAAACACGCAGCAGAGAAATACAATGCATTTGCTGGTACCGCACGTCTGTTCAATTTACCAAAAGCTTTTGGACCCTGATCTTCACGAGATAGACCAAATAACATACGGCTTGTTGAAAACACGCCACTGTTCATGGATGACATTACTGATGACAATACCACCAAGTTCATCAAGATCGCTGCTGCTGCCACACCTGCTTGACTAAACAAGTTTACAAATGGACTGATCGCTGGATCAATTTTATTCCAAGGTGTTACAGACATCACAATCAACAATGCCAATACGTAGAAAATAATGATACGGATTGGAATTGAGTTAATTGCTTTTGGTAAGTTACGTGCTGGGTCTTTCGTTTCCGCAGCCGTTGTTCCCACAAGTTCTACACCAACGAAAGCAAAAATCGCAATCTGGAAGCCTGCCAAGAAGCCATGTACACCCGTCGGGAAGAAACCACCATTTGCCCACAAATGAGTAAAGGATGCCACTTCACCAGTAGTCGAGGTAAAGCCCGTAAAGATCATCCATAAACCCACTGCAATTAAAATAATAATTGCGAGGATTTTAATCAGCGCAAACCAAAACTCTAATTCACCAAACAGGCGAACTGTTAACAAGTTCAAGCCCATAATGAATACGATGGCTGCAACACTGATCATGGCACCTTCAACTGGCGAGAAAGGTAGACCATTATTGAAGAATTGTAAGTAATAGATAATTGCAGAAAGATCGGCAATACCAATGGTGATCCAACACAGCCAATAGGTCCAACCTACAAAATAACCTGCCCATGGGCCAATTAAATCTGTTGTGAAATCAATAAATGATTTATAGGCAAGATTTGAAAGAAGTAATTCGCCAAGCGCACGCATGACAAAAAACACCATCACACCAATAATCAGGTAAATAAATAAGATTGAAGGGCCAGCAAGACTAATCGTTTTGCCTGATCCCATAAACAATCCCGTACCAATTGCACCGCCAATCGCGATCAGCTGTAAATGCCGATTTGAAAGGCTACGATGGAGCTCACCTTGTTCATGAGGCTCATTCAGATTTTGATTCGACATCTTATCAATACACTCCAGTAATTTTTTTTAGTCCGTTAGCTAAAATCAAAAAGACGATATCGCACCATTTGCAGGTATCTTTTAAATGTATATTTTTTGATAATTTTTCAGCTAACCGATTTTTATCTGTATTGCTGATGATTTCAAGCTACATACAATTAAATCTGATAATACGCACAAGCCCATAGCAATACAACGCACTTTACGGTCTAAAAACATGACTTGAACTTGTCTGATTTTTAAATTAAAAAGACTATTCAATTGACCATTTTCTAATCTTCTATTTCATTTCAGTCCTTCGTCTGTTTATTAAAAACACCCCTGCTCGACCTTAATCTTTTAAATTAACTAACACATGACAATGACCTAATATTTTCGTTGTTTTAAATTAAGCAAAATGTATTCCACTTCAAAACTGATTCTCTATTTTGGTTTTGTTATACTCCGTTTCTACTATTAATTAAGAAGTTTTTAACTGAAGTCGAATATGAGCAAAGTCAAAACTGTTTACCGTTGCGAGCAATGTGGTGCCGATCATCTTAAATGGGCTGGTCAATGCTCAGAGTGTGGTGAATGGAATTCTCTGACTGAAGTTAAACTTGAGCCAACCACTGCTCACCGTGCACGTCCTAAAATTGGGGGCTATGCTGGACAAGTTGCTAATATTACAACACTAAATAAAGTTTCCGTTTCTCATGAAACCCGCTTACCTACAGGCATTAGCGAATTTGACCGAGTGCTTGGCGGCGGTTTGGTGACAGGTTCTGTGGTGCTGATTGGTGGTGACCCCGGTATTGGTAAATCAACCATTCTTTTGCAAACTGCGACCCATATGGCAAGCGCAAAAAGCTCTGCGCTTTATATTACGGGTGAGGAATCTTTATCTCAGGTAGCTCTTCGTGCGCAACGTCTTGACCTGCCAACCGACCAATTAAAAGTCATGGCTGAAACCTGTGTAGAACGCATTTGTGAAGTTTTAGAACAAGAAAAACCTGTAGTCGCTATTCTAGATTCGATTCAAACTCTTTATACAGAAACCCTCCAATCTGCTCCGGGTGGTGTTTCACAAATTCGTGAATCTGCTGCTTTATTAACCCGTTATGCAAAAAATAGTGGCACGGCGCTATTCATTGTTGGTCACGTGACCAAAGAAGGTGCACTGGCAGGTCCGCGTGTTTTAGAGCATATGGTGGACTGCGTACTTTACTTTGAAGGTCAATCAGACTCACGTTATCGAATGATTCGTGCTGTTAAAAACCGTTTTGGTGCAGTGAATGAGCTTGGCGTATTTGGCATGACTGATAAAGGCCTACGTGAAGTGGCCAATCCTTCTGCTATTTTCCTAAGTCGTTATGATGAAGCGATTCCCGGTTCAATTGTGATGATTAGCCGTGAAGGAACTCGCCCTCTTTTGGTCGAAGTGCAAGCTTTAGTTGATGATGCTCAAGGACAACCACGACGTGTTGCACTTGGTCTTGAACAAAACCGTTTGAACATGTTGCTTGCTGTAATGCATCGTCATGGTGGCGTGCAAACCACTGGACAAGATGTATACGTCAACATTGTAGGTGGCTTAAAAATTACCGAAACAGGTTCTGATTTGGCTGTTTTACTTGCATGTGCTTCAAGTTTACGTACTAAAGCGTTGCCCCAACAGCTTGCAGTTTTTGGTGAAGTTGGGCTTTCTGGTGAAATTCGCCCTGTTCCTAACGGTCAGGAGCGCTTAAAAGAAGCAGCAAAACATGGCTTTAAATATGTCATTTTACCAAGAGGAAACGCCCCTCAAAAGGCAATTCCAGGCGTACAAGTTATTGCTGTTGCGCGCTTGCATGAAGCATTGACAGAAGCTATGCAACTCAGTGATGAATTGACATAAAAAAACATACTTTTATAGTTGAAATTTAGAGTAAAAGCCTGCATAAATACTATTACAAATTAACTTTAAACAGGAATTTCCTATGGAAGTACACCAGCGTGGCTTGATTACCGGTATTTTAATGGCTGCTTTAGCAATTTCTCCTCTTGCTGAAGCTAAACGTGCAGGTGGTGGTAAAAGCCACGGTATGGCACGTTCGACTACTTCAAGCCAGTCTTATCAACAACCTCGTCAAGTGACTCCAGTTCAACAAACCACTACAGCGCCTCAGAAATCTGGTCCAGGTGTTGGTTCAATGGTTGCAGCTGGTGTGGCTGGTGCTGCCGTAGGTGCTGTTGCAGCAAATGCTTTAGCTGATGACAAACCGACATCAACTGAACAGCAAGCCACTCAGGCTCAAGCTCAAGAAGAGAAAAAAGGTGGAATCCCAGGTTGGATTTGGGTATTGCTTGCTGCAGCTCTTGCTTTCTTTGTATTCCGTAAATTGGGATCAAAAAAAAAATTAGCAGGTAACAACCCTTACGCACCAAATAGCAACGGTCAAAACCCATTTGGCCGTTCTGCTGCGCCACAAGCAGCGCCACGTAATGCTGGCGATAATACAAATATCTTTGGTCAATCTGTGGGTGGCGGTGCAGCAACGCAAGCGCCTTTTGGCGGTGTAACCACGAGCAATGGCAATCAACTTCCAGATGGTAGTGAACCAGCTGCGTTCTTACGTATTGCACGTCAACGTTTTAATCACATCCAATCGATGAATACTGCAAGTAATATTGAAGAAATTCGCCGTTACTTAACACCAGAACTTTATAGTTCAATGTATAACGACATCATGGAAAACCAAGATCAGGACGTTGCTGAATTTAGTAACTTGAATGCGATGGTTGTAGACAGTGCGACTGAAAATGGTCAATACGTAGTAAGCGTACGTTTCACTGGTACAGTAAGCGAAGACCTAAACAGCTTGCCACAACCGTTTACCGAAATCTGGCACTTTGTTAAACCTGTTGGCTCTCAGCAAGACTGGGTTGTTGCAGGTATTCAACAAGCTTAAGCTAAATAAATCCTCAATAAAAAAGCCACAATATTGTGGCTTTTTTATTTATCAGCGTTTAAGCAATTTCTGCTGGAAAGGTCACTACTTTTTCGATTTTGACCTGATCCATTGCAACCATGAGTAAACGGTCTACACCTAAAGCGATACCTGAGCATTCCGGCATATGAGGCAACGCTGCTAACAGATGCTCATCTAAAGGCATAATATGAAGCCCTTGCTTAGCCCGCTCTGTATTATCTGCTTCAAAGCGTGAACGTAACACATCTGCATCAAGCAATTCATCGTAGGCATTGGCTAGCTCTAAGCCTTCAATATAAACCTCGAAACGCGCCGCGACCTCTTCCCCATCTTCATCTACTTTCACTTTTGCCAAAGAGGCCATTTCTGGTGGAAAGTCAGTTAAAAAAACTGGAGCATCAAAACCTAAACTTGGTTCAACAAAATGAGAAAATAACAAATCCATATAAGCTAGGCGATCATCGCCCAAGTCGAGATTTAACCCCACACGATTTGCCGTATCTTTGAGTTGTTTCAAAGTTGCCTGCAAAGGGTTGATATCAAGACGATCTTGAAAGGCATGCTTATAACTTAAAATAAATGGACGAACTTCGCCAAAACGATGCTGCAAACATGTTTGCAATAAATCGGCTGTTTCATGCATTAACGCTTTTAAGTCTAGACCGGGGCGATACCATTCAAGCATAGTAAATTCACTGTTGTGTTTACGCCCGTGTTCATCGTCTCGGAACACCTTACAGATTTGATAAATCGGTCCACTACCGCTCGCCAATAAACGCTTCATGGCAAACTCTGGTGAAGTCTGTAAATATTGAGTTTGCAATTTGCCATTAATATGACGCAAAGCCTGAACTGAAGCTAAATGCACATCGGTAACACCTGCCTGTGAAACGATCGGTGTTTCGACTTCCATGACACCACGTTCAGCAAAAAACTGACGAATTTGGGTATAGAGCTTGGCACGAGCTTTTAAGGCATCAATTGAACAAGTAGGTTGATAGCTTAAACTCATGCCTGTGGTCCCCCATGTGCTGCCCATTCACGGCGCAGCGGATAATTTTTACGTAATAAATCAAATGCTTTTTGCTCTACTTTGCCGTCTTTAATACAAGCACGGATGTTGGCATCATCTTGAGCAATATCATAAATCTGAGCTAACTTTTGCTTTAACACTGCTTTTAAATCATGTCCTGAAAAATAGTCTTCGCATGCAGGTAGCTGAGTTTCAAAACGCTTATTCAGGTCATATCCAAACTTTTGACAAAAAGCTTCATAAATCATTTGTGTACCGCGAGCTTTTCCTTCAAGGCTATAACCAGCAATATGCGGTGTTGCTAAAGCCAACATATTTAAAAGCTCTTCTGATATGACTGGCTCATGCTCAAATACATCAAGCACCACTTTACGCTGGGTACGCTGAATATCTTCCATTAAAGCAGCTTCTTTCACGACTAGACCACGTGCACTATTAATTAAAATTGTGTCAGGTTGAAGCGTTGCAAAAGCTTTTTCATCAAACAGATGATATGTCGGATGTTGACCGTTTTTTGTAAGCGGCACATGAATTGAAATTGCGTTGGCTTGTTGCAACAGAGTTTCTAAGCTTACATTTTCAATTGTGTCTAGTTTCACATATGGGTCGAAGCCAATTACGTTCCAGCCAAACAACTGAGCCATATAAGCCAAGCGCTTACCGACGTTGCCAAGGCCAACAATACCTAGGGTAAATTTTTCTTGTTGTTCTAAAAGGTTTGCATCTAAATACAGTAAAGCAGTAATGACATATTCAGCAACCGCTTGCGCATTACAACCGGCCGCATTGGCCCACGTAATTCCTTGTTTTTCTAACGCCGCAATATCTAAATGATCGGTCCCGATTGTGGCACTGCCCACATATTTTAATACGGTGTTTTCAATTAAACTTGCGTTAACTGCAGTAACCGAACGAACCAATAAAGCTTCAGCATCTTTTACATCTGCATGGGTTAAAGTACGCCCTGCTTTGTGTTGAATATCGCCAAATTCTGAAAAAAAGTAATCGGTAAATGCCAAGTTTTCATCTGCGACGATTTTCATTGTCTGCAACTCATAGCTTATAAAAACGTTATTATCCTTTGAGTTGTAGCAAAGCACAATGTTAATGCCTTTAAATTCACGATTCTAAACTTTGACGGTTTGCAAATTATAAACCACCACCAAAGTAGAAATAGGCCATCAAGGCCAGTGTGATCCAAACTAGAATAATCAACACAGCAACCAAATAATTTTGAGGCCGACGCTCCTGTTGATCTAGCCATTCTTCCGCTTGTTGTTCCGCATCTAAAATGACTTGTTGAGGTGTAAAACGAACAGCTAACCAAATCAGCATCGGTAGAATGATGGCCTCATCTAAAAGGCCTAAAATAGGAATAAAATCTGGAATTAAATCGATTGGACTAAAGGCATAAGCCACAGCCACCACAGCAATAACTTTTGGGAACCATGGCATTTGAGGATGCTTTGATGCAAACCAAAGCATAATAATTTGTTTTTTTAGACGTTTTGCCCATTCTTTTAGTGATTGTAACCAAGACATTTGGACAGACTCTGAACCTTTAGAGTTTTATAATAATCCATAAAACCTATCCTTAGCTTAAAAGCCAAAGAAATGTCAGATGAGCTTCATTTTAGATCCACCATCTTGAACAATATATTTTAAATTTCTGTATATAAAACAAATCTGTCTCCCCTACAAAAACTTGCCAAAGTCAGGCCAGATTGCTTGGCTAATTGAATGGCCATGCTGGTAGGCGCTGAAATTGACGCCAATAGGCTGATGTTCAGCTGGGCACATTTTCGTATAAGTTCATAACTTGCACGACTGGTCATCACCACAAAACCTAAACTGGTGTCGTAGTTTTCTTGTGCTAAATAACCTATTAATTTATCTAAAGCATTATGGCGGCCAACATCTTCAAATAAAGCCACTATTTGACCGTCAACCACCCATGCTGCGGCATGTGCGCCACCCGTTAAAGCGGTAATTTCTTGCTGGACTTTTAAATGGGAAATAGCACTCGGAATTTGCTCAAGCCATATTTTTGATGCATGTGTTGTAATTTTAGGTACATCTAACTGAAACTGCTCTAAGCTTTCAATTCCACATAAACCACAGCCTGTACGGCCTACCATCATGCGGCGGTGTTCTTTTAATGCAGCAAATGCTCTCGATGAAATGGTCATTTCAACCGTAATGCCCAATTCATTTTGATGTACATCAAGTGTATATAGCTCTTTTAAGCTGGTTAAAATTCCTTCCGAGAGACTAAATCCTTTGGCAAATAATTCTACATCGGTCGGTGTCGCCATCATCACCGCATGTGAAATTCCGTTATACACCAAAGCAATTGGGTACTCTTGCACAATATGATCTAAAACATTTTCAGAGTCGTTTTTGTTAAACCGCTGTACTGGTAATGTTTCAACCCCATAGGAATGTGGTGTCAAAATTATTTCCTTTATTTCAAAATGGCGCTTGTTTAGAGCGCCATTTGTTTGGATGACATTTTTTAATATTGCCTTTGATTAAAGGTTGCTTACTTTCTTATCAGCGTCTTCAGGCGCAACTGCTGTTGCCAAGTTAAAATGCTCTGGCGCATTTCCGGGATGCAAAATCACAGGAACACTTTTTGAAGCAGGAATCTTGGCATATTTATCATGACTGCTTAACGCCACCAAAGGATTAGTTTCTGGATAGTAAGCGGCCAAGCTGCCTCGCGGAATGTTGTACGGCACAATACGGAAACTATGCACGATACGTTTTACACCGTCCGAGAAAACACTTTCAATATCAACCCATTGGTTTGCTTCAAAACCAGCTTCATCAATATCAGCTTGGTTCATAAATAACACACGGCGTTGCCCAAACACTCCGCGGTAGCGGTCATCTAGACCATATAAAGTGGTGTTGTATTGGTCATGAGAACGAGTGGTCATTAAGGTATAAACCTTACTGTCGGTATATGCCGCAGCGTACTGATTTTCTTTATCGGCATAGACCTCACTCAGCGGTGTAATCATAAACTGCGCTTTACCACTTTTTGTATTCCAGATGTGCTGATTGGCTGGATGCTCTAGATGGAATCCACCCGGTTTATAGACACGTAAATTAAAGTCATGGAACTCATCAAACACATCGGCAATTGAATCACGAATACGGTCGTAGCTTTCGATATACCATTTCCATTTAATTTGGCTGTCTGGAAGCACTGCTTCAGCCATTCGGGCGACAATATCTGGTTCAGACAAAATATTGTCAGAAATTGGAGCGTTACGTCCTGCTGACAAATGAATATTACTCATTGAATCTTCAACTGAAATTGCTTGTGGGCCATGAAGCTGCTCATCAATTTCGGTACGACCTAAACATGGCAAAATTAGTGCATCTTTACCACACACCAAATGGCTACGGTTTAACTTGGTTGCGACATGAACGGTTAAATTACACTTTCTAAGTGCTTCTTGGGTATACGGCGTATCTGGCGTTGCAACTGCAAAGTTCCCACCCAAACCAATAAAGACTTTGACCTCGCCTTCAGCCATGGCTTTAATGGTCTCAACAACACCATGCCCATTTTTTCTCGGTGATTTAATTCCAAATACGCGGTCAATGTTATCGAGTAATTTAGGGCTAGGCAGTTCATTAATACCCATGGTTCGGTCGCCTTGCACGTTACTGTGCCCACGAACTGGACAAAGCCCTGCACCCGGTCTGCCAATTTGTCCACGCGCCAACAATAAATTTGCCAGCATATGTACGTTAGCTGTGCCGTGGCGGTGTTGCGTGATACCCATTCCCCAACAGAAAATTGAACGCTCTGATTCTAAAAAGAGTTTGGCGAGTTTTTCTAAATGTTCAGGCGATAACCCTGAGTGTTTATAAATATCTGCCCATTCAGTTCTTTCAACCTCAGCAATCATTTCATCAAAACCAACGGTATTAACCGCAATAAAGTTTCGGTCAAAAACGCTTGGTTTACCTGAGGCAAGTGCTTTTTTATCCCACTCATTTAAGTGCTTTAACATCCCTAACATGAGTGCATAGTCGCCCCCAATTTTAGGTTGGAAATAATAACGACTAATTGGCGTACTGCCGTTGGTCATCATTTCAAGAGGTGCTTGCGGGTCTTGGAAACGCTCAAGACCTCGCTCTTTAATTGGGTTAATCGCAATAATGTTGCCGCCACGTTTAGATACTTCACGCAAAGTACCTAACATACGTGGATGGTTGGTGCCGGGGTTATGACCAAAACTAAAAATAGCATCGGCTACGTCAAAGTCTTCTAGGGTGACTGTGCCTTTTCCTAAACCAATCGAGTCAAGTAAGCCAACACTTGTGGTTTCATGACACATGTTCGAGCAGTCTGGAAAGTTATTTGTACCAAAGCTTCTCACAAACAATTGATATAAAAATGCTGCTTCGTTACTGGCACGACCCGAAGTATAAAATGCCGCTTGGTCTGGGTTGTCTAGCGCATGTAAATGTTGAGCAATGAGTTTAAATGCATCGTCCCATGAAATAGGCACATATTTATCGGTTGCAGCATCATAGCGAACTGGGTCGGTTAAACGGCCTAAGTCTTCGAGGAAAAAGTCACTTTGCTCTGACAGCCAACTGACGGTATGACCTGCGAAATATTCAGGGGTTACTGTTTTACTGGTTGCTTCAAAGGCAACTGCTTTTGCACCATTTTCACAGAAGTTAAATGCGTGAGCATCTTTCTTTTCTGGCCATGCACAGCCGGGACAGTCAAAACCTGTAGGTTGGTTAATGTTGAGTAAGGTAATTGAACCTTTACCTAAAATATCTTGTCGCTTTAAGTTTCGAGCAACACTTAGCAGTGCGCCCCACCCGCCAGCAGGATGAGTATATGGCTCAATTCGCGCAAAACCGTTATTTTCCTGTATGTGCTTTTGTTCTTCTGAATTATCCACTTTGTCATCCTCTTAATTCTTCTTAGGCATTCAACAAATCTAATAGAACCACAATTTAATTATGCTTATATTAAGAATCGCTGCTGTCTAGCTTATGGGTAGAGTCCTCTTGGTATGTTATTCACCATATTTTAAAAAGCTGGCTCAACTGTTCTTATAATATGTGCCATATTTTTTACAATTACAATCATTTAGGCCAACGGCGCTATTTATAGAAAAACATATAAAACAATGAGTTAAAAAGATAGAAACTCTGCCTTTTACAGATCAAAACATTATTGGCTTTTATTTTTAACAGAAGAGAAACTCTTTATAATTGATGCTTACATGTCTTTATGTATGGTTTTTTGGGACTAAGCAGTATAAAACAATTAAAAATCTATCCACATTAGAGCACTTATGAAGGTTGTGATCGCCCCTGATTCATTTAAAGACAGCTTATCTGCTTTAAACGTAGCTCAGGCCATTGCCAAAGGATGGCAAGAAGTTTTTCCTCATGCAGAAACGATTTTATGCCCGATGGCCGATGGTGGTGAAGGAACTATTGAAGCTGTTTTAGAAGTCTGCGAAGGACAATGGCGTGAAAAAACTGTGGTTGGGCCATTAGGTCAGCCTGTTCAAGCAAAATGGGGCTGGTTAGAAAAACAAAAAATCGCCATCATTGAAATGGCTCAAGCGAGCGGCATACAGTTAGTTTCACCGGCTGAGCGTGATGCTTGCCACAGCACAACGTTTGGAACAGGCCAACTCATTTTGGATGCTTTAGACGCAGGTGCAAAAGACATTATTTTAACTGTGGGCGGTAGTGCGACTAACGATGGCGGCACAGGATTACTGAGTGCTTTGGGTGCTGTTTTGCTCGATGCTAACCAAAAGGTTTTACCCGCAGGTGGCATCGCTCTAGGCAACCTATCACACATTGATTTAACACATTTCGACTCTCGTATTCAGCACACGCGGTTTTTACTGGCTGCCGATGTGAGCAATCCACTTTGCGGTCCAAACGGCGCATCTCATATTTTTGGTCCACAAAAAGGGGCTTCCCCTGCTCAAGTACAGTTACTCGATGCAGCCCTTGCCCATTTTGCCGATGTCTCGGCACAACTTTTAGGTTTCGACAAACGAGAGGAAGCAGGTTCTGGTGCTGCTGGCGGTTTGGGCTTTGCAGCCAAAAGTTATTTAAATGCAGATTTTAAAGCTGGAATTAAAGTCGTGGCTGAACTGAATCAGCTTGAGCATAAAATTTCTAACGCAGATTGGGTCATTACAGGCGAAGGTAAATTTGACCAGCAAACCTTAAGCGGCAAAACAGTTTTTGGGGTAAGCCAAATTGCAAAAGCTCATGGCATCCCTGTCATTGTGATTGCAGGAACTTTAGGCCAAGGCTACCAAGCGCTTTATGAGCACGGCGTTACAACTGCTTTTTCGCTAACAAATGGCCCCATCACATTAGAACAAGCCTGCGAACATGCAGCAGAACTCATTTATGAGCGCACAGTGGATATTGCGAGGTTAATTCAGCTTAGCCAAACCAGTTTGAGAGATAAAAAAGTTTAATCGGCTAACTTTAAAAGACTCTCTTTACAACTTTCCAATATTTCATCGCTAAGGATAGATTGGTCTGGGCATGCGCGAGACAAGGCAATTGCCCCTACAGACTGAGCAAGAATATTAATAGCTTGCTTTCTCAACTCTGGCGCTTCCAAAGAAACTTGTTTTGCACGTTCGTTCATAATGAACTGAATAAGTTGCTCAATGCCCTCTTCAAATTCGACTTTTACTTCGTCTGGTTGTCTTGCAGCATCACAAGATAACGCTGTTAAGGTGCAGCCCAAATCTCGATTGTCTCGATGAGTACGAGACACATAAAGCTGAATAAATTGAGTTAAGTTTAAGCCTTCTATTCTTTTTAAAACCTGCTCAAGCCCATGTTTAACAGTAATTGAGACAAGGTCTGTTTTAGAGCTGAAATGTTTATAGAACCCACCGTGAGTAAAGCCTGCGCTAGACATTAATTCAGCAATGCCGACACCGTCGTAGCCTTTGTTACGAAACAGTTGAGTCGCCTTTTCGACAATTTTTTCTCGGTTTTCTTTTACCTGAGTTTTACTGACTTTCATTTTGGCCTACCCACTTTTACTCACCCTACTCGTCACAATTATACATTGATTATGATTGACATCAAAAATTATATATTTTAGATTATGATCATCATCTAAAAAATTAAAGCGTGGAGACATCACATGTCAGCTCAATCAAAAGTACTTATTACAGGAGCTTCGTCAGGAATTGGTTCTGTCTATGCAGACCGATTTGCTCAACGTGGCCATAACTTAATCTTGGTTGCACGAGACAGAAACCGTCTAGATAAAATCTCAAAAGACCTTCAAGAAAAATACGACGTACAAGTCGAGTTTATTCAAGCCGATTTATCGAATGATCAAGACATTAGTAAGATTGAAGATGTACTCAAAAACGATGCTGATATTGAAATTTTGGTAAATAACGCTGGCATTGCACTAAACGGAACCTTTTTAACTCAAGATATTAAAGATATTGAAAAACTCATTAGTTTAAATATGACTGCGGTTGTTCGTTTGTCTCATGCAATTTCGCAATCACTTATACATAAAGGTAAAGGTGCCATTATTAATTTAGGCTCCGTGCTTGGATTAGCTCCTGAATTAGGTTCTACCATTTATGGCGCAAGTAAATCTTTCATCCAATTTTTTAGCCAAGGCTTACATTTAGAATTAAAAGATCATGGTGTACATGTTCAAGCCGTATTGCCTTCGGCAACTAAAACCGAAATTTGGGAGCGTTCAGGCATTGACTTAAGCCAAGTCCCACCATTAATGGATGTCAATGATTTGGTCGATGCGGCTCTGATTGGTTTTGACCGCAAAGAAACGATTACAATTCCTGTGCTGAAAGACGAAAATCAATGGAATAATTTTGAAAAATCACGTATCACATTACTACCAAACTTTTCTTCGGCTGATGTAGCCCAACGTTATAAAAACTAACGAGTACCGCTACCCAACTCTTAAGTAGGAAAATCTTATGAATGTTATTGATGCCATCCGTAACCGCCGCGCAGTTAAACGCTTCGACCCTGCTTTTCAACTTTCTGAAGATAACAAAAAGCAGTTATTACAAGAAGTTTTAGCAAATGCGCCAAGCGCTTTTAACTTACAACATTGGCGTCCAGTCATCATTGAAGATACTGAGTTAAGACAAAAAATTCGCACCATTGCTTGGGATCAACCACAAGTTACAGAGTCATCATTACTGATTGTGTTGTGTGCAAAAGTAAATACATGGGAAGTTGATGCTAAGCGTGTATGGGATGGCGCGACTCCGGAAGTTCAAAATATTATGGTTGGCGCAATTGACCAATATTACCGTGACCGTCCACAAACCCAACGTGACGAAGTGATGCGTAGTGCGGGTATTTTTGCTCAAACTTTAATGTTACTTGCTCAAGAGCATGGTTTAGACAGTTGCCCAATGGATGGTTTTGACTTTGACGCAATGGCAAAGCTGATTAACTTACCCGAAGATCATGTGGTGTGTTTAATGATTGCCGTTGGTAAGTCAGCATCTCAGCCTTACCCACGTGTGGGCAAACTTCCTTACGATGATGTCATTATTCAAAATACATTCTAAGTTTTTAGTCAGATTTTAGGCCCTCATGCTATTTATGGCATGAGGGCCTAATTGTTAATGACATTCTGTTTTGTAAAATCATTTGGCTTTTTTGGTATTTAACTTATTAGTTAAACGACGAACTAAAAGAAAAAATAAAGGCACAAAGAAAATAGAAAGTAGAGTTCCCGAAATCATCCCACCAGTTACGGCGATACCAATTTCTTTTCGACTAACAGCCCCTGCTCCTGTAGATACAGCCAATGGAAGAACACCTGCAACAAAAGCCAGAGATGTCATAATAATTGGCCGTAATCGCTGACCAGCGCCTTCAATAATGGCATCCATTAATGCCTGACCAGCCTCTAACTTGGCTGCCGCAAATTCAACAATCAAAATAGCATTTTTGGCAGAAAGCCCAATGGTGGTGAGCATAGCAACCTGAAAGTAAATATCATTCACAAAACCTGCCAGACTTGCAGCAACTACAGCGCCAATAAGACCTAAAGGAATAACTAGCATGACAGAGACAGGAATAGACCAACTTTCATAAAGTGCTGCCAAACATAAAAAGATAAAGATGATTGAGGCTAAATATAACCAGATCGTTTGGCCACCCGCTAGTTTCTCTTGATATGACAATCCGCTCCACTGAAGATTAAAACCTTGTTGCTGGTCAACTAACTGCTGCATCTTATCCATAGCCCCACCAGAACTCTCACCAGCTGCCGTAGAACCTTGTATTTGAAGGGCTGAAAGACCGTTAAAGCGTTGCAGCATTTGAGGGCCCATCTGCCATTTCACAGAAGAGAAACTAGAAAATGGCGTCATCTCACCAGTAGCACCACGAACATACCATTGCCCAATATCTTGGGGTAAGGAACGATAGATTGCCTCTCCTTGCAAATAAACTCGCTTAACACGTCCCTGATCTATGAAATCGTTAATATAAGATCCGCCCCATGCAGAGGATAAAGTACTACTAATATCAGCTTGAGATAATCCAAACGCACTCGCTTTTCTTTGATCGATATCGACTTGTAATTGAGCCTTATCATCTAAGCCATTTAAGCGTACCCCTGCTAATCCAGAATCAGCATTTGCTTCTTTTAGGAGATTATCTTTTGCTGCGAGTAAAGCATCTCGTCCTTTATTTTCAGCATCTTGCAACCAAAATTCAAAGCCACTAGATTGCCCAAGGCCTCTTACAGCAGCGGGTGAAAGTACCTGAACACGTACGTTACGCAGTGACTTAAAATGTGCATTTGCACGAGCAATCACAGCTTCGGCTGTATTTTCACTACCTTCTCGGTCATCCCAATGTTTGAGTCCGGCAAATGCCATTCCCACATTTTGACCACTGCCTGCGTTATTTCTACCCATCACCATGAAAATAACATTAAGATTATTCTTTTCTTTCGTCAAAAAGTAATCTGCAATCTGGTTACCAACCCGCTCTGTTTCAGCTAGTGTCGTGCCTACAGGCGTACTAAATTGAACCATAACCGAGCCTTGGTCTTCTTGAGGTAAAAACCCCGTATTCATACGCGTATATTGCCAACCTAACAAAGCTGTAATACCTACGAATATGACCATAAAGACTTTGGGTTTACCTAAAACAGCAACTAGCTTTGTGCGGTAGCCTGTTTGACCTTGCTCTACTTTATAGTTGAACCAAGTAAAAAATTTTCTCTGCTTATGTTTTTCATTTGCAGGTTTGAGTAAGGTTGCACATAGCGCAGGTGAAAGTGTTAAAGCAACAATTGCAGAAAGTACCATAGCCGATACGAGCGTTACCGAGAACTGGCGATAGATAATCCCGACAGAACCACCAAAAAATGCCATAGGTAAAAATACTGCTGCGAGTACCATGGCAATACCCACGAGCGCGCCAGATATTTCTTGCATTGAAATTAGGGTGGCTTGCCGAGCATCAAGATTTTGCTCATGCATAACCCGCTCAACATTTTCTACGACGACAATCGCGTCATCTACAAGCAAACCAATTGCGAGTACCATTGCAAACAAAGTCAGTGTATTAATGCTATAGCCAAGTACGCTCAACACACCAAATGTACCTAACAATACGACCGGAACTGCAATTGCCGGAATTAAAGTCGCACGCCAGCTCTGCAAAAATAAGAACATGACAATAATGACGAGAACAATTGCTTCAGCTAAAGTTTTAATCACCCCATTTACCGAAGCTTCTACAAATGGCGTACTGTCGCGTGGGTATGCAACTTTTAAACCCGCTGGCATAGAGGCAGTTAACCGTGTGACTTCAGCTTTAACTCGTTCAGCCGTTTCTAATGCATTGGCACCAGAAGCAAGTTGAATAGACATACCCGAAGCTGGCTTTCCATTCAAACGTGTAGAAGTCTGATAACTCTCTGCACCACGCTCGACTCGGGCAACATCTTTAAGTAATACAACCGCACCATTGGTTTGTGTCCGCAAAATAATATTTTCAAATTGGCTCACGGTTTGTAACCGAGATAATGCTGTTACTGTTGCATTTAAAGCCTGCCCATCACGCGTGGGTAATGCGCCCAATTCTCCTGCTGTAATTTGAGTGTTTTGTGCTTCAATTGCGGTTCTAACATCTGATGGCATTAATCCATAACTGTTTAATTTATGAGGATCAAGCCAGATGCGCATTGCATATTGAGCACCAAATACGGTGATTTCACCCACTCCATCGACCCGACTTAATGGGTCTTGCAGTGTACTCACCATATAGTCAGATATGTCGACAGAAGATCTAGTCCCACTTTCATCGTAAAGCGCAAAGACCAGTAAACTATCGCCTTGTGACTTTGTCACAGTAATCCCTTGCTGCTGAACCTCTTGAGGCAATCGACTCAGTGCCTGATTCACAGCATTTTGCACCTGCACCTGAGCAGTGTCAGGATTGGTATTCTGATCAAAACTAAGACTTATCCGTGCTTGACCCGCCGAACTACTACTCGATGAAAAATAAAGTAGACCATCAATCCCTTTAATTTGTTGCTCCAAAATCTGGGTAACACTGTCTTCAACAGTTTTGGCAGATGCTCCCGGATAGTTTGCAGTAACATTTACACCCGGTGGTGCAATGTCAGGATATTGTTCAATGGGTAACGTTAAAATCGAAATCGTCCCCAATGCCATAATACAAATAGAGAGGACCCAAGCAAAAATAGGTCGTGCAATAAAAAAACTCGACAACATATGCAATCCTCAACTCATTGGGGTAGGTTCAATCGTCATGCCGGCACTTAAGCCTTGCAGACCCTCAACAATGACTTGATCTCCTGCTTTCAAGCCAGAGGTCACTAACCAACGATTATCAATTGCATCGCCTAGAGTAATTTTTCGTTGCTCGGCTTTATTATCTTTTCCAACAATCCAAACAAGTGGATTTCCTTCTGCGTCTCGGAACAGCGCACCTTGAGGAATTAAGACGCTGTTAGGACGTGTTCCCGTTCCAAGTTCTGCCCGTACATACAGGCCGGGCAATAACGCATTATTGGGATTGGGAAATGCTGCACGTAAGGTGACACTTCCTGTCGCCTCATCTACAGCAACATCACTAAACTTAAAAGTCCCCTGTTCTGCATAGGCAGTGCCATTCTCAAGCTTCAAACGTACTGAAAGTTCAGTCGATTTTATTCCATTTTCAGTAAGCTGTTTACGCAGTGCCATGTATTCATCACTCGACTGAGTCAAGTCGACATACATGGGGTCCAGTTTTTGAATCGTTGCTAAAGGATCTGTTTGAGCAGAGGTGACTAAAGCCCCACGTGTAATAGATGAACGCCCTATCCGTCCTGAAATTGGCGCACTAACTTGTGTGTAACGTAAATTGGTTCGTGCTGTTTTCAGTACAGCTTCATTTACGGCAACAGTCGCTTTCGCTTGCTCATATGCACTTTGAGCATTATCAAGCTCTTGTTGACTCACCCCATTTACTTTAATTAATTCTTTATAACGCTCGGCTTGAAGGCGAGTCGAATTTACAGTGGCTTTTGCTAATGCAAGATTACCAGCGGCTTCATCCACGCTATCCCGATAGAGTGATGAATCAATTTTATAAAGTGGCGCCCCTTTGTTTACTTGCGTGCCTTCCTTAAATAATTGCTCTATTACTACTCCATTGACTTGTGGACGGACCTGAGAAATTTCAGAGGCCACCGTTCTACCAGCCAATTGATAGGTAGATTCAATCGTCTCTGGTTTTATAGTGATCGTACCCACCTGCTGAATATTTTTAGGGGCAGGCTGATCAGAATCACATCCATTCAAAAAAATAAATAAAGGCAATAAATATATAAACTTACGGTAATTAAAACTTAGATCAAGCATATCTGGGACCCCAGACTTATAGACAATTTATTTACTTTACTGTAAAGTAAATAAATAAGATGTGCAAGAAAACCGATATGTTAAAAAAATCTCCAGGTCGTCCCTCTCGAATTCGCCCTACTATCATTGCTGCAGCACGCGAACTATTTCTAGAACATGGATTAGAAGTCCGTTTAGAGGCTGTTGCCACGAAAGCCGGTACAAATCGACAAACTTTATATAACCACTTCCCGACCAAGACAGCGTTACTCATTGAAGTCTTTGATCATTTAAAAGCAGAAATGGAAGCACCTTTCATTGAGCAGCATGAATTGAAAAATAAGCGTCTAGATCAATTATTGTTAGAAATTGGACAGTCTGTACAAAATCATTTTTATCATATTGACGTCATTCGCCTGCAAAGATTGCTGATTATTGCCTTAGTTGAAATGAAAGAAATTCTTCCTAAAATTCAGCAACGTACTCAAGGTAATATTAAAAGATCTTTAACCGATATTCTTGCAACTGCACACAATGCTGGTATTGTTAAAATTGATCAGCCAGAGGAAGCAACAAAGGCTTTCCTCGGTGCGGTAATGGGATATGCATATCCCGCTACGTTGATTAGTGGAAACATTCCAACTCCCCAAGAACTACAACAGTTAAATGAAGAAGTGTGTCGTACCTTTTTAAAAGCATGGCAATATAAAGAATAGCCCCACAACAAAAGCCCTTATAATAAAAAGGGCTTTTAAAATTAGGCATTTAAACGTCGTATCAATTATTAATGGCTTGAAGAAACATCCAGTAAACTCATTTAAGCAGATTTAGCATGAATATTTTCATGCTTCATTCATCCTATTTAAACTGCTTCAAAAAACAGTCTAATATCATCTCTCTATCCCCTACTTGACCCGAGCTTAAAAGCTGAATAATAGTCCCCTCAATCATATATAAAAATAATTTGGCGTCCTGAAAAGAAGCATCTTTTTTTAGTTTTATTAACTGACTATAGATTTCATTAAGCAACCATGTTCTATATCTCATTGCGGTGATATAGGCTTTTGGATAGGTCAGTTTGATTTCAAAAATTGCTTTAAATAATAGATAGTAAAGCCCCTCCAAATCGGTGTGTAAGACATAAAGTTTCTTAAGTTTATCCATCACACTTGTTTGACTGGTGTATTCAACCATTGAAACTACTTTTTCTTTTAAACGTTCTTTTTGCACGATCATGCAGATTTCAATGAATCGTTCTTTAGAGTGAAAGTAATGATAAAAAGTCGCTTTTGGAATTTGAGACTCTTTCACAATTCTGTCGACTCCAACCGTATGAAATCCGTGATGGTGAAACAGATCAATTGATTTATTTACGACTAGTATGGCACGTGGGGAGATCACTAAATTTGGCATAGTTTTACCGTTATAAAAATTATTGTTGTAGATAAATGAGATACTTTTTTGGGAGAAAAAAAGGCATAGCAAAGCCATAAAGACTGTGCGTGGCACATCTCAAGTTTTATTGTTGATTAAGTTTTTTGGTCGTGACGATTTAAAGCCTGAAAAGCCCAATGGCCATCAAACTGCTTTAAAAGTTTAAGTTGTATCGATATAGACTTTGGCAGTCGCTGCCAAGAAATTAAGAATGTGCAAAGCCAACTCCTTTTTATTGGGAGTTCTGCCAGACATTTATAGAATTATGGTGGCAGAACGAGAAAGGGTTAGCAGACTAGTATTATCTCAAACTAGCACACCCGAAGGTGTCCCTCTCCCGTCCTACCGCAACGGGAAAGGAACGAGTAGTTCACCACACAAGACTATTCCTCAGAAGGAAAAACTCTGATGCGGGAGATAATACACGGTCTGCTAAAACCGGCTGGCAATGTGGCCAGCAGGCAAAGAATAGTGCCCAACCCTTTTGCAGTCAAGCACACAAAATGACATTTGTTTTAATTTAGATCATTAAAAAGTAAGGATAAATAATGCGTGAGTTATTGTTAAATGGGGGTTTATAAAGGCATAAAAACAGAAAAATTAGTAAACAACTATTTGTTATGTTTACGCGAATATTCAGTATAAGGAAAATGATAGATCTTCATTTGAATTAAATTTAAAAGTTATTACACAAACACTGATAATTATAAAAACACTATCCTCTAGACGAGATAGAATTTAAAAAAATGATTTTTACATAAGGCATGGGATGAACAGACAGAAAATTGGTGTAGATCTTGGAGGTACTAAATTATTAATATTATGTGATGAAATTGAGGAGATATTTAGTACAGGAATTTCATTCACCCCAGAAGAATTAATATCACACCTACAATCTTTTATTTTAAAACATGGAATTAAACCCGAAAGTATAAGCCTAGCAGTGCCGGGTCTAGTTAACGAATATGGGCACATTGTTAATTGTGATGTCCTCCCTGCATTTATAGCTTGGCAGGGAAATGAAGCATTAAAATTATTATGTAGTAAAACAATTATCTTAAATGATGTAAAAGCTGCCATGCATGCGGAACTAAATGATTCCTCGTCTCATCTCGCAAGCGGCATTATTATGATTGGTACAGGTATTGGGGCTGCATTCATAATAAATGGAAAACCCTTACTGGGAGCTAGTGGTTGGGCTGGTGAGCTAGGTTACTTACCAGTAAAAAGTAATGAAGGAATTAAGCGTTTAGATGAAGTTGCAAGTGGCTCAGCAATTGCCAAGCAATGTGCACTCAGCCCATCTAATCTAGCATTAATGGCTAACAATGGAGATCAAGCAACTTTAACTGTTATAGAAGAGGCAGGCACAGCTTTAGGTCTTGGAATAGCAACTGTTATTAATCTTTTAAATCCATCGCAATTAGTAATAGGAGGAGGAACAATAGAATTACCCGGTTATTTAGACGCGGCTTTAAAGTCTGCTAAAGAAAACTGCCTTCCTGAGCTTTGGCAAGATTGCGACATATCAAAAGTAAAAGCGGGAAGAAAAGTAGCTGCTTTAGGTGCTATACGTGCAATTGAACAATAAAATAATATGAGTATTTTTCTGATCCGACATGCTGAGAGTGAAGCCAATATTAATAGAAAAACCCTTTCGCATGCTTCAATTGCTTTAAGTGAATTTGGACATAAACAAGCTCAAGCACTCTGTTCACAACTACCTAAAATTGATCATGTAAATGCATAAGATTACTGACCTAATCTTTAAAGAGGTCGAATAGAGCTTTTCAGTAAGGTTGAAACCAAGGTTTCTTTGGTGCAGTACCAGTATATGCAGGACTAACTTTAATTGGCCCCTGACCTTTTTCGCATTGTTGAACACCCCATTCACTCGGGCGAAAACGTGCATTGGGTCCATCGGGTTCAGGTTTACCAAATTCTTTTGCAATATCATAATGAATGGATGGAATTTCAAGTAACACGATGTCTCCACGAGAACAGGTGATGGTGGGACGCTTCGTATCGTAAACCCATTTACCATAACCATTTTCCTCATTAGGGTCAAAGCGCATAACTGGACCTATTTGCTGATCCCATGCCAATTCCATTCGAGGAGGTTCCATCGCAGTTACCCACATTCCAGCGACTTGTACAGGATGAGGAAAACGTACAGCTTGTAATCCCCGTAAACTCAAGGGTAATTGAGGCTCACCGTTGTCAAAAGCATCATAACGACTGATTAAGCTCCCTTTGGGAATCAACAGTTCTCCATATGGCGCATCTTGAGATAAAATGAAATGGCTGCGACTTTCTTTATAATGCTCTTTAAGTGCAAACTCATACCCTACCGATGCAATCATATAAAATAAATAACCTGCCCATAGGTCACATATTAGTGCCAATACGGTAATGAATAATGTCTTTCGAGAAAAAAACCTAACAGGCTTTTGAGCCTTATTTCGCCAAAAGAATAGTGCTTTCACCAACAAGCCTAGTGTTAGTACAACACCAATTAATGGAACAATAAACAACAGAAAAATTGTGAAAAAAGAGAATGGCTGTACCGGTATCATAATTTTTAAATCTTTAACTTCATATATTTTTATATGCACCCATTATTATAGATACTTAATTCATTTCATACGAGGTGTATTGATTTTTTAGGAAAATTCAAAAAATATTTAGGCCCAAGATAGATTCTCTAAAGGGATCAAAAAGAATTTTTTCATTACACTCAATAGCTTTTTCTAAAAAGCTTATTATTTTAGAAATTTCATCTATAAAAGCTGTATAAATTTCAATTAGTTTTTTAAATTCGTTAATTAATTGATAAAGCTGTCTGTCACTATATAAATCGTAATCTACATATGAAAGATCAGAAATAAATGGAAGTGTTTCCTGATCAAAAATTGAAACTAAAATATCTGCAAATTCTTTTTGTATTTGGTAGGCGAATAAAGATTCGCCTTCTTTCATAGACTTAAATGTCCAAATATGCATTAAATACATTCTTAAAATTTTTCCTAAAGCTTTCCAATTTTCATAATATTATAAAAATATCTTATTATGTATTTAATATATTAGATATTAATGAATGTATAAATTATTATAGTTTAGCTATAAAAAGCCCCTGTTCTATAGAAGCATTTTCAATTAAATTATTTATAAACCCAAGGCACGACCAGTGAACCAATCCAAGTAGATTTAGCCGAGATATTTTCAGATTTACGAACACAGCAGACATCAGCACCACTACTCTAAAAATATAATCTCACTCCTGAAATCTATGAATATTTGCAAGAGTTTAACTATTTATTGAGTATAAATGGTAATACCAATATGGATGACCGTAGAGTTTGAATGGATGCTTATTGAAAAAAAATAGATTACTCAATAGACCCTTAAAACTGCCTAACTAAAGTAGTGAGGCAGCGTATTTGATATGTAATTTATTTTAAAGAGGCGTTCCACAAATATCTGTGGTGCCTGTTGGATAAGTAAATTGTAGTTTTGAATGATCAGAAACTATTTCATATGATATTTCTTTACCAAGGGCACTTGAGTTAGAAGTATAAAACCCTTCTTCAATGGCAATACCAAATTTAATTTTGCTTAATGGAGTTGTATAACTCCATGTGTATCCCCTATCTACGCCATTTACAATATAACCAATTTCCTTGCTGATTTGATTGTAATAAATCCCAACTCTCACTGTTTCATTTGCTAAAATTTCATTTTGTGTCTGATTTGGGGTTATGTTTCCAGAAATAGAACTCATGAACAAATTTTGCTGTGAACCATATGCACTTCCAAAACTTGGAGCTGCAAAAACAATACCGTCATAATTACTTGTTCCCGTGATAAATCCTGAAGCTAGTTCATTTGAGTTTAGATTTATTGGTTTCTTGAAAATATATTCAAAAGCAACAACATTAGACTGAGCAATATTGGTATCAGATTTAGTTTTTATCAGTGTTCCTATGTTTATATTAGCCAAAGCCTTAGTTAACACTTTCTGTCCAGTTATTGTTATATAGTTGCTTGGATTTGGTGTCCCTTCTGGTGTTTGTGAAGCACTTGGATCAATCTCTAAATCACCAATTTTACATTCGGCCCAACTCTGTACACTGATAATTAATAAGCTAAGAATCAATATATTTTTTTTCATTATTTCACCTTAATTTTATTCTGATTTTTGATTTTATGGTAAAAATTTAAGGTTTAGAAATTTTTCAGATAAAGAGATAATAGGTTAAGTATGCTAAGAATTATTTGATAGCTAGTCTTCTAAAATTAATATAAATCTAGTTCCGATAACTTTGGGTTTCCTTTAAAAATAAATAAAACAAAAGCCAAGCCCATCACCGAGACTTAGCTTTTAAAAATAATTTTAAATTAAAAAATTACTTATTTGATGTCTGCAAATTCAGAAACAGGCTTGTTCACTTCAACCTTTGTACCACCGAATTTTTCGCTCACAAACTTTTGAACTTTAGGTAAGTGGTAAAGTTCACCAAGTTTTGTATAGATCGGGTCGTTTTTGTTCGCTTCAGCAACACCCAACAAATTCACATAAAGCTTTGTAGACTGGTCAATAGGCTCACGGAAGATAGAATCTTTCATTACATTGAGACCACCCTCAAGTGCCAATGTATTACCTAACACAATCGCGTCTACATCGTTTTTAACACGAACTGCTGTAGTCATTTGAATTGGTTTTAATTGTAAGTTTTTAGGGTTTTCAACGACGTCATTGGTCGTCCCTTTTACAGGGTCAAAGTCTGGTTTGAGTTTAATCAGTTTAGCAGACTGTAATAATGTTAAAGCACGCGCTTCGTTAGCAGTGTCGTTTGGAATCGCGATAGTCGCGCCTTGTGGGAACTCTTCAACAGATTTAACTTTATTTGCATAAATACCCATTGGCTCTAGATAAGTTGTCGCAACAGCAGCAACTTTAGCTGTATTTGAAGAGTTATAAGCTGCCAAATAGTTAAATGACTGGAACGCATTTACGTCTTGTTCGCCACTTGCTACAGATGTATTCAATACAACATAGTCAGTCAGGTTAGTCACTTCGAGTTTAATGCCCGCTTGAGCAGTTTCAGGAAGCGTTGCAACGTATTTCCATACGTCAGTGTCTGAACCTGTTGAAACCAATTTAATAGTTCGAACTGACTCAGTTTTGTCTTTAGCTGATGCTGTATTTTCAGTTTTTGCAGGTTCTTTATTACATGCAGTCAGTGTTAGAACAGATGCGCTGAACAAAACACTAAATAATTTTTTCATAGATACATCCTAAAATAGGAAACGCCTATCTTACAAAAGAGTTAGGCATTACCAACCAATGGGTCAAAATACAATTTTGGGGCGGAAATAATTTCCAGATATCGGGTTTAGAAAACTGAATTCAGCATCATTCCTTCCTTGAACTTGCTCGCTGAACAATAGAATTATGTTTTGAAACAGTTTCTAAATATTGGCTCATCATATATCAATAAATGAATATTCTACAAATAACTTGTTCAATTCTGATATATAGAAGCTTAATTGGTAAGATATTGAAAATAAAAAATATATTATATAAATATAGTAATTTTGGTTAAAATATATACTTATTTGATTTATATGAAATTTTCAGGATTTATTAGCAGTATTTAAGCTAAATCTTACTGTAATGTAGACACTAGGCGTAAAAAAAGCCCTTGTCATTAACAATGGCTTTTTAAGAATCTGGCGGAAGCGGTGAGATTCGAACTCGCGAAATTACTTTTGAATAGATTCTATTAAAATCCAGCCTAATAACTATTAATTAATCCCCAAAAATATTTTATAAAAACTATAAAATTGTAATAAAACATACACATTAAATTTAATAAAGAGCCCACTTTAAGGTGGGCCTTTATTACTTCTTTTTCTTTGCGCTGATCAAGAAGATTAATATAAAAAACAATAATCGAATTACAATATTAAATTACACCTCCTTACAAAAAATTAAAAAACAAAGGTACTTAATAAATCCACTGCAAAATTCTTATTATTAAGAGATTTACTATCTTTCCCTTAAAGCTTCTTTTGCTTTATTAAAAGGTTTAATCAAATAATCTAATATAGTTTTTTCCCCTGTTTTAATATCTACAGTAGCTACCATACCCGGTGTAATATTAAAGGATTTTCCATTTTTATTAGTTAATTTATCTGAATCTGTACGAATATAGACTCTATAGTAAAACTGATCCTGTTTAACTTCATCACGTAAAGTATCTGGTGAAATAACTGTAACTGTCCCCTTTAAGCCGCCATAAATAGAATAATCATAAGCAGTGATTTTAACTAAGGCTTCTTGACCTGGTCGAATAAATGCAATATCTCTTGGCGATATACGAGCTTCAACTAGAAGTTTTTCATCTAAAGGTACAATTGTCATTAATTTCCCATTTTGAGAGATAACCCCTCCTATAGTCATAACATCAATTTCTTTAACAATTCCACGAACTGGTGATTTAAAAATTGCTCGTTTAAGCGTATCAGATTTACCTTTTACGATTTGGGATTGGGTTTCCACATCAGTATTTGCTTTTGCTAATTCTTCACGAGATTTAACTAAATATTGATTTTGAATATCATTCATTTGGTTTATTAAGTCCGTTGCTTGTCGTTTCAAACGTAATACTTCAACGTCACTGGCAGCCCCTTTAGCAACAAGCGGTTCAGTCATTGCCAATTCTTGTTGTACTAAAACTAAAGCTTTTTTTAATCCAGCTAATGACTCTTCTAAATTTGAACGTCGAGAGTGATAAAGGGCCGTTTCCTCACTCACAAGTGATTGAACTTCTAATACTTCTTTTGGAAATACTAAAGCTGTTCCATTTACTTCAGCATTTAAACGTGCAGCGGTTGCTTTAGAAGAAAGAAGCAATGATTTTGTCTCACCAACATTTGATGCAAATCGAGTTGGATCAAGTTGTGCAAGATTTTGCCCCTTTTCAACAATTTCGCCTTCTTTGACATTAAGTTTAGTCAGAATCCCACCTTCTAAAGATTGAATAGTTTGTTCTTTTGATGAAGGAATAACTTTTCCAGTGCCTGTAGAGACCTCTTCTAGTTTAAATAACCAAGCCCACATTAGTAGAAATAGAACTCCAAAACAGATAATCCATATAAATAGACTAACTTTAGGTAAGGGTTGTCCTAATTGTTTATTCTTATTAGGAAGGGAAAAATTTAACTGTTTATAACTCATGATTTGGCTCCTATTTGTTGCTTAGGTTGAGATAATTTCAAAACCTGCTCTTTAGGACCATCCATTACAATTTTTCCATTATTAATAACAATTACACGGTCAACTAATTCCAATATTGCCTGTCGATGAGTAGCAACAATTAGTGTTTTATTGCCTAACCAACTCTGAAGTTGTTCAATAAATTGCTTTTCTGAAACATCATCAAGAGCAGCTGTAGGTTCATCTAGTAATAAGATATTAGGCTTTCTAATCAACAGCCGAGCCAGTAATAAAGCTTGTTTTTGTCCACCAGAGAGACCAACTCCACCCTCTAAAATTTGATAATCTAAACCTTCCTTTTTCTCTTGTAGAAAATCTAATGCTCCTGAGAGATTTAATGCTTTTAAAATATCTAAATCAGTAGCTAGTGGCGCTCCTAATTTTAAGTTCTCTCGAATTGAGCCAAAGAATAAATGAGAATTTTGGTTCAAAAGACCTACGTCTCGACGTATATCTAATGGATCAATTAAACCTAAAACAATATCATCAAGCTTAATCTGACCTTGTAGAGGCTCTTGCATACCAGCTAATAACTGTAATAAAGAGGATTTTCCTGCACCATTACGTCCTAAAATTGCAATCTTCTCCCCAGCTTTAATAGTAAGCTTCGGAATTACTAATATTGGTTTTCCATCAGTTTGGCTATATCTAAATTCAACCTGATTTAATTCATAATTTCCGAATAATGCAGGCCTCTGAATGAGATGTGTGTGAGGAGGTTGATCAACTGGCTTTTTCATAAGTTCATCTAAACCAGTTTTAGCAACTTTAGCTTGCTGTAAACGCCCTAATACCCCCGAGATTTGTGCAATAGGCCCTAACATTCTAGATGAAAGAATTGAACAAGCTACCAACGCACCAGTTGTCATTTCGCCTTTCATAACAGTAAAACAACCGACAAGTACAACAATTGCAAAAGCTAAACCTTGTATTTTTTGAGTCCATGCCATCATAATGCCAACTAACTTACGTTGGCGCATTGAAATATCAGCTGCAACCTCATTCATATGATTCCATTGATTTTGAAATCGTGATTCAGCCCGTAATAACTTTATATCTTCAATTCCTTGAACAGATTCAACCAACAAAGCATTTCGTATTGCACTTTCTCGCATTCCTTCTGAAGCTAATTTCGCCAATGGTTTTTGAATTAAAATACCAGGAATAATCATGAGTGGGACTACAACTAACATTACCCAAAACAAGTTCCCGCCAATCAACCAAAAAATAATAAGAAACAAGAAGAAAAATGGTAAATCAGCAATTGCTGATATTGTTGTTGATGTTACTAAGTCTCTAACACCTTCTAACTCTCTAATTTGTGAAATGAACGTGCCTGTTGATTTAGAACGCTCTTTATTTTTTATTCTTAACGCATGTCCAAATACCAAATCTGAAATACTTAAATCAGCGCGTTTTCCTAAAATATCAGATAAATAAATACGAGCTACACGCAAACTAAATTCAAATATCGCTGCTATCAATACTCCTCCTGCTAATACCCACAAGGTTGGTACAGATTGAGCAGGAATAACTCGGTCATACACATTCATAGAAAAAACTATAGTTGCTAATGCCAAAATATTTGCAACCAAAGAAGCAAACATAATATCTATATATCTTTTCCAGTCACGTAAAATGATTGCCCAGAACCAGCTTGCTTCATATGGTTTTATATATTCATCGATACGGGCATCTGGCACAGATTTTTCGGGTCGTAAAATATAAATATTAATTACATGCGATTTAAGAACATCCAATGTAAATACTTGCGCTAAACCTTGATCTCCACTTAACTGAACACTTAAATTTTGATTCGCATCAATTTTATCTAGTACACCCACTTGGCCATCTTTCATTTCAACAATAACAGGCAAATGCCATGGGCTAATTTCGTCTAAGTTTAACTGGGCCTTACGATAATTCATTCCAATTTGGCGTGACGCCAATATTAAAATTTCATCTATTGTTTGGTTCTGATGCCAGTCAAATTGAAGTCTGAGCTTCTCTTCCGATGGATCAATAAGATAATGTTTGGCAACAACTAAAATGGCTTGAAGCCATGGCTGATAATTAATTACATTGCTCATGGCTGAATTTGGAATCCTTGAATAGATGTATTATTTAAACGATATAAATCTCGAGAACGACCAGTTATTTTAATGAATTGTACTAAGTCGGAATAAATATCATATCGAGCAGTCTCTATTTCTTGAGCTACGCTATGAATAGCTTGTTCAGCATTTAAAAGATCAACAACGGATCGTGTACCTAACTTATATTGCTCTTGATATAGCTCTTTTGTACGAATCGTAGAATTTTGGCGTTCTCTAAGAACCTGAATTTGTCTCTGTTTATTTTCTATTTCTTGACGAATAAGCTGTACTTGATCTGATACATCTAAATATACGGAGTCTAACTCTGCTTTTGCCGCTTCTTCAGCATAACTTGCAGCGCGCTCCTTGGAACGTGTAGCCCCACCTTGAAAAAAATCACTCGTTGTTTCTAGCATTATAGAATTATAAAAACCATCATCTTTATTATTATTTGGATTTCTACCATTTAATGCCTGACTTAAACTTCCCTTAATATTTATAGTAGGATAATTACTTAACTTCGTTTGTTCTTTTCTATATTTAGCAACTTGTATTGCAGCTTGTGCAGCCATCATTTCTGGAATTAATGTAAATTCTGTTTCATCATAAAGACCTGCATTTTTCACTAGATATTCAGGAATATTTATTTCTAAATTTGAAACGTTATATCCCAATAAATTACGTAATTTTTGTTGATACTGTTTAAGTTGAGTTTCTTGAACAATTTTATTCGACTCAGCAGCTTCTAAGTTCGACTGTGCTTGTACAGGATCTGCTTGACTACTAATACCCGCATTTGCACGTAGATTTGCAATTTCAGCAATACGTGCTATACCATTAATTTGTTGATCCGCTATACGTAAAATTTCTTGATAGCGTTTAATATTAACAATGGCATTTGCTGTTTGATAAGCAATATCATCAATATTTGCCAAAGTGTTTGCTTGTTCTTGAATTAATTTAGCTTTTTCAATATCAACAGAGCTTTTAACTTTTCCAAAATCATATAACATTTGAGATGCTGAAATCGTAAAAAGTTGTCTTCCTCGCTCTCCTGAAGTTAAATCAGCTGTAGTAATTCCACCCGATATTTGAGGATAATATGCAGCTCTAGCCACATCAATACTCGCGCTTTGTCCAGCGATAGTAGATATGCTCTGAGTAATTTCTGGACGATGCTGTAAAGCTTGATGTATGGCCTTAGTAAAATCCAGCTCTTGTTGTTCCCATCTTAAATTTTCACTTGGAATTTCTCTCATGAAATTCTTCTCTGATATATTTGAAGAAGTCACTAATGGTAAAGCCTCGAGACTTGATCTTTCTTCTAAGCTAAAATCACTCAACTTTTGAATACTTACTTTTAGAAAATCATTTTCTGTTTCTTTTATAGAATATTGGCTCAAATGATTTTTCGCAGCATTCAAATAACTCTTAAATGTATCTGCATGAGTATCTACTATAAATAAAAAGAAAGGAGAAAATAAAATCCACCCTAATCTTGATTTCATTAGTGCCATTTTAGAAAACTATATTAAATCCATCGATTATGGATTATTAAATTAAAGAATCTTCAAATAAATAATCTTTTAATCAACATAAAATAGAAATAAAAAAGGTTATAGATCTATGACCTATAACCTTTTCATTAATTAACCAATAATAATCTGATTATTATTGAGTAAATCTTGTAGGGTTAAGCCAGCTTGATTCTCAATAATTAATAGATCAGACATATTATGTGTCCCAGCATTACCATCACGGTCTACCTGAACTGTGGCATTACCATTACCATCATCGACAACAGTTATATAATCACCTAAATTACTTTTATCTGCTAATAAACCCTCAAAAAAATCTGAACCAAATTCAATTTTGTCATTAGCTTCGTAATCTACCCAAGTGTCAGTACCATTCCCTCCAGTAGCATCTGCTGCATTTAATAAATCATATATAATGGTATCATCACCTCGACCAGTCGAAATAATGTCATTTCCTGAACCACCATAAATAACGTCATTACCTGCACCAGCAATGATAATGTCATTTCCAGCACCACCATAAATCGTGTCATTCCCTCCTTTAGTCGCAGGATCAGCAGCATCAGCGGCAACAAAGTCATGGAAATTATCTTTTACATAATCATAAATATCTTGCTGGGTTGGTTCAGCACCATTTGTAACTTCAGCTTTTAAATAGGCAATTAATTTTGAATAACCTGAATATTTAGGATATTGAAGAGGGTCATATCCAGTCCAAGTTAAATGATCCGTGTTTATCGCATCACCAAACAGAACATCATCGCCAGCACCGCCCTTAACAGTATCATCGCCAACATCAGCTGGTATAAAGTTTTCAGAACCACCAATTAAATAAGCTATCAGTTTATCAGCATCAGCAATCGCTTTTGCTTCACCATGATTAGTACCACTCCAATCACCAGAAAGTTTATTTCCATTAACATCAGTATTGTCATAACGAGAAACCGTACTATCGCTAATTGAACTACTTACACCTACTGCAAAAACTTTACTCTGCTCAGCTAATGGGGCAAATGCATTGTCCAAAGTTGATTGAGAACTGTTTGGTTCTCCATCTGTAAGGTAATAAGTTTGATTTTCAAAATCAGCAGTAGAGATATCGTCAAACCAATCTACAGCTTTATTAAATCCTCCTTCTGGATAAGTACCACCACCTGCTTGTAGACTATCAAGATAAGTGAATATTTGATTTATATTATCGCTACCTACATTTAAGAAAACTTGGTTATAACCATTCCCAACGCTACCATTTGCTGAGAACGAAGCGATTTGTAAATTAATCACGCCATCATGATCAGTCATTTGCTGAATAAAGGCTTTAAGACCTTTAATGGCAATTGCTAAGCGAGATTCACCTGCTGGTGGATTACTTGTACCATTCATTGCCCACAGCATACTGCCAGACAAATCTAATACAACAGAAACATTATAATCTTGCCCAGCAACAAAGTTGGTTTTTAAACCTCCAGTATCCCCTGCAAGTACATCATTACCTGAGGAACCAACTACATTATTATCACCATTATTAACATCTGCAGTTGGCTCTGCTTTAATGACAGCCTCTAACTGATCATTATCTTGAAGTTCAGTACCATTACGATCCTCAACTGTGGCAACAATCTCCGTAGCATTTCCTTGTGCGGTAGTTAAAGTGTAACTATATTCACCGTCAGCATTCGTAAATACTTCTTCAGTAAATGTTAATGTTTCACCATTTTCATCAATACTAGTAATTTCTAAAGTTACTTTACTATTTGGAGCAACATCTTCTGTCGAACCAGTAATTTTGGTGCTATCTGCGTCATTAATATCAACAGAAATCGATCCGTCAACTCGGTCTAATCCACCTTGATCCGGTGTAGATGGATCATTGTCATGATCGGTCTTCACAAGGCTGTCTTCAGCATTGACTGGTGTACCGTTACGATCCACTGTTTCTGCTTCAACTGTTAACTCGCCATCAGCAAAGCCTGCCGGTACTTCTGCTGTATAGCTGCCATCCGGTTGAACTGTTGCCGTCACTTGTTGCT
>NZ_JBQEOR010000005.1:0-253832 GCF_052045285.1 Acinetobacter sp. 22301 | reverse complement strand
TCATGCTTTAGCTAAACTTAAGCGACATGAGAAACCAATTCTCCATTCAGATCAAGGATGGCAATATCAAATGGCTCATTATCAACAGCAATTAAAGCAACATGGTTTAATTCAAAGTATGTCTCGTAAAGGAAATTGCTTAGATAATGCTGTAATAGAAAGCTTCTTTGGAATATTAAAATCGGAGTGCTTTCATGGTGAAAAATTTCAATCAACTGATGAGTTAGAGAAAACTATACGAGAGTACATTCATTATTATAATCATGAGAGAATCAAGGTGAAGCTACAAGGTTTATCCCCTGTACAATATAGAAACCAGTTTTTAAAAACTGCTTAACTAACTGTCCAACTTTATGGGGTCAGATCATTCCACCGTAGAGGGGGCACGAGGGGCTAGACACTAAAGGTATAAAACCTTTAATGCTTCTATGAGACGGTCTGCGACAACCGACTGGCAATGTGGCCAGCATGCGAAGAATAGTATTCAACTCTCTTACAGTCAAGCACACAAAATGACATTTGTTTTAAATTAGATCATTAAAAAGTAAGGATAAATAATGAATGAGTTATTGTTAAAGTGGGGTTTATAACGGGATTGAAATTTATATAGATATATTAGTTTCAACAGGTAAGATTAGAATATAAAAAATGGTAAATGATGAAATTAATGATGTAGAAAGTTTTTCTTAGAATTACTAATAAATTTACAATCACAATAAGTCACCGATGCCTTTAAACCTATTATTTATACTTCTCGCGATAAGCTTTCTGCTCGAAACAACTCAATAAGAATATAATGGTAAAAATAGTTGTTTGCTTTTCATTCTATTTATTTCAATTTATAAAAAATATATAATATTCTCAATAGTTTTCTAATTATCTATTACATTCAATCAAGATCATATATTTTCAATAAAGAGAATAAAATGCAAGACCAAGCTTTAACCTCTCTTCCTCAAGATGTAAATGAGGATCAAAATATTACAACTCCACCAATTTCACATTCAGGAATTCATCATTTTAAATTTCATGGGAATGCCTCAGAATATTTTGGAATCTGGATCGTTAATATTCTTTTGACTATTATTACTTTGAGCTTATATGCACCTTGGGCCAAAGTTCGTCGCCTACGCTATTTTTATGGCAATACAGAATTTTTTGAACGCCGCTTTGATTTTACAGGGATTCCAACCAAGATTTTGATTGGACGTTTAATTGCATTAGGAATTTACGTCGTATTTGCAATTTCATCACAGTATTCAATGATTGCGACTGTGGTTGGACTAGTTGCGCTATATGCAGCAGTACCTTGGCTAATTCGCGCTACTTTACGTTTTACGGCAAGAAATAGTAAGTTCGGCAACGCACGTTTTTATTTTGGTGGAACGATAAAAGAATCTTATAAAGTCTTTCTTTTGAGTATATTGGTATATATTTTCACTTTAGGAATCTTTACACCTGTAGCTATTTGGCTATATAAAAAATATTATCTTAACAACTTATATGCTGGACAATTAAATTTTAAATTAAACGCGAAATGGTCTGCATATATGGCAGCAGTTTATATACCAGTTTTTATTGCAATTGGTATAATTGCTATTTTTTCAATCATTTACTTTGCTATGGCAGGAACAATTTCTGGGTTCTCACCAAACGCTATATTCTTCGGAATATTTACGGTATATGCATTTATTGGATTATTTATTTATCCATTAATTGCTGCACGTATTTTTATTACGACATGGAACAATACTACAGTTGGAAACAGTCAATTTAAAACAGACTGTAATCAATGGCGTTTTGCATGGATTGTAGCATCGAACTGGATTGTAAAAATCTTATCCATAGGTTTAATGTCTGCTTGGGCTGCAGTTCGTATTCACAAATATCAGATTGAATCGATGAGTTTAATTTTATTAGATGATCCAGATCAAATGATGAATCTAGCTCAACAAGAGCAAAGTGCTTTAGCTGAAGAAATCAGTGATATTTTTGATATCGACATCTCTTTATAACAATCTGAGTTTAATAATTTATGTCCCACGCAGTAGATATCACTTTCTATGATGGCCTAGTGTCTAAACCATACCGTGCTCAGATTTCAGCTCAATCTGAATCTGAAGTTCTAATTCGGTATGGTGAGCAATTAGAACTTCAGCGCCATTATCAATATACTGATATGAAATTGATTGGTGCGCTGGGACAGTTACACCCAGTAATTGAATTATCTGATGATGCACGGATTGAATTTCATAGTGCATTACCTGAATGGTTTAATTACTCAACTAAAAAGGTTCAACATTCGATCTGGAAATTTGAACGCTCTCCGGGTCTTATTCTTTTTAGTGTAATTTTTGTGATTACTTTTGCGATCAGTCTAGTCAAATGGGGGGTTCCAGCAACGTCCCATTATCTTGCTTTTCAATTACCTGAGAATACTTTAAAGAAACTAGGTGATGAAGCCGAGAATTATGTATTAAATAATTGGACTGCACCCAGCCAATTAGCACAAACTCAAAAAGACCAAATTACTAAACAGTATTTGAATACTGTTGCTGAAAACAAACCAGCCAAATTAGTCTTCCGTAAAGGCGATCAGTTAGGGGCTAATGCTGTAGCGCTACCCAATAATACGATTATTATCACAGATGAACTAATCAAATTGGCACATACGAATCAGGAAATCTTAAGCGTATTAGCCCATGAACAAGGCCATTTGGTTTATCGCCATAGTTTGCAACAAGGGTTAACGAGTTTAGGTCTAAGTATATTATACATTGCAATGACAGGAGATAATTCAGACTTATTTACGTCCTTACCTGCCGCTATGATTGGTGCAAATTATTCACGTAAATTTGAGTCCGAAGCCGATCTATATGCTTTACAGCTGATGGATAGGAAGCATATCGAAGTCTCCCACTTCGCAAATTTCTTACAACGTTTAAGCGATACAACGGAAGAAGGTCTCGATAAGAAAAATCAGTCCACCCCACCAACTTCTCAAGAAGAATCTTCAGCTAATAAACTATCTACAGCTGTTCTTGATGCTTTATCCTCACATCCTGCAACCGAAGAGCGTATTCGAATGGTTCATGATTTTGAGAAAAAACAGAAAGGTGCATAAAATAATTTATAGGTACACAGAGTCTATCTAGAAAATTTATGGTCTTTAGGAAGTGGAGCATCACATGGTTGATCCGTCTTTACATTGACCATTTTCACAGGCCCATCATTGTAGATTGTTACCTTACAGCCTTTTACGACATATTCCTGTTGAATACCACCGTACATTTCATCCTCAGAAACAGGAGATGCAACGTCACAAGCCTCGTCAGCACGGCATATATCCTCTTGCCCACCTACAGCTTCTGCTCCAGCAGCTTCCATTACATCTACAGCACTCTCCTGTACTTCAGCACCTACAGCCTGTATCTTTGCTGCATACGTATTTGAAAGATTTATCATAAGAAAAATTGCAAGAAATAACTTACTACAGTGATTTATTAGATTCATGAACTATCCATACCTATTAATTGAAATTCGGTACATATCAGGCGATTTTAATTTGCAAGTTAGTGATGCAAAGGGCTTAGTATTATAAGGAGCTATTCTACCCATAATTATACATATAGCAGCAATAGTCGTCCCGAAAGAATTCATCAAACAATTACAAGATATTGACCATTATGATGGTGCATTAACTACACAATATAAAATTAAACTGAAATCAAAATCTGTCTAACTCAATCCAAATTTTTATGTAGGTTAGAATGAGGGGGTAAAATAATAGATATAAAAAAAGCCCCTGCTATTAACAGGGGCTTTTCGAATTTGGCGGAAGCGGTGAGATTCGAACTCACGGAGGACTCACACCCTCGTCGGTTTTCAAGACCGGTGCATTAAACCGCTCTGCCACGCTTCCATGTGCGTAAGAATACAAAGCTTATTCATTTTATTCAAGAAAAATATCATCGCTTTGTGTTCAAGTGCATATTGTTTCATCAATTTTACAGTTGAGCAGCCAATTCTGCTCCTTCTTTGATCGCACGCTTCGCATCTAGCTCTGCTGCAAGCTTTGCACCACCAATAATATGGTAGTTCGCTATAGTCGACTCACCTTCTTTTGGCATCAAGTCTTTTACCGACTCTTGACCTGCACACACCACCACAGTATCTACACGTAAAAGCTGGTCTTGACCATTGTGCTCAATCCAAAGCCCTTCATCAGTGACTGCTTTATATTGCACACCACGCAGCATACGTACACCATGCTTTTTAAGCTGTGCACGGTGTACCCAACCCGAAGTCTTGCCAAGACCAATACCAAGTGGTGTGGTTTTACGTTGTAGTAAATAAATTTCACGGATTGCTGGTTCAACTTCTGGCGGCTGCATACCACCTTCAGAAACATAGTTCGGATCTGGATCTATCCCCCATTCACGTTGCCAATCTGCCAAAGGTTGAGGCTGTGGTTGATGTGCCGGTTTAAGTAAAAACTCTGACACGTCAAAACCAATACCACCCGCACCAATCACTGCAACTTTTTGCCCGACTTCTGCTCCTTTTAGAACTTGAGCATAGGAAAGGACTTGTGGTGCGTCACTTCCTTCAATTTTTAATGCGCGAGGGATTACACCTGTTGCAACGATTACTTCATCAAAACCTTCACGTTCAAGTTGTTCACGATTTACGCGAGTATTTAAACGTACGTCCACTCCAGTTTTTTCCAGTTGGACTTTAAAGTAGCGGATCGTTTCGTGAAATTCTTCTTTGCCCGGTACAACTTTGGCAAAGTTAAACTGACCACCTACATCTGAAGTTGCCTCAAACAGCGTCACTGCATGGCCACGGCTTGCAGCAACAGTTGCCGCCGACATACCCGCTACTCCGCCACCCACAACTGCAATTCGCTTAGGCTGTTTAGTCTTTAAATAGACCAGTTCAGTTTCATGGCCTGCACGTGGGTTCACTAAACAAGACACACGCTTATTTTTAAAAGCATGGTCTAAACAGGCTTGGTTACATGCAATACAGGTATTAATTTCATCAACACGGTTAGTCGCAGTTTTATTTACCCAAAATGCATCGGCCAATAAAGGACGCGCCATTTGAACCATATCTGCTTTGCCAGTTGCCAAAATTTCTTCGGCAGTTTCAGGCATGTTGATGCGGTTTGACGCAATAATCGGAATAGAAATATGCTGTTTTACATGAGCAGTATAGTCGACAAAAGCTGCACGAGGCACAGATGTTACAATGGTCGGAACACGAGCTTCATGCCAGCCAATGCCGGTATTTAATAAAGTCACCCCTGCTTTTTCTAAAGCTTTGGCTACAGTCACCACCTCTTGCATGGTGTTACCGTCATGGACTAAATCGAGTAAAGACAAGCGGAAACAAATAATAAATTTCTCACCAACTTTGGCACGGATCGCTTTAACAATCTCGACTGGAAAGCGCATACGGTTTTCAATTTCACCACCCCAACGGTCACTACGCTGGTTCACATGGCTGCTTAAAAACTGGTTAATTAAATAACCTTCCGAGCCCATAATTTCGACACCGTCATAACCTGCTTTTTTGGCAATATCAGCGCACTGTGCGTAATCTTCTATTGTGCTCAGAATATTTTTTTCAGAAAGCTGGCGTGGTTTAAAAGGTGAAATTGGAGATTTAATTGCAGTTGAAGACACAACAAACGGCTGGTAACCATAGCGACCTGCATGCAAAATTTGCATTAAGATTTTTGAACCATGTTTATGCACAGCATGTGTAACCAGACGATGCTGTGGAATATCAAATAAGCTATTCATGGTTCCGCCAGCAGGTGCTAACCATCCTTGACGGTTCGGTGAGATACCACCTGTCACAATCAGGCCAACCCCACCTTTCGCACGCTCTTCAAAATAAGCTGCCAGTTTTGGATAATTGTAAAAACGGTCTTCAAGCCCCGTATGCATGGAACCCATCACCACACGGTTTTTAATGGTGGTAAAGCCTAGATGTAATGGTTTTAATAAATTGGCGTAACTTGTCATGCTGCGTCCCAATAATTTTTTGCAACTTGTTGCATAGTACTTTAATACTTTTTTGATAATTTTGGATGACCAAGCAAAGAAATTTATCGGAGCTTATGGTCAATCCATTTATTTAAGAACAATACTTCATTCACTTCTTCTTATTCTATAAATATCCTTATATTTTTTATCAAATTAAAACTTCAAATCAGAACAAGTGAATTAATGCTTTTTTTGCGAAAAAAAGCACCATGAATAGTGCTACAATAGCCGCCATTCAGAATTCTCAAGACCGCCTATATGGGGTCTTTTTCATAAATGTTAGGATTAGCAATGACTGATAATGCAACTATCTTGCAGCATGTACCAGTAGGCAAAAAAGTTGGGATTGCCTTCTCCGGAGGCCTAGACACTTCAGCTGCCTTATTGTGGATGAAACAAAAAGGCGCAGAACCTTATGCATATACTGCAAACTTAGGTCAGCCTGATGAAGATGACTACGATGCAATTCCAAAGAAAGCAGAACAATACGGCGCTGTAAAAGCTCGCTTAATTGACTGCCGCTTACAACTTGCGCTTGAAGGTATTGCTGCGATTCAGTGTGGTGCATTCCATATCAGTACAGGTGGTGTTCCTTATTTCAATACGACTCCACTCGGTCGTGCAGTAACAGGTACAATGCTAGTTACCGCAATGAAAGAAGATGATGTAAACATCTGGGGTGACGGTTCAACTTATAAAGGTAACGATATTGAACGTTTTTATCGTTATGGTTTGTTGACTAACCCGAATCTTAAAATTTATAAGCCTTGGTTAGATCAAAACTTCATCGATGAGCTCGGTGGCCGTGCAGAAATGTCACAGTTCCTGATCGACAACGGTTTTGACTACAAAATGTCAAAAGAAAAAGCTTACTCGACTGACTCAAATATGTTGGGTGCGACTCACGAAGCAAAAGATCTTGAATACCTAAATGCTGGTATCAAAATCGTTGACCCAATTATGGGCGTTGCTTTCTGGAAAGATGAAGTTGAAATTACTCCAGAAGAAGTGACTGTACGTTTTGAAGAAGGTGTACCTGTTGCATTAAACGGTCAAACTTTTGACAATCCGGTTGAGCTTATTCTTGAAGCAAACCGTATTGGTGGCCGTCATGGTTTAGGTATGTCTGACCAAATCGAAAACCGTATTATCGAAGCAAAATCTCGTGGTATTTATGAAGCACCGGGTATGGCTCTTCTTCATATTGCTTATGAGCGTTTGGTTACTGGTATTCATAACGAAGATACGATCGAACAATACCGCATTAACGGTTTACGTTTAGGTCGTTTACTTTACCAAGGCCGCTGGTTCGACTCTCAAGCACTTATGTTGCGTGAAACTGCACAGCGTTGGGTTGCTAAAGCGATTACTGGTGAAGTGACTCTTGAACTTCGTCGTGGTAATGACTACACCATCATGAACACTGAATCTCCAAACTTAACGTACGAAGCTGAACGTTTAACAATGGAAAAAGGCGATTCAATGTTTACGCCAATGGACCGTATTGGTCAGTTAACTATGCGTAACCTCGACATTACCGATACACGTGCAAAACTTGGTATCTATACAGATGCTGGTTTGCTTTCAATCGGCCAAGGTTCTGCTGTACCACAACTCGATAGCAAGAAAAAATAATTTTCTTACTTAATAAAAAAGCCACCGACAAAGGTGGCTTTTTTATTTCAAATATTTGTGCTCAAACAAGTTCTGCTACTTCCAAAGGTTGATAATAAATCTGGTTACGTCCAAGCTGCTTAGCCCGATATAAAGCTTGATCCGCAGCGTGAATTAATTTTTCCTGATTTACTTTAAAACCTTCTGTATAAACAGTAAAACCTAAACTAATCGTGACATGCTTAGAGACTAAAGATGCTGCATGAGGAATCGCTTGTCGCTCAATCGCTTTATAAATATTTGCAGCGACGGCATAGGCGCCTTGAGCAGGTGTTTTCGGTAACAGCACGACAAACTCTTCTCCACCATAACGGGCAACAAAATCAACATGCCGAATCGAATTTTTAATTGCAGCGGCAATAGATGAGATGACTTTATCCCCCATTTGGTGTCCATAAAAATCGTTATAATTTTTAAAAAAATCGATATCAATAAATAAAACAGCCAATGGACGCTTTTCTTGCTTTGCACGGTAGTAAAAAAAGTCGAACATCTCATCAAAAGTACGTCGATTTGAGATATTCGTCAGTGCATCCTGCTGGCTTAAATGAAGCAATTCAGATGCCTCAATACGTAAAATCTGTTCGTTAAGCTCAACAAGCTGATTATTTAAAAAAAGGCTTCTTTCTCTAGATGTAAGCATCGTGCTAATTGAAAAACCTAAAATACAACTTCCAAACAGCGCTCTTCCCAAAGCAATAAAATCACAATTGGCTTGCCATAAAATCAGTAGGGAAAAAACACAAAAGGCTGCTGTTAAACCTACATAAAGCATATGTAGAGGCTTTATTCCGCTTAAAATAAACCCCAGCATATATAAGAAGGAAAGTAGTAACATCGACTGGTTTTTAAGAGCGACATTTCCTACGCTAAGGAGCAAAATTGCATTGATAATGATGGTCAAAAATACAATGCCACATGCAGCGATATAAAAATATTCAGTGAGTTTTTTAAACTTTGCAAAAACCCAAAATAACAGTAGCGCACAAGCAATATTAATTGCACTCAGTAAGCAATAGATGAAGTCCCAAGTAATATAAGGCACCCCTATAACCAAATAGTCTGTAGGTAGAGCCAGCAATATGAAAATGAGATAGGTTAAAACGCCACTTGCTAAAAATTTTGAGATATTTTGTTTAGTTCGCTCAAGATTTAGACACCAGAATTTTTTTTCTAATTGATGTGGCAGAGGTATATTGGCATAACGATGGGTATGTAGAGTTACTAGATATTCTATTTCTTCTTTTGCTTTGAGTAATTCATGTACATTTCCCCTATTTGCCACTACTTGATTCCTGCCTCTCACACATTAACAAAATATAACATTATTTTTTAAGGCCTCTGGCGCTTTATTTTGCCATTTGTCCGTAATTCTCGTTACCATTTTCACACTTTATCGATTATCATTTGTTTTATTTCGAAGTTTGAACTGCCTTGGACTCTATTACCCTGCTCCAGCCAGATGACTGGCATGCACATTTACGTGATGGTTTAGCATTAAAACGTACTGTACCTGATTTGGCCAAACAATTTGCTCGTGCGATCTGTATGCCAAACCTTGTTCCACCTGTAAAAACTGTGGAAGAAGCACTGGCTTACCGTGAACGTATTCTTGCTCATGTTCCAGAGGGTCTTAACTTTGACCCACGTATGGTGCTTTATTTTACTGATTTCACCTCACCAGATGAAGTTCGTAAAATTAAAGAATCTGGACATGTAAATGCTATTAAACTTTACCCAGCAGGTGCGACCACCAATTCTGATAACGGTGTAAGTGACATTCGTAAAGTTTATGCAGTCATTGAGCAACTAGAAGAGCATCAAGTTCCGTTATTACTTCATGGTGAAGTGACTCATAACCACGTTGATATTTTTGACCGTGAAAAACGCTTCTTAGATGAAGTTTTATCACCGTTATTAAAACAGTTTCCAAAGCTTAAAGTGGTACTTGAACACATCACAACAAGCGATGCTGCACACTTTGTTTTAGAACAAGATCGCAATGTGGCTGCAACGATTACACCTCAGCATTTATTATTTAACCGTAATGATATGTTGGTTGGTGGTATTAAACCGCATTTCTATTGTTTACCAATTTTAAAGCGTCAAACTCACCAGACTACTTTGCTTGAAGTTGCAACGAGCGGTAACCCTAAATTTTTCTTGGGTACAGATAGTGCTCCTCACTCGCAAAATGCAAAAGAAAATGCGTGTGGCTGTGCGGGCTGTTATAGTGCGCCTAATGCAATTGAACTTTATGCTCAAGCATTTGATCAAGTAGGTAAACTAGAACGTTTAGAAGGTTTTGCTAGCCACTTTGGTGCAGACTTCTACGGCCTACCACGTAATACTTCTACGATTACTTTGGTAAAAGAAGATAACCTCGTTCCAGAATCTTTTGATTATTTAGATGATCAAAAAATTATCCCGCTGCATGCCGGGAAAATGCTGCAATGGAGAAAAGTGTGACACAAGAAACCTCTGTCCCGGTCATTGGCCAACGTTTTCGTGGCTTCTTACCTGTTGTTGTTGACGTTGAAACGGCAGGTTTTAATGCCCAGACAGATGCATTGCTAGAAATTGCGTGCATTCCAATTGTGTATGATGCTCAGGGACAATTTGTCCCTGGTCCAGCATTCCATGCGCATATTAACCCCTTTGAAGGGGCCAATCTCGATCGCCGTTCACTAGACTTTATTGGTATTGATCCATTCAATCCAATGCGTATTGCAATGGCTGAAGATGAGCGCACTGCATTACGCCGTATTTTTAAATCGGTGAATGAAGTCCGTAAACAGCAACATTGTACACATGCAGTCTTAGTGGGCCACAATGCGCATTTTGACCTTGGTTTTGTACAAGCAGCAATTGCGCGTACAAGTACAAAAAACCAAAACCCATTTCATAGTTTTTCAGTGATGGATACGGTTACTTTAAGTGCTGTTATGTTTGGACAAACTGTGCTTGCGAAAGCGTGTATTCAAGCTGGAATTGAGTTCGATGGCAAAGAAGCACACTCTGCTTTGTACGATACTCAGAAGACTGCTGAACTGTTTTGCTATATTTTGAACAAACTGTCGCCTTACCTCCTTGACAGTTTGGTGGCGGCTTCTTAAGATACCGCCATCCTCAACGTCCCTATCGTCTAGAGGCCTAGGACATCGCCCTTTCACGGCGGTAACCGGGGTTCGAATCCCCGTAGGGACGCCATATTCTCTTCTTATAAAATTCCTTTCTATTTTATTTTTATATTTCTAATTTTCTGTATTTCCAAATAAAATACACTTGTACATATATATCACCAATCCAGTATTTCCTTTACATAGATTTACAATATAATAATTCTTATTTTTATACTGATATTTATTATCAACAAGGTTTTAAATGGATCTTAAGCTTCGCCTCCTCTCCCTGAGCATCGCTCAACTCTGTTGTATCTCAAGTACTTTCGCAGAAACAGATCAGCCTTCAACCACACTCGCTACGATTAAGATTAAAGCTCAACAGGCAGCTGACCAAACTTATAAAGTCGATAGTTCAAGTAGCGCAACACGTAGTGAAATCGCCTTAAAAGATACGCCACAATCTGTCAGTGTAGTGACTCAAAAAGTAATTGAAGATATTGGCGCAACACGTTTGATTGAAGCGCTTGATTTAGCTGGCGGTGTTACTCGTGCTAATAACTTTGGTGGTCAAGGTCTAACAGGCTTTAATCTTCGTGGTTTCACTAGCGGTGAATTTTATCGTAATGGATTCCCAATTAACCGTGGTTATCCAAATGCTCCAGATAGTAACACTATTGAACGTGTAGACGTTTTACGTGGCCCCTCTTCTAGCTTATATGGCCGTGGTGACCCAGGTGGTACGTTTAACTTAATTTCTAAAACACCGAAGTCTGAGCAACAAACCACTTTAGGTGCTCAGCTCAGTAGTGAAGGTTTATATCGCACTACGGTAGATACCACAGGTACTATCCCTAATACAGAAAATATTGGTTATCGCTTAAATGTGATTGCAGAAGGCGGTGATAGTTATCGCGATCATGTCGAGTCCAAACGATATGGAATTGCACCAGTTATTCAATGGCAAGCTTCTGACGCAACAAAAGTTACTTTTGAAGCGGATATTTTACGAAATCAACATCCACTTGATCGTGGCCAAACACGTTATGCAGGCCAGAAGTCTTTTAATAGTTCACCCGAAACCTATTTGTGGGAAACAGGTAAATACAACAACCGACTCTACAATGATAACAATATGACTCAATTACGAGTCGAGCACGACCTTGGGAATGACTGGAGGCTAAATGCTGGTGTGCAATATTTAAATGGCAAATTGCATGGCTATGCGGTAGAGGCAAATGGCATTCAAGATGACGGAGAAACTTTAAACCGAAATTACAACTATCGCGAATTAAAATGGCAAGATACCGATGCCCAAATTAACCTTACAGGCAATTTCCAGCTTTTAGGTCTAGCTCATACTTTAGTGACTGGGCTTGAATACGAAAACTATGATTATAAGTCATATATTATTCGTTCAAGTAGTGATGTCGGTAGTTACCCTATTAATATTTATAATCCTATTTTAGGCCAACCGCTACCTGAGCTTAATCGGGTTACTACACATGACCGTGAAAACTTAAAAACAACTGCCCTTTTTGTACAAGACCAAATTGATTTAAATGAGCGCTTAAGCGCGCTACTGGGTTTACGTTTTGAGCACTACGAACATGATTACAAAAACCTATTACCGAATACTGCAAACTGGAATACCAGTCATGACGCATTTATTCCGCGTTTAGGTTTAGTTTTTAAAGCGCGTAATGACCTTTCAATCTATAGCAATGCTGCAAAATCTTTTAAACCTAACACTGGTGCTAGCCGTAATGGAGAGGGATTTGACCCAGAGGAAGGCATGGCTTACGAGTTAGGCTTTAAATGGCAAGCACTCGACAATATGCTATCGGTTGACTCTGCGATTTTTTATGCAAAAAAAGAAAATGTCTTAACTCTCGATCCTGTAGATTCAGCTTATAAAGTTACTGCTGGTGAAGTTCGTAGCCAAGGTATTGAGCTAAATGTTGCAGGACAAATCACTCCAGCTTGGAAAATTATTGGTGGATATGCCTATACAGATGCAGAAGTGACTAAAGATAACACCCTGAAAAAAGGAACCGCTTTAGCCAATATTCCAAAGAATAGTTTTAATCTGTTAAATATCTATGAATTTCAAGATGGCCCTTTACAAGGCTTAGGTCTGGGCATTAATCAAAAATATATTGATAAGCGTGCAGGTCAAACAGCCAATAGTACTTACACCATGAAAGGTTATGCTGTTACAGATTTAATTTCTTATTATCAGGCAACACCAAAACTTCGTATTAACTTAGATCTGAAAAATCTTTTTGACAAAGTTTACGATGAAAGTGCTTTCAATCTATATGCATATCCGGGTGAATCACGTACTGTTCAATTAGGTATGAGCTATACATTCTAAAAAAATGCGCCATTTCAGTTTTTGAAATGGCGCATCAGATTTATGCAGACTTACGTGAATTAACTTGTCCTTGAATCACCGCTTTAATATTGCCTTTGGCGTAATTTAAAAACACTACCAGTGGTGAAAGTTTTGGATTTGGCTTTTTACCCTTGCCAATCGTTTTAAATTGAGCGGCATACCAAATAATTTCCATAATTGCCATCTTATCGACAAAAGGTAAACCTGTTTTAATCGGTTTTACAGCATAGCGAACATCTTGCCCTGCAATTAAACGCTCAGTTAAATCAGTTTCTACTGCAAATGGACGAGCAATACCAATAAAGTCACATGCACCACTTTCAAGTGCGGCATTCATGCCTTCTACAGTACGGAAACCGCCTGTCACCATGAGTTTACACTTAACATGCTGGCGGATTTTCTCTGCAAAATCTAAAAAGTATGCTTCGCGCGCAATCGTACTTGCTTTACGTTTGTCGGCCTTAGCTCCAGCCATTGCTGGTGCCTCGTAAGTACCGCCTGAAATTTCAATTAAATCGATACCAGCTTCATCCACTGCTTTAAACACTGAAATAACGTCTTCTTCGCTAATACCACCACGCTGGAAATCAGCCGAGTTAAGCTTCACTGAAATGATAAAATTATCTGAAGTTGCTTCACGTACCGCTTTATAAACTTCTAGTAAAAAACGAGTACGATTCTCAACTGAACCGCCCCACTGATCTGTACGCTTATTGGTTAATGGCGATAAAAACTGGCTAATTAAATAACCATGTGCGCCATGTAATTGTACTCCCTCAAAACCTGCTTTTTCACAAATGTGAGCTGCTGTCGCAAAACGTTTAATAATATCTAGAATTTCGTCATGAGTAAGTTCACGTGGCGTTCCAAACATGGTTGCTAAAGCTGGGCTAAAAGGTACGGCTGAAGGCGCTACAGTTTCTTTATTTAAACCTTTTGGACACTGACGACCTGGATGCGATAATTGAATCAACTGAACCATGCCATATTTTTTACCTAATGCCGCCCATTCTTTTAAGCGCTCTAGGTCGCGTTCAGTTTCAATAACAACAACACCTGGTTCATTTTTTGCGCCGGCATTTACCATGACGTTGCCAGTAATGGCACAGCCAAGCTCACCTTTTGCCCATGCACCATATAAACCCAAATGTAAGTCATTTGGTTGGCCTTCATAATTTGCAAGTGCCTCACTCATTGCACCTTTAATAATTCGGTTTTTAAAGGTGGTATTGCGAATTGTGATGGGTTCAGCAATCTGGTTCATGGTTAACCTCTGTTCTTTGAATTTTAGAGCAATTACTCTAATTTAAATGAGTTATTGGGCATGTCAAGTCATAATCGATAACTGACAATAGCACATGTCAATTTTAAAAAATATAAAAATATGCAACTTTTTGCATAAAATAAAGATATTAATTATTTTATTAAAAAACAATTAATTAATATCTTTATTTTAGAGAGATGCTCTAATTAACTGTCTGGTATATTCAGTCTGAGGCCTAGAAAATAGAAGTTCAGTTTCCTGATATTCAACAACTTTTGCATGACGTAATACCATCACTTTGTGGCAAAGTGCTTTTACTATATTGAGATCATGACTAATAAAAATATAACTTAACTGCTCAGTTTGCTGTAATTGTCTCAACAACTTGATCATGGCTTTTTGCGTGGTTCGATCTAAGGCAGAGGTAGGTTCATCCAAAATTAAAAGTTTAGGCTGAACCACTAAAGCTCTAGCTAAGGCGACACGTTGACGTTGTCCCCCAGAAAGTTCATGTGGGTAACGATGTTGAAAATCTTCAGCCAATTCAACTTTTACCAACACAGATTCAATTTGCTGCTTTATCTCCTCATCATCCACCACTTTTAACTTTAGCCCTTCCGCAATAATCTGCCCTACTGTCATACGCGGGTTTAAGCTACCAAAAGGGTCTTGGAATACAAGTTGAAAATCTGATCTCATCAAGCGTAGGGCTTTAGGCTGTAGCTGATTTAAATCTTGACCTAAGAAAACAATCTGTCCTTTGCTCTGAATAAGCTGAACCAAAGCGAGGGCTAACGATGACTTACCCGCACCACTTTCACCAACCAGCCCAAGTGATTCACCTTGAGCAAGATCAAAACTCAAATCTTCTATTGCGGTGAAATACCCTTGAATGCGATTTAAAATTCCTTTTCTTATAGGAAACCGCACGCTGAGCTGTCGAACTGATAAAACATTCTGTTGAGCGGGTCTAGACTCTACACTTCCAAAATCATGATCTAATAATTGTGCTGTATAACTAGTTTTAGGATTTACAAAGATTTGGCTCAGTTCACCTTGCTCTACTACACGCCCACTTTGCAATACAATAAGTTTCTCAGCATAGCGATGTACTAAATTGAGGTCATGGCTAATTAAAATAAGTGCCATCCCATATTTGCTTTGCAAAGATTTTAATAGCTCTAAAATCTGTATCTGTAAAACCACATCCAACGCAGTAGTAGGCTCATCAGCAATCAAAATTTTAGGCCGAAGCGCCAATGTCATCGCGATCATGACACGTTGTCTTTGCCCACCAGAAAGCTCATGCGGATAACGGTTTAAAATTTGTTCTGGTTCAACAATTCCCACATCTTTTAGCAGTTCAACTATTTGCTGCCGGACTTCAAGTTTTGAAAACCCAGATAAAAGAAGATTTTCCCCTATAATTTTTTCAACCCGATGGAGCGGATTTAACGCAGTAGCAGGCTCTTGAAAAATCATAGCGATTTGTCGACCACGTAAATTTGATTGAGCTCTTTCATCTAGCTCAAGCATGTTTTGTGAGCCAAACCAGACCCGACCTGTTACTTCTAATTTTTCTTGTAGCAACCCCATTATTGCTAAGCAGCTCATCGATTTACCTGAACCACTTTCGCCCACAACAGCCAGTGTTTCACCTTCACTTAAGTAAAAATTCAGATGTTCCAATAAAACCTTTTGGTCTTTGGTCTGAACCGAAAGTTGCTCTACTTTTAATAATGCTAAAGCGGGATTTAAGTTATTTTCTTGGGTCAAACGCTTCACGGGCTGCCTCCCCAATATAAATTAAAAGTGAAAGAACAATAGCCAGACTAAAAAAGCCTGAAATTGCCAACCATGGCGCATCTAAATTATTTTTACCTTGTAGTAATAATTCACCTAAAGAGGCCGCATCGGGTGGTAGTCCATATCCTAAAAAATCAAGAGCGGTTAAAGCGCTAATATTGGTCGTTAAAATAAAAGGTAACTGAGACAAACTCGAACTGATCGCATTTGGCAAAATATGCCTAAAAATAATCGCGTGATCAGTCACTCCCAAAACTTGGGCTGCACGAACGTAATCAAGCTGGCGTGCTTTTAAAAACTCTGCCCTAACAATGCCCACCAAAACAGTCCAGCCGAAAAACAACATAATGAAAAATAGCCAATATACATTTGGAACAAACATACTGACTAAAATCATGACTATAAAAAGCATGGGTAAGCCATTCCAGACTTCAACCAAACGTTGCCCCAATAAATCGACCCAGCCGCCATAATAGCCTTGAATAGCGCCTACCGTAATTCCAAATAAAGCAGAACAAAAGGTTAAGGCTAAGCCAAAAAGCAACGATACTCTTAAGCCATAAAGAATACGGGCAAAAACGTCCCTTCCTTGATCATCTGTTCCCAACCAGTTTTGCTTGGAAGGTGGTGATGGCACAGGAACGGCCAAATCTAAATTGGGCGTTTGATATGAAAATTGAATGAGGGGCCAAACTGCCCATCCCTTAGTATTAATAAGCGCTTGTACAGCAGGGTCTTTATAATCAGCTTCTGTTTCAAACACTCCACCAAACGTCGTTTCCGGATAAGTTTTCAACACAGGCAAATAGTAAGAATCTTCATACTTCACTAACAGCGGTTTATCGTTAGCAATCAACTCCGCGGCTAATGACAAAAACAAAATTAGACTAAATAAAATAAAGCTGGCCCAGCCCAATTTATGCTGTCTAAAACGCTGTAATCGTGTTCGCACAATCAAAGACATTATTTGCCTCCTTGCGCATCAAAGTGAATTCGTGGATCAATCCATTGGTACAACACATCACAAACGAGACGTAAAATTAGGCTAAATAAAGTAAAGAAAAATAAAACACCAAAAATAACAGGATAATCACGTTGGACAATAGCTTCAAAGCCCAACAAACCCACCCCATCTAGGTGAAAGATAATTTCTACAAATAGGTTACCTACAAAGAAGATACCAGCTAACGCTTCTGGCAATCCTGCGAGCACAACTAAAATGGCATTACGAAAGACATGCTTATATAAGACCTGTTGGCTGTTCAACCCTTTTGCATAGGCTGCCAAAACGTAGGGTTTATTGAGTTCTTCTAAAAATGAATATTTAGTTAAATAGGTTAAACTGGCAAAACCGCCTAATACCATGGTAATGAGTGGCAGAGTCATATGCCATAAATAATCGGTAACTTTGCCCCAAAGACTGAGTTGATGGAAGTTATCTGAGACTAAATTTTGTAATGGAAACCATTGAAAATAAGATCCACCTGCAAAAAAAACAACTAACAAAATGGCAAATACAAAACTTGGTACAGCGTACCCCACCACAAGCACTAAAGAAGTGGATCGATCAAACCAAGAGCCCTGCTGTTTTGCCTTTTTAATTCCCAGCGGAATAGAAATGAGATAAATGAGCAAAGTACTCACCAACCCAAGCGAAATCGAAACAGGCATTTTTTCCCACAACAATTGCACGACAGATTTATCTTTAAAGAAACTTTGTCCAAAATCTAAAGTTAAATAGCCTTTTAACATTAGAAAAAATCGTTCAGGAGCAGAACGATCAAAGCCGTACTGAGCCTTAATTTGCTCAAGCATTTCAGGGCTTAAACCTTGAGCACCTTGATAATAAGTTTCTGCACTCAATGCACGGCCAATTCCCAAATCGCTTTGTGCCTGATGTATTGCTTGCTCAACTGGTCCACCCGGTGCAATTTGCACAACCACAAAATTAATCAATAAAATGACGAATAATGTGGGAATCATTAAAAGAAGTCGCTTGAGAATATATGAACCCATATAACAGGATTTCCTTTATGGCAGGTGCTTTTTATTGTTGATGTAAATATTTGGCAACTTTTTTGGCTTTGTTTGCATCACTCCACCAATATTCTATCCCAGAAGAAAGTGCTGGTTTAACTTTAGGTTGTTGATACATATTCCAATAAGCATACCAGTTTTCACCTTTACCATAGGTCGGGATTTGATAATAACCAGCTCTAAGCAATCGATCGAGAATGCGAGTATAAATAACCTGCTGTTCACGATTTTTACTCGCAACGAGTTTTGAAATCACTTGATCAATTACTGGATTGCGAATTCCAGCATAATTGTAATTTCCATCCTGAGCTGCGGCGATACTCCCCCAAAATTGAGTCTGTTCATTTCCCGGATTGAGAGATTGCGGCAAATTCATTGTGGTCATATCAAAATCGTAACGGCGAGTTCGTTCTAAATATTGCGGAGCATCAACCTGACGTAAATTAACAGCAATGCCTAATTTTTTTAAGTTACGAATAAAAGGTAGAAGTGTTCGTTGTTTACCATCTTGCTGAATTAAAAACTCAAGCTGAACTTTCTTTTCCTCAGGTGTAAATAGCTGCCCTTCTTTAATTTTATAGCCAGCTTGTATAAGCAATTGGCGCGCAGTTAATAAATTCTGACGGTTAAATCCACTCGCATCTGACACTGGGTATTTCCAGTTTGCTAAAACACCTTGTTGCATAAGTGGAGATAACTTAGGCAATAACGGTTTTAACAACTCTAATTCAGTTTTTGAAGGTCGACCTGTTGCTGCTAATTCACTATTTTCAAAATAACTTTGTAGGCGCTGATATTGTCCATAAAACAAAGCTTTATTCTGCCATTCAAAGTCATAGGCATAGGTTAAGGCTTGTCTAAAACGAATATCATTTAAAGGTTTTCGTCGCGTATTAAAAACATAGCTTTCAGTGGCGATAGGATTATGATGACGAAACTTATATTGAGTAACCAACCCTGCTTTTACGGCTGGAAACCGGTAATCAGTTACCCATTTTTTAGGATTAGTTTCTTCATGCAAAGTGTATTGCCCAGATTTAAATCCTTCAAAAGCAATATCCCAATTTCGATAATAGACATATTTTAATCGGTCAAAGTTATAACGCCCCTTATTAATAGGTAAATCTTTTGCCCAATAATTTGGGTTCCGTTTATAACTGATGCTTCTGCCCGGATCAATTCGTTCAACCACGTAAGGTCCCGAACCAACAATCGGTTGTAAGGTAATTCGGCTAAAATCTCTTTTTTGCCAATCTACTTTTGAATAAATGGGTAAGGTTGCCAAAATGAATGGCATTTTAGGGTTATGTGTAGACTTAAAACTAAACTTTACTTGATGAGCATTTATTACTTCTGTTTTTGCTAAATCAGCAAGGTACATTTGCAAACCTAAATTAGACTTCGTCTGATAAGCATCAAAACTAAATTTAACATCCACCGCAGTGACCGGCTGTCCATTACTAAAACGCGCCTTAGGGTTTAAATAGAAAGTCACTGATTGCGTTTTTTCTGGGTCAAAACTCACTTTCTGTGCCAAAAGCGGATATAAAACCCCGACCTCATCAAGTGATTGAGTCATTAAGGTATCAAAAAGATAATTCACGCCTTCTGTAGCATTCCCCTTACCATTCATACTATTGAGGTTATCAAAAGTTCCTTGAGCTGCCTGACTTAATAGGCCACCTTTAGGGGCATTTGGGTTTGCATATGGCATAGCTATCATTTCTAAATACTTAGGCTTAGAATGAATCGCTATATATGAAGTGGTTTGTTGTGCAGAAAAAACACTATGGGAAATGACACTGAGCCCGACTAGCAGGCTCAGTTGAAAATTTAATTTATGCATAAATGACTAATTATTTTACAAATTAGGCACTTTAATCACATCACCAATGCGAAGCTGAGTAGAAGGCGTTAAATTATTCAGCTCAGCCAATAAATTGGTTTCTAAACCATATTTACTCGCAAGGCCGATTAAGGTATCACCACGCTTCACTTTGTATTCCACGACAGTTTTTGGAATCACAATATTCTGACCGCGCTGTAAGTTAGCATTTGCTTTTAATGCATTCATTTCAGCCAGTTCACGCACTGAAACACCAGCGCGGCTCGCGATACTATTTAAAGACTCACCAGATTTAACCGTATATCTTTCAGTATTTTTACCAGCGGCAACCGTTTTAGTTGAAGACTTAGTATCTGCTTTAGCTGTTTCAACTGTAGGCACATCACCCGTTAGCTTTAAACGCTGCCCCACACGAACGCTACTGTTGCGTGAAAGACCATTTAATGAAGCAAGGTAGTCCAACTGTAAGTGGTAGCGATTAGCGATATTACCTAAGCTATCACCAGATTTAACTGTATAAGTTTCCGGTGTTTCTTCTTTGGCGTTTTTAGAAGATTTAGTTGGCGCTTCTTCAACCGTACCTGTTAGTTTTAAGCGTTGACCAGCACGCAAACCAGCAGTACGAGACAAACCGTTTAGGTCAGCCAAATAGCTTGTTTGCAAATTATATTTACTCGCAATCGCATTTAAGCTATCGCCAGACTGTACAACGTATTGTTCTGGAACACTTAAGCCTGCCGGTACTTTTAAAGTTTGACCAAGCTGTAGATGGCTATTTGCTTTTAAGTTATTTAACTCGGCTAACTCAGCCAAGCTAATTTTTGATTTAGTTGCAATACTCGATAAAGTATCACCACGTTGTACTTTATAGCCTTCTGTTTTATAAGAAACACTTGCTGATGCTTTCTCAGATTTACTAGAAGCCTTAGTTTCAGCAACTTCATCTACAGAAATATCTTGTGTAGGCACATTAATTTTTTGGCCTACCATCAAGTTGCTACCGGCAGTTAACCCTGGAGTTAATTCAGCAAGTTCCTGATTAGAGAGCGCATAACGATCTGCAATCAATTTAAGATATTCACCGCGCTTCACAGTATAGCTTTTAGTTGCTATACGTTTTGCACTTGCCTGAATAGCTTTCGGTTCTACTTTAGCACTTGAGCGACTATTTTTTGGTTCTTTTAACTGTAGTTTTTGCCCAACAAATAAGCCATCAGTCACTGATAAATCGTTATATTCAGCCAATTGTCTTACTGACAAATTAAACTGGTTAGCCACACCGCTTAAGCTATCGTTAGCCTGAACGACATATACATCTGGTTTAGCTGTGCTTTTTGAAGTCGTTTGAGTTTCTTGTGGCTTAGCATCATAAAGGTAAAGCGTTGAACCAACATATAACGTCTTTTCAGGATCAATCTGGTTCCACTTAGCAACATCGCGCCAGTTTACGCCGTTTTTCATCGCAATAACGGCTAAAGTATCACCCGGTAAAACTGTATAGGTACTACGTTTGCCTTTTGGCTGTACAACCACTACATCTGTATCAGTTTTAATGTAAGGCTTGTCTTTATTGCGCTGCCCATCTTCAGAGTTAGCTACAGTCACATCTTCAGCTAAAGTTTTTGGATATGCAAAACCTTTACTTACTTCTTTACCTTGTTGCTCTGCAACTGATTGGCTTGTTTGAATCGCAGTTAACTTAATTTTGCCATCATAAGGATCAACAATTTCTGTTCCTTGTGGTGCAATAGCTTTTAACTCAGCAACTACTTGATCTTTTTCAGCCTGCGTTGGTTGTGGCTCTAAAGCTTGTTGAACTGTTTCTTTCTCACCTTCAGCTCGAACTGCCGCTAAAATCTTTTCACGTTCTGCAGCCGAGATTGGTGGCTCTGTCTTCACTTGCTTAATATTTGCCGCAGGTGTCACAGCAACAGGAATACGTGGAGCACTTGGTACATCAGCCGAAGCTGCAAACGCGGCTAAAGCATCAGACCCACGAGGAGTTGAAGTTTTTACCGTGGTAGAGCTACTCGTTGTTTTAGTAGGTGTAGACGGTTTAACCGGTTGAACCTGATTTGCAGGCGTGGTTTTAATTGTCACAGATGTTGAAGCACTTACATCTGGCTTAGATGGTGAGGTCACATTTGCCCACCAACCTGAACCACCGCCTGACTTCATACCTTTTAATTTATTATCAATTGAAGGACTTAAATCGGCTGGAATCAAGATACGCATTGGACTCGCTGGGTCTACCATTTCACCACGATATCCCGGGTTTAATGCATAGAGTTCCGAACGACTTAATCCAGCTACAGAAGCAATTTCATTTAAAGATAAAGGTGCAGATAAAGTCACTTCACGGAAATGGGGTCTATTTGCAATTGGTGGTAAAGAAATACCGTAAGCTTTTGGATTTTTAATAATTTGGGCAACAGCCAAGAAACGAGGAACATAGTTCATGGTTTCTTGAGGTAATTTTAAAGACCAATAATCAGTTGGTAAACCTGCTGCCTGATTTCGGTTAATTGCTTGTTGAATACGTCCCGGTCCAGCGTTATAGGCTGCTAAAGCAAGCTCCCAAGAACCGAATTGGTTATATAAGCTTCCTAAAAACTCATAGGCAGCACGAGTCGACTCAACAACATCTCGACGGCCATCATACATGCCTGTTTGCTTTAAGCCATAAATACGGCCAGTACTCGGAATAAACTGCCATAAACCTGCTGCTGCAGCACTACTTGTTGCAGCTGGGTCATATGAACTTTCAATTACAGGTAAGAGTGCAAGTTCTGTCGGCAAACCACGGCGTTCAGCTTCTTTAACTGTATGGTACAAATAACGACTTGCGCGGGCACTTAAACGATCAAGATAAGGCTGACGAGAAATAAACCAACTACGCTGAGCTTCAATACGTGAATCCCAATGGTTCAAATCCATTTTGAAACCAACAGACATACGTTTCCAGACATCACCGTGCTTTAAAATAAGCAGGCGGTCACCCTCTACAGCACGCATATCAGTTGCTGAAAGTAAGTCTTCCAATGAATCAAGACTACTCGCATCTAAATAACCTGCACCACTGACCTGTTTCGATTTTGAGGTTTTTGCAGATTGCGGAGTCGATGAACAGCCTGTTGTAATACCCAACGCAGCTAACGCAGAGCTAAGTACGGTAATTTTAAACAATGATGCTGCAGATGGCTGCCACACAAATGTGGTTGGTTTATACATAAAAACTTCCAAACAACTCGCGTAATATTTTTTTGGGGTCTGCCCACAAACCCTAGGTCTTCGATGCCATTGTAGTAAAGCATGCAAGATAGACAAGGCAATAATTTAATGTCATTTGCATGGAAATGTTACAAGAAATTAAAAAAACCTTGCTTTGATACGATGGAACCGAACTTTTTGCGTATACAATACACCATATTCAGTTCTTTTTCTTTTAGTTTAGGTTTCGATTTATGTCTCAAACAATCACACTGTATGTTGATGGTGCATGTCGTGGCAATCCGGGTTTAGGTGGTTGGGGCGCATATGTCATTACTGAGCAGGGTGAACATAAATTATTTGGCGGTGAGCCTGATACGACCAATAACCGTATGGAACTCACTGCTGCCATTGAAGGTGTTTCATTTTGCCCAGCCGATGCACATTTGATTATCTGGACAGATTCAAATTATGTGAAGCAAGGTATTACTGAGTGGATTCATGGCTGGAAAAAGAAAAATTGGAAAGATGTAAAAAATCCTGACCTTTGGCAGAAATTAGATGCTGTCTGCGCAGGTAGAAATATTGAGTGGAACTGGATTAAAGGCCATGCAGGACACCCAGGCAATGAAATGGCAGACCAGCTTGCTAATTTAGGTGCAGACAAAACTGCGAAAGAACTCAAGCAACCACAGTCTGCCACTGTATCGCAAGATATAAAAAAGCCTGAACAGGACTGGTTGCTAGATGACCCTTTCGGGTTTGATCTGGCTGACGCAACAGAAGAAGAAAATATTCATCTTGAAGCATCTGAAGAAGTTGAGATGATTATTGTGGAAGAAGAAATTATTGAAGTTGAAACTGCCGAACAAGAAAGTAAGCAGCCAACCAATAACATTCATCCTCAAATCGTTGTGACCGAAGCCAAATTAAAATTACAAGGCCCTCGACAACTGATTCTCGATACGGAAACTACTGGTTTTTATTTCCAAGATGGCGACCGCATTATTGAGGTGGGTGCGATTGAGATGATTAACCGTAAGCTTACGGGTAGCTCGATTCATATTTATATTAACCCACAAAAACCAGTGGGAGACTCAGAAAACATCCACGGTATCAGTGATGATTTCTTAAAAGATAAACCGCTCTATGCAGACATTGCTGACACCTTATTTGACTATCTCAAAGGTGCAGAGATTATTGCCCATAACGCGACCTTCGATATGAACTTCCTTGATATGGAGTTTAAACGCGTAGGGCTTCCTGCACTTTCTGAAGTATGTGAGGTAACAGATACTTTAGCTTTAGCGAAAAACAAACATCCGGGACAAAAAAACTCCCTTGATGCGCTTGTAAGACGTTATGAAATTCCAGCACGTGACCGTACTTTCCACGGCGCATTACTCGATGCTGAAATTCTTGCTGATGTTTACTTGGCAATGACTGGTGGTCAGGTTTCTTTTGATATAGATGCCTTATCTCAGAGTGAAAATAGCCAGCAAACAACCAATAGAAGCAGAGTTCAAATTGACCTCCCTGTAATTTACCCTTCAGATGAAGAGTTAAATACACATGAGACTTGGGTCAAAGAATATGAGGAAAAACACGGAGAACCTTGCCTTTTTGCAAAATAAATTTTTGATTCTTTAGTGTTTTTAGCTTTTCCCCTTTGTAAGTTAAGTTATATTAGTCGCATAGATTTTTAGCTCAAGTTATTGAGCACTACGAATATAACAATTGATTTTTTGCAAAGGGGAACGTTTATGTCTGAGCATACGTCGATTCATTTCGATCCAACAGCTTTACTCATCATTAAACATGAAATTGATCGTTCAATAAAATTGGTTGAAGGTGCGGTAAGTACCTTAATTGAAGAACAGGCTCTCCCTTTTGGTATTGATGATGCATTAGAACAATTTAAACAATGCACTCAAGTTCTACGTTTAATTGATGTTCCTTATCTTGCAAAAATCACTCAATATTCGACTGAGTTGATGCAAAAAATTATTGCGAATCCAACCCAAATTAATACGGATGATGTGGTTGCCCTAAGCGAAGGCACGACCATGGTAAAGCGCTATATTGAATTTATCTGTTTGCGTGAAATACAAGTTCCACAATTTCTTCTTACGACCTTAAATAATTTAGAATTAGCTTTGAATAAGCCCCTGACTACATTGGGACAAGCTATTGTTCCTTTACTTGCAAATACTTCGCTTGAACTACCCTTGCCTGAAATATTAATTAGTGAAAAAACTCAGTTTATCCATCAACTCTACAAACTATCTCTCCATCAATTTTTAAAAAAGACAGCATCAGCTCAGAATTTTCAAGCCTTTAAACTTATTGCAACCTATTTGGTCAGCATGGCGAACACTCAGCCAAGCCAAAAATATTGGCAGCTCGTCAATTACGCTTTTAACCATATTGATGACTTACTTTTAAATGATTCACGCCTACGTGTACTGATTAATATTGAAAGTCATATTGCTCTATTTTTGGCAGCACCCGAAAGTTTTGAACCTAATTTAGCGGCATTTGCAGATATTTTAAGTATTGTTATTGCTCAAGAAGATGAAATTGCTCACCTTATTCGTAACCAACTTCATATTGGTGATGAAACACCGACTGATACTCAATTACTCGTTTTAAGTCGCCATCTTTTTGGTCCTGACTTTGACACGATGCACACTGTCAGCCAATTAATCTTGGATGAAATGAATAAGGTGCGGAACGATATTGAATACAACTATCAAAATATGTCGCCTGAAAAAGCACAGCAACTACAAGCGAGCCTTTTACAACTAGCTCATACCTTTAAACTTCTAAACCTTGATGAAGCCGCATCTGCTCTTTCTCAACAAGCCAGCAGTTTAAGCCAACTTAACATTTTAAGTGATGAAAACTATGCTCAGCAGCTGATGAACAGCATTTTATCTGCTATGAACTCAATTGGTATTTTGGTACGCAATTACACGTCAAATCGTCTACAACTTAGCGTGAATAATACGGCTATTTCTTTAGATCGTCTTGATGAAGCTCATCAAGCTTTGCTTACCGAGACAAAAAATTTAATTGATTTTATCTGTCAGAGTCTTACGTTGTATGCCAATGACCAAAGACAAAATATTGAAGCCATTGCAGGTTCATTAAAAGAGTTAGCAGGTGCAGCCGAATTTTTAGGAAGCACGGCTCAACAACATGCTTTACTCCAAACTGCCCAATTTGTTCAAGAGCAACTTGAACAAAACCAGCCTTTTAATACAGACCAAATTCACTGTATTTTTAACGTATTAGCAGGCATTGACATGTTAGTTGACAATTTAAAAAATAAACAACCTGTTCTACAATCCATGTTTAATGTAGCATTGTCGAGTAGTCAACAACTTCAAAAAAAGGCAGCTTAATGTCTGAATTATCACTTGCTTATATTTTCCATCATCAACAATTACTGGTTGACCAGAATCTCCAACTACCCAAAGTCGAAAAGTTAGCAAGTGATTTACTTTTCACTCATGATGAGCAGGTCATTGCACGTGACTTGCTTGCTGAGGAACCTATCCCCGAAGGCTTACAACTTGTCCCAATTCGCCAGCTTATTACCAGCTGGTCGAAAGAACAGTTTTTGCAAGCGAGCCGTGCTGTTCAATTACTTGAATGGCGACGTAACCATAAGTTTTGTAGCCACTGTGGACATCCGACAGAAGTTCATCCAACCGAATATGCAATGGTATGCCCTTCTTGTCGCTACCACCAATATCCTCGTGTAAACCCTTGCATTATTACCGTCATTACTCGTGGTGATGATGAAATCTTGCTGGCTAAGTCAGTTCATAACAAAACCAATATGTATGGTTTGATTGCAGGTTTTGTTGAGGTAGGCGAAACACTTGAAGAGGCAGTACAACGTGAAGCCTTTGAAGAAGTCGGTTTAAAACTTAAAAATATTCAGTATATGTCCAGCCAGCCTTGGCCATTCCCAAGTAACCTTATGGTGGCATTTCGGGCAGAATATGAGTCGGGTGAAATTAAGCTTCAAGAAGAAGAAATTGCAGATGCCCAATTCTTCAAAATTGATCAATTACCTGAGATTCCGTTTAAAGGAAGTATTGCTCATTCAATGATTATGCAGATTACCCAAGCTGGGTAATCTGCCGTGTTTTAAACGAGACTCTCGTTTAAAACACTTCTTCGAGAAAATGTAAGATCGTTCTTTTCGTTCTGAAATAGTGGCTAATAAAGCTAGAAAGACTGGCCAAAATTGTAATATGTCCAGTTTTAGGAATCACAGCGATATGACTGTGATTTCCACTCTGTCTTAAAGCCCGATCCAAATCCAACGTATTCTCTTTGCCGACAAGCTGATCATTTTCAGCCATGAGCAAGTAATGTTTAATACTATTTTGATTGACGAAATAGTATGGCATCACTTCTTGATAAGAAATACTTTGATCAAAAGCATCTTCAGCTAGTGGATCCCCCTTATAATCAAAATGATAAGGTCCAGCTAAACCGAAAATCGCCTTAATATTTCCTAAACATTGAATAGGATTTGGCGTTGGGTGATAAACAGCAGACATTACATTAAATGCCCCTGCCGAATGCCCCATAAGCACAACATTTTCTGTAGAAATTTCGAGTTTGTCTTGGTTTTGATGTAAATAATTCAATGCCTGAGTCAGGTCATCAACAAAACTCGGAAAAATATTTTTAGGAGCTAATTGATAGTTGATAACTGCAACGTCATAGCCTTCTTTAGCAAACGTCTCACCAATAAAAAGATAATCTCGCTTATTACCATGTTGCCAAGCACCACCATGTACAAAAACAATAAGGGGCTGATGTGCTAGTTTTTTAACAGATCGGTAAATATCCAAACGATGACGCGGCTTTAGACCATAACGTACATTTGCGACCTGTTCAAAACCATCTTTTGGCGTAAAACGGTTTAAAGCAAAACTCCCCAAATCATAAAGGCGGAACTCTTTATAAAGAGTTCGCGCCTGTTCAATTTTACTTTGTAGTTGTTCAATCAGATTCATATATTACTGTGCATTCGAAGCTGGATCTGTTTGGTCAGGATCAATTGCAACAGGAGTTTGAACTGTTGGTTGAGCAATGACGTTATTAATAATTGGTGTAGTTGTTGCACTAGCAGTACTCGCCGCTGGCGCAGGTGCTAAATCAACGTTATCAATGAGTGTCACAATTTTGGTCACGTTACCAACATTTTGAAGCACATTATTTAAATCATTAATTTCAGCTGTATTTAAACGGCCCATCACATAAAGTACGCCGTCTTCGGTATGGACAAGTACTTTACTGTCCGATACAACTGGCGCTTTCATTAATAGAGCACGTGTATTTGCAGTTACACCAGCATCTTGCATGATCGTGTTATAGCTGACCTTATTACCCACGGTAATGTAGTTATGTACAGCTTTTACATCACTCATGGCTTTAAGATTGTCTTCTGCCAATTGTTTCAAGTATGGGTCTGGCACTTGTCCTGTTAATAAAACAGTACTATGGAAACTTTCGATATTAATACGTGATTGTTTAAAACGCTGATCAAGCTTATAGAGGTTAATATTCGCTGTACGTTTAATTGAAGAATCAATGAATACCTGACCTAAGCTACGTACACCACTATCTGTTCCGACTGGAGCTGTACCTGTTCCACCAGAAATAAAACTTGCGCAACCTGACAAACTTGCGACACAAAGCGCTGTTACAGCAATACGTTTCAACACTCCACCAGACTCCTATCAATCTCTTCTTGGCTTGATCATAAAATATCGATTTTAATTTGCTCAAAAGAGTAATGAACTCTTAATCCAAAGTAAATGCATTTTCGATCCATTGCAGATCATAATGGAAATTTGAAAAGTCTTGCTGTACTGTTTTTGCAATTTTCTGTGGAAAATCAAAACAAATCACATCAAAACGACAATAAAAATCCTGATAAGATGGGTAGCGCTGTAAAAAACGCATCGCGGTTTTAATAATTTTCTTCTGCTTTGTTCTCGTTACCATTTCGCAAGCTTGTCCATAATTTCCTATAGTCCGCGCCTTTACCTCAACAAAAACCAGCTCTTGCCCTCTTTTAACAATCAAATCCACTTCCCCACGGCGTGAATGATAATTACTGGTTACCCATACATAGTTTTGCTTTTGTAACAGGTTTAAAGCCGTTTGCTCTGCCCATTTCCCCAACTGCTGCGCAATTAACATTTTTATCTTCCCCAAATTAAAAGTAGCACCACATATTTTGATGCTTAAATTATTTCATTAAATCCACCCGTACTTTTTGATTTAAATTGAACAAATGAAAATCAGATCATTTTGGAAAAGCAAAGGTTGGCAGACATTGTTCACGCCCAAATCATAATTTCGGGTAAACTACCCCATTAAAATTGTTTATCTGTACGGAGTAAAACCAAATGAGTGCTCAGTTATTCGTTGTAGCCACCCCAATCGGGCACTTAGATGATATGACTTTCCGTGCAATTGATATTTTAAAATCAGTTTCTATTGTAGCTGCCGAAGATACGCGTCAATCAGCACAATTATTTAAGCACTATAATATATCGACTCAACTTACTGCATGTCATGATCACAATGAAAGCAATAAAATTGAGCAGTTAGTTCAAAGATTACTTGCGGGCGACAATGTTGCTTTAATTAGTGATGCAGGTACGCCGCTTATTAGTGACCCCGGTTTTAAGTTAGTTCGAGCTGCTCAAGAACATGGCATTAAAGTTGTTCCTGTGCCTGGCGCATGTGCTGCAATTGCCGCTCTAAGTGCAGTAGGTCTACCGAGCGATCGTTTTAGTTTTGAAGGATTTTTGCCATCAAAAGCTTCTCAACGTATTTCTCAATTAGAAAAACTCAAAAATGAAACTCAGACCTTAATTTTCTATGAAGCACCACACCGTATTTTAGAATGTGTAAAAAATATGGCTGAGGTATTTGGTGAAAACCGCCCTGTAGGTTTCGCACGTGAAATTACCAAAACCTTTGAAACCATCAAAAAAATGACTTTAAAAGATTTGGTCAGTTTTATAGAAAATGATCACAACCAAGAAAAAGGCGAAATTGTTCTTGTAGTTGGCGGTGCACCAGAAAAAACAGATCTGGAACAAGAAAAACTAGATGAGCTTTTAAAGCGCTTACTTCAAGATTTATCTGTTAAAGCGGCATCTCAACTGGCTGCTGATTTAACAGGAGTTAAGAAAAAAGTCGCTTATCAACGTGCGCTTGAGTTAACACAATCTTAATCTTTTGATTAAGCACAGTGATGAACAATAAATAGCCTTCATCATCACTGTGCATAAATTTTGCATAATAATATTAAAGATAAAAATAAGAGTATTTACATGACTGTACAGCTTGGAAAACTTGGGCCGCATGAAGAGTGTGAACTAGAATTATTACTTTCAGGCGAGAAACCTATCGCTTTGTTTTATGATCTATTACCTACCGAGTTTTTAGAGCATCTCGAGCAAGGTACTTTATCTATGCTGAGTAAAGATATTGAAACCTCTTTACCTTTACCATTTTCAATTATGCTGATCTACAAAGATGCACCTTTAGCAAATTTAAATGAACTTGTGTTATGTATTGAAAAATCACTAAAGGAGACTCAGCTCGAAGATCGCTTAGAGCTTGACCGTAGAATCGGACAACTTTTAGGTTACTCAACACAAGATATAGAGTTTTATATTCAGCATGTTTCAAATTTTTATGCCCGCTCACGGACTTAAATTTATCTCAATATCTTTTTCGCTGACTGAACAATTGTCTCAGTTAATACATCAAGTTGCTTCGACTGTCTTTTCCAGTGGTGCCAATATAAAGGAACATCAAGTTCGGCTTCAGGCATAATATCAACAAGTGTTCCATTTTCGAGTAGTGGCTGAACCTGCAACTCGGGCACCATGCCATAGCCTAAACCTAATTGAATTGCTTTGACGAAAGCATCTGTTGCTGGAATAAAACTATAAGGATAACTTTGCATCGGTAAACCGTATCCTTTTAGTAAGACCTCTGAATGCATTAAGTCTTTATGATTAAAAATAACTGCTGGTGCTTTTCTTAATGCGTCTCTATTCACTCCGGCACTAAACCATTTATTTACAAATTCAGCAGAGGCCAACATTTTATAACGCATTTTTCCTAGTGGTTGAGCTAAACAACCTGACATGACCTGCTCTTCTGCCGAAATACAGGCATTGACTTGTCCTGTCTCCAATAAAGTGTGCGTGTGAGATTGATCATCAATTTTTAGTTCTAATACTATTTTTTCTTTAAAAAGTGTTTGCTGAATATTTGGTAAAAGCCAAGTAGCTAATGAATCTGCATTTGAAGCTAGAGCAATTTTATAAAATTCAGATTCTGATGATTTTCCCATCAAACCTTGTAATAAATTTTGCTCCATTAATCTCGTATGACGTAAATGTTGTAATAAAGTTTGCCCCGCTTGAGTGAGTAAACACGGGCGGCCTCGTATAATTAGAATTTGTCCTAAATACTTTTCTAAAGCCTGTACGCGTAAGGACACTGCTGATGGCGTAATATATAAATGCTCCCCTGCCGCATCAAAACTTCCCAATTCTGCTACTGCAAGAAAGGCTTCACACTGTTTGCTATCTAACATATCAAGCCTAAATTTTTTTTAGCCAAACCTAAATATTCTTAATTTTACTTATTTCTTGATAAAAAGTCAGATAATTCGCACATCTGATTTTTTCACCTTATTGTTATGTTCTCTCTTAGTATATTTTTTAAAGGTTTCGGTATTGGCAGTGGGCTTATCGTAGCAATTGGAGCTCAAAATGCTTTTGTCCTAAAACAAGGACTTAAACAGCAATATGTATTTTGGTTGTGTTTAATCTGCGCTCTGTCCGACTCAATTTTAATTGCCTGTGGTGTATTAGGCTTTGCCGAAATCATGACGGCATCACCTATCTTAATTACCGTAGCTAAATATTTAGGGGCAACGTTTTTATTAGTTTACGGTGCCAAAGCATTTTATGCTGCATTTAAGACTACCCAAAGTATGGACCTTGATAGCAGTCAAAAACAAACATTAACTCAAGCATTAGTGACCTGTCTTGCCTTTACTTGGCTTAATCCTCATGTCTATTTAGACACTATTGTTCTGATTGGTTCAGTTGCAACTCAGCTTGAAGACAAAGTGAGTTTTGCTTTGGGCAGCATTTTTGCCTCTTGGATTTTCTTTTTTAGTCTGGGCTATGGTGCAAGATTATTAAAGCCACTATTTACCAATCCCAAAGCTTGGAAAATTTTAGATTTCATTATTGGTTGCGTTATGTGGAGTATCGCTATAACCCTCTTGTTTTAACGGCTTAAAATTAAAAAAGGATCATAAAAAGATCCTTTTTTATTACTCTTTAGTATTACGCTTCACTCGCAACTATAACTCTTGCCTGTTTTCTTTCTTGTTGTGACTGTTTTATAACAGCATAGCCAGAAGATACACCTAAGTATGCAATGACAAAAGCAACAAATAAATCGGGAAAGACACTGCCTGTTCCAAATACCCCAACGGCCGCTAAAATTACAGCAATATTGGCAATTGAGTCATTTCTACTGCACAGCCACACAGAGCGCATGTTGGCATCCCCATCACGAAATGCATAAAGCATAAGCGCAACAGAAACGTTAGCAATTAGAGCCATTACACCAATTGCCCCCATCACCATTGGTTCGGGTGAAACACCATAAAAATACGACCAGATCACTTTCGCAATGACAAAAACGCCGAAAGCCGCCATCGTTATTCCTTTAAGTAGTGCCGCTGTCGCACGCCAATATAAACTCATCGAAAGAACGACTAAAGATAATGCATAGTTTGCTGCATCTCCGGCGAAGTCCAATGCATCTGCCCAAAGTGAAACAGATTGGGCCTTATAACCTCCCAATATTTCCACCACAAACATTAAGGCATTGATCACAAGTGCGATCCATAACGCTTTTCTAAAACGTGGACTCACTTTTTTTGAAGGAGAACATGTTGAAGCACAACCACATCCAGCCATTTTATTTCCTCAAAAACTCTTTTATAGTGATTAAAAACCCTCGAGTAGCTCCAGAGTCAAGTCTTATGAGTCTTTCTATTGGTCAATTATCAAAAAAAGCGGATATTCCAATTGATACGATCCGTTATTACGAAAAAGTAGGTGTACTTGATCGCATCCAACGTTCAGAAAATAATTATCGTGTTTATACCGAACAAACACTTGCAGACCTTTTATTTATTAAGCATTGTCGTGAATTAGATATTTCACTGAGTGATATTAAAACGTTAAAGGAAATGAAAACTCAGCCTAAACAGGCCTGCACAGAAATTGATAATTTAGTCGATAAATACTTAAAAGAAGTATCTGAAAAAATCGAACGATTATTACTTTTAAAAGAATCTTTGATTGATTTAAAACAGCACTGCTCTACCAATCGAACAGTAGATGAATGCGGGATCTTGAAAGAACTTCAGAACGCACCTTAAAAATAAAAAAAGCATCACTCATGTGATGCTTTTTAGGATTAATGGTCGCTATGTTCATCTGGAGGAACTTCAGTAATTCTCCCCCCTCGAGCTAAAAATGCGGCAACTTCATCTTCCAGCGCTTGGCGCTGTTTTTGCTTAGCAGTCACAGTCAGTGTTTCTGCCTCAGCAATATCAGTATCATTAATACTGCTTGCTTCTTCATCAGCCGCACCGCTTTCAGCTGCTTTCGCTTCATCTTCATCTACAGCAGAATCTTCTGCATCTTCATAATCATTGATATCTGACATTTTTCACTCCCCAGAATGATTTCTATTGCATCATCGCTATGGTCCCAAGACCTCAGAAATTTAGCAATCTCTTTGCATTTAGCAAAGAGCCAAATTGGTCAAATGTGTATCTTTTTCAACCCAATTGGTAATGATATATAAATGATTGTTTAAAAAATATCTACTGATATTTATTTAGACCAGTAGAGCATAAACTTCGTAATTATTTTAACGACTATACTGGGTGTTTTGCAAAGACCCTAAACCGTTTGCTTGTTGCATAAAATGCTCTTTTAAGAAGGAAATTTGTTCAACTTGCTTGAGTCCCACATTCCGAGCCCAGATAAATGGAAATAGCTCACTACTTTCCAACCAGCCAATTGCCGACATGCTATGCATCATTGCATCATTCTGGCCTTTACGACGATGCTCATAACGCAACAATGTCTGCTCATTTGCCCATACGCCACGCGCTAAGTCATGTAGTAATGCATCACAGAGTACAGCCGCATCTAAACAACCAATATTTACCCCTTGTCCAGCAAGTGGATGAATCACATGTGCTGCATCCCCAATTAAAGCTAAACCAGCTTTCACATACTGTTTTGCGGCGCGCGCTTTGAGCGGGAATTGTGCTCTTGAACGTACATCTAACACTTCACCCAACATATGTTGGCTTTCTCGAGTTAAAAGCTGCATAAACTCATGATCGGTTAAAGCAGAATATTCATCGGCATAATCATCAGGTAGTGTCCAGACAATTGACTGCCAGTAGCCATTTTCACTTTCTTCAAGACTAGCCATCGGTAAATAGGCTAAAGGCCCTGTAGGTAAGAAAATTTGACGAGCAACATGATTGTGGGGTTTATATGTTTTAATGGCACAACTAATCGCTGCTTGCTTATAATCTAAGACATCTAGGTCAATAAAGGCCTGTTCTCGTACAAATGAATTGGCACCATCTGCCCCAATCAGCAGTTTTGTTTTAAGTGTCGTACCATCTGCCAATTGAATATGCCAACAACCAACACCCTGCTCAATGCGAGTCACACGAACTTGAGTACGATAATCTGTTAGTTGCTCAAGCATTTTTTGCTGAATGGCAACATTCAATACACTTGGCTCAACCATAGAACCCAAGGACTGTTCTGGCATTGGTCTTTGTACGGACTCGTGGCCAAAATTAATTTCACCATAGCCATTCAGATTCCACACCTGCATTCCTGTATATGGCATTTGACGTGCTAGATCATCCCAAACATTGACAGTTTTAAGTAAATGAATGGTCGCTTGGCTGAGTGCTAAAACACGCGGGTTCATCACACTTAGTGTTTTTTCAACATCCAGTACAGGAGCAGCATCAAGCACAGTAGGCTGTACACCACCTTGGGCAAGTAATAAAGCTGTTAAACCACCAACCAGTCCACCACCAACAATGACAACATCTAGTATTTCACTCATGCTTTTAACCCCATTGCATAGTTCGCTACCAGTGGCTTAATACCTGGAATGACATCAAATGCAATTAATCCCGTATTACGAATTAATTTTAATAATGGATTTTGGTTACTAAAACCACGAACCACTGTGTCACAGAACTTAATTACTCGCTGTTGATCTGACAAACGGGCTTGTTCATAGGCCAGTAAATTATCAGGGGTGCCAATATCGTCAGAAGCGGTTAGCTGGTTTACTAAATAACGTACTAAAACATCCGCATCACGTAGGCATAGGTTAAAGCCCTGTCCTGCAACAGGATGGATTGTATGCGCCGCATTACCCATTAAAATAACGCGTCCGACAGCTTGTTTATGTGCGAGCACTTGTGAAAGCGGATAACTAAAGCGTTTGCCGGTTTTTTCAAATTTGCCCGCTCGGTCACCGTAAGTTTGTTGTAACGCACTTAAGAAATGCTGATCATTTTCATCGCCTAACCACTCACTTTCAGTGCCTTTTTTAACAGGCCATACAACCGAACGGCGATATTCACCCGGTAAAGGCAACAACGCTAAAGGACCTAATGCACTAAAACGCTCAAAACCGACTTGTTCATGTGGTTTTGAAGTCTGAACGGTAGTGACAATTGCAACCTGATCATAGTCATGAACATCAACATCAACGCCGATTGCCTGACGACAGAAAGAGTCACGTCCATCTGCGGCAATTAATAGCTTTGACTCAAGTTTTAAAACTTCATCACCACGCTTGGCCTCAATATGTACTTGCTCAGCATCTTGAGTTAAAGCAGTCACTTGAACGCCATCAATCAGCTCAATCAAAGGCTGCTGACGTACTTGAGTCAATAAAACACGACCCAGCCAAGCATTTTCAATCACCTGTCCAAAACTTTCGACTTTTTCTTGTTCTGCAATTAAACGCGCCTTACCAAAACTGCCTTGTTCAGTAATGTGAACTTGTAAAATTGGAGTCGCGTGCTGCTGTAATGCATCCCATAACTCCAGCTTCTGATAAATCTGGACGCTACGACGCGATAAAGCCGTATTACGCGCATCGAAACTGGAATGATAAGGGGCAACATTTTGATCATCATAGTTTGGGTATTTCACAGCTTCTAACAGCTTTACTGCAATATTAGCCTTCGCGAGCATGAGTGAAAGGCTAAGTCCAACCATTCCCCCACCTACAATAATCACTTGTTGTTGCATCGAGTTGTGCTCCTTTGGCGAATACGTTTAATTATGATTTAGCTTGCGCCATTAAATGTTCAATATCTGCAATATTTTTAACTACATCAGCAGTTAAAACTCGTGGTCCTTTCGAGGTTGCGACCACATCATCTTCAATACGAATACCAATACCACGCCATTTTTTATCTACAGTTTCATCGTCTGGTGCAATGTAGAGGCCGGGTTCAACGGTAACGACCATACCTTCTTCATATTGACGCCAGTCTTCACCTTTTTTGTAAGACCCAACATCATGTACATCCATTCCTAACCAATGACCTGTACCATGCATATAAAATTGACGGTATGCTTCGGTTTCAATAAGTTCGTTAACATCACCTTTGAGCAAACCTAAATCCACTAAGCCTTCGGTTAAAATTTTAACGGCTACTTCATGAGGCTCTCGGTACGAATTACCAATGCGTACTGCATCAATCGCCGCATATTGAGAAGCCAATACAACTTCATATAATGCTTTTTGTTCAGCACTAAACTTACCATTTACTGGAAAAGTACGGGTAATATCTGAGGCATAGAACTCATATTCGCATGCAGCATCAATTAAGACTAAATCACCGTCTTTAAGAGGTTGGTTATTTTCAACATAGTGCAAAATGCAGGCATTAGCCCCACCACCAACAATACTGTTATAAGACGGGACGCAGCCGTTTTGCCCAAATATATACTTGAGCTCGGCTTCAAGCGCATATTCCATCATACCTGGACGCACCATTTGCATCGCGCGAGTATGTGCCTGAGCACTAATTTTTGAAGCAGTTTGCATCAGCTCAAGTTCTTGTGGTGACTTGATTAAACGCATTTCATCGACAATACGGTCGAGCTGTACCAGTTGAGCTGGAGCACCTTGATGTCGATGCTCCGCATCTGCTTTTTTAATCCACTGGCTCACTCGTGCATCAAACGCAGCATTTTGCCCAATCCGATAATAAAGGCGTTCTTTATTTAATAACTTTTCAATAATTTCTTCATCAAGCAGATCAATCGCATAGGCTTCATCTGCATCATAGTCTTCGATTGCACCGTCAATTCCGGCACGGTAACCATTCCAGATTTCCATCTCGCGGTTACGTTCACGGCAAAAAAGACTATAGCTATAGTCAGTTACATCCTCAAAAGTTTCAATAACTGCAACTGCTTCAGGCTCAGCAAAGCCCGTCAAATAGAAAAAACTACTATCGGCACGGAATTTATAATCCGCATCACGATTACGGTACATCTCCTCACGCGTTGCAATAATTGCAATACTGTTAGGACCCATTTTTTCTGCTAAACGGTCTCTACGATGTTGAAAATCAGCTTGAGGCAATTTCATAATGATCTACTTGATTTAGAATTTTAAAGTCAAAAAATAAAATACAACCAATAACACATCGCCTCAATTAGCTTGGACGATGTGGTGTGAACATTTCTACAATATTCTGATCTGTACCTAGAGCCGCAGTTTTACTTTTTGCATGAAAGTTTTTCAATAATGAACTTTCAGCTACAGTGATTTTTTTTCTGCCAATAGACAAGCTCACAGGGATTAAGCGTACAAATTCATACAATTCTTCGTAACTGCTTTCACCTTCCTCATCATTGTCAGAATCTTCAAATTCAACTGCTGCAACATCTTGAAGGTGTTCAATCAATTCTCGCTCATCACTACGAACATGACCCGATGCCAAACCGAAACCTAATACAACACCCGCACACCAATCAGATAATGCTTGCACACGCTCTTGAAGTAAATGTTCATCATCTGGAAGCATTGGTAGATAATCTAATTCATCTTCAGATAAAGCATGAACCACATCTTCTGCTTCGTTAGTCAAAAGCGCTAAAGCATCTTCACTTAACTCTGGCACATTAAGGGTTGTTAAAATTTGTGACCATTCTTCACGCGTAGGCGCTTCTGTCACACAAACAATACCTGTTAATAGACCATGTAACTCACTAGGGCTTGAAATTTCTTCAATTCCTTCAAAATGAGCGTTCCAATCTGTCCAGCCTGAAATATCGTCTTGCATTCGTTTATCCAATCTCTATACTTTGTATATATTACCTTTGATTGCAATTCTGTGCGACCTCGTTATGTTAGAACAATTACAGCGGCTACAAGCGCATATTAGCGTTTTAAAAACACGCTTACATCATTTAGAGAGTGAACATGCGGCACTCTCGGAAGCTAAAGAACTGGCTGAAACAGAGCATCACGCACAAGTTGTGCAAAAAAATAGTATTATCACTAAAAAACAAGAGGAAATTGAGTCGGTAACTGAGCAACTTTCTCAGTTAAAAGGCCAATTTCAACAATTGAATCAAGATGCTAACACACTTGCCGAACGTTATAGCCGATTAGAAAAAAGTACGACTGATTTGAAAAATCGTTTTCAAGAAATTCTTGCAGAACGAAATGAATTACGTGTTGCAAAAGAGAAGTTACAAGCTCACCAGCGTCAAACCCAACAAGAGCTGCATGATTTACAACAAGATCGTGACCGTTTGTTACAAAAAAATGAGCTTGCCAAATCAAAAGTTGAAGCCATTATTCAGCGTTTAGGAATTTTAGGCACTGCTCAAGATCAACACGCTCAAGAAATCCAGCAACTTGCCCATCCTAATGCTGAAACTGGTGAGGAGATCCAATCATGAGTGAACAAGTCATGGTAGAGCTTAGGCTGATTGAGCAGACTTTTAGACTCGCGACTACCTCAGATAAAAAAGATGAACTTGAACGCGCAGCGCAACTTCTCAATGAGAAATTTAATGACATGCGCCGTAGTGCCCCACGTGTTGAGCACAACAAACTAGTCATTATGGTCGCTCTACAGTTAACTCAAGAAGTGCTGAGTCTTAATAAATCTTTGCAGGAATACACTCACTGTGAACGCCTACTGCAAACGATTTTAGAAGATGTGGAACAAGTTATTTAACAAGCTTTGATTACCACAAAATGCCTTGCTCTATAAATCATAGATGCAAGGCTTTTTTATTTTTGACTATCCATTACGGTCGAATATCGTTTTATCCACTTTCAATGTACAAAGCTTCATCAAACGCAAACTAAGTTTACAGTTCCATAGACTCAAGTGATTGCCAACATAGTCAGATCGGTTATACTTAAGCTATCTCTGGGATGTTCGCCAGCGGGTCTATTCCCCTGCCGATACTTAAACTTATGGATTGCGTTCTGTATATTTAGAGTGTATGCCTACCTTGAGTAGGAAACCCAGCAAGTATACGTCGCGTCCACCTTGAACTCATCGGGTTCAGGGTAACGACACATGCAGCGGCATCTTCGGAGCATTTACTTTTAATTAAATAATAAAATTTCAAATATTTATTTTAATTTGCCTTTTAATACAGACCTGTCGGTACGATATTTTCTCAAGCATTCAATAAGCATCACATTATTATTTTAGAGATGAACGAGTCTCTGCATTCAAAATTACTTTTCTTTTCTACTCAGGCATTCTTGATACCAAGCTGTTTGAAAATCTTCTATGGCTTTTCGTTTAAAGAAGCTGGTCTTGAATACTTTGGTTGAATAAGCAGAAGTAATTAAATCTTCATAAAGTTGTTTTGCCTTTGGATCTTCAAGACTATTCGCTATATGCTGCAAGTCTTCAGATGGGACTTTTTGTTGACGCGCTTCCATGACAGTATAAGAAACTTTCTTCACTACATTACAAATTTCGGGGTCATTTACACTTTCATCGGCATAACAGCCAAAAGCTAAAAAACTAAGAAAAAATAATTTAAACTTCATATACCTACCTTATTTTTATAGCTTTAAATTAATTACAGAATTTTATTATTAATAAAGAAATAGGAAATTGATCCCTATTTCTTTTAAAGGTTTTTATGCTGGATTAATCACATAAAAATAAATAATTAGACCTACTAAAACGGTTGAAGCGATCGTTAAGTATGTACCAACTGTATTAAAACTCTGTAAGAACTTTAAGATTTCCATATCTAAATCCCCTAAACTTTCACTTATAAAGACAGAAGAAAATTTATCACAACACAATAATGCCAATCAATTCACATTTATCGGATTTTTTGAGATTAAACTCAATACAAAATTATTGAGTGCATCTAATTGCAAAAGCATCCTTATAGTAGTCAGTCGCACTTTTCAAATCCGCTAATAATTTCTCTTCGGTATAAGGTTTAGGCGAAATTTTTATTAAGGCAGGCATATATTGGGTCTTATAAACTTCTGGATAGTCATGACATAAGATTTTGACTCTAATTTCTTGAGGCGTATTCGGGTTATCTAGTTGATCTAAAAACTCTCCTATTTTACGGTCAGATTCTTCAAATTGAGCTTTATAGTCAACTTCAGCAGCTTCAGGTTCTGTTTGTTTTGTACACCCACCAAGTAGCAGACCAATACTTATTGTAATGGTTAAAATTTTCAACTTCATAGGCTTAACAATTCTGCATTAATCTTTTAAATATACTTAACCTTATTAAATGTAAAGAAATACTGACAATACGTAAAGAAATAGAATTTTTAATAGTTAAACACAATAGATCAGATCAATTTATGACTTTTGGTCTAACGAATTTAAGTTATTTTCGAATTACCCTTCTATTTCCATAAAGCTGTCGAAAAATAGGTATAATTTTGCACGACTGATCTTTAATCTTAGTTAGATTTATACATGAATGAACTCAGCTTTATTAGAAAAAATTTAAGATCTAAAAGACGTTCTTTAAGTTCATTTGAGCAAAAACAAGCTCAGCTTGATGTTCTTCATCATTTAAATACCCTGCCTATTTTTCATTCTTCCAAAAAAATTGGTTTATATTTGCATGCCTTTGGAGAAGTTCACACAGAGCTTCTCATAGAATTATGTTTTAAAAAAAATAAGCAGGTTTATTTGCCGATGATTTGTTCTATGAACCAGCGTTTGGTCTGGGTAAAAATATCTAAAAACCAATATATAAACCGACGTTTTTCGCATCACCCATTGGGAATGAAAGAACCGATGGCCACTAGAGCAAAACATGTTTCATCACTTGATTTATTGATCATGCCACTTCTGGCATGCGACCGATATGGTACGCGTATTGGCATGGGAGGTGGTTATTATGATCGTACCTTGGCAAGTGCAAAACACAAACCTTATCGTTTAGGGTTAGCTCATCAATTTCAATTTATCGAACATACTTTAAAACGTCAGAGTTGGGATCAGCCATTAGATGCTTTACTCACACCTCAACGTGTTTATTATTTTAAAAGATAATATTTATATAAAAACTAATAAAATTTAGTCATATAAAACCATTTTTTTACTTTTATGTCTTTCAAAATCATAAAAGTAACCACCCTAAAGATGGTTACTTTTACGTGACAGACCGTTTCACCAATTTATATTACCACCTCTATTAGGCACCAAACATTGAATAAGTTGTGAATTATTGTTAACCATATAATGTCTATAAATCGCCCGTAAAATGATTATTTTCTATTCATAAACATTTTTTGTGATATGAATATTTATAATTATTAAGCTAAATTACTTAGCATTAATACAAAATTTTATTCTTCTTAAGAATTAATCTCTTGATTCATAACATTTTTAAAAAAAAGTTGACTAAATTAGTCCTTTTTTCCACATTTTCTCTAGTGAGGCCCTTGTAATTTTTAAAATACACATCACTATAAAAAACATGGCAACCTCGTTGTCACTCATTAGGAGTGCCCATGTCTGAACTTATTATGAATGAAAAAACTGACTTAGAGCCTCAGGTTCCAAGTGTATTACCACTTTTAGCGTTGCGTGATGTTGTGGTTTACCCACACATGCAAATTGCGTTATTCGTGGGTCGTGAAAAATCGATCAATGCAGTTGATGTGGCTCGTAACAGTGACAATTTAGTATTTGTAGTTGCGCAAAAAGATTCGCTTACAGAAGAAATTGATCACGATAACCTTTATCAGTACGGAACTGTCGCTAAGATTGTTCAAGTCGTAAATCATGAGAATGATGAAAACTGCATTAAAGTACTTATTGAAGGTTTACATCGCTCTAAACTTGAAAAGATTATCGATGAAGATAGCCATTTGACTGCTGAACACAGCTTAAGTCCAATGACAATTAACGTAGATAAAGCTACTCAAGAAACTCGTTTGCAAGAGTTACGTACTTTATTTGCTCAATATGCTGAAGCAAAATTACGTAATGCACGCGAACTTGTTGCTGCGGCTAATAAAATTGAAGATTTGCTACAACTCATGTTCTTCGTAGCAACACGTGTGCCTCTAAATATTGAAATTAAACAGAAGTTTTTAGAGCACGATGAGTTTGAAGCACATTTGCAAGAGCTTATGAGCTACTTGGTAAATCAATCTGCTGAACAGCAAATTGAACAAACTTTGCATGACAGCGTAAAACGTCAAATGGAAAAAAACCAACGTGAATACTTTCTAAATGAAAAAATGAAAGTCATTCAACGTGAACTTTCTGACATGAATGGCGGTGCTGAAGATGACGTTGCTGAGATAGAGAAACGTCTTGCTGAAGCTGATTTACCTGAACACGTACGTAAAAAAGCTGAAGCTGAGTTCCGTAAGCTTAAAGCAATGCAACCAGCGTCTAGTGAAGCAGCTGTTGTACGTAACTATCTAGAAGTAATTTTAGATACGCCGTGGAATAAAGCGAGCAAAGTGAGTATTAACCTTGCGAAAGCACAGGAAATTCTCGATACAGATCACTACGGTTTAGATGACGTAAAAGACCGTATTGTTGAATACTTAGCTGTTCAGTCGCGTGTTAAAAAGCTCAAAGGTCCGATTCTATGTTTAGTAGGCCCTCCTGGTGTAGGTAAAACTTCACTTGGTGAGTCTGTCGCGAAAGCAACAGGTCGTGAATTTGTTCGTATGGCACTCGGTGGTGTACGTGACGAAGCTGAAATTCGTGGTCACCGTCGTACTTATATTGGTGCGATGCCAGGTAAAATTGTGCAGTCTTTAACAAAAGTTGGCGTGAAGAACCCACTGTTCTTACTTGACGAAATTGACAAGATGGCACAAGACTACCGCGGTGATCCTGCTTCTGCATTGCTTGAAGTATTAGATCCATCACAAAACAGTAAGTTCAACGATCACTATTTAGATCTTGATCTTGACCTATCTGAAGTGATGTTCATCTGTACTGCAAACAGTATGAATATTCCAGAAGCCTTGCTTGACCGTATGGAAGTTATTCGTCTACCGGGTTATACCGAAGATGAGAAAGTTAACATTGCTGAACGTTATCTTGTTCCAAAAGCAATTAAGAACAATGGTCTACGTCCAAAAGAGTTAACAATTCATGAAGAAGCGATCCGTGACATTGTTCAACGCTATACACGTGAAGCTGGTGTACGTAGTTTAGAACGTGAAGTGTCTAAAATTGCGCGTAAAGTGGTAAAAGAAGCAGTAAGTAAAAAGTCTAAAAACTTACAACTTGATGTGACTTCTGCCAATCTTCCAGAATACTTAGGTCCACATAAGTTTGACTTTGGTATCGCAGAAGATGAAGCACAAGTAGGACGCGTAAATGGTCTAGCTTGGACATCTGTAGGTGGTGAGTTACTAACTATTGAAGTTGCAGCGGTTAAAGGTAAAGGTAAATTCATTACAACCGGTTCACTCGGTGACGTAATGAAAGAATCTATTACTACAGCAATGACTTTAGTGCGTACACGTGCCGATGAGCTAGGTATTGAAGCTTCTCGTTTTGAAGAAACTGATGTACACGTTCACTTACCTGAAGGTGCAACACCAAAAGATGGCCCATCTGCTGGTTTAGCATTAACAACTGCGCTTGTATCAGCATTTACAGGTATTGCAATTCGTCCTGATATTGCAATGACTGGTGAAACAAGCTTAGGTGGTCGTGCAATGCGTATTGGTGGCTTAAAAGAAAAACTTCTTGCAGCACACCGCGGTGGAATTAAACTTGTATTTATTCCTCAAGACAACGTTCGAGACTTAGCAGAAATTCCTGCGAATGTTAAAGAAGGTTTGGAAATCAAAGCTGTGAAAAGTATTGATGACATCTTACCTTTAGCATTAGTTTCGTTGCCAAAGCCTTTACCTAAAACACCGATTGTAAAACCGGTGGAAGGCTCAAAAGCAGCACGTCACTAATTAAAAATATAGAAAAAGAGAGCTTCGGCTCTCTTTTTTTTGTTACACAATTTGATTGAAAAATATCCAACCATCCTCATAATAGGTAATAAGAGTATTTAAATAAATGAGTACTCTTAACTATCTAATTCTTAGATAGCCTTGTTTTTATTCTCTATGATCATCTGAACTCCAGACAGATGATCATTTGATCGCAGTCCAACACTGTTTTTTGGACTGCGTTTTTTATGCCAGCTTTTTAGATCGTCAGATACTTTCATTCATCAGGTATAATGCGCCAGCTGTATTTGAATGAATAGATAACATGAAAATTCGTATTCTGACCATTGGTCAAAAAATGCCTGCTTGGGTTCTTACTGGTTTTGAAGATTATTTCAAACGCATCCAACCTTTTGTTCAAACTCAAGTTATTGAACTACCTATGGCCAAACGTGGTAAGAATGATTCAGAAGCGGATATTTTAAAGTATTGCCAAATTGAAGGCGAAAGTATTTTAAATGCTTTAAAACCGAATGAAACCTTAATTGCTCTTGAAGTTGGTGGTCGGGAACTAAGTACAGAAAAATTAGCTGATACAATGAAACAATGGATGCTTGAGGGTAATGATGTAGCACTTGCGATTGGCGGTCCAGATGGTTTGTCAGATCAAGTACGTAAAGCAGCTGCTTGGCATTGGTCACTCTCAAAACTTACCATGCCCCATCCTTTAGTACGTGTTTTATTAATCGAGCAGCTTTACCGAGCGATGAGCATTAATCATAATCATCCTTATCACCGTGCATAAAAGGAACAAACGTTTCATTTTAAGAACAATCCGTTGAAATCAGGATACTTTTAACATGTCCTGATTTTGGCATAATGACTATTATTCTGCTTTTCAACTCAGGTGTAATGAAATGGAACTACAAACCCTTCCTGGACTGTTTATTTCCCATGGCTCGCCCATGCTTGCACTTGATCCAGAACAAGTGGGACCTGCTCTACACCGTTTAGGCACAAATCTTCCTATACCTAAGGCAATCATTGTGATGTCTGCGCACTGGGAAAGTAAAGCACTTGAAGTGAGCATTTCGACTCGTCCTGAAACATGGCATGACTTCCGTGGATTTCCTAAAGAGTTATATGAAATTCGCTACAGTGCGCCTGGCGAACCAGCATTAGCAGAAGAAATCTTAAAATTATTGGCCGATGCTCACTTTGTTGCACATGCCAATAGTACCCGTCCTCGTGATCATGGCGTATGGATGCCTTTATTGCATATGTACCCAGATGCAGACATTCCTGTAGTCGAAATTTCTTTGCCATCAAATTTAAGTGCACAAGAAATTTATCGTATAGGACAAACGCTTACCCCTTTACGTGATAAACAAATCTTACTCATTGGTTCAGGAAGTATTACTCATAATCTTGCAGAGTTATCTTGGCAAGGAGACAACTCTAAAGTTCCTGAATGGGCTTCAACTTTTAGAAATACTGTCGTTAATAAGCTTTCCCATCAAGATTATGATGGAGTTTTAGACTGGCAATCACTGCCGTTTGTGAAACGCAACCACCCTACGCTTGAACATTTTGCACCTTTGTTTTTTGCTATGGGTACAGGCAATCGCTTTACGATTGTTCATAGTAGCTTCACAATGGGCTCATTAGGAATGGACATCTATCGTTTTGATTAATTATTAAGAAATACCCCGTTTTGCGGGGTATACCATTATTTTTGTTGAAAATTAGAATAATTTACAAACTTATACATTTTAAAAACCGAAACAATCAAATGTTTACATTTTCTTTTTTTAAGAATGTTTTAAGCTTATTACTGTTGTTTTTTTACTTGAAGTTTTTAAATGAAAATTAAATATTTAATTCTTGCGTTATTACCTTTTTCTTTGATGGCGTGTCAAACAGTTACTAATACTCCTGCTCCAATTGTTTCTGAGCAACAACAAAACCTTGCAACCACTTTAGGTGAATATGCATGGACTTATCAAAATGTAAAAGCTTCTAAACCACTTATTCTTAACTTTAATGCAGATGGTAAATTAGCCATTAATACGGACTGTAATGGCCAAGGCGGTACTTGGAAAGTTGAAGGCAACCAACTTGTTACTTCTAATCTTGTTTCAACGATGATGGCTTGCCAAGATGATTTAATGAAACAAGAACAACTTTCTACTAGCATCTTTAATGAAGCAAAATTACCAATTGAAATTAGCAACACTAATGGTCAGGTGATTTTAACGGTGACAGATAAAACTGGTCAAAAACACATTTTCCAAGGTCAAAAAGCAGTTAATACTCAAGCTTTAACAGATTACTCTTGGTCATATCAGCCTGAAAATACTAAAAAGCCAATCGTTCTTAACTTTACAAATGATCGTTTATCTATCGCAACAGGTTGTAACCGCCAAGGAACAACTTGGAAAGTTGAAAATAATACGATTGTAACAGCTGACGTAATGTCGACAATGATGGCATGTGAACCTGCTTTAATGAAACAGGAACAGTTCTCTAGCAGCCTCTTCCAAAAACGTGCAGTTCCGTTTGAACTCAATACTACAAATGTTGATCAACCAACATTGACAGTATCTGATGCTCAAGGTCAGAAATATACTTTCACTGGTAAAATGACACCTGAAGCAAAATATCAATCTGAAGGAAAAACAGTTTTCCTAGAAGTTGCTCCAGAAACTAAATCTTGTACTGGTGTTGCGCCACAAACTTGTATGCAAGTTCGTGAAATTAAATATGATGACAAAGGTGTTAAAACTTACGCTGACAAAAACTGGTCATTATATTACGGTCAAATCGAAGGGTTTGAACATAAACCGGACCAACGCGTAATTTTGCGTGTAAAACGTTTTGAAGTGAAAAACCCAGCTGCAGACCAATCTAGTCAAGCAGATGTATTAGATATGGTTGTAGAACAAGAGTTAGTTAAAAAACCTAAAAAATAAGTTTTTAGACTAAAAAAATCCGATGCTTATGCATCGGATTTTTTATTTCTATCTTAGAAAATACCTTGAGCAAGCATTGCATCAGCAACTTTTACAAAACCTGCAATATTGGCACCGTCTACATAGTTCACACTACCGTCTTCTTTAGTACCATATCTTACACAGTTGGCATGAATGTCTTTCATAATTGCATGTAAACGTTCATCGACCTCAGCATGGGTCCAGCCTAAACGAATTGCATTTTGAGACATTTCTAAACCAGAAGTTGCCACACCACCCGCATTAGATGCTTTACCTGGCGCATACAAAATTTTAGCTTCAATAAAATGTTCAACTGCTTCAAGTGTAGATGGCATATTAGCGCCTTCAGCTACACAAATGACACCATTTGCAATAAGCGTTTTAGCGTCTTCACCCGTTAATTCATTTTGCGTAGCACATGGCAAAGCAATATCAACAGGAATATGCCAAGGCGTTTTTCCTTCAAAATATTCAAAACCATGTTTAGAAGCAAACTCGGAAATACGACCACGTTTAACGTTTTTCAGTTCCATTACTTCAGCAAGCAAATCATCTGTAAAACCATTTTTTAAATAAACTGTACCGTTTGAGTCCGACAAGGTAACAACTTTTGCTCCTAAGAACATCGCCTTTTCTGCCGCATATTGTGCGACGTTACCAGAGCCTGAAACAGAAACAGTTTTACCAGCAAAAGATTGTCCACGGGCTTTTAGCATTTCTTCTGCAAAATAAACCGTACCATAACCAGTTGCTTCAGGACGCATTAAGCTACCACCAAATGAAATTCCCTTACCGGTAAAGACACAAGCGGTGTCGTTACTCAGCTTTTTCATCATGCCTGCCATATAACCAACTTCACGTGCCCCCACGCCAATATCCCCAGCTGGAATATCCGTATTGGGTCCTAAATGGCGATAAAGCTCAATGATTAATGCCTGGCAGAAGCGCATAATTTCAGCATCAGATTTACCTTTAGGATCAAAATCTGAACCACCTTTCCCCCCACCCATTGGTAAAGTAGTAAGTGAGTTTTTAAAAGTCTGCTCAAAACCTAAAAATTTTAAAATTGATAGATTGACCGATGGATGGAAACGCATTCCACCTTTGAATGGACCAATTGCTGAATTGTATTGAACGCGGAAAGCACGGTTAACTTGAGTCTGGCCTTGATCATCCATCCATGAAACACGGAATTGAATCACACGCTCAGGTTCAACCAAACGTTCTAGCAATCCCTGCTCTGCATATTCCGGATTTTTTTCAATAAATGGCCACAAACTCGTCATGACTTCTTCGACAGCTTGCAAGAACTCAGGTTGATGCGGATCACGCGCTTGCACGTAATTCAGGAATTCATTCAGGTTGTTGTATTTCAATGCACGGTCCTCAGCATAGTAATGAATTAAATTGGTGCAATACATTTTTAAATGCATCATTTAGCAGCAAAATATTAAATCCCTTTCCATCAATTTTAACAATACTTATTTTAAATTATTTTATTTATCTTAATTATCAAAAACTTATTTTTAGAAAAACTACTTAAAAATAAGAAATAGTCATTTATCTTTTCATTTTTATTGATCTATTATTGTGCAATATTAGCTACATTTTAGGTCAATCAAAAAGCCAATAAATTCGTTAAAATCCATTGACCTTACTTAGGTTTTTCTTCATTATCGCATCGTTTTAACCAAGCTATTTGCCCACTATGAATTCATCTATTTCTCTCATACGCGAGATTGATGCGTTATTACCACAGACTCAGTGTGGTTTATGTGGACATCGTGATGGATGTCTACCCTACGCAAAGTCGATTGCTGAAGGTGAAGAAGCAAATAAATGTGTTCCAGGTGGTCAGCCTGTAGCCGATGCACTCGCAAATCTATTAAATCGTCCTGTGTTAACCGCTGAAACTAGCGTATGGCCTGTACAGGCCGATGGTCGTCCCCAACGAATGAAAGCGATTATTCGGGAAGATGAATGTATTGGTTGCACCAAATGTATTAGTGCTTGCCCTGTAGATGCTATTATTGGAAGTGGTAAGCTCATGCATACCATCTTGACTGACTTATGTACAGGTTGTGAGTTATGTATTCCACCTTGTCCGGTAGATTGCATTGATTTGGTCGAAGACACGCAAGCATTACCAAATGAGCAACAGCGTATCGCTGAACAAAATGATTTAAGACAACGTTATTATGCTCACATTCAGCGCGAAGAAAAACGTCGTACTCACCGTAAAGGGCCTGTAGTACGTGCTGAAATTGATACCCAACTGTTTGCCCAATTCTCTCAGGCACTTGATGAAGTACCTTCAATCGAGCTCATCGAGAAATCCAAAGAAGTTGTGTCAACTGATGCAAAAACTACAATTGAGTTAGCGAAAATTCGTACGCAAATTAAGAAACTGGAAAAACAGCTCAGTGTTCGTGAAGATGCTAAAAAACGTCTTCAACTTGAAGAACTTCAACAGCAACTCATGCAATTACAGGAGGTCTGAATGGCCGTCAAGAATATGACGAAAAAGCAGATTCAAATTTTCTTTGAACGCCTTCGCGAACAACGACCTTCACCTCAAACCGAGTTAAAATATTCATCTCCATTTGAGCTACTTATTGCAGTTATGTTGTCAGCTCAAGCGACCGACGTAAGTGTTAATAAAGCAACTGATAAACTCTACCCTGTGGCGAATACAGCTGAAAAAATCTATAACTTGGGCGTAGATGGGTTAAAGGAATATATCAAGACAATTGGTCTCTATAACGCAAAAGCCGAAAATGTCATTAAGACCTGTAAGATTTTAATGGAACAATTTAACGGCGAAGTTCCAAGCAACAGAAAAGATTTAGAAGCTTTACCAGGTGTCGGGCGTAAAACAGCCAACGTGGTTTTAAATACGGCATTTGGACAACCAACTATGGCTGTCGATACCCATATTTTCCGTGTGGGGAATCGAACCGGTTTAGCAATAGGTAAAAATGTTCTTGAGGTTGAGCACCGCTTAATTAAGGTTATTCCTAAAGAATTTATTTTAGATTCACATCACTGGCTCATATTACACGGTCGTTATTGTTGTATCGCCCGTAAACCTAAATGTGCAGAATGTGTTGTTGCAGATGTCTGTAACTGGCCTGATCGCTTTGAATTTGGCGCACAAAAGCAAATTGCCATTAAAAATATTGAAGCTTAAAAATATAGTTGGGTATAGGGATCATACCCAATCAAACTTACTTTAGACGCTTTTTTTCATTACGCTCTTTTTTTGCTTGTTTTTGAACCTGTCTTAGCATTTTGTAGCTTTGAAAAGCCAAAAATATTAATAGTGCCAGACTCAGCAATACCACCAAAATCAATATGATTTTCATATTGTTCTCCTGCACTGAATGAAAGAAAAGAGCCCTCACAAAGAGGGCTCATTATCACAAACAATATTAAATTATTTGTCTAAGATGTTGAACAAATCTTTTTGTACATCTTCAATTGTACGCAAGCCATCAAGCTTGTCATAAGTTGGAGCATTTTCACCAGAAGCAGCACGGCCTTGGTAGAAACCAACCAATTGCTCTGTTTCAGTATGATAAGACGCTAAACGTTTACGGATTGTTTCTTCTTGGTCATCTGGACGTTGAACAAGATCTTCACCAGTTTCATCATCTTTACCTTCCACTTTAGGTGGATTGTATACAGTATGATAAACACGACCAGAAGCTGGATGCTGACGACGACCAGAAAGACGTTTTACGATTTCTTCATCAGGAACATCAATTTCAATCACGTGATCAATGCTAATCCCTTCTTTTTCCAAAGCTTCAGCTTGTGGAATAGTACGTGGGAAACCATCAAAAATGCAGCCATTTGCACAGTCAGGTTGAGCAATACGTTCTTTTACTAAACCGATAATAAGTTCATCTGAAACCAATCCACCAGATTCCATTACACTTTTAGCTTTTAGACCTAATTCAGTACCTTCACGAATCGCAGCACGGAGCATATCACCGGTTGAAATTTGTGGGACATTGTAGCGCTTACAGATCAACTGAGCCTGAGTCCCTTTGCCTGCTCCAGGTGGTCCGAGTAAAATAATGCGCATAAAAAACATCCTCATTTAAAACAATGAATATGAAGTCCGGCAGAAAAAGTCTCGTTAATCTTCAATAGATCCTGCCTGACATCGAATTATAAGAAAGCTACAAACAAATGTATTGTACCAGCAATAAATCCGGTTACCCCACCTAGTACAATAAGAATCCACTCATCCTCCTGAAATGCAGGACGTAATAAATTCTGAAATTCTTTTGGTGTTAGTTCACGAATACGCTCTTTAAACATTTGAAAAATCTTCTGTGCCCGGCTTGCGTTCAGTGCTGGGTCACATACGGGTCCCATCGTAATTTCAATTGAACGATCAATCAAGTCCGTCTTTAATCTTGCGTACTCTCTTGGCCCTAAAGAAAGCTGTAAAGAGGTGCGAACTAACGGGGTTTCCATGATTTCGTTAATATGACGCTTAACAATGCGGCGCGTTTTATCTTTACGCGGCCCATACATCATTTCGGTCATAATCGATTTTAACGTGATCAGATCTTCTGTGACTACGCTCGAAAACACATCAGAGACTTCCTCTTGACGCTTCATAAAAGCGCCTTGGACATTATAGGTCCCAATTCGAAGAACTGGTACAATCCATGGAAACTTACGATCTTTTGTTAATCTAAAAATCTGTGGATAACGAATATAATGCGGCTCAATTGGGTTAAACACCATCCAGATTGCGATCCAGTTAGTTAAAAAGCCCCAAATCGCAGCCCAAAATGGTACTGTCCAGTGCCATGGTACTACAAACCAAACCACCATTTGGAAAATACCAAAGAACATGCCAATCAGTGCACTAATATGCCAAATAAAGTTAATTTCTTTTTGACCCACCTTTAAGAACATACGTACCATTAAACGGCGATCACCTTCCATCTGGCTCACGACCATTTCACGCATGTTAACCAGTGACTCTACATTCATGGTCAGCTCAGTCACTAATTCTTTTAACACACCCGGCAATTGCTTATGTGCTTGAGCATAAATACGGCGTTTAATTGAATAAGGTAGATTTTCCCAAAGCACCGCATTACGATCGATCATGACTTCATCAATAAGATGTTCAAGTTCAAAACCGACTTGTTCACCAATAATACGCGCCATATCTTCAGGATCCATTGCTTCTAAAAATTCACGCAATGAACCTAATTTAGATAAAGTGTTATCGGTAATAATCCCAGAGATACGTCCTGCTTTACGTGGCACGATACCTTGCCAACCTACTGGCAATGGTCCTAAATGGAATCCCCAAAATTTAATTGGGTAAAATACCATTTTTAAAGCCATCCACACATGTGCCCATGTGACAAAAGCCGTTACGGGAATGATACTCAAAACGGCCCAAAAATCAGGTCTGTGTAAAAAGGTCTGCCACAATCCACTGACGTACTCTAACATGTAAGACTCTCGTATTTATTTGTGCTCTGCTTATGGCGAGTTAACGATAAACTGCTTTGTTTTATAAACCAAAACTTAGAGAATAAGAAAATTGAATTTGTGGTTTAGTATCTGCAGCAACATTTCCGTTCTGGTCAGTTAATTTTTCAGCCGCACCGATACCCACACTAAAAGTGCTAATTCTTTCTGAATTTAACCACACATAGGCCAAATCAACACCCGCACCTAAACGGGATTTAAAATCACCATCGACCTCTTTACTATCAAGATGACCAGCATAGAAACCGATATAGTAACCATTTTTGTCTGTGCCAGTAAGATAATAAGGATATCGGAAGCCAACTTGACCACCAGCGGTTTTGTCACCATTCAAAAATGCGCCGGCTTTCGCATAGGCAATACCATATGGATTTACCCACTCACCGTTAAGATGTAATAATTTTTGAGTAACGCCTGCACCCACATTCCAGGTAGATGCATTATGTCCTGCTAATTTTGCTTCTGGAAGAAACGAGTAGTCTTGAGCATGGGCCCAACTACTTACTGTCAAAACTGCAAGTAAGGGATAAATTTTTCTCATTATTTTCTCCATTTTCCCTAATCGTATGGTGAGAACAACCCTATTCTATTGAATGAGAGACTTTAACAGAATTATTTTGCTTCTTATATACAAGTATCTACAATTTTGTTGTCTGCAAAGTCAAAAAGTATCTTATTAAAATGCAATGAAACTTTGAAAATTATGCAATATTTTAAGTGCTCTTGCGTTAGAATAAGCAGCTATTTTTCTACCCTATGTCATTAAGTCGATCCTTATGAAACAGCACTTTCCTTTAAAAGATATCCAGCAAGAAAAGCGCATTTATCGAGGTCGTATCTTTTTTGCCATAGGGATCGTGACCATCTGCTTATTAGTCTTAATTAGCCGATACGCTTATCTACAAATTTTTCACTACGACGAATTCTCGACTGCATCTGATAAAAACCGAATTCGCTTGCAACCACTTCCGCCTGCTCGTGGTTATATCTATGACAGAAACGGTGTATTACTAGCAGATAACTATCCTGTTTTTACAGCAACTTTAAGTAAAACAGATGTAGAAGATGTTGATAGTGTCATTGAGCAATTACAGCCTATTTTAGATTTAACGCAAGAAGATATTGACCGTTTTAAAAGCCGTATAAAAACTGCCCGTAAAACTGAACGCGTCGCGATTAAGCTCAATCTAACTGAAGCCAATATTGCTAAATTTAGTGAAGCCAAATATAAGTTTCCGGGTGTTAGAATCGAGACACAAATGACTCGCTATTATCCACACGGTGAGTTATTTGCTCATGTAATTGGCTATGTCGGGCGTATCAACGATAAAGAATTAAAAAGTATTGATAAAGACTTATATGCTGGGACCAACCTAATTGGAAAAATTGGCGTTGAGAAAAGCTATGAAGACCTATTGCATGGAACACCGGGTTACGAATCTGTTGAAGCAGATGCACATAGTAATGTATTGCGTCATTTAGGTCGTAAAGACCCTACTCGCGGTAATGACCTCTATTTATCTTTAGATTACGGTTTACAGGTAGTTGCATCTCAGCAGCTCGCAGGTCGTCGTGGAGCTATTGTCGCTATTGATCCTCGTACAGGTGAAATTCTAGCTTTAGTGTCTAGTCCAAGTTTTAACCCTAATTTGTTTGTGACAGGCATTAGTCATACTGACTACAGTTCACTACGTGACAATTTAGACCAACCTCTTTATAACCGTGCTGTGCAGGGTGTATATCCCCCTGGTTCTACCATTAAACCAATGGAAGCAATGGGTGGCCTACACTACGGTATTGTAGACTGGTCAACGGCAATTTCTGACCCTGGTTATTTCCATCTACCAGGTGATTCACATAAGTTCCGTGACTGGAAAAAATCTGGTCATGGCATCGTGAACATGCATAAAGCCATCATTATGTCATGTGATACCTATTTTTATATTCTTGCCCATCAAATGGGTATTGATCAAATGAACCAATGGATGCGCCAATTTGGATTTGGTCAAAAAACAGGTGTCGATTTACCAAGTGAAAGTGAAGGCCTTTATCCAAGTCCTGAATGGAAAATGCGTACGCGTAAAGCGAAATGGATGAAGGGTGAAACTATTTCTGTCAGTATTGGTCAAGGCGCGTTTACAGCCACTCCATTACAGCTTGCGATGGCAACAGCAATTACGGCAAATCATGGTTCTCATGTAACGCCTCATGTTTTACGCGCAACGCATGGTGCAAAACCATTTACAGTACGTAATGCGCCTGATGGCAAAATCAAATTCAACGGCACGGATGAAGACTGGATTCAAATGCGTGATGCCATGATTGATGTAATTCAATCAGGTACTGGCCGCGGTATTCGTACTCCCCTCTACCAAATTGCAGGGAAAACAGGTACAGCACAGGTTAAGAGTATTGCACAGGGTAAACGCTATAACGAAGCAGCCTTGAGTGAACGTCAACTTGACCATGGTTTATTCGTTGGATTTGCCCCTGCTGAAAAACCTGAAATTGCGATTGCAGTCATTTGGGAAAATGGTCGTCATGGTGGTTCAGCTGCTCAACTTGCAAGACCTGTCTTTGATTACTGGCTATTAACTCGTAAGAAAAACCCGATTCGTCCAGCAAATCACCAAGTCAATGGCGGGTTAATGACAGCAGGTATTAAACCAGGTGAACTTCCAAGCGGCGGTGAAAGTTCTGGTCCAGCATCGGCTACAGCTACCACCAACAAACCAGCAGCATCAACACAGCAAGCTGCTCCTGCTCGTCCTGCTACCAATGAGGCCGATGAATAATGAAAAATCAACTACGTATAATTGGCGGCGAATGGAAAAGACGAGTACTGCCTTTCGCTAGCATTGATGGCTTACGCCCAACCCCAGATAGAGTACGCGAAACTCTATTTAACTGGCTCATGTGGGATATTCAAAATGCTCAAGTTCTCGACATCTGTACAGGCTCTGGTGCATTAGGTTTTGAGGCTCTGTCACGTGGTGCTGCATCTGTTTATATGATTGAGCCTGACAAAGCTCAGGCACGATTTTTAAAAGATAATATTGAACTATTAAAAGCCCAAAACTGTCATCTAATTAATACAACGGCTCAACAAGCCCTACCCCGCTTAAAAGAACAGTTCGATGTGGTTTTTTTAGATCCACCTTATAGTCTTGATCTATGGCAAGAGCTCGCTCATTTGGCAGATTCACATATTAAAAAGAATGGATACATTTATGTTGAAGCTGACCGAGATTTAGCTCAGCTTCAACTTCCCGCAACATGGCAACAAGTTAAAACCACTAAAGCTGGCACAGTCCACGCTGGGCTTTATCAGAAAATTTAAACATGTAGGATTTTATGGCAAATTAATTTACCTGATCTATTTAGTTGAATTAGATTATTTTTATTTCATATTTCAGAATAAATAGATCGTAAAAAATCGTATGAGTTGACCTCGATCATAAGGAAAACTCGAAATATATTCATAACCAATTTTCAGTCTTGGATTAACACTATAATTAACCCCATATCCAACTGAAATAGATAAATCTTGAATATTAATATGATTCGTAAAACCATTACTGTTTTTATTCTGAAGTTGCCCAGTATCATAGGCTGTATAATTATAAATTACCCAACGCTCATTTGAATAAAACTCGTTTTTGAGCACATTATAGTTATTAACTTCATCATCATGCTCAATGGCTAACCGCCTTTGGTCCAAGTTTAAATCTGATTGATCTAACAACTGGTCTGTATCTAGTAAAGTAGAATCACTTTCTGGTTGAAAAAAATCATAAGCCTGAACATATCCACTGTAAAAGATAATCAGCGCTATAAAAACAGTATCAATATTTTTATGCACACACATTTTATTTTGCAAATCCAAAAAGGTAGCTTAATGCTACCTTTTTTTGCAAGGTTTTAATTAACTTAAACCAATCACTGCTACAACTGCTGCACAGGTGCCAACAATTTTTTTGCCATAAGGTACATATCGCGTAAAAATGGCACCTAGTGCAAGTCCACCGCAATAAATGAGCGCCATACCAGCAACCATACCAGTTACTAATGCAACAATATGCCCTGCATGTGCTAACTCAACACCATGAGCCATGCCATGGAAGCTTGCAAGTAATGCCGCGGCAATTGGTAAAACTTTATTGGATTTTGTCCATAGGGCAATTGCTGTAATAACTAAAGAAGCAACAATGCCGTATTCAGCCATATTAACTGGTACCAAACCTTGAGCACCTACTAAAAAGCCTATAATTAAGGTAATACTTAAGGCAATAACTCCAGCAATTTTCCACTGTTTAGCAGCTGACCACAACAAGACACCAAAACCTAAAGCCATCACTAAATGGTCTAACCCAGTAAAGGGATGAATAAAGCCCGCCATAAAACCAGAATGTGCATGGTCATGTCCCGGATGAGCCATTGCAAGTGCTGGCAATAATGAAAGGAGCACTACACTCCATTTTTTCATGAAGTCCATAATCTCTCCTTAAGCTTTAAACAGCCCTTGTTTCTCAATAAACTGAATAATTTCTTCAAGACCATCTTGTGTTTTCATGTTTGAAAATAAGAATGGCTTTTCTCCGCGCATGCGTTTCGCATCTTGGTCCATTACATCAAGGTTTGCACCTACCATTGGCGCAAGGTCAGTTTTATTAATAATGAGTAAATCTGACTTGGTAATACCCGGGCCACCTTTACGAGGAATTTTTTCACCACCAGCCACATCAATGACATATAAAGTTAAATCAGAGAGTTCAGGACTAAATGTTGCAGCTAAATTATCACCACCGCTTTCAATGATAATGAGTTCTAAGCCTTCGAATTTTTCACACAAATCATCAATTGCAGCCAAGTTAATTGAAGCATCTTCACGAATTGCCGTATGCGGGCAACCACCTGTTTCAACACCCACAATACGATCTGGCGACATCGCTTCATTACGGGTTAAAAAGTTTGAATCTTCTTTGGTGTAAATATCATTTGTCACCACAGCCATATTGTATTTATTACGCAAGGCTAAACATAAATTAAGTGTAAGTGCTGTTTTACCCGAACCCACTGGTCCGCCAATTCCAACTCGTAATGGACTACGTTCTGTCATGATTTTTATCCTTTTTTCCTAAACTTAAGATCTGAATAACCGTGAATATTGTGTTTCGTGTTTCATGCTCAGCATGGCATAACGAGGTAAAGCGCTGCTCAATTGTTCATCACTAAGCTTCAAAGCTTTCTCTACCGCTTGTGGGACTAAACCATGCAAATGCCATAAAATTCTTTGCCCAGCCATTTGTCCTAAAGGAACTGTTTTTACTGCGGCTAAAACCTGATTTTCTAAAACAGTGAAGGTATAAGCCGTAAGTACATCCATGTCGTTGAGTTCCAGTCGGCCACACAGCTGTGCATAGACCGGCACGAAACCAAACTGCTTTTTAACCTCAACTGCTTTTTTTAAAACATCTTTAATCCACGCATTTAAAGAAAATGCCAGCTGTTGAGATTCTGCCAAAAGTTCTTTACTTTCTCGGCTGGCCTTATACAAATTTGCCCAAACCAGAAACTGTTCTGAGTCATCATGATGCTGCATAAGACGCTTTAATACGGGCAACTCAAACCTCACCAACAACATCTCAAGCACTTCTTCAAAGTAAGCAATTGCCGAGGTTTCGTCATGTATTAGGCCAATATCAATCGCCGTTTCCACACCTTGTGAATAACAATACGCCCCAACTGGCAATGCTGTAGAAGACAGTGTCAGCAGTTGCAGTAATTGCGCGGCACTATGAATGGACATGATGTAAGGCTTTGATTGGGCTTAAACGATGATCATGACTATGCTGTGCATAGGCACCGCTTTCAGGTTCAAATGGATGATCAGTTTCTGAAACTGTAAGCCCTAACCCTTCCACCATTTCTGCAAGCACATGATCAGGCTCAAAATACAAAGCTGTAGGGGTCAACATTAATGGTACATGTCTATTACCTAAGTGATAGGCAGCTTTAAGCAAATCAAAATCGGTTTGAGCAGTGACTTGCATTAATCGCTCAGGTTTGGCATCAATACGTAATACATCGCCCTGTTGCGTTGCAATATATGAGCCACTACGCAAAATGCCAGTACGCGGTAAATCAGCACCAATATCGATGCCACTCGCTAAAGCCGCTCGAAACCGTGATTTTTGACGGGTATCAAAAGTCAGTTCAACCGTTTCAAATGCCTGATCAGGAGAAATATCTTCAAGTCGTTGCGTGTAAATTTTCATTTAGCTTTTCTCTCCTTATTTCTTTCATTCATATCTAAAGTAATGAGGCAAATCACCTCTATAAAATTCATCAAAATAAGAAATATCGCTGAGCCATTGGTAACACGTCTGCAGGTTCACACGTTAATAATTCACCATCAGCCCGCACCTCATAAGTTTCAGGATGAACCTGCATGACAGGACAATATGTGTTGTGCTTCATATCGGCTTTAGTAATTGCACGCGTGTTTTTACATGGGCTAATTAACTTTTTAAGATTTAGTTTCTCAGCAACTTTTTCATCAATTGCTACTTGAGATAAAAAGGTAATACAGGTGTTATGTACACCACGCGGATAGGCACCAAACATTGGACGGTAGTGCACGGGTTGTGGGGTTGGAATTGAAGCATTGATATCACCCATCGGTGCCGCTGCAATCATGCCACCTTTAATAATCATGGAAGGTTTTACACCAAAAAAAGCAGGCTTCCATAACACTAAATCAGCAAGTTTTCCGACCTCAATCGAACCGATTTCATGACTTAAACCATGGGTAATGGCTGGGTTAATTGTATATTTGGCAATGTAGCGTTTAACGCGATTGTTATCATGAAACTCATTATCACCCTCAAGCGGGCCACGTTGAATTTTCATTTTATGAGCAGTTTGCCAAGTACGTAAAATCACTTCACCCACACGACCCATCGCCTGAGAGTCAGAAGACATCATGGCAATTGCGCCTAAGTCTTGCAGAATATCTTCAGCGGCAATGGTTTCACGGCGAATACGACTTTCGGCAAATGCAATATCCTCAGCAATTGCTGGGTCTAAATGGTGGCAAACCATGAGCATGTCTAAATGCTCATCAATGGTATTAATCGTATAAGGACGTGTTGGGTTAGTCGAAGATGGCAACACATTACTTTGTCCAATTGCCTTTAAAATGTCAGGTGCATGCCCACCACCCGCACCTTCGGTATGGTACGTATGAATGGTACGGTCTTTAAACGCAGCCAGTGTTTCTTCTAAAAATCCACCTTCATTTAAAGTATCTGTATGAATAGCAACCTGCACATCAAACTCGTCTGCAACACTTAAACAGTTATCAATGGCTGCCGGTGTTGAGCCCCAATCTTCATGTAGTTTTAACCCAATTACCCCAGCTTTAATTTGCTCTCGAATTGGGTCTGGCAAACTCAAATTACCTTTACCTAGCAGGCCAATATTCATAGGTAAATCATCAATCGCCTGCAACATAGTCGCAATATGCCAAGGCCCTGGAGTCACTGTCGTTGCCGAAGTACCTGCCGCAGGTCCTGTTCCTCCACCCACCATTGTTGTTGTACCCGACATAAGTGCAGTTTCAACTTGCTGTGGGCAAATCCAGTGAATGTGAGTATCAATACCACCTGCCGTTAAAATTTGCCCTTCACCTGCAATCACTTCTGTTGCAGCGCCTAAAGGAATGGTAATGTCCGGTTGAATATCAGGATTCCCAGCTTTTCCTATTTTCCAAATTCGGCCATTTTTTAAACCGACATCTGCCTTTACAATACCCCACCAATCCACAATTAAAGCATTGGTAATCACTGTGTCAGCAACTTCATCAGCTAAAAGTTGAGATTGCCCCATTCCATCACGAATGACTTTGCCACCGCCAAACTTAACTTCTTCACCATAAGTCGTTAGATCTTGCTCAACCTCAATAAAAAGCTCTGTATCAGCCAAGCGAATACGATCACCAACCGTTGGACCAAACATTTCAGCATATGCACGACGTGACATTTTCATAACTTATTACTCATCTCTTTCATTATCGTTGTTATGTTTAATCCAACTTGCCCATGACGCGGCCTGCAAAACCATATACTTCTCGCTTACCCGCTAAAGCAACAAGCTCTACTTCTCGACTTTGTCCCGGTTCAAAACGTATTGCCGTGCCTGCCGCGATATTTAATCGAAAGCCTTTCGCTGTTTCACGATCAAACTGTAGTGCATCATTTGCTTCATAAAAATGAAAATGAGAACCCACCTGAATAGGTCGATCGCCAATATTAGCAACTACAATTTTTAAAGTTTGTCGCCCAACATTCAGCTCAATGTCTATATCTGGAGTAATGATTTCACCAGGGATCATAAACGCTCCTTTTATACGATTGGCTGATGAACAGTGACTAACTTCGAGCCATCAGGAAAAGTTGCTTCGACCTGAACCTCAGCAATCATTTCTGGCACGCCATCCATCACATCTTCGCGCTTTAATAAAGTTGTTCCGTAATGCATCAAGTCACTCACCGTCATACCGTCCCGCGCTCCTTCAAGCAAAGCAGCAGAAATAAAAGCGATAGCTTCCGGATAATTTAGCTTTAAGCCGCGAGATTTACGGCGCTCAGCGACTAGCCCTGCGGTAAAAATAAGTAATTTATCTTTTTCTGTTGGATTGAGTTCCATATCTCTTTCCTAAATAGCATCTAACTTTCTTTAAGCAAAATACGTGCTCAAAAGCAGCATACTTATTTTAATCGTTTTTTAAATACGCAATTTAACGTAACTTAGGTTCTCCAGATTCTTGGGAATTCTTCATCCAAATCAAACCAGTAACGTCTTAATCTTGCTCTTATGGCTGCAAAAGCATCATGACAATGTCGGACATCATTTCCCAAGAAACGCGCACAAACCACATCATCTAATAATGTTAAAGTTACAGGTGCTTGCATACGCATCATCAATTCGCGAATGAGTTCGAGCTGTTGTTCTAAATAAAATGAAGACCGATATTTCTCAGGTGCTACGGCCCAAAAATTTCCTATTACGGCTTGATTATCCATACCTAAACAAGAACTAAGCCAACGATCTTCACCTTCAAAAAACAATGTATCTGCAACCAATAATTTTTGTTCTCGCCACAACTTAAACTGGTTGTGATAACTTCCCTGCACAAAACGTTCAGCACGTGCCTGCCGCCCGAGTACCAACATATCCCAGCCAATAAAACTGGCAGCAAGATCAAGGTGAATATGAGTTTCTGAGTGTGCTAGAGCTCCGTCAAACAGCATCGTTTCTTGTGGAACCCACTCCAAAATAGACCGATCTCGGACATGAAGATGAATATGCTGAAAGGCCTGCTTCCCATTGGTTTTATACCACTTTCCCGCACCAGGAGTCGTTACAACCGCATGAGCTTGATCTTTGGTTTCAATTTGAAAAGTAAGATGATCTCCTCCTGCGATTCCTGCTGGAGGATGTACAATAATCGCATGACATACGCCTGTTTTTTCAGGCCAGAGCATTTTTTGCACCCTTACAGGGCCATGGTGCTTTCTATGACTCATTATGGTGCGTGAATTTTCAAAACAAAATCCGAGCTCTAATCGCGCATACCAAAATGGTGCTAAAGAGTTTTTTGAAAACGTTTGTACCTGATTCATTCTGGTTCATATGTTCAAAATAAGTGCTTAAAGTTATAAGCAAAATACGCACCAAATATAAAAATAAGCAAAATGATAAAATTAGATACAATTTTTTGATTTTAATGAGTTAAAAAACAATCAATGTCTAACATAAAACCACAGTAACTTATGGAATTATTTATACAATAGCGCCCACCGTTGCTTCCATACTTGCTCTCCATGAAACTTTTTTTCGTGTTAACGCCACTTGTCTTTTTAACTGGGTGTATTTTTGGCCAATCTAGTGAGGTCAAACGTGCAGAAAAAATTCTCCATAATTTTGAATGTAAAAATGTTGAGACAAGTCAGATTGCAACAAGCTCAATTAATTCTTACTACCAACAGTCTTTAGCGGTAAGCAAAGAAAAGGCGACTTCATATGTAGAGAGCTATAAAAATGGTGAAGAGTTATTTGATATGCCGCTAGATGAAGTTTTAAAGCAACAATATCAACTTTATAAATCAGCTTGTGATTCTTTAGGTGGGGTTTCTTCTCAACCTTAATATATAGAGGTATTCGCTAATTTTTTAGTGGATACCTTTTTTTTAATTTTATATCTTTCTTTTTTGATTAATTTTCACTCACTTTACCTTTTGTTAAAATTAAATTACATACTTAAACTTTTATTAGGCTCTTATATTTCATAGCCTGTTTACTTGTTTTTTATTTATTTTCCGAGGTTTAGAGCATCATGAAAAAAACATTATTATCAGTAGCACTCTTAAGTATCCTTCTTGCCGCTTGTAGCAAAAATGAAAATAAAGCCGACACGACAACTCAAGCATCTGCTCCAGCGCAAACTACTGAAGCGAATAATAATACTGTAGATACCGCGCACACAGCTGAAAACTCACTCGATTGGGACGGCACATATAAAGGCACTCTCCCATGCGCAGACTGTGAAGGTATTAAAACCGAATTAGAACTTAAAGATGATAAAACCTACGAGCTGACTGAAACTTATCTTGGTAAAGGTGATACAAACCCATTTGAAACCCATGGTACCTTTACTTTTGACAAAGATAATACTTCAGTTATTACGTTAGATGATAAAGGCCAAAACCGTAAGTTCTTTATCGGTGAAAACACTGCAACTGCTTTAGATATGGAAGGTAAAAAAGTTGAAGGATCTTTAGCTGAACACTATGTTTTGAAAAAATAATTTTTAATAATTAAAAAACCCGCTCATTTGAGCGGGTTTTTTTATGAATCAATTCTTAGTGAGCTGCGAATTGGTTCATTGTGTTTTTAGCATCGTCATGTGCTTTAAGAGCGTTGTCACCAGAGAAGATTTCTTTGTGATCATCACCGATGTCAGAACCCGCCATTGCTTGGTGTTTAACACAAGCGATACCACCGCGGATTTCTTTACGTTGTACGCCAGCAACATAAGCCAACATACCTTCAGAACCGAAGTAACCTTGTGCAAGCTCATGAGTAGAAAGAGCAGCAGTGTGGTAAGTCGGAAGTGTGATCAAGTGATGGAACACACCCGCTTCACGAGAAGCATCTGCTTGGAAAGTACGGATCTTGTCATCAGCATCAGCAGCTAATTCAGTATTGTCATATTCAGCACTCATTAATTTAGCGCGGTCATATGCAGAAACGTCTTTACCTTCTGCAACCCAACGGTCGTAAGCTTGTTGACGGAAGTTTAAAGTCCAGTTGAATGATGGGCTGTTGTTATAAACAAGCTTAGCATTTGGAACAACTTCTTTAACACGGTTAACCATGTGTGCGATTTCTTCTACGTTTGGAGTCGCAGTTTCGATCCAAAGAAGGTCAGCACCATTTTGTAAGCTAGACACACAGTCAAGTACAACACGGTCAATTTGCGTGTCAGCACGGAACTGATATAAGCCAGAAGGTAAACGCTTAGGACGGTGTAGTTTACCATCACGCTTGATTAAGATTTCATCTTCTTGAGCATCAGCAATGTCAATTTCTTGAGTATCTAAGTAGCTGATGTATTGAGAAGCGATGTCACCTGGCTCTTTAACCACAGGGATTTTTTGAGTCAAGTCAGCGCCTTCAGAGTCAGTACGCGCAACAATGATACCTTCTTCAAGACCCATTTCTAAGAATGCATAACGTAATGCATGGATCTTAGCGATGAAGTCTTCGTGTGGAACAGTTACTTTACCAGCTTGGTGACCACATTGTTTAGCATCAGATACTTGGTTTTCGATTTGAAGCGCACAAGCACCAGCTTCGATCATTTTCTTAGCAAGTAAGTAAGTTGCTTCTTCGTTACCGAAACCTGCATCGATGTCCGCAATAATTGGCACAACGTGAGTTTCAAAGTTGTCGATTTGAGCTGTGATTTCAGCTGCTTTAGCAGTATCACCAGCTTCTTGTGCTTTTTTAAGCGCACGGAATAAATCGTTTAATTCTTTTGCGTCAGCTTGACGTAAGAAAGTATAGATTTCTTCGATCAATGCAGGAACAGAAGTTTTTTCGTGCATAGATTGGTCAGGAAGTGGACCAAATTCAGAACGAAGAGCAGCAACCATCCAACCAGAAAGGTAGATATAACGTTTGCTTGTAGTACCGAAATATTTTTTGTTCGCAATCATTTTTTGTTGTGCGATGAAACCATGCCAGCAACCTAATGATTGAGTGTATTTGCTTGAGTCAGCATCGTATTCAGCCATATCACGACGCATAATCGCAGCTGTATACTTAGCAATATCTAAACCAGTTTTGAAACGGTTTTGAAGTTGCATACGAGCAGCATCTTCTGGGCTAATGTCTGCCCAAGTATTGCCGAATTTTGCTTTTAATTGACGTACTGCATCAATCGCTGTTTGATATGTAGTCATGATATTGTCCTGTATTCATTTTAGGATTTCATCGATTGAAGCCTAGAGTCACGTTACTTAAATTTCTTATGACACCAGCTGCTTCCTCATGAACACAGCTTAGACTTAGCCAATCAATTAATCCAATATCCTTTGTTAATCTTCAGTATTTATTTAAAAAATATACCAATAAATCGATATTATAGATAAAACCAAAAACTTTAACACTTTGTTTATAAAAATAAAATTATCCTAAAGGAGTATAGAGTTTTATTTTAAAAACTCACTAAGTCTTATTTTTATACAATTTTTGGAGATTTTCCACTCATTTTTAAATCTAAAAGTCAATTGTAAATTAGGCTATTTTTGCCAATGCAAAAAGTCAATTGATATGCTAGAAATTGAGAAGTTATTCATAAATATATTCTATTTAGATTTCTTTCATTCAAAACTGAGCAAAGACAGTAAAATCGTGCCTTTGAAACGCCTTTCCACCCTACTTAATTCCTACAAAAAATGTCGCTTTTCTCATCATTTTTTCACACAATGATCATTAAATATGGCATAATTTGAAACAATTTCAGGGTTTTATTTTCGGTATTTTTTTTATGAATCTGGAGCGAGTAGATCTTAATCTATTAATATATCTTGATGTACTTCTTCGTGAAAAAAATGTTACGCGCGCAGCCGAACAGCTTGGGGTAACTCAGCCTGCAATGAGTAATATTTTACGACGCTTACGTAATTTATTTAATGATCCGCTTCTTATCCGTTCTTCCGAAGGGATGACCCCAACAGAACGTGCACTTGAATTACAACCTCGTATTCGTGATGCCCTTTCTGATCTTTCCATGATTTTGGAACCCCGTACCGAATTCCGCCCTTATACAAGTAATCGCGTTTTCCGCATTATGACATCTGACTATGCCGAGGCAACTTTAGTTCCTCGTCTTGTCAAAGCTCTACGCTCTGAAGCTCCAAATGTTGTACTCGACTTTCTTACACCAAGTGATGTGTCTTATAGAGACATGGAACAAGGTAAAGTTGATCTTGCAATTAATAGATTTAATGAAATACCGCAAAGTTTCCACCAAGTTTTAGTTTGGCGTGATAGTTTCAGCTGTATTCTTAATGACAAACACCCTGCTGTAACCCATTTGAATCTTAAAAGTTATCTAGATGCACAGCATATCTGGGTTTCTAAAACTGGTATGGGTGTAGGCTTTGGTGTAAATCCAGATAAACAAGGCGGTTTAGGCTGGATCGATCAGGCATTAGAACGTATTGGTCAACGTCGTAAAATTTCTGTATTTACTCGTCACTACCAAATGCCAGCATTACTTGCTCAAAATGTTGACCTGATTGCCACGCTTCCAACTCGAATGGCACGCCTACAAACTCAAAATCCTAAACTGGTTATAAAAGATCCTCCTTTTTATATTCCAGAATTTGAACTTAAAATGGCTTGGTGCCCATTATTACATCATCACCCAGCTCATCGCTGGTTACGCCAACTTATTTTATTTGTTGCTCGTCAAATGATTGAAGAAGAAAATCGTGAATTTCTAACCAACAATTCGCAATTTTCTCACTATTAAGTAAATTTTGATTTAATTGTCGATTTTAGACATTATCTTCAAGCGCTGAGCAATCAATCTGATTACCTCAGCGCTTTTTTGTGTTAAAACATAGTCATAATAATGATGAACCTCGGGTGATTTGTGAGTCTCTTTCAAAATATCATTATCATCGTACTGCTCATCATCGCAGCAGGCTTTTTATCTTTAACTGAAATTGCATTGGCTGGTGCCAGAAAAGTAAAGTTAAAAATTTTAGCCGAAGCTGGCGAAGAACGTGCCCAACAAGTACTTGATCTACAAGAACAATCTGCCGATTTTTTTGCAGCTTCTCAAATTGGCCTAAATGCAGTTGCAATTTTAGGCGGTATTTTGGGTGAAGCTGCTTTTCGTCCCTTTTTTGTCACTTTAGTTGACCGCTTTTATGAAGGGCCTTGGACACAAACTATCGGTTTTGCCCTTTCCTTCACTTTAGTAACTTCTCTATTTATTTTATTTGCCGATCTTATGCCAAAGCGCTTGGCAATGATTGCACCTGAAAAAATTGCAATTAGCGTTATTAACCCGATTCAAGTTTTTATTAAGGTGTGTAAACCCTTAGCTTGGGGAATTAATGCTATTGCGAATCTGTTATTTCGCTTGTTTAAAGTCAATACAACACGCGAAGACAACATTACTTTTGATGATATTTCAGCGGTCATGGATGCGGGCGCTCAAGCCGGCGTACTTCAAAAACAAGAACACCACTTTATTGAGAATGTTTTTGAACTAGAAGAACGTACCGTACCTTCAAGCATGACGACACGGGAGAACGTCGTTTATTTCACCTTAAACGAACATGAAGATAGTATTCGTCAAAAATTAGCAGAATATCCTTACTCAAAATTTTTAGTGTGTAATGAAAATATTGATCAGGTTATTGGTTATGTTGATGCTAAAGATTTCTTAGTACGCATTTTAAATAATCAATCACCAACTCAATTAAATGAGTCTACCATTCGTACTGTACTCATGATTCCCGACACTCTCACACTCTCTGAACTACTTGACCGTTTTCGTTCTACAAAAGAGAAATTTGCTGTCGTTATCAATGAATATGCACTTGTTGTAGGAGTGATTACGTTAAGCGATATCATGATTACAGTTATGGGTGATTGGGTTACTCCTATTGAAGAAGAGCAGCAAATCATTAAACGTGATAATAACTCATGGTTAATTGATGGCAGTACACCAATTGATGATCTAAGACATGCTCTTGAAATTGATGAAATGCCTGATGAAGAAAACTATGAGACGCTCGCAGGTTTCATGATGTACCGTTTACGCAAAATTCCACGTCCAGCAGATTTTGTGGAATTTGGTGGATATAAATTTGAAGTTGTCGATGTCGACCATTTTAAAATTGACCAACTTCTTGTAACTCGAATTTTAGAACAAACCGAAACACACTCATCAATTGATGAAAACTAATCGTTATTAATTTAAATGCCCCACAATTTAGCTGGGGTATTTTTTAAACTAAATAAATTTTTTAAATATATGTAATAATTATTTTAGATTCATTTATTCAATTTGCTCTTTTAATTTAAAAGTATTATTATTTTATTTAGTAACTCTATTAAAGCTTAAATACTGAAAATTAATAAAATAATCTATATCTCTTAACTGCCTATAAAGTGATTAAGCCCATTTACATTGCAAACAAACTTATGTAACTTAGCTCAAAGTCAATCTCTAAATGCTTCTTCTTCTCATTTCAATCATCAAAATATATATAATTAAAAAAAATGCCATATAATTTTTATTTTTATAATACCTTTATATTATTTTATAATAGCATTCATTTATTATAAAACCATTATAACCTTAATATATATGTTCAGTATTTCATCTAAATATACCCATCCAAATGAATATATATTAACCAAATAAACTAAATATATTATTTGTCTTTTTAATAAAAATTAATAAGAATAACCAAGGTCAGAGTTTTGAATAAACTTGTTCAGTAAAACTATAGGCAAAGGATTGATTGTATGCTGACATTACTTGGTGTTGGCATGATTTTGTGCTTCATGTACTTAATCATGTCCAAACGTTTAAGCCCTATTATTGCTTTAATTCTCATCCCGTTTATTTTTTCTCTCATTGCTTGGGGCCTAGGTCATTACTTTGAAAGTTTAAGTCACATTGAACTTAAAGGTCTCAGTGAGATGATGCTGGATGGCATCAAAAAATTAGCGCCAACTGGCGTAATGCTTTTATTCGCAATTTTGTATTTTGCCTTAATGATCGATGCAGGTCTTTTCGACCCACCGGTTAAATGGATTTTGAAAAAAGTTAAAGGCGATCCTTTAAAAATTACACTAGGAACTGTCTTTTTAACCACTCTCGTTTCTTTAGATGGTGATGGCTCAACCACCTATATGATTTGTGTGGCTGCAATGTTGCCACTTTATCAACGCCTAGGAATGAACACACTCATCATGACTGCGCTTATGCTTTTATGTAGTGGTGTAATGAACCTAACGCCATGGGGCGGTCCTACTGCTCGTGCTGCAAGTGCGTTACAAGTTGATCCAAGCCATATTTTCGTACCAATGATCCTTCCAATGATCATTAGTATTGGTTGGTTATTCTTCTTGGCATATTTATATGGCCGCTATGAGCAAAAACGTTTAGGCGTGATTGAGCTTGAAAGTCATCATGGTGATAATATTACCGTGTCGAAAGACCCTGAAGCGACACGTCCACATTTACGCAAAGTAAATATGGTACTTACTATTATTCTCATGATTGCATTAATCAAAGGCATTTTGCCAATGTCAGTGCTATTCATGCTAGCGTTCTGTATTGCAATGCTGATTAACTATCCAGATGTTGATATGCAGAAAAAGCGTATCGCAATGCATGCAGATAGTATTTTAGCTGTTGTAGGTTTAATTTTCGCAGCAGGTATTTTCACAGGTATTCTATCTGGTACAGGTATGGTTGAGGCGATGTCTAAAGAATTCGTCGCAATGATTCCTCCAAGCATGGGTCCATATCTTGCACCGATTACCGCTTTAGTCAGTATGCCTTTGACATTCTTTATGTCAAATGATGCATTCTTCTATGGTGTTTTACCAATTCTTGCTGAAGCGGCTTCACATTACGGTATTAGCCCAGAAGCTATTGCTCGTGCATCAATTGTAGGTCAACCAGTACACTTACTATCGCCTCTTGTTCCATCAACTTACTTGTTATGCGGTCTTGCTAAAGTTGACTTTGCTGACCATCAAAAGTTCACATTTAAATGGGCATTTATAACATGTATGGTTTTGATGGGCACTGCATTAGTGATTGGCGTTTTCCCGCTCTTTAGTACACTTTAATTATTCCCCTAAAAATAAAAGCCCCAAACGGGGCTTTTATTTTTATTTATTTATATACTCAATCATGGCGTCTAAGAACGCATGAAAGTGCAAGCTAATATCTTCTTCTAAAATTTTATAGGCATTATCAAATTGCACCATTGGCCAACCTTCTTTCCAAAATGGGAAGATGTCATGTAAGTCATGAGTAACTATTGCATCTTCTCGAACAATCGCTTGTGAAATTTGTGCCAAAACTTGCGCTGTTTCTGCACCATCAATAGCTAAATAATCAATACCACGCGCTTTTAAAATACGAATTCGATCTTTTTTATAGCGAATTTTTTTAGCTTGAGCTGCATTTAAACCTAGTGCAAGAGTAACTGCCTCTACAAACTTTTCTTCAAAATTTGTATTCAGTGCCACTAAAGCCTGCTTATGTGCTTCCTGACGTCCTGCTTTCCCCCCGTTACGGATGATCTCATTTGCTTCCGTATCTAGCTTATCTTTTTTCATCGACTGTAAAATGTCTAAAATTTCGATATCGCTTAAAGATTCAGGAGATTGCTCAAACATAGGAGTCTCTATACATACAACTAAAGGCGTATTCTCTCATAAAAGCGATACTAAAGCAGAGTAAAATTTTAAATAGCTCATTATCTTGACTATTTTTATAGTCCTAACTTCATAGACTACACTCATAAAATCAAATAATTCTTTGGTTATAATTTTAATTATTTGCCAAATTAATTTTACCCTGATAATATTATTTTACCCAGATAAAAATATATGGCTAAAATGAATACTAAAATCACCTATACTGCCTTCACTGGAAGCACACTTATTGCGAGTGACTCCCTTATTGAACTTGCAAAAAAACTCAAAGATCTTCCGAAAACAACGGAAAATATTCTGATTTTTAATGATCAAACAGGTCAACAAATTGATCTTGATCTTTCTGGTTCGGAACAAGAATTTCATCAACGTTATGGTGAACCGGAAGAAATTAAAAAAGTTGGACGACCTAAACTCGGAGTAATTTCTCGTGAAATCACTTTACAGAAAAAACATTGGGATTGGTTAGATCAACAAAGTGCGAGTGCATCAGCAGTAATTCGTAAGTTAATTGATAAAGAGTTAAATAACCCAAATTCTGAAGGTAATATTATGCTCGCTAAACAAGCCATCGACCGTTTTATGTCTGCCATGTTGGGCAATATGCCAAATTACGAAGAAGCAACACGTGCCTTATATCAAGGTGATCGAGATATATTTTTAAAGATGATTCAGAGCTATCCCAAAGATTTAAGAGAATATTTAACTTTAAAAACTCAAAGTATTTTCTAAACCCAATAAAAAACCCGCTTACGCGGGTTTTTTCAAAATCAATTCAGTCTATTAAAGACGAACTAATTCCACAACTTTTTCAGCTGCCTCTTCAACGGTTTCAGCAGTAACTTCTGTATCCGTACCTTCCACAGAAGTTGTGATAACCACAACACCTGTCTCACGCAATAAAGTAATTTGTTCAGCAGTTAAGTTGGCTTTTGCAATCGCAACTACACCTTGTTGGATCAATAAACTTTCTAAAACTTGAGCTTTCTCGATTAACTGTGCAGAAATCCCAATCACCGCTGGCTTTTGGCCCAAACGTGCAGCACGATCTTCAGCTGTTACAGGATTGCTATGTGCAGTCCATTCAACAGCAGCCTCAACCATACCTGCACCAACAGTTACGTTGCTTAAGCGGTCAATGAAGATGAATGAACCTGTATAACGAGAATCTTGATATTGATCAAACACAACTGGCGCATCGAACTCAACTACAACATCTGCAATTGCATTTAATTCAAGCTCTTCCACATGAGTATGTTCAAGTGTATTCACATTCACTCGATAGTGAATATTAGTGACTTTAGCAGGAACAGTCTGGGTACCAATCTTAACGTTGTATAACTTACCTTTCACGAGCGGATGTTCATTCATCCACACCACTGAAGCACGAACACTACGTGAAATTAACGGTTGCTCGCCAGCACGTACCAAAACGTTACCACGGCTAATATCAATTTCATCATTCAGGGTCAATGTAACCGCTTGACCCGCTACAGCCTGCTCAAGGTTTCCATCAAAAGTAACGATTTCTTTAACTGTTGAACGCTTACCTGATGGCAGTGCAACAATCTCATCACCAACATTGATTTCACCTAAAGCAACAGTACCCGCAAAACCACGGAAATCAAGGTTTGGACGATTTACATACTGAACAGGGAAACGGAATTCGTGTTTGTTTGATTCACGACTAATTTCCACCGACTCAAGAATGCTCATCAAGGTTTGACCCTTGTACCACGGCGTATGAGCTGACGGATTCACAACATTATCGCCATTTAAGGCAGAGATTGGTACAAACTGAATATTGGCTGGACGACGATCACCTAATTGGCTTACGAAAGCATCATATTCAATCTGAATTTCAGTGAAACGTTCAGGTGAATATTCAACCAAGTCCATCTTATTGATTGCAACAACGATATTTTTAATACCAAGCAAACTTGCAATAAACGTATGGCGACGAGTTTGAGTTTGCACACCATAACGCGCATCAATCAAGATGATTGCCAAGTCCGCAGTTGACGCACCTGTTGCCATGTTACGTGTATATTGCTCATGTCCCGGGGTATCCGCAATAATAAACTTACGCTTTTCTGTTGAGAAATAACGGTAAGCTACGTCAATGGTAATACCTTGTTCACGTTCTGCTTGAAGGCCATCTACTAGTAACGCCAAGTCTGGTGCATCACCCGTAGTTCCTACTTTTTTACTGTCACGCGTTACTGCTTGCAATTGATCTTCATAAATCAATTTTGAATCGTAGAGTAAACGTCCAATAAGCGTACTTTTACCATCGTCTACGTTACCGCAAGTCAAAAAGCGTAGAAGGTCTTTTTGTTCATGTTGCTTTAAATAGGCCAAGATATCTTGACTGATTAATTCTGATTGATGAGACATTGCTCAAACTCCACAAATTTAGAAATTGTCTTAGAAATAGCCTTCTTGCTTTTTCTTTTCCATTGAGCCCGCTTCATCATGGTCAATCATACGACCTTGACGCTCAGAACTCGTGGCTAAAAGCATCTCTTGGATAATTTCAGGTAACGTATCTGCTTCAGACTCAACTGCACCAGTTAACGGGTAACAGCCAAGCGTACGGAAACGTACAGACTTCATCTGTGGAACTTCACCCTCTTTTAGACGCATACGCTCATCATCAACCATGATTAACGTACCGCTACGCTCTACTACTGGACGAACAGCAGAGAAATAAAGAGGAACGATTTGAATATTTTCTAAATAGATATATTGCCAGATATCTAACTCAGTCCAGTTAGATAAAGGGAATACACGAATACTTTCACCTTTGTTCACTTTACCATTGTAAAGATTCCAAAGTTCAGGACGTTGGTTTTTCGGGTCCCAACGGTGCTTGCTATCGCGGAATGAATATACACGCTCTTTCGCACGTGATTTTTCTTCATCACGACGTGCACCACCAAAAGCAGCATCAAATTGATATTTATCCAAAGCCTGTTTTAAGGCTTGGGTTTTCATAATATCGGTATATTTTGAACTACCATGATCAAATGGGTTGATCCCAGCTTCACGGCCTTCTTTGTTCTGATGAACAATTAAGTCAAAACCATGAGTTTTTGCCATGTTATCGCGAAACGCGATCATGTCTTTAAATTTCCAACCCGTATCTACATGTAATAATGGGAATGGAAGTTTAGCTGGATAAAATGCTTTTAACGCTAGATGAAGCATCACAGCCGAGTCTTTACCAATTGAGTAAAGCATGACTGGATTTTCGAATTCTGCAGCAACTTCACGGATGATATGAATACTCTCAGCTTCAAGTTGCTTGAGATGTGTAAGTCTTGATTCAGTCATGAACACGCCCTTCTCTATCCATTTTGCCCATAAAATCTAGAAGTAGTATTAAACCACCACCTAGAAGACCATGTGGAGGAACGAGTGCCATAACAACTCCAATTTTTCGTGATAGATAATCCAACCACAAGCCTTTATATGGCTTATAGCATTAGTTATGCATTATAGTGATTTAAAACCGATTCCTTTTGCTTGTTTTTTCATATTGATATTCGATTTAATCATATACATGTAATATGCTGATTCACTTGCATAACTTCACAATCGTAGCTTGTGTAGTCAACTTAAGCAAATCATGTTCTAGTCTTTATATTTCTTTAAAACCATAAAAAAGAGAAGCTTTGATCGCTTCTCTTTTCTAAAACATGATCTATTCTTAGAAACCAAACATTTTACGTTCTAATGGAATTTCAATTCCAATAGATGCACCTGCATCATTACCCTCAAGATCCGAGTCACTTACCCACCCATTAATTTTTAATGGAAGATCAGGTTTGATGAAATGCGTCCAAGTTAAATCAAGGGCTTTGATTTCATCATCTTTAGGGAATGCTTTATTGATTGCTAAGTTAGATTGGTTAACTTTAACCACCATAGCGCGACCACTTAAACGGTTCATGACATCAAAGCGGATATCGCCACCCACCGAATACATTTGCCCATCACCACCCATCGCGTGACCTAATGGGAAACCATGTTGGTAATAACCATCTTTATAAATATAATGGTTATAAGAAATACCTTTTACATCACCATTGGTGCGAGTATCAGCCCATTCTGCATAAAGTTGATATGGCATATCATTGTAGCTTGACGAATAATCAACCCCAGCTAAATACATCTTTTTAGATGGGAGTAACCCAGCCTCATCTTCACCTACATATTGTCCATAAATACCAACAGGAGCATTTAAAAGAGATTGCAGATTCAAACGAGCATCAAATCCAGCAATTTGGTTAGACCTGTCTTCAGACGCATCATAAACATTATCATTACCTTTAATCGCATTCCATAAAGAATCCCAACTTTCAGAACGTCCCTCACCACCCCATTGTAAAGTTCGGGAAGCACCTAGTTCTAAATAAGGTAACGGTCTTGCAGTTACACGTAAGCCTAATAATTTAGCATCTGGTATTGCTTTATAATCATCTAATTGACCAGCAAATGCTTGGTATTGCCAAGGCCCAATCCAAGACAACCATTTTGTCTCAAAAGCATTTTGCACAGCACGTTGTGCAGTTACTCCATAAACTGGTCGACTAGCATCACCACGAATTAAGCTACCATCGTGTCCAGATCCCCACCATGTTGGAATTTGACCTGCAACTACCCATTGATTCCAAAGTTTACCAGCGACATATGAACCTTCAACATTAACGTCTTGTCCATTATCAATTTGAGGATCTTTTTCTGCATTTACTCGGATTTTAGCATCCCAGTTTTCACCGCCAGCATTAAACTCTAATGAACCTTGATATTGAGCTTTTTGGTTATCACCGAATGCTTGAGGAATATTTTTGATATCAGTTTCAGCAAAAGCACCCACTTTAACTGTATTGTTATCTGCTTTTAATGCATTAAGTACTGAATTAATAACTTTTTGTTGAGCTGGATGCGTCACTTTTGCTTGAGAAAGTGCTCTTTGAATTTCATCACCACTTAACGGCCAAGTTGAGGTGCTAATACTGATAACACCTTGTTGATTTAACCAGTTTAAGTCGGTACGTAAGTCTTCATTATTTAGCACTAAACCTTGTGCAAAAATAGCGGATGAAGCAGTTGCCAATATTGCAATCGAAAGTGTTTTTCTTAGAAACATGCCAGCCAATTCTCAAAGTTATTTATGAGCAACACCTTAAATTTTTTATCACAACTTTGCAATTGTTAAACTGTGCAATTACATTTTTTAACGCTATCTTAAGATTAGTATAAATAGGTAAGTTTTTAGATATAAAAGGTAATAAAAAAGGCAGTATAAATACTGCCTTTTTGCATCTTAGAAGATTAACCTTCTTTACGGCGCATATGCGGGAATAAAATTACATCACGAATACTTGGTGCGTCAGCAAATAACATGACTAAACGGTCAATACCAATACCTTCACCTGCTGTTGGAGGTAAACCATATTCAAGTGCTTCAACAAACTCTGCATCGTAATGCATTGCTTCATCATCACCAGCGTCTTTTTCAGCAACTTGCGCTTGGAAACGTTCAGCCTGATCAATCGGGTCATTTAACTCGCTGAAGCCATTTGCTAACTCACGACCACCGATGAAGAATTCAAAACGATCTGTAACGTGTGGATTGTCATCATTACGACGCGCCAATGGAGAAGTTTCCGCTGGGTAATCAGTAATAAATGTTGGCTGACGAAGTTTAGTCTCAACAGTTTCTTCAAATACGATCGTTTGAAGCTTACCTAAACCAAACCCAGGCTTAACCTCTTCTTTCAATTCTTCACGAATAAATTTTGCAAGAAACTCGCGATCACCTACATTTTCAGGTGTGAACTGTGGGTTATTCTCTAAGATCGCATCGAACATAGAGATTTTTTTGAATGGTCCTTTGAAGCTAAACACTTCACCTTGGTAAGGAACATCAGTTGTACCTAGAATATCCAAAGCCAACTTTTCAAGCATATTTTCAGTCAATGCCATTAAATCTTTATAATCAGCATATGCCTGATAAAACTCGATCATGGTGAATTCAGGGTTGTGACGTGTTGACACCCCTTCATTACGGAAGTTACGGTTAATTTCAAACACACGCTCAAAACCACCAACCACTAAACGCTTCAAATAAAGTTCAGGTGCAATACGTAAGAATAAAGGCATATCCAAAGCATTGTGATGTGTTTCGAATGGACGTGCAGAAGCACCACCCGGAATCACATGCATCATTGGCGTTTCAACTTCCATGAAACGTTCATTGTTTAAGAATGCTCGAATACCTGCAACAACTTTGGCACGGATTTCAAAAGTCTTACGTGTTTCTTCATTCACGATTAAGTCAAGGTAACGTTTACGGTACTTAACTTCTGTGTCATTTAAACCATGAAATTTATCTGGTAACGGACGAAGCGATTTTGTAAGAAGTTCAAAACCTTCAAGATGAACATATAAGTCACCTTTGCCTGAACGTCCGATATAACCTTCAGCAGCAATAATGTCACCAAGATCCAAACCTTTAATGGTTTCAAGAATATCTTTTGGTAAGCCTTTACGGTCAACATATAACTGAATACGACCAGTCATGTCTTGAATCACCATGAAAGAACCACGGTTTAACATGACACGGCCAGCCACTTTTACATAGACATGCTCAGCGCTTTCAATTTGTTCTTTCGACTGATCTTTAAATTGTTCTTGTAGATCAGCTGCGTAATGTTCACGCTTAAAAGTATTTGGCCAAGGACTCTTTCCAGTTTCCTTCGCAACATCTTGGATTTGCTTTAATTTGGCATGACGCTGTGCAATTAAATCGTTTTCGGAAATAGTTGGTTCAGAAGTCGATTGAGCGTTTTGTTGCGTCATCTCTGCCTCGATTAAGTAAAAATGAAGTGGCATAGCTTAACAGATTGCAGGAGTTTTTCGAATGATTTCAATCAAACAAAAATGAAAAAAGACAATTTATGAAAACGAGCAGTACTTTTTAAAGGCAAAATGACTTAGACCAATCGCTAAGATCATTTTTTAAAGCTTTTAGTAAAATATAAAAAAATCTAAATAACCTCGATATTCAAAGGCCCTTTTTGCCTTGTATTTTATCAATGAGATTGTGTCGTAAATAATGAAAATTCTATTTCTACATGGCTTGGATTCTTCTCGGGAATCAACAAAGTTCCACGCCATTTTACATCCTGAAAAATTTTGTATTGACGTTGATTATCGTAACCTAAGTTATGCATCTGTTGAGTACTTTTATCACCAAGCTATTCAGACGATCAAACCAGATTTACTGGTTGGTCATAGCCTTGGAGGATATTGGGCCTTAAAAACCGCCGCTCAACATAAATTAGCTGTGATTGTGGCAAATCCAAGTCTTACGCCTAGTTTTCGACCTGATTATCCTCAGCTTTCCGAAGAGGAACTTACTCACTCTAATCCTAAAATGGCTTATTTAGAATTAGGAGATGAGCAACTCGATATGTATCAAGTTCAAGAAAAACTTGCTCCCTACATGAATATTGAAACGTTTGAAGGCGGACATCATCGTTTGGCCTATCCTTCTCGTATCAATGATTTGATTATGAAAATTTATAAAAAATATTTGGCTTAAATTGATGGCGATTGCCTATTTTCCTTCTGCCAATTTCTTGATTACATCAAATCCTTGAACGAAGCCACTTTTCAACATACCCATGTATTCAGGTAAGGTGGCTAATTCGACTTTTAAAGTAGTTACACTATCGCGCTGGCTCAAAAAATATTTTTCTTGGGAACCACTCCAGCCTTTAACTTCTTCACTTTCTAAATCTTCCTTACCATCCTTAATCATTCCTAAATGTTTAAAAATCAAGATTTCCGGCTTTTTCAATTCTTCGATTGTGGAGACCATGCCATTGCCTTCACCATCTAGGAAATAAGTTTTGCCACCGATTTGCCAATCGGTACGCATTGAGGAATCTGGAGCAAAAAATTTTGTCCAAGCGTTATATGTCTCGTTATTCCAAAGTAATTCCCATACTTTTTCTATAGGCGCCTCAATTTCTACTTCGTATACTAAATTTTCCATACTTAACTTCCCTGATTTATTCAGTTCTTATACTGTCGAATTTTAATTTTCGTGTTTAATAATGACATCTGTTGAATCTTTATTTGTTGTTATTTAGCTTTCTTATTATATAAATCTTTTAAATGAGCAAATACTTTTTTATCTCTCAATAATTTCACGAACAACATTAAGTTTAAAATTAACATTAAGAATGTATTAGTTATTATTAGTTTATGCTCAAGTTTTGCCTAAAAAACCACTTATTTGTCCTAACCTGCCATTCATCTTTGCTTACGAATGATTAAACTCCGTTATTTGCTTTACATTAAATGTAGAACTGCGTAAAAATTTGATATCCGATCAAAGGCACATTGGTTATTATTGACCGGATCGTGGTTACATTATTAATAGATGGAATAGTTTTACTGAAAGGCAGCTTTGAGCAAACTTATCAGTGCGGAGAGTCTCATGAAAAAATATCAATGTATCGTTTGTGGATGGATTTACGATGAAGCAGAAGGTTGGCCACAAGACGGCATTGCAGCTGGAACAAAATGGGAAGATATCCCTGATGACTGGACTTGCCCTGATTGCGGCGTTTCAAAAGCTGACTTCGAAATGATCGAAATCTAATGACTTACAGTAAAAGGCCATGATTGACATGGTCTTTTTTACGTATATTACCCATTACCGTATTAAATAAACAATTCTAACTCTGGAGAGAAAAATGCATCCTATCGTCATTATCGGATCAGGCATGGCGGGTTATACCTTAGCACGTGAGTTTCGTAAACTTAGCCCAGAGCAAGAACTTGTGATGATTTGTGCGGATGATGCAGTGAATTATGCAAAACCAACATTATCAAATGCATTTGCAGGTAAAAAAGCACCTGAACAGATTGCTTTAGGTGATGCTGCTAAAATGGGTACCCAACTCAATATGCGTATTGAGCCTTTCACTTTTGTAAAAGAAATTTTAGCTGAACGTCATGAGCTTGTTCTTGAGAAAGATGGGGTAACTTCGAATCAACCCTATTCAAAACTGATTTTAGCGGTTGGTGCTAACCCAATTCGTCTTGCAATTGCAGGCGATGGTAGCGATGACATTCATGTAGTGAACTCGCTGATTGATTACCGTGCTTTCCGTGAAAATCTAGCTCAACGTAAAGACAAACGTGTTGTTATTTTAGGTGCTGGCTTAATTGGTTGTGAATTCGCCAATGACTTACTTCACAGTGAATATGACATTACTGTCATTGATTTGGCACCTCAACCATTAGGTCGCTTATTACCAGGTCATATTGCTTCTGCATTCCAGCAAAATCTCGAAGAGGCTGGTGTTAAATTTGCGTTAGGTACAACCGTTGAAAAAGTCAGCAAAATTAATAATGGCGAAGATTATGCGATTACACTCGCAAACGGCCAAACTTTGGTAGCCGACATCGTTCTTTCAGCCATTGGTTTACAGCCAAATATTTCACTTGCTAAAAGTGCAGATATTCAAACAAGCCGTGGAATTATTACTAATAGTTTACTTGAAACAAATCAAGCCGATATTTATGCAATTGGCGATTGCGCCGAAGTAAATGGCACGCTACTTCCGTATGTAATGCCAATTATGCAGCAAGCTCGTGCTCTTGCAAAAACCCTCAGCGGACAACAAACTGCCGTGCACTACCCTGCTATGCCAGTTGCAGTAAAAACTCCTGCAGCTCCACTTACAGTGTTACCAGCTCCAGTGGATGTAGAAGTGAACTGGGAAACAGAAGAGTTCGACGATGGTATGCTTGCTAAAGCAATTGACAATGATGGAACATTGCGTGGTTTCGTATTGTTAGGTGCAACAGCAGGTAAACAACGCTTAACTTTAACAAAGCTTGTTCCAGATCTTATTCCAGCCCAAGCATAAGGTTTGAATCAGGAATACTCTTTTGTGAGTATTCCTTTAAGGAATGAATAACATGAATAGTGCCTTACAGTTTAACATTTCGCCGTACACATCTTTCATGCAAGAAACCAAGGTCAACTTAGGCAATGGTATTGAGCTACATGTAGAAGTAGGTGGAAAACCGGAACATCCAACCATTTTGCTGATTATGGGTCTTGGCGCTCAAATGCTTTTCTGGCCGGATTTCTTCTGTAAATCACTCATTGATCAAGGTTTTCGTGTTATTCGTTTTGATAACCGTGATATTGGCCTTTCTTCAAAAGTACGTCATGAAGGTAAACGGTTAAATACGGTTAAATTGATGGGTCGCTTTGCGCTCGGACTAAGTAATCAAGGTGCCCCTTATACTCTGCATGATATGGCAGATGATGTATCAATGCTTATTGACCGCTTAGGCGTGACTAAAACACATGTCATTGGTGCATCAATGGGCGGGATGATCGCTCAAATTCTTGCAGCAAAATATCCTGAAAAGGTTGAGAAATTGGGGCTCATGTTTACAAGTAATAATCAGCCTTTTTTACCCCCTCCTTTTCCGAAACAGCTTTTGAGTTTAATTGGCAAACCTGAGTCACGTGACGAAGATGGTATTGTTAATCACAGTTTAAAATTATTTCAATTGATTGGTTCACCTGGTTACGTCAACCAGATTGAAGCAATGCAAACTGCACGCAAACTTTATCAACGTAGCTATTATCCTGCTGGTGTACTTCAACAGTTTTTAGCAATATTATGTACAGGCTCCTTACTTCAACTGGACCGTGAAATTAAGCAACCTGCGTTAGTCCTGCATGGCTCTCGTGATCGCTTACTTCCACCTAGTCATGGTAAGGCTGTAGCAAAAGCAATTTCCGGTGCTAAGTTTGAATTAATTGATGGAATGGGGCATGATATCCCTGCACATTTTATTCCTCAGCTTAGCGGTTTATTTGCGCATCATTTTAAATCATCATACTAGGACACTATGGCTGCATTACCCTCACTAAGACAGCTATCATATTTAGTTACGTTGTCGGAAACTTTGCATTTTACTGAAGCAGCACGCCGCTCTTTTGTCACGCAATCGACGTTATCAGGCGGCATCATGGAGCTTGAACGATTATTAGGTGGCGTTCTGGTAGAGCGTGACCGTCAGAATGTGCGTTTAACACCATTGGGTGAACAAGTTGTTGCTCGTGCCCGTGTATTACTAGCAGATGCTCAAGATTTAATGCGATTGAGCCGTGAAATGAGTGAACCGTTAACAGGTGATTTGCATTTGGGAGTTATCCCAACCATTGCACCTTTTATCCTGACACGGTTACTTGATGAAGTGCATCAGCAGTTACCTAAAATTCAGTTGCATCTGCATGAAGCTCAAAGTGAAAAAATTGTAGAGCGTCTAGAACACGGTAATCTAGACATGATTGTTCTTGCTCTACCGTTTGATACTAGAGGCCTAAAAGTCGCTGAAATCTCGAAAGAAAATTTGTACCTTGTATGTAGTAAGCAAGATACAAATGCTTTGCAAGCAAACTCACTAGATGATCTTGATTTATCGAGATTAATTTTGCTTGAAGAAGGCCACTGTTTACGTGACCACGTTTTAAGTGCATGCCCTATCGGTGAACGTAAAAACGACAACCGTTTAAAAGCAAGCTCTTTACCAACTTTAGTTGAAATGGTTTCTTCTGATTTAGGTTTTACGCTTTTACCAGAAATTGCAATTGAAAATAGTATGATTAAGTTTAATGATCAAATTACTGCAAAACCAATTGAAGATGCCCCGAGTCGCACTTTAGCGCTAGTCACTCGTAAAAGTACGCCGCTACAAAGTGAATTCGACGTGTTACTGCAAATTATGCAGAAAATCACGACAAACCTACATGAATAAAAAAAGGAGTCTTCGGACTCCTTTTTATTTTATTGAGGTGTAAGAGATGCCCACTTAAACACCCAAGCAGATTGCATATTCAAACTATTATCAGAAATAATTTTTTCTCTAATAATCTGTGCTATAGCATAGTCGTTGGCTGGATCTATCATAACTCGTACCCCTTTAGTGGTTGAGCTGGTTACGACCTTATAGCCCTTTGCTTCAAGCTGTGACTGAATCCTATTTGCTTTATTTTGATTAGAAGCTAGCGCAACTTGTACCATCCATTTTTTTTCACCATTTTCTAAAATTTCTTTAGCGATCGCAGCATCAAGTTGTTTTTTATTTTCAGAATTTTTCTTTTCTTCTACTTTTTTTGTGTGAACTTCCTCATTTTTCTTTTGCGTTAAAAACTCATCTTGCTTTTGTTTTCTTTTTTGGATGATTATTGTTTTATTCCTTACCTCACTCTTTTTAGTTTTATCACTGGAAACGGGTGCAAAATAAGGATATATCGCTTGATCATCAAACCTTTGAAATACGATGATATCCCCATAACACTTCTGATCTGCGTAGGCCGCCACTGGCATTATCCCCAAAAGTATTCTAATAAGTAAATTTCTAATAAAGCATTGCATCTTATTCATTTACCGAAGTTAAGTATATTTAATGCGGCGTATTAAAGTAGATTTCACATGATTTGTATATTTTTAAAATTCAATGTTTTATGGGGAAAATCACATATTTTAAAAACATCTTGCTGTGCTTCAAATTATTATCGTTTACCCAACAACCATTTAGAAAAACTAATTAAAATATTTTGAATTTCAGGGAATTAAAAAAGCCGACATTTTGTCGGCTTTTTTAATTCAATTTAAAACTTATTACTTAATCATTTCTAATAGCGTTCTTTGAGCATTATGCAATTTTTCACCCTCTGCTGGCTCAGCACGCACCCAAGTACCATCTGACTGTAACAACCAAGCTTGCTGGTTATCTTGCAAATAGTTCACTAGGCCTTGTTGATAAATACGTTTTTTCAATGCAGGATCTTCCACAGGGAAACATGCTTCAACACGGTTAAATAAATTACGATCCATCCAGTCTGCGCTTGAGCAGTAAATACGTGCATCACCATTATTGCTGAAGTAATAAACACGGGTATGTTCAAGGAAGCGCCCTACAATTGAACGTACACGAATATTTTCTGATAAGTTAGGCAAACCTGGACGTAAACAGCAAATAGAACGAATAATCAAATCAATCTGAACACCCGCTTGAGATGCTTCATATAATTTATTGATCAATTGAACTTCCGTTAAGGCATTCACTTTCACAATAATTTGAGCTTTACGTCCTGCCTTAGCATTGGCAATTTCTTCATCAATAAAGTTGATGAGCTGAGCATGTAAGGTAAATGGTGCATGTAATAGCTTTTTCAATTTCGCCATTTTGCCCATACCAGTCAACTCTTGGAAGATACGATGCACGTCTTCACAGAGATCTTTATCGGTCGTCATGAGACCATAATCGGTATAAATTCGAGCATTCATTGCATGGTAGTTACCAGTGCCTAAATGAACGTAACGCACAAGTTTGTTATTTTCACGGCGCACCACCATAATCATTTTGGCGTGAGTTTTATAACCAACAATACCGTAAACAACGACAGCCCCCGCTTCTTGTAAAACGTTAGCTACTTCAATATTTGATTCTTCATCAAAGCGGGCACGCAATTCAATAACTGCGGTCACTTCTTTTCCATTACGCGCTGCTTCCGCCAAAATCTGTACAATTTCAGAGTCAGCACCACTACGGTAAAGCGTCTGCTTAATTGCCAATACTTGTGGATCGCGAGCAGCTTCACGAAGTAGCTGAATCACGGGAGCGAAAGATTCAAACGGATGATGAAGCAGAATGTCTTGCTTCTGCATTGCAGAGAAAATACTCTCGGTCTTTTTAAACACTTTAGGCACAACCGGCGTATGTGAGTCATAACGCAAATGAGGGCGTTTAAAATTTGAAACCAGACGAGCTAAGTTTACAGGTCCATCAACTTTATATAATTGCTCATCGGTTAAATCAAATTCTTCTAATAAGTACTCATAAATATGCTGTGGACAATTATGAGTCACTTCTAAGCGAACCGCACGACCAAAACGTCGAGAACTTAATTCACCTTTTAAAGCTTTTGCTAAATCTTCAACATCTTCATTTAATGCCAAGTCAGCATTACGTGTAACACGGAATTGATAACATCCAGTTGCGGTCATTCCAGGGAATAAATCGGACACATGCTCGTGGATAATTGCAGATAGCATGACATGATGTTCTTTACCACCTGTTAACTCATCTGGCAGGCGGACAACGCGAGGTAATGAACGTGGGGCTGGAACCACGGCTAAATCAATTTGACGGCCAAAAGCATCTTTACCTTCTAAGGTAATAATAAAGTTTAAGCTCTTATTAACGAGACGTGGGAACGGATGCGCTGGATCTAAGCTAATTGGGGTTAATACAGGTGCAACTTGTTCTTGAAAATACTTCTTAATCCAAGCTGACTGTGCTGGCGTTAGTTCACCACGACGGAGGAAGCAAATATCTTCTTCACGTAACTTAGGTAAGATTTCTTCATTTAAAATACGATATTGACGTTCAATCGCAGCATGAGCAGTTTCAGAGATTTTTTGTAAGACTTGTCTTGGCGTCAAACCATCAGGGCTACGACTCTCATTGCCCAGAGAAAATTGCTCCATCACCCCCGCAACACGAATTTCGAAAAACTCGTCTAGATTACGAGAAAAAATGAGCAAGAAATTCATTCGCTCAAGTAATGGATGTAAAGGGTCTACCGCTTGCTCCAATACACGCAAATGGAAGTCAAGAATAGACAATTCACGATTTATATAACGGTCATTATAACTATATTCTGTTGGGGTCGTTGGTGTAATCGCTGTATTCATGTCTAACTCAATTCTCTATCCAGCCAAAATCTCTATAAAACAGTATGCTGCAAAAATATGACAATTTGGTAAAAACTAAAAAATTTACACATCTTTAAAACATCATTATTCAGGAATCTGGGTGCTATTCATATAACGTAGAATAACGCGTTTTCTATATTGTAGTTTACGATCGTTGCGGTGATCTTGATAATATTTCGGATCAGGCAATAATGCGGCCAAAAAAGCAGCTTGTTCGCGCGTTAAGCTTCTCGCACTTTTACCATAATAATATTGCGCGGCTGCTTCTACACCATATCGATTCTTGCCAAATTCAACAGAGTTCATATATACCTCAAGAATTCGGCGTTTTGACCACATCCGCTCCATCATCCAAGTTGCGATAGTTTCTTGGCCTTTTCGAATAAACGAACGCTTATTGTATAAAAACAAGTTCTTTGCCAGTTGTTGAGACACAGTAGAACCACCCGCAACAACCTCTCCTTCTTCATTATTCCGCTCTAGAGCAAAACGAATGCCATCCCAGTCAAAACCATGGTGATGAATAAATTTTGCATCTTCCCCAGCTAAAATCGCATGCTTGAAATTGTCGCTAATATCATCATAGTCAAGCCATTCATGAATGATCGGCTCTGAGGTATCTGACCAATAATCAATTCGCATAAACATGGTGGTATCAACTTCATGTGTACGCCACCAAACTAAACTTGAGAAAATCCAAAGCTGAATAAGGAGAATTGCCCCTATAAAAATTAACAACACGCGAACAATAAAAGCTTTCATGTTCGTCCTGATCTCCTGTATTCAACTTTTTTCATGTTAAGCTGTTAAGCATGTTCATATATAACAAAAGCATAGCATGACTCAATATCAGCCTCCGCACATTAATCGTAAACTCAATGTACAAACTTGGTGGCTGACCGCCTTATTGATCTTGATTAATGTAGGTTTGTTTGTCTGGCAAATTGCAACTGGCGTCGATATTAGCGACCCAGCCATGAAAGATGCTATTCATTGGGGTGCTGATTTTACACCACTTACTTTTTCTGGGCAGCCTGAACGCTTATTTACCAGCATGTTTTTTCATTTTGGTCTTGTGCACCTCATGCTTAACATGTGGGCCCTCTATATTTTCGGTAATGTCGCAGAGTCTCTATTTGGTCGCTTCTATTTTATAGGCATGTATTTACTCGCAGGTTTATTCGGTAGCCTTCTCAGTAGCTATATGACTATTCAAAATGGGCATGAATTACTGCAAAATTTTGATCAGAGCTTACTTCCACATGTCAGTGCAGGTGCTTCGGGTGCCGTGATGGGATTAGGTGCTGCGTTAACAGTACTTTCTCTATTTCCCCCGCTGCCGCATCAAGCCTACATACTCGATAAAAAAGCTTTATTAATGGTTATGGCCATCAACCTTATTTTTGGTTTTGTCGCAACTGGTATTAATAATGCCGCGCATATTGGCGGCATGATTATTGGAGCATTCCTTGCACTAATGTGGTACTTAAGCTATGTCAGCAAGTTAAAAGCTATACTTAAAATTTTCGGCCTATTAGGCGCAGTAATTATTACAGGTGGTTTTTATATGTACTGTGTACAAATCAATTCACCGTTACTTCCACTATGGCATGAAATCATCATCCAGAACCCTGATATTATTCCTTAAACTACAATTGGTTTAATTCTCTTAAACTTTGTAAAGGTGGTAAATTACAGAGATAGCCTAGTCTATAACGACCAATCAAGGCACAAACCAGCATCATGCCAAGAGGTAAAATCAGCCAGATTTCAATATGCCACTGAATTGCCATATTCATTTTATAGCTTGCGATCGCACTAATCACTTCTGCAAAACAGCAGGCAACTATGCCTGCTAACAAACCTAAAAACCCAATCTCAAAACTGAGTATTTGCTTCATTTTATTTTTAGATAGACCAAATGAGCGTAGCAGAGCCACTTCACGGCGCCGCTCATCCATTAATAAATTTAGACATGCAATCAGTACCAATATTCCAGAAAAACCGACTAATGCCGCTAGAACAGTTACTATTTTGACCAAAACATTCATTAAACGTTTTACTTCATCTAAAATCCGGTCAACATCAATAAATACTGTATTTGAGAACTGCTGAATAATAGTGATCATTTTAGGTTGATCTTGCTTAGGCACATAGAAACTACCTAAATAACTTCCAGCATTTTCGTCTAAGGTTTTAGGTGAAAAAATAAAGAAAAAGTTAGGGCTAAAGCTTTCCCACTTGACACTCCGGAAATTTACCACTTTGGCCTGTAAGTTGCCTTCGGGCAAACTAAAAGTAAGCTTATCTCCAATTTGGATTCCTAAACTTTCGGCAGTTTTACTTTCGACTGAAACTTGCCCAATGCCATTAAACTGGGCTTGACCATTTGTAATTGCGTTGTCATTCGGTAATTGATTTGATTGTGTTAAATTCAATTCACGGCGCAAAGAGTTATTTTGTTTTATGGCTTGTTCCGAAAAAGGTACATCATTCTTTGCTACTAGTCGGCCACGAATATTTGGATATAACGGCGTGCTTTGCCAGCCATTCTGCTTTAATTGTTGCTCAAATGCTTTTAAATCAAATGGAGGTAATCCGTAAACAAATTGATTCGGTGTCCCTTCTGGAAGTTGTTGCTGCCAACGCTCTAATAAATCTGTTCTTAATACACTGAGTACCGTAATGAGGCTTAAGCCTAAAGCCAATGCGGTAATTTGTAAGGCGCTTTGTGATGGCGAACGAATATAAAAAGACAATCGATTTTTCAGCTTTTTTAAGCTACGAAGCAATAGCCAAACAACGGTGTAAAGCAAAATACAAAGAACAATAATTGCCGCTAAAACCAGAATGCTGAGTATTAAGTTTTCACTCAACACCAAACTAAAAACAACTAGGCTAGTGATTCCTGCAAAAAACATGAAGAATAAAGATTTGCGAGATTTGGCTTGCTCCCGAATAACACGAATTGGAGGTGTATTTAAAAGCTCCCAAATGCTTGGCAAAATAAAACCAAGCAGCACAATCACGCTGGTAAAAATCGCAATTGGTAAAGGCCCGATTAAAAGAGGTACAACCGAAAAATTTAACTCTAATTGAGGGATCAATTGCAGCATAAGTTGCAGCAGACCAAACCCCATGATTAAACCTAATAGGCTTCCCAGCACAATTGAAATCGCACTTACAATACAAAGCAATCCAATATATGCCCACAAGATTTGGAACTTACCGGCTCCTAAGCATCTGATCAGCGCAATGTGATCTTGGTTTTGTTGAACATATCTTTGACTCGTTAAAGCGATGGCAATACCACACAATAAAATCGTTAAAATATTGGCCAATTGCAAAAAGGTATCTAAATTTTCAAGCGGACGTAATAACCTACTGTTCGATTCACTTGCATCACGTAAACGCAAGCCAGCCGCTTCATCTACATCTTTAGAAGGTTGATGCTGTTGCTTAAATTGCTTTGAAAATGACTGAACCTGTTCAGGGCTACCTGCCATTAATAAACGATAGTCAATTCTGCTCCCTGTCTGAATCGCATGAGTCTTAGCAATATCGGCTTGATGAATAATAACGGTTGGCGAAAAGCCCGAAAAACCGAGCTCCTGATTTGAATCACGCACAATCACGCCACTAAAACGGAAGGTACCATCAGCAATAGAAACAGTATCTCCTAGCTTTACTTTAAGTAAATCGGCTGCTCTTTGACTTAGCCAAACTTCACCAGATTGAATCGCTTTAGTACTTGGTTCAATTTCCAACTGTCCTCTGAGTGGAAATAAAGGCTCAATTGCCTTTACATTCACCATGACAAACTGATCTTGGGTATGAGCCATCGAGCTAAATATAGTGACATTAGTTTGCTTTAAACTAAGCTGCTCAGCTTTCTTTTTCCACTGCTGTTCGATAGGCTCGTTATTCGACAGAACTAAATCAGCACCCAGCATTTGTGAAGCTTGCAGACTGACTGCATTTTTAACTTGGTCGTTACTAAATTTCAGGGCTGTCGTTGCGCTAATCGCAAGCGATAAAGCAATAATGAGTAGATATAATCCACCCGTACGAAAACTCTGTAGCAAAATTGGTTTGAGAAGATTACGCATAGTTTAACCACCCTGTACTGTCTTTAGTCGGCCATCATCTAACTCAACATGACGCTGACATAGGGTTGCTAAATTATGATCGTGGGTGACTAAAATCAGAGTCGTACCTAACTCTCGGTTTAAATCAAAGAGTAAGCTTTCAATTTCTTGTGCTGTCTGACCATCTAGGTTTCCAGTCGGTTCATCCGCAAAAATAATTTGTGGTTCTGCAATGAGAGCGCGTGCAATGGCTACACGCTGCTGCTCGCCACCAGATAAGACTTTAGGCGTTTGTTCAACTTGACGACTGAGCCCTACTCGATGCAACCAATCTAAAGCTTTTTTCTCAGCTGTTTTATAATCAAAGTCTTTACGTAATCGTAAAGGTAACATCACATTTTCAAGCGCACTCAACTGAGGCAGAAGTTGAAAAGACTGAAATACAAAACCAATATGCTGCATTCTGATTTGGGCACGTTGTTCCTCTGTTAACTGATGAACAGCTTGACCACACAACCAGACTTCTCCTTCAGACGGTTGATCTAAAGTCGCCAAAATTCCTAGTAAGGTTGATTTACCTGAGCCGGAACGTCCCGTAATTGCTACCTGTTCCCCTTCAAAAATCTCTAAATCAATATCTTTTAAAATCGTAAACTGATTTTGGTTAATCTGAATAGTTTGTGTAACTTGATGGGCAGCAATGATGGGTTGTGGCATGATGTGAAAAGTCCTATGTATTCAGAATCAGGGTCGAAGTACAAATGTCTAAATCTTTTTTGATTGGTTCTAAAAGCATCATGCTCATCTCATTAAGTATGCTGCCTATGCTTGTATCGGCGAAAACTATTTTAATTTTAGGAGATAGCATTAGTGCCGGTTACGGAATTGATCCCAAACAAGGTTGGGTACAATTACTGCAAAAACGTTTAGATCAACAGTATCCCAAACAACACAAAGTGGTCAATGCAAGTGTTAGTGGAGAAACAACAAGCGGCGCTTTAGCCCGATTACCTAAGTTATTACAGACTTATAAGCCCAATGTGGTCGTGATTGAATTAGGCGGGAATGATGGCTTGCGTGGTCAACCACCTCAAATGATTCAAAAAAATCTGGATCAGCTCATTCAATTAAGCCAAAAACAAAAAGCCAAAGTTATTCTTTTTGGTATGAAGATTCCGCCAAATTATGGGGCTGCATATAGCAAAGCTTTTGAAAATAATTATAAAGTTGTAAGCCAAAAATATCAGGTGAAACTACTACCGTTTTTTCTAGATGGTGTTGCTGGTCAAAAACAGCTTATGCAAAATGATTTGATTCATCCCAATGCTCAAGCGCAGTCAAAACTACTTAATTTAGCTTACCCATATATAAAAGGTGCCCTATAGGCACCTTTTATCTTTAAATATTCTTTTTTAATATGATCAGAAATCAAAAAAAGTAACTTCACCAGTTTCGAGTGAATATTCTGCACCAACAACAATTAATTCACCTTTTGCAATCAGGCTCTCTAACACCGCTGAACCATGGCGTAATTGATTTACCGAAGCAAAAACGTTTGAACGCACCGCATGACATGATAATTTTTTCAAATCATTTTTTAAGTCAGTCTGCATTAAAATTTCAACTGATGGACGAACGCGGTTCACAATCGACATTAGGTTAGATGATGGCGGGTGATCAGGATTCATTAACGTATCAATTGTTGCTTGAATCGCACCACAATGGCTGTGTCCTAATACAACTACAACTGGGCAGTCATAACGCTCTGCTGCGAACTCAACACTACCGACTTGTGAAGGTGCAACCACATTACCAGCTACACGGATTACGAATAAGTCACCAAGACCTTGGTCAAATACCATCTCTGCTGGAACACGAGAATCTGAGCAGCCAAGTACAATTGCAAACGGATTTTGATCCTTTGCCATTTCAGCGCGTTCTTGATGAGATAAGGTTTTTGCAAGGGAAGTATTTCCATTTACAAATCGTTGATTACCGGCTTTCAGACGATCTAAAACTTCTTGCGCAGTAGGCATTTTATATTTCCATTGTTTTTTCAAGGTTGGAAATCATTTTAATGTGTCAAAATTTGAATGTCACTGACAAAAAATAAATCCTTTTCTATGAAAAAATTTAAAAATACTTAACCTGCTTTAATGTAGAGCTCACTGCATATTCGCTACTGTTTAGTGAAAAAATAGACATACTTTGGTTCTCGGATTGACTATAATTTTCTTCATTCCAAACATTTGGCAAATGACTCATTGGCAAAGTTTTTCAATAATTTTTCAAACTCGCTCAAGCTTCAAGGATGAAATCTATGACAAGGCTGTCCACATCAATTAAGGCCTCTATGAAAAAAACTGCTACCGCACTGACTTTGGCTTGTAGCGTATTGTCAGTGATGAGTATTTCTCAAACACAGGCAGCCGATAATATTGATGTGACATTCCAGAATGTGTTACAGCAAGAACGTAGCTGGGCAGGTCTACAAAGTAAAAGCTTAAAAGTCGGTGATGTGACTTGGTCATATAGCGAAGGCGGCTCTACAACAAAACCGACTTTACTCCTTATTCATGGCCTAGCGGGTAGCCGTGATAACTGGAACCGAGTGGCTCGTTATCTCACCACAAATTACCATGTCATTATTCCTGATTTACCGGGTAGTGGTGAAACTATCGTTTCCCAAGACTTCGATTATTCAGTACCAAATCTTGCTGAAAAATTACGTCGCTTTGTTGAGGCTGCAAATTTAAAAGGTCCAATTCATATTGCTGGGCATTCACTCGGCGGATCTATTGCCCTGCTCTATGCTGGACAATATCCATTTGAAACCAAAAGTTTATTTTTAGTAGATAGCGGCGGTATTTTTCGCTCAGCCAATACAATTTATTTAAAAGATCCTGCTTACCTCAAACAACTTTTAGTGTCTAAAAAAGGTGACTTTAATTATTTATTAAAACAAACCATGTTTAATCCTCCATTTATTCCTAAAGAGTTTCTTCAAGCTCAAGAAAAGTTGATGATTGATCAAGCACCTCAAACACAAAAATTGGTTGATCAATTGATTGCACTTAATAAAGTTTACACACCAGACTCCTTTGCGGTACTTACCAAAACGATCGATGCACCGACGCTCATTCTATGGGGTAAACAAGATAAGATTATTAATGTCGAAGTAGCAAGTGAACTAAAACGACTTTTAAAGAATGCTCAGCCTCCAGTTATTTTAGAAAATGTAGGTCATATGCCAATATTGGAAGCTGAACAGTTGGTTATGCAACAATATCTACCGTTTTTACTTAAAGTAGAAACAAATCAGTCGTCAAAAACGACCACACCTTAATAAAACTTCGGACTTGTGAGACCTTATGTCTACCCAACCACTTATTGAAAAACTTATTGAAGCTCATCTAGATTTTTTAGATGAGCAATTTGCTCAGACTCAGGTGATCCAGCAAGAGTTTGAGCAATTTTATCATTGGTTGGGGAGTCGGCAATTACAACATCTGTGGACTTTTGAACAAATTCAACAGCTCATTCAAAAGCAGATTTTAGATACGCCTGCTTCTGATTTCCTGATTGAACAAATTGCTGAGCATATTCGCTTTGCATTGATTCATCCTGCAAATGAAACCGCAACTGTTGAAGATGTTATTCCTGTTCTAACGATTGACCGAATTGCACAATACGTTGCAAGTAAGGAACAGCACCGTAAAAAACTGATTAAAACGATTGTGAATAACCCTGCTTTTTCGGCCCTGCTCACGCAACTGATTCAGCAAACAATGCATGATTATTTAGATGAATCCATGTCAAAACGCGTGCCCGGTGTAGGTCGTTTTATGAAAATGGGGAAATCTGTTTTAGAAACAGTAACCGATTCAAATCTGGACGATACGATTAATCATTATTTGCAAAAGAATATTTTAAAACTCAGCCAAATGAGTGAGCGTGTTTTAAACCAACATTTTGACAATGATAAGCTCTACCATTTTCAGGCAAATGTTTGGCATAAAGTTAAAACTATGCCACTTTCTGTTTTAAAAAACTATATAGAAGTTCAAGATTTAACAAAAACTGTTGGCCTAGGACATGAAATCTGGGACCACATTCGTCAAACTGATTATTTAAAACAACAAGTACATGATGGTATCTATACTTGGTATGTACGTAATCAAGAGCGTAGTTTTGACTTGTTACTTCGTGACCTCAATATCGATGAAAGCTTAGTGCAACATGAGCTGACCACGTTACTTGTGCCTGTATTACAGCAGTTAATTACAACAGGACATTTAAGACGCCGTGCCCGTGTTTACTTAGAAAAGTTTTATTATTCTGAAAAAGTATTAGACATTTTAAATAACAAAGGCGCTTAGAGCGCCTTTGTTATTTAACTAATTAAAATTTATAAATAATTCCTAAATTATAACGACGTCCGTCTAAAACATAATTATAAGTTGCGATATCAACCTCTTTATCAAACAAGTTATAAATACCTGCCGCAACTTGGATTTTGTCAGTTGGTTTATAGTTCATACCAACATCAACTAGTCCATAAGCAGGCTTTCCTTCAGCCATTGACGTACGGCTTAAATATTCAGAAGTTTTGCTACGAAAATTCAAGCGACTCCACATATTGACTAAGTCATTAACTTGCCAATCTAAAGTGGTATTAAACATATGTTCCGGCATCTCATTTAAAGGCTGACCTTTAAATTGACCACTTTTTTGCTCTGTATCTGTATAGGTATAATTGGCATTTAGCTTTAAGTCAGGTGAAATGAGCCAACCAAACGTCGCTTCAACACCTCTCATATTGGCTTTATCCACATTTGTGCGTTGACTCACAAAATCAAAATCTAGACCTAACCACTTACACTCGCGAGCACCTGCATCTCCTGAGCACGTTCTAACTTCGGTAATTTTATCTTTAAATTCACTGTTAAAAATCGTTAAGCCAGCATTCAAGTTATTTAAATTATCCCACGCGAATGATAGCTCATAGTTGGTACTTTTTTCAGGTTTTAAATTTGGATTACCAACAATCACTCCAGCAGAACTGCTGCCACCTGTAGCTTGCCCCCATTCTGCTACGGTCGCTCTTAATGCAGGTGTTTTATAACCTGTTGATACGCCGCCTTTAATAATCCAGTTATCATTTAAAGTCCATACACCATATAATTTAGGACTGAAATGATCCCCAAATTTTTCATCTTGATCCATCCGTAATGACATTGTTAAAGTGAAAGGATCAATAATATTCCATGCATCTTCTGCAAATAATGCCCAGCTATAACGATCTAAATTAGAAACAGGTTGTGAGCCACCCACTTTTAATTGGTTACCTAAATCATCTAATTCTTCTTTTAGATAACTTCCGCCCACGCTAAGCGCATGATTTGCAAGTGTGATCTGGTTAAGCGTGTTAAATGTAGTATTTACAGCTTCCATATTTCTAGACGGGTTCTTATTTTCTTCGCGTTGAATATAAGAATGAGTCTTTACAGGACCAATGTCACCACGGTGCGTTAAACTATATTCTGTACGGTAATAGTCTGTTAATGAATCTACTGGTGGATTACGACCAGTTTGAATTGGTGAAACTGTTTTACCTATTGTGGCATTACGATTTTGGATAGAACGCTGATATTCAAGTTCAATGGTATGTTGGTCATTCGGAGTCAGACTTAAAGTAGCCCCACCAGCACGGATTTTTTGTTTGCTATAACCACCAATAATTTCATCTTCATCTCTTTGTGAAAATGTGCCATTGGCTTTTAAACCAAGTAAATTCTTAATTAAAGGTCCCGACACATAAGTATTGGCTTGGTAAAGATTTCCAGATTTATTATTTTCTTGAATTGTTGTATCTAACTTAACAGAACTGTTCCAAACATCTGCAACTTTTTTAGTAATGATATTAATCACACCACCCATCGCATCCGAACCATATAGACCCGACATTGGACCACGAATAACCTCAATACGTTCGATACTTTCGATTCCCGGTAACCAACCTTGCTCAATACCTGAATTATCACTATTTGGTCGCACAGAACGTGTATTTACTTTCTTACCATCAACCATGATAACGGTATATGCACTTCCCATCCCACGAATACTGATATCAGATGAGCTTCCACCACCTGTAACAACTACACCAGGAACATCTTTAAGTGCATCAGTTACATCACGATATGCTTTTTTATTAATTTCTTCTTGAGTTAAAACCGAAATCGAAGCTGCTGCTTTTTTTATATTTTGTTCAAAACCACTTGCTGTCACGACAATTTTTTCAAGTTGAGTAACTTCGCTTTCTTTTTCATTTTTTATGGAAGAATCAACTAAAATATTTTCACTTTCAGCGGCATAAGCCACAGGAAACATTACTGTAAGTACCGAAATTGATAATACAGATTGGAAAATACTCTTCGTCATACCCTACTCCAACATATTAAATTATGAATAAATATTAAGTTTTACTTAAACAAATGTAACAAATTTAAATAAAAAAATAAATAATATTGATAATTATTTTCAATTAAAAAGCCATAAAAAAACCTCATTACGAGGCTTTTTTATTTCACTTTTCAAATAATTTGATTATTTGAAATAAGCACCTTCAGCTTGTGTATGGTCTGTTTGGTCAACCACACGTTGAAGCTCAGGAATGTTCTCTCTTAAAGTAGTTTCTACACCTTGTTTCAAGGTAACATCAATTGCAGAACAACCTTGGCAACCACCACCAAATTTCAATACAGCAGTTAAACCGTGTTCTGGATCATCTTGTACTTCTACCAAGCTACAATTTCCGCCATGCCCTGCAAGACCTGGGTTAATTTCTGCCTGAAGAATGTAAGTAATACGTTCTTCAATCGAAGCATCTGGACCAACACGTGGAACTTTAGAATTTGGAGCACGGAAAGTGAGCTGACCACCAAAACGGTCTTTGTTGTAATCAATTACGGCATCTAAAAGATAAGGAATAGATGGCGCATCAATATACGCAGGAAAATCAGGATAGTCCTGCTTATAATCCGTTGGGATCACTTCTTCTGGCGCACTATATGCCATACAGCATTCTGCACGTGGCGTACCCGGATGCTCAACAAAAATTCGAACGCCAATTCCCGGAGTATTTTGCTTCGTTAGTAAATCGTGCAAATACTCTTGTGCAGATGGTGTAATCAAAAGGTTTGGAATTTCTTCTGCAACAGCAGTGTTGGTGTTCTCAGTCGACATAACAATATTCCTCAAGCTGATGCCTTTATATTAACCGAAGATGAGGTGGATTTAAAAAAAATCAACTAAATTTGTCGGATTTATACACAACAGGGTTTCAAGTTAAGTTTTTAATGGCATTATTGACCTCAGTATTGATCATTTTTTAAATATTTCTTATGTTGCATTTGCCGTTTAACCATACAGTTACTCTTATTATTATTACGGTCATTATCTCTTTACTTGCTTTTAGCAATCAAAATGTAATGAACCGATTGATTTTTTGGCCGCCTGCAATGCAACGTGGACAAATTGATCGATTCATTACTCATGGCTTTATCCATGCCGACGGAACACATTTACTGTTCAACATGATTACCCTGTTTTTCTTTGGCAGTATCATTGAAAGTTTTTACCGCCAATATTTCTATGACATGGGTTTTGTGTTGTTCTATTTAGGTGGCTTAATCTTTGCGATTTTGCCAAGCTATTTACAACATAAAAATGATGCGAATTGGGCCAGCCTAGGTGCTTCAGGTGCTGTTTCAGCGGTTTTATTTGCTTATATTCTGTTTCAGCCATGGAAGCTGATTTTTGTATTCTTCATTCCTGTACCCGCTATTATTTTTGCTATTTTATATGTGGCGTACAGTATTTGGGCTGGTAAACGTGGTAATAGTCATATTAACCATAGTGCTCATTTATGGGGTGCAGCTTACGGAATCATCGTAACCATTTTACTTGAACCTAAAGTTATTCCACATTTCTTAGACCAGCTTACCCGTCTTCCTTTCTAAACGATATAAATCAAAGAAAAGCCCGTTATGGGCTTTTCTTTTTTTCTGATTTATTTATCTGCATAAATTCTCAGTCTTTTTTCTGATTTTCTTTGATCAATTCGTTGTTTTGTTTGCAAAAACCATCTGATTAAACTCATGCCAATTCTTTTAATAATTCAGATGATACAATGAAGTACAGAGCAATTTTATCTAGCCTTTCCATTGCTTTATTTAGCTTATCTCTGGCTGGATGTAATGACAATGATAATCAAGAAAATGTCGTAAGCACGCCTAAGCAACCCAATATCTTATTTATTATGGCTGATGACTTAGGCTATTCAGATTTAGGGGCTTTTGGTGGCGAAATTCATACCCCTAATATTGATAGTCTGGCTCAAGAAGGTCGACTTTTAACGGATTATCATACTGCCCCGACCTGTTCGCCAACACGCTCTCAACTTATTTCCGGTACTGATCATCATTTAGCTGGTATTGGGGCAATGGCGGAACTCACCCCAGAGCATTTGAAGGGACAACCAGGTTATGAGGGCTATTTAAACGAACGTTCTTTATCGATTGCCCAAGTACTTAAAGACAATGGTTACCGCACGTATATTAGTGGTAAATGGCATTTAGGCTTAACCCCTGAAAGCAATGCACATGCTAAGGGTTTTGATCATTCATTTACCTTATTACAAGGTTTAGACCATCATTTTAAACAAGCTCCAAGTGCCTTTAAACGAAATTCAACTTATACAGAAGATGGGCAAATTATTCCAATTTCGGCATTGCCTGATGACTTTTTCTCTACCAACTATTTTACCGACAAATTACTCAGCTACTTAGATTCAGGCAAAAATAGTGGCAAACCGTTCTTTGCTTATGCTGCCTATACGGCGCCTCACTGGCCAATTCAAGCCCCAGCCGAATATCGTGAAAAATATCGCGGAGTTTATGATGTAGGCTACGATGCAATTCGTAATGCCCGCATTGCGAGACAAAAACAGCTTGGAATTATTCCTGCAAACTTTGATGCAGCAGAACCAATTGCGACTCAAAATGCTCCACAAAAATATGGGAAATGGGATGAGTTAACAGTCGAACAAAAAGCATTAGAAGCTCGTAAGATGGAAATCTATGCGGGCATGGTAGAAAATCTTGATGCCAATGTAGGCCGCATTATTCAATATCTCAAACAAAATAATCTTTATGACAATACTTTAATTTTCTTTGTTTCAGACAATGGTGCAGAAGGTTTTGTACGTGGCGGATATGGCAGTGAATCTGGTTTTGATAACTCTGTAGCAAACGTAGGTACACCTAGTTCGTACCACTATATCGGGCCACGTTGGGCCGAAGTCAGTGCCGCACCTTTCCACTTATGGAAAGATACAGCGGGCGAAGGCGCAACGACTGCCCCTGCTATTGTGAAATTACCAAATCAGAAAAAAGCGGAAGAGACAAATCATAGCTTTGCATCTGTACTCGATGTTTTCCCTACCTTACTAGAATATGCTCATATTCCAGTACCACAAGGTCAATATAATGGCCGGGCCATTAATACGCCATCTGGAATTTCATGGAAACCTTTGCTTGAAAACAAAACCGATACTATTCGCCCTGCAAATTTTAGCTTTGCCGATGAGTTACATGGCAGCAAATATGCAAAACAAGGTGAATGGAAAATCGCACTTCAAGGGCGGCCTGAATTAGGCACAGGGACTTGGGAGCTATACAACATTAAATTAGATCGCGGTGAAAGACAAAACGTTGCTCAGCTTTATCCTGCAAAAGTTCAAGAACTCTTATCGGTCTATCAAAAATATACTGAAAAAAATGGTGTGCAGGGATATAACGCCAAATGAAATTGAAGCCATTTTTAGTTACCACAATCAGCCTGTCTATTATGACGGGCTGTAGCGAATCTTCAAAATTTTCTGAATCTAGGCCTTCGACGCAACAGCAAACATCTTTAGCTGATTTAGGGTCTATTGAAAAGTGTCAAAACTATAGTGGTCTGCCTCAGGGTTGGCTCAAACAGCCTACAGCAGGAATGGTTTTAATTGCCGATGGAGATTTTAACTTTGGTTCTGAAAAGGCCTATCCCGATGAACTTAATTTTGGAAAAAAGCAGCGCGAAGTCAAAGGATTTTGGATTGACCAAACTGAAGTTACGGTCGCTCAGTTTGCAAGTTTTGTAAAAGCAACTGGCTATATTACCGATGCCGAAAAACAAAAACAGGCTGCTGTTTTCTCACCAGACCCTCATCACTCACAGCAATGGTGGCAGCTAAAATCAGGGTATACATGGAAAACGCCAAACGGCGGTACTGGAGCTATAGCAAATCCTAAGGAGCCTGTAAGGTATGTAAGTAAAAATGATGCTGAACATTATGCAGTGTGGCTAGGACATGATTTACCAACAGAACTAGAATGGGAATATGCAGCTAAAGCTAATTCAAAAACTGATACCCCTTTACATCAGGCCCCTACTGATGAACATCAACATCCGCAAGCCAATTACTGGCAAGGCGAATTCCCTTTTCAAAACCTAAATCAAGATCACTTTAAAGGTGTTGCACCCGTTGGATGTTTTGCGGCAAATAAATTCAAACTATTTGATATGATTGGAAATGTATGGGAATGGACATCTTCTCCTTATCAAGGTGCTCATGACCAGCATATGGGAAATTATTCTGATTTACGTCAACAAGAAATCACCAGCACTCAATATGTAATTAAAGGTGGATCTTTTCTTTGTGCACAAAATTATTGTTCACGTTATCGTAGCAGTAGCCGTTATCCACAAGATTTTGATTTAGCTGCAACACATGTTGGATTTCGGACTATTTTACGGTCTCCTTAATTTCTTCTTAATTCGACTGATTAAAGATATTTTTTAACCAAAATTAGGTCGAAAAATAATCAAAATATTTTTATAGTACAAATGAGAATGATAAAAAAGTGAGAACAAGATGAAAACTTTACTTCTTTGTGCCGCAGCAATTTTCACAATGTCACTATCAGCCTGTGCGGTCCATACACCTGAAGGTAGTATTGTGATTGACCCTGATTCACCATATTACGGACATCCAGGAGGCTTTTGCCCACCAGGACAAGCTAAAAAAGGACGTTGTTAGAAATACCCTCTTTTAAAGTAATTTTGAAGTTACTCTAAAGAAATAGACTTCAAGCAAGTGATGAATTGAATACTAAATGGAGGGTTCCAGCCCAAAAATAGATGGGATGAAACTAGAAAATTATGGTGTAAAAAAATCACCATATCCCCAAGATTTTTAAAAGACAATCTTACGTTGTCTTCTATCTAGTTTCACCCCAATTCTTTCTTATTCCGTTTGACTTTTCTTACCGCTTAAGAAAAAAGTCTAGTTTTTAATCATTTCTGTATCTCTATTATTGATACATTTTGAACATTTTACCTTCAGGTTAATACTGATGTATTTGCTTAATACAAAATAAACATTTATGTAACGTAAGTCTATAAAAATGTTCTAAAAATGTGAAAAAAATTAAGGTCAAAATGAGATGAATTTATCATAATAACTTTCTCTTTCACGTTTCATCACATAAATAATCAATATTATTTTGTCAGTTATTGCCACTCGTTTCCTTTCATTGGCATAGATAATGTATACACATGTATATTAACCCAGTCGTATAAACGAGATATTTTATGTCCAGCACAAGTCAAGTCGAAGGTCTACAATTTCCGGTACACGCCTCAACAAAAAAACAAAGTACATCTCTTACAGGCCAAGAGATTTTGTCAGAGGCCTTATCTATTGTAGATAATAAAACCGCACAACAAGTGTTGAATGAAAAAAACTGGCGAAAAAACTATCCTTTATATTTTAAAGCTCTTGTTAAACAAGGGATTTCTAATATCAGCAACCCAATTACTATTGCGAAGCAAGGGTTGCATAAAGCTCACCATATTTTTGATTATTATCGTGATGGTAAACACTACCTTTTAAAAGATGCCGTTCATATTGCTTCATCTACTCCTCTTTATACAGTAAAACTTAAAGGTGAAAGTGAGGCAGCACCAGAGTGGTATGTTCCTTATAAAGGACAAAAGCTGAGTGGACAAAGCTTACTGGACCAAATTCAACGCTGGGAAGAAGCTGGTATTATTGAGCCAAGTCATGCAAAAGCACTTCGTGAAGCTATTACTCATCCTGAATGGTTCGATTTGTCTGACCGTACGATGGTGCTGTTTGGTGCAGCCTCAGAAGCAGGACCACTGCCTTGGTTAGCCAAATGGAAAGCAAATATTGTTGCTGTAGATTTACCAAACTCACGAGTCTGGGGCAAAATCTTAAATACGATTCAACAAGGGAATGCAACACTCATTGCACCATGTGTTGAAGCCGTTGATTCCTCAGCAAAAGCTTCTGAGTTAAAAGATAAGCTGGGTGCAAATTTACTGACTCAATTACCAGAAATAGCGCAGTGGCTGGTGCAGTTTCCACAAAAGTTAGATTTGGCAGCAATCGCCTATTTAGATGGTGAAAAGCATGTCCGCGTTTCCATGGCAATGGATAGCATCATGCAATTTGTGAGCGAGCATAAGCCTGATACAAGCCTTATGTTTATGTGTACTCCAACCGATGTTTATGCAGTACCAAAAGAAGTTGCAGAGGCTGCTCAAGAGAAATTTAAATCCCGCAGAAAAATGCAAAAGTTGGCAGTAAAAGGTGTTTCTGCTCTTTCGCTCAATCGTTTTTTTCAAGCGCCATATCAAGACTTGGTTACATGTGAAAATGGAAAAACTTATGGTATTGCCGACTGCTTAGTGGTTGAACAAGGTCCAAACTATGCTTTGGCAAAGCGTATTCAACAATGGCGTGCTATTTTGGCCCGCCATCAAGGACAACGTGTCAGCATTAATATTGCACCATCGACAACCACTCATTCAGTGACTAAAAATCCATTATTGAAAGCAGCTTTTAATGGCGCAGAACTTTTCGATGTAGAAGCATTTAGCCCTGAAACCACCAATGCCATTATGGCGGCACTCTGGATTCATGACTTAAGAAATGAGTCTTCTGTCGCGAATCCTGAAACTGTCTTAGACCATCCGCTTGAACTTATGATGGAAGGTGCCAATCATGGTGGTCTATGGCGTGTCGCTTATTTAGCACGAACTGCCCTGCCTTTCGCTGCAATTTATGGTTTTGCTACCGAAAAACTCCCTTTTAGAAAATCATCTAAAAAATAATTTGATTAAAGCCCAATCCTAGAATTGGGCTTTTTTCTAATGTGTCTTTATTTATATTGAAAGTGTGATAGATATTTTTGCATTTCATCAGGAGGCACCATGCCGCCCCCAGTAGCCCATATTACATGATTTGCCTGTTGCAACTGCTCAGCTGTAAACTGGTGTAAAGCCAAGTAATCAGGACTCGTCTGAACATAATACGGCCCCATCATGCCTGCTACTGCAGAAGGCTCAAGCTGAATATTCTCAGTTTGATTTAAAAGCGCTATGAGCTCGTATAAACGTTCATCATGAATGGTGTAGTAGCCATCGATTAATTGTTGCATGGCACGCCCGACAAAACCTGAAGCACGCCCTACCGCAAGTCCGTCTGCCGCAGTAACGTTATCAATGCCAATGTCATTAACTGAAATCTGATCATGCAAACCTGTGTGGACACCAAGTAACATACATGGCGAATGTGTTGGTTCTGCAAAGATACAATGTACATGCTCACCAAAAGCCAGTTTTAGTCCAAAACTCACCCCACCAGGGCCACCACCGACGCCACATGGCAAATAAACAAATAATGGGTGTTCAGCATCGACTTTAATTTGTTTTTGTTCAAATTGCTGTTTTAAGCGTATTCCTGCAACGGCATAACCTAAAAATAATGTTGTTGAGTTTTCATCATCAATGAAAAAGCCGTGTGGATCTTGCTCTGCGGCTTTTCGTCCTTCTTCAACAGCTACGCCGTAATCACTCGCATATTCTACAACGTTGACGCCAAGTGAACGTAGTTTGTCTTTTTTCCACTGTCTAGCATCAGCCGACATATGAACAGTGACTCTAAAGCCCAGTTTGGCGCTCATAATGCCAATAGAAAGCCCAAGATTGCCCGTAGAACCTACTGCAATTTGATACTTAGAAAAGAATGCCCTAAATGAATCTTGATCTAATTTACTATAATCATCTTCTGGTTTGAGTAACCCTGCCTGCATGGCAAGTTTTTCAGCATGTGTGAGCACTTCATAAATGCCACCACGTGCTTTGATGGAGCCTGAAATTGGTAGATGACTATCCTTTTTCAGCCAGAATGTTCCGTTAAGCTGTACTTGTTTTGCTGAAGAAAGTGCTTGTTGCATATGAGCAATTTCAACAATATCTGATTCAATTTTTCCCTGTTGTGCTTGAGTTTCAGGAAATACTTTTGCCAAATAAGGTGCGAAACGCGCTAGTCTTGCTTCTGCTTCACTTACATCTTTAGCGGTTAGTCCAACTTTTTCTAAAGCTTCTTTTAAAGGATAGCGATGAGGTGTAAACCAAAATGTTTCTTGATAGGTTTGAAGTGTTTCAATAAGTGGAAATTGTTGTTTTAGCTGATCTATTTGAACCGCATTCATAATATATCCTGATATAAAATTTTAAGCCCAGCCTATAAAGCTGTTTAATGACCTATAACAACTTATTAATTTATAGATGAATGTACATGAAAAATAGTCTCAACTTTAAAAACTAAACAAATAAAAAAGCCACTGTGAACAGTGGCTTTAATTTTTAAATGCGTTTATACAAACTGTAAGAATAACCAGTACAAACCACCTGACAAACAGATTGTTGCAGGAAGAGTAAATACCCATGCAGAGAGAATTGTCTTCACGGTATTAAAGTTTAAACCTGATTTATTCGCGACCATCGTACCCGCAACAGCACTGTTTAAAACGTGTGTGGTTGAAACTGGCATACCTAAACCATCAGCAGCTGCAATTGTACTCATTGCAACAAGCTCAGCAGACATCCCTTGACCATAAGTCATGTGGTGCTTACCAATACGCTCACCTACAGTCACAACAATACGTTTCCAACCCACCATTGTGCCTAGACCAAGTGCTAAAGCAACAGCCACTTTTACCCAAGTTGGAATGTATTGTAAGAATGAATCTAAGCTACTACGGTATTCTTTCACAAGCTTTTTCTGTGAGTCATCCATTTTTGGTAAAGCATCTGCTTTATCCAAACGTTTAAACGTCGTGGTGCTTAAATACATGTCATTACGAATTTCGCTAATTGCAGCTTCAGGAATATCTTTTAAGTTGCTATAGCTAGAAACTCGTTCACCCAAGTGATCAGTCATACTTGCCAATGCAGGCACAACTTCTGGAGTTTGCTGTTTAGTTTGAATATATTTAGTCAGAATAACACGTGCTTTTTCATCGGTTAATTCTGGCTGATTTTGATTCAAAAATACGGCAGTTTGAGAAGAAAGCTGATGGAATGATTGAACTTGCTGAGTATCAAGATTTTTATTTAATGAATAAGCCAACGGCACCAGACCAACCAAAATCAGCATGATGAGCCCCATACCCTTTTGACCGTCATTAGAACCATGTGCAAAACTCACACCTGTACAGGTAAAGATCAAAATTGCACGAATGATTGCTGGTGGTGGTTTATTCCCTTCAGGTGGCTGGAATAATTCTAATTGGCGTTTAAAAATAGTTTTAACCAACAAGAATACAATCGCTGCAAAAGCGAAACCAATTAAAGGTGAAAATAATAATGCCTTACCGACTTTAATCACCTGATCCATATCAACACCACTGGTCGTTACGCCAGTCGATGCACTCAATAGATGGTTCATAATGCCCACACCCAAGATTGAACCAATCAAGGTATGAGAGCTAGAAGCAGGAATACCCAAGAACCAAGTACCTAAGTTCCAGAGAATCGCAGCAATAAGCAATGCAAAAACCATTGCGAAACCTGCACCGCTACCCATATTCATGATCAATTCAACCGGCAACAATGCAATAATGCCGTAAGCGACTGCGCCGCTTGCAACCATTACCCCAAGGAAATTACAAAAACCAGCCCACATGACTGCAACCGGTGCTGGTAAAGCATTGGTGTAAATCACTGTTGCTACTGCATTTGCAGTATCGTGGAAGCCATTTACAAACTCAAAGCCTAAAGCAATCAAGAGTGCAGTTGATAAAAGAATAACTGAATAAAGACTCAAAGGTGGTACATGTGCTAAATCAGCACTCACCTGAAATCCAATATAAATAAGTGTTGCAACAATAATCGTCAGAAACACCGGCATAAAAAATTTAGGTGTCGGGACATGTACATTCGTCGATTTGACTTGCAGGTTTGCCGCAAGTTTTGAATCCGAAACAGGGGGTAGATTAGAATTCATGCAGACGGTAAGAGGATAAAAAAATCCTCTGTATTCTTAAATTAAATTATGACAATTATATGACAAAGCGGCGCCCGATGAAGTCAATTTTTCACATTTTGACCTCATTTGATGCACCTTTCCTCTACGGTTTTTATTTTTTTATTTAAATACAATAATTTACATAAACCCCCTTCCATCTATTTTATGACTATTTTTGAAGCAAAAATATCTAAAAAATTACCTAAACGTCTACTTTTTAAACACCACAACTGTCATAAAACCGAATATTGGAGATGAAATATTTCAATATCATGATCATTTTATGAATATTTGATGAAAAAACGATCTTTATTTGTCATAAAAGTCGTTTTTTAATGAATTTATTACAGTGAATGATGGGTCGTTATAGGTCATCAATTGCGCAACTATTCTGTTACAATAGCGCCGCATTTTTAAATTCATATAAAAGATCGGGGTTTTCTATGTCTACGCTTGCCACCCTAAAAGCGCTTCTTGCTAAACGCATTCTGATTATTGATGGTGCTATGGGAACTATGATCCAGCGCCATAAATTGGAAGAAGCCGACTACCGTGGTGAGCGTTTTGCCGATTGGGCACATGACTTAAAAGGTAACAATGACCTTTTGGTTCTGACCCAGCCTCAAATCATTCAAGGTATTCATGAAGCTTATCTTGATGCTGGTGCAGACATTATTGAAACTAATAGCTTTAACGGCACGCGTGTTTCAATGTCTGACTATCATATGGAAGATCTTGTTCCAGAGATTAACCGTGAAGCAGCACGTTTAGCTAAAGCAGCTTGTGAGAAGTATTCGACTCCAGATAAACCGCGTTTTGTAGCAGGTGTACTTGGACCAACATCGCGTACTTGTTCCATTTCACCGAATGTAAATGACCCTGCCTTTCGTAACATCACTTTTGATGAGCTAAAAGAAAACTATATTGAAGCGACGCATGCGCTGATTGAAGGCGGTGCAGATATCATTTTGATTGAAACCGTATTTGATACACTAAACTGTAAAGCTGCGATTTTTGCGGTTAAAGAAGTCTTTAAGCAAATTGGTCGTGAATTACCAATCATGATTTCAGGGACCATTACCGATGCATCGGGTCGTACATTAACAGGCCAAACTGCCGAAGCGTTCTGGAACTCTGTACGTCATGGCGACTTGCTATCGATTGGCTTTAACTGTGCGCTTGGTGCTGATGCAATGCGCCCTCACGTAAAAACCATTTCCGATGTCGCAGATACTTTCGTTTCAGCGCATCCAAATGCGGGCTTACCAAACGCTTTTGGCGAATATGATGAAACGCCGGAACAAACTGCAGCATTCTTAAAAGAATTTGCAGAAAGCGGCTTAATCAATATTACTGGTGGTTGCTGTGGTACAACACCTGACCATATTCGTGCGATTGCCAATGCGGTAAAAGATATTACTCCTCGTCAAGTTCCTGAAACTGTACCTGCGTGTCGTTTGAGTGGTTTAGAACCATTTAATATTTATGATGACTCATTGTTCGTTAACGTGGGTGAACGTACTAACGTTACAGGTTCGAAAAAATTCTTACGCTTAATCCGTGAAGAAAACTTTGCTGAAGCTTTAGAAGTTGCACAGCAACAAGTTGAAGCTGGCGCACAGATTATTGACATTAACATGGATGAAGGGATGCTCGATTCGCAAAATGCGATGGTGCATTTCTTAAACCTTGTAGCTTCTGAGCCAGATATTTCACGTGTGCCAATCATGATTGACTCATCAAAATGGGAAATCATTGAAGCTGGCTTAAAATGCGTACAAGGTAAACCCGTTGTTAACTCGATTTCTTTAAAAGAAGGTTATGACGAGTTTGTAGAAAAAGCTCGCCTGTGCCGTCAATATGGTGCTGCGATTATTGTCATGGCATTTGATGAAAAAGGTCAGGCCGACACTGCTGAACGTAAGCGTGAAATCTGTAAGCGCTCATATGATATTTTGGTTAATGATGTCGGCTTCCCTGCTGAAGATATTATTTTTGACCCAAACGTATTTGCAGTAGCAACAGGTATTGAAGAACACAACAATTATGGCGTCGATTTCATTGAGGCCACAGGTTGGATTAAACAAAACTTACCGCACGCTATGATTTCTGGTGGCGTATCGAACGTTTCATTCTCGTTCCGTGGTAACGAGCCTGTTCGTGAAGCCATTCACTCTGTGTTCTTGTACCATGCTATCAAGCAAGGCATGACCATGGGTATTGTGAATGCTGGCCAAATGGCAATTTATGATGATATTCCAGCCGAGCTAAAACAAGCAGTTGAAGATGTCATCTTAAACCAAAACCAAGGTGAGTCTGGTCAGGCTGCGACTGAAAAATTGCTTGAAGTGGCTGAAAAATACCGTGGACAAGGCGGTGCTACAAAAGAAGCCGAGAACCTTGAATGGCGTAATGATTCAGTCGAAAAACGTCTTGAATATGCTTTAGTTAAAGGTATTACCACTTACATTGATGAAGATACCGAAGAAGCTCGCCTCAAAGCCAAACGTCCTTTAGATGTAATCGAAGGCGCTTTGATGGACGGTATGAACGTGGTTGGTGACTTGTTCGGTTCGGGCAAAATGTTCTTACCACAGGTTGTGAAATCTGCACGTGTTATGAAGCAAGCTGTGGCTTGGCTCAACCCGTACATTGAAGCTGAAAAAACAGGTAGCCAATCTAAAGGTAAAGTCCTGATGGCAACTGTTAAAGGTGACGTACACGATATTGGTAAAAATATCGTAGGCGTGGTACTCGGCTGTAATGGTTATGACATTGTTGATCTTGGCGTAATGGTACCTTGCGAGAAAATCTTACAAACTGCAATTGATGAAAAATGTGACATCATCGGTTTGTCAGGTCTGATTACTCCATCTTTAGATGAGATGGTATTTGTTGCGAAAGAAATGCAACGCAAAGGCTTTAACATTCCTTTATTAATTGGTGGTGCGACTACTTCTAAAGCCCATACAGCAGTAAAAATTGATCCTCAGTACCAAAACGATGCCGTGATTTATGTTGCCGATGCTTCACGTGCTGTGGGTGTTGCAACCACCCTGCTTTCGAAAGAAATGCGTGGAAACTTTATTGCAGAGCACCGTGCTGAATATGCCAAGATTCGCGAGCGCTTAGCCAACAAACAGCCAAAAGCTGCAAAATTGACCTATGCTGAGTCAGTTGAAAACGGTTTTAAAATTGACGAAAGCTATGTACCACCAAAACCAAATCTTTTAGGAACACAAGTTCTCACTAACTACCCTCTTGCAACCCTTGTAGAGTATTTTGACTGGACACCATTCTTCATTTCTTGGAGCTTGGCAGGTAAATTCCCGAAAATTTTAGAAGATGAAGTAGTTGGTGAAGCTGCAACTGACTTGTACAACCAAGCTCAAGCGATGTTGAAAGATATTATCGACAACAACCGTTTTGATGCTCGTGCTGTATTTGGTATGTTTCCTGCTCAACGCACTAACGCTGACACAGTGAGCGTATTTGATGAAGCGGGTCAAAATGTTACGCATACTTTTGAACACTTACGCCAGCAATCTGACAAAGTGACAGGTAAACCAAACTTGTCTTTGGCAGATTATATTCGTACTGACCGTGAACAACAGGACTACTTAGGCGGATTCACTGTATCGATTTTTGGTGCAGAAGAACTGGCAAATGAATACAAAGCCAAAGGTGATGACTACTCTGCAATTTTAGTGCAGTCATTGGCAGACCGTTTTGCTGAAGCCTTTGCAGAACACTTGCATGAACGCATTCGTAAAGAGTTCTGGGGCTATAAAGCGGATGAGCAGCTTAGCAATGAAGAACTGATTAAAGAGAAATATGTCGGTATTCGCCCTGCACCGGGTTACCCTGCTTGCCCAGAGCACTCTGAAAAAGCGGTGTTGTTCGACTGGTTAGGTTCTACCGACAAAATCGGTACTAAACTGACTGAACACTTTGCAATGATGCCACCATCTTCAGTAAGTGGTTTCTACTATTCGCATCCTCAAAGCGAATACTTTAACGTGGGCAAGATCTCTCAAGACCAACTTGAAGATTATGCAAAACGTAAAGGCTGGACACTGGATGAAGCTAAACGTTGGTTAGCTCCGAATTTAGATGATTCGATTGCTTAAGTTTTTAAATCATCTTGATTAAAAATAGGGCGTGAAGGAAATTCCATCACGCCCTTTTCAATTTGAAAGTTTAATCTTTCTACTTCAAATGTGCCTTGATCTTCTCTTTCACTGCTTCAGTTGAAATACCATAGCGATCATGCAAAGTGGGCAATGCGCCTGCATCTAAAAATGCATCTGGCAAACCAATCATGTCAAAACGAGGATGTTGCCCATTTTTTAAAAGTAGTGAGCCAACAGCCTCCCCTAAACCACCAACCACTGAATGATTTTCAGCAGTTAAAACAGGACGGCCACCTTTAGCGACTTCATCCAAAATAGTTTGTTCATCTAGAGGCTTAATGGTAGGCACATGCAGCACTGAAACCTCAATGCCCTCTTTTTCAAGCTCTTCCGCTGCCTCAAGCGCACGCATAGTCAATAGACCAGTGGAAATAATGAGTAAATCTTTACCCGGTTTAATCACCTGTGCCTTACCCAATTTAAACTGGTAGTTGTATTTATCGAGCACTAACGGAACCTGACCACGCAATAAACGCATATATACGGGGCCATTATGCGCGGCAATCTGAGGAATTGCCTGTTCTATTTCTAAGGCATCACATGGATCGATAATCATCAAGTTCGGCATAGCACGGAAAATTGCAATATCATCCGTTGCCTGATGACTTGGGCCGTAGCCTGTGGTTAATCCCGGAAGAGCTGCTACAATTTTGACATTCAGGTTATCTTCCGCAATTGCCATACAAATAAAATCGTAGGCACGGCGTGATGCAAACACAGCATAGGTCGTCGCAAAAGGAACAAATCCTTCACGAGCAAGTCCTGCTGCTGCGCTCATCAAAAGTTGTTCTGCCATGCCCATTTGGAAAAACTTGTCGGGGTTTTCTTTGGCAAAAATATGTAGGTCTGTATATTTTGATAAATCTGCTGATAAACCTACGATATCGTCACGCTCTTTTGCCAAGGCATTCAGTGCATGCCCAAATGGAGCTGGTTTAGTCGGTTGGCCCTCGGCAGCAATAGAAGCAATCATTGCCGAAGTGGTTAGTTTTTTCTTAGGAGGATTGGCTAACTGGCTCATGGTGTATTCCTTACTGTCCGTAGTGGGTCAAAATATTTAAAGCATCGTCCCATTCATGTTCATCAACACGAATAAAGTGTGTTTTTTCGCGGCTTTCCAAGAACGACACGCCTTTACCCATTTTGGTGTCACAAATAATGACGCGTGGGCATGCTCCTTCATGGTTTCGCGCTTGATCGAATGCTTCAAGCAAAGCTTCCATGTTGTTGCCATCTACACGTTGGGTGTACCAACCAAATGACTGCCAACGATCAACAATTGGCTCAAACGCTAAAATTTCGCTGGAGTGCCCATCTGCCTGCTGATTATTCACATCAATAATGGCAATCAAGTTATCTAGTTTCCAATGCGAAGCAGACATCACTGCCTCCCATGTTGAGCCTTCATTTAGCTCTCCATCGGACAGTAAGTTATAAACAAAAGCATCCGACTTTTTCTGTTTTAGCCCTAAACAAGCACCGACTGCAATTCCAAGACCATGACCCAATGAGCCACCTGTAATTTCCATACCGGGTGTATAGGAAGCCATGCCCGACATTGGTAACCGACTGTCATCGGCTCCGTAGGTTTCAAGCTCTTCAAGCGGAATAATTTTTGCTTCAATTAAGGCTGCATAGAGTGCAATTGCATAGTGCCCAATAGAAAGATAAAAACGGTCACGGCCTTCCCATTCAGGGTTTTCTGGCTGATATTTCATCGCATGAAAATAAGACACGGCGAGCAAATCTGCTGCACCTAAAGCTTGTCCAACATAGCCTTGGCCTTGTACTTGCCCCATGCGTAAAGCATGTTGGCGAATGTGGTAGGCACGTTGTTGCAACTCGGCAATTTGGCCTGCTTTATCAACATTTAACATTGTCATTTACTATTCCTTATTAACGATTGACCAGTTTTGCCGGAACACGCAGAACCAAACTGGCACCGAAAATTAATACTGCTGTGATTAAGAACATGCCGATTGCATTTGAACCCGTGTTGGTAGTGACCCAACCGATTAAATAAGGTGAGCAAAATCCTGCAAGATTGGCGAAGCTATTCACTGCTGCGATACCTGCCGCTGCGGAAACACCACCCAAAAAGTTGGTCGGCAACATCCAGAATAAAGAGGATGCCGTCAGCACACCTGAGGCTGCGATGCAAAGGCAAATTAAAGAAAGCGTTAGATTTGAAGCGAATAAAGTCGCAAATGTAAGTGCTAAAGCGCCTGCACACATCGGGATAATTAAGTGCCAGCGGCGTTCTTGAAAATGGTCACCGCTACGCCCTGCCAAAATCATGACCACAATGGCACACATATAAGGCAGGCTTGTGAGCAAACCTATATGCCAGTTATTACTAATGCCCGAATTACGAATAAGAGTTGGTAGCCAAAATGTAATGGCGTATTGCCCCATCACGACACAAAAATAAATACCTGCCAGTAGCCATAAGCGTTTATCTGCAATGAACTCTTTGACGCTAGCATGACCTTCTTTGTGCTGGTTATCCTGAGCAAGTTCTTGCTTCACCAAGTTCTTTTCATCTTGGGTTAACCAGTTGGCGTCTTGAACTGAATCTTTTAAAACAGCAAGTACAAGCAGGCCAACAAGTACAGTAGGAATGGCTTCAATTACAAACATCCACTGCCATCCAAACCAGCCATGTACGCCGCTCATTCGGTCCATGATTAAGCCTGAAAGTGGTCCACCAATCATTCCTGAAATTGGAATCGCGATAAACCAAAGTACGGTCATGCGTGCACGGCGGTAAGATGGAAACCAATAAGTGAGGTAGAGCAACAAACCCGGAGCTAGTCCAGCTTCAGCAACACCAAGCAAAAAACGTAAGGTGTAAAATTGCCATTCGGTTTGAACAAAAGCAAAACAACCTGACAAAATGCCCCATGTAATCATGATTCGGGCAATCCAACGTCTTGCGCCTACCTTGTGAAGTACAATGTTACTTGGTACTTCACAGAGGAAATAACCAATAAAGAAAATCCCTGCGCCTAGACCATATACAGCTTCACTAAACTGTAAATCGCTCATCATTTGGAGCTTGGCAAAACCCACGTTTACTCGATCTAAATAGGCACAAAAATAACAAAGCATTAAAAATGGCATGAGCCGAAATGCAATTTTTCGATAGGCAGATTTACGAACCGCCGTATCTACTTCAGATGAAAATACTGTATCCATCATGCGAATCCCTTTACATTTGGCCACAGTATCCTCTTGTGACCATCATTCTATTTTTAGTTTTGAAATAGTGAGCGATTAATGAATCAGCATGCCACCATTTACATCGAGTGTGACACCAGTTAAGTAAGCTGACAGATCACTTGCCAAAAATAATGCTGCATTTGCAACATCTTGCGCTTTACCTAAGCGGCCGAGTGGAATACCTGCCAAAATGTCGTGACGACGGTCATCATTCATTAAACCGCCAGTAATATCAGTCTGGATTAGACCTGGAGTAAGAGAATTTACACGAATCTGATCAGCACCAAACTCACGAGCCATCGCTTTTGCCAGACCTAACACGCCTGCTTTGGCAGCGCTATAATGTGGCCCGCCAAAAATACCACCACCACGTTGTGCTGAAACTGAAGATAGACAGACAATACTTCCGCCACCGTTTGCTTTCATAGATGGAATAACAGCTTGCGACATAATCAGTGTTCCGCGCAGGCTGACATCTAAAATACGGTCATAGTCACTGCGTTGAATATCGAGGGTTTTAACTGGCTGAGTAATACCAGCATTGTTAATTAAAATATCAATCTTGCCATAGTGCTGTAGTGCTTGTTCAACAGCTACTTTGACCTGTTCTTCGTTCGCAACGTTTGCAGCAAGGCCTAAATGTCCTTCACCAAGCGCCTTTGCAGCGTTTTGGCTTTGAGCAAGATCTAAATCAACAATAATGACTTTGGCACCCTGTTGTGCAAAGATTTCTGCGGTTGCTCGCCCAATTCCACGTTCTGATGCTGCACCCGTAATTAATGCCACTTTTTCTTGTAGTAACATGTTCAATCCTCTTTTACGCTTTATTTTCTGAGTTCTGACTTAGAATCTCTTTTTTCACAAAGCCCAGCAATCAGCTCAAATTCAACAAAACATGAAAAAAATTCATGCCTGTGCTATTTTCAAATAAGTTTTAGGGATAAAAATGGATCATTTCATGGATAGTAGTGAAAACAATTTCAACCACATGCCTTCAATTAAAACCTTACAGGCTTTTGAACAAACCGCCCGTTTCGGCAATGTTGCCAAGGCAGCCGAGCATTTGAATCTCACGCCTTCGGCAGTAAGTCATCAAATTGCTAAGCTTGAAGAAATGATTGGGCAGAGTTTATTTATTCGTGGCGCCCGGGGTGTGACGCTTACCCCTTCTGGCGAACGCTATTTTCAAGATGTCACCACCATTTTGCATAACCTGATGTTAGCCACGGAAAAAGCTGCCGATAAAAGCCCTAAAGACAGTTTATATATTCACTCATCCCCAAGTTTTGGTTTGCTTTGGTTATTACCGCGCCTTGAATCATTTAAAGAAAAGTTCCCCATGGTTCAGGTTAACTTGTCATGTTCCTATGAAAATTTGCACTTTACTCGCGACAAGATCGACATTGATATTCGTCATGGTTTGCCCAACTGGACAGGGGTAGAAATCAGAACGATTCGTAATGAAAAGCTTGAAGTGCTTGCGTCCCCTAAGCTGCTGGAACGTAGTCCGGTTTATAAACCTCAAGATTTATTAAAGAAAGAACTGATTTTATCGCGCTCGACCTTAGTCACTTGGCCACAATGGTTTGCCCATCAGGGTCTAACTATTCCTGAGTTTCCCTACACTTTGAGTTTTGACCGCTCTTATATGTCACTTGAGGCAGCCACACACGGACTAGGATTTGTTTTAGAAAGTAATTTACTCACTCAAAATTACTTAGAATCTGGAAAGTTGGTTAGAGTTTTTGCAGATGAGTTATCGATTCCTATCTCTGCTCATCATTTGGTATATCCACGAACCCATCAATTTATTCCTAAAATTGAGCTGTTTTTAAACTGGATTCATGATGAGTTGGCAGGCTAAGAAATCATTTCTTAAATGATCTGAATTTGCTCAACTCTTAAGTGATGCATCATCTCTCGAACAAATACAAAGTAGGTAAAAACATAAAGCTGATTTGGAGCCATTTGATTTGTGTAGTAGCTCAAACGCTCAATAAAATCATTAAATCCATGCTCAAGCTCAATACGGCTGATTTGCTTTTTAGCACTAAAAAATAACTGACTGAGGTGTGTCATAGCAGCATCAGACGTAACAGCTACCCCACTTATATTTAAATTTCTGAGGGGCTTTGACTCGATGATTTCTTCAATAAAATAAATCATCTTTTCGATAGCGAGTTCATCAATCACGCCATCGCTGACACTTTTTGAATTAACAAAACCTAAGCCCTGCTCAAGGTGAATGTGTTGGCTGTCTACATCAAACGAGAGACTATTTAGACCAAGTGAAAATTTTAAAACCGAGTCGGGATGAGTCATAAAAATAACTTACCGTTGAATTTTGCTCATAAGATTAATTTCTTTATAAACATAAATTGAACCAGTTTTTCCAATATTTAACATTAACTAATCAATTATTATTAACACTACATATAATAAAAACCTCTTTAAAAAGATGAAAAATCAATCTTATATTCATCCAGTCTTACTATTAAAAAATAGAGTATAAACATGAAAAAATTAGCAATTTTAGGTGTTACGATTTATAGCTTTGCACAACTTACCAATGCAGCCACATTAAATGTAAAACCATATGGTACGACTCAAGACGGTCAAAAAGTTGATTTATACACCATGAGCAATAACAAAGGAGTCTCGGTATCTTTTATTAGCTTCGGTGGTGTAATTACACAGATTTTGACTCCCGATGCACAAGGTAAACAAAATAATATTGTTTTGGGCTTTGATGATCTAAAAGGTTATGAAGTCACTGATACCAAGGAAGGCATTCATTTTGGCGGATTAATTGGTCGTTATGCGAACCGTATTGGCGATGCTAAATTTAACTTAGATGGAAAAACGTATAACCTTGAAAAAAATAATGGGCCGAATTCATTACATAGCGGTAATCCCGGTTTTGATAAACGTATTTGGCAAGTTAAGCCCCTCGTTTCTAAAGGTGAAACCGTTAAAGCTTCTCTTAAGTTAACCAGTCCAAATGGTGATCAAGGTTTTCCCGGAAAATTAGATGTAGAAGTGATCTACAGTCTTTCAGATCAAAATGAATTCCAGATTGAATATAAAGCCAAAACTGATCAACCGACAGTCGTCAATCTCACCAACCACAGTTATTTCAACTTATCAGGCGCTGGCAATACCCCTTATGGCGTGCTAGATCATGTGGTACAACTCAATGCAGACCGTATATTGGTAACCGATCAAAACTCTTTACCCACAGGTGAAATAGCTTCGGTTGCAGGTACACCTTTTGATTTTCGGACACCTAAAGCAATCGTAAAAGATATTCGAGCGAATAATCAGCAATTGGCCTATGGATATGGCTATGACCAAACTTGGGTAATTAATCAAAAGTCTCAAGGGAAACTCAATCTTGCAGCTATTGTGGTTGACCCAAAATCTAAACGAACCATGCAGGTTTTAACCACTGAACCAAGCGTTCAAATGTATACAGCCAATCATTTACTCGGAAATGTTACTGGTGCAAATGGCGTACTCTATCGACAAGCAGATGCGCTAGCATTAGAAACACAGCATTTTCCAGATAGCCCGAATCAATCAGCTTTCCCTTCTACACGTTTAAACCCAAATCAAACTTATAACAGTGTCACCGTATTTAAGTTTGGTGTTCAAAAATAGTCTTTCTAATGAGGCTATGTTCATATTACAAAGACTCTCAGCTAAATATGGCTGAGAGTCTTTTCATTTATTTTACTTTTGTGTTGGGTAAAAATGCAGTTGCAAAACCAAGTAATGGCAACAATGAACATAAACCAAACACCCATTCAATGCCGTTAATATCGGCTAAATGTCCTAACCCAGCTGCGGCAATACCGCTTACCCCAAACATCAGACCAAACATTAAACCTGCAATCATACCCACACGGCCCGGAACAGCTTCTTGTGCGTAAACTACCATTGCAGCAAAAGCCGATGACAACACTAAACCTGCAATAATTGAGAAAACTGTTGTCCAAAATAGGTTTGCAAACGGCATCATTAATGCAAACGGCGCCATACCAACAAATGAAACCCAGATAACCGCTTTACGGCCAATTTTGTCACCAATTGGGCCACCTGCAAATGTACCTAAAGCAACAGCTGCCAAGAAGGCAAACAAATGCAATTGAGCTGTTTGAATACTGATATGGAACTTTTGAATTAAGTAAAAAGTAAAGTAGTTACTAATGCTGGCAATGTAGGTAAATTTGGCAAACATCAATACACTAATTGTGCTCAAAGCAATAATGAGCTTACGACCATGCAATTTAGTATGTGCTTGAGTTGCACGTGCAGCTATCTGATTTTTAGCATGGCTCACAGTCCAACGGCTTACACCAAATAAAACCCAAATCGCCAAAAGTGCAAATATCACTAAGCCGGCAACTGCATGCTGCCCAAATGGGACAATGAGTAAAGCTGCCAACAATGGCCCAATGGCTGTACCTGTGTTTCCGCCCACCTGAAAAGTCGACTGAGCTGTACCGAAGCGCCCGCCCGATGCCATTCGTGCCACCCGCGAAGCTTCTGGGTGAAAGGTTGCAGACCCAACCCCAATAAGCGCAGATGCACACAACAACACAGCAAAACTTGGTGAAAATGCTAACAAGATAATGCCGCAGAATGTGACGACCATTCCGAGTGGGAGAAGATACGGTTTTGGATGTTTATCGGTATAAAGTCCAATCCAAGGCTGTAGCAGTGAACCTGTAATTTGATATACAAACGAGATCAGGCCGACTTGGGCAAAACTCAGTGAAAAGTTTGCTTTTAGCATTGGATAGATAGCTGGTAGCACCGCCTGAATTAAATCATTTAGTAAATGTGCGACTGCCACGGCGCCTACAATTTTAATAATCATTCCTTGAGGCTGATCATTTGCAACGGTATTGGCAATACCATCTTTCAATTGTATTGAAGACGTCATACCTGAAAAACTCCAATATTTTTAAATGAGATGCTTATTGTAAATTGTCGCTTATAAAGTTATCTTCCAATAATCATCGTATAAGTGACAATTTTTAGGATAGTTTATGTCCGATTCTCTTATTCAGTCTGATTTGTCTGAACTTGTGATTGGGCTATCTTCTGAGCATTCTTACCGAGAAATCACGCCTACCCATACGCATACACGTGCGCAGTTTTTATATGCCTCTACTGGAACTATTCAGGTTTTTACGCCTAATCATGTGTGGATTGTGCCGCCCATGTGCGCGTTATGGATTCCAGCACATGTAGAGCACAGCGTGATTTCACTGAGTCACGTGAAGTTAAATACGGCATTGGTTGAAGTAAATGCAGCAGCTTTAATGGGACAACATTGTTTTATTATTCGGGTAAGCAATCTGTTGCATGAACTCTTAATACGTTTAAATGAAATCGAACGAGAAGGCACTCCAAATACGGCCACTTCTCAAGAGCTTTCCCATTCTTTACAAATTTTGATTTTTGAAGAAATTCATCGGGCCAATTTGTTGCCCATCCAGATTCCTTGGCCGAAAGACAAAAGACTCTTAAAAATTTGCCAAGAGTTATTACATACGCCTGACCATTCAAAAGATTTAACAGATTGGGCTGATGATATTGGTGCGAGTTCTAGAACCCTAATGCGTATGTTCCAAAAAGAAACTGGGCTGTCATATCGGGCATGGTTGCAACAAATGCATATTGCACTCGCCTTGAGTAAAATCGCGAATGGTGAATCTATTGCTCAAATTTCAGAATCACTGGGGTATACAAACCCCAGCGCGTTCAGTGCAATGTTTAAGCGACATCTAGGAAAAACACCTCAGCAGTTTAGAAGTGCCGCGATGTCGCTATAAGTCTTTTTTTTTGCAGGTAGGTCATGCTTTTCGAGCAAATCATCAAAATCATGATAGACATGAAGCTCACGATCTTTACCAGTTCTGGCATGATCTAAGCGCTGTTCAGGGTCGACTAAGACAAGAGTATGGCCATCATCAATCAGACGATCTACGCCTTCTAAAAACATACGTTTACCCACATCGTGGATAAGTGAAATCTGGGTTAAATCAATAACGATTGTGCTTTGATCAGTTGTCTCGTCTTGTAAAATACGCAACAACATTTCAGCTTCGGTAAATTTCAATACGCCCCGAAGCACATACACACTTAATGATGCATCTTTTCCTGTACGGTAATGACTTTGTACAATGGTCTGGGCAGAAGGTGTACCTTCCATGAGATGTAATCCCATATCACGAGATAATCGTTCTAAAATATCGATACCTCGAACACTATGCCCATGCTCATCTAATCGAGGTGAAAAAGCAGCGATACTGACCTGCCCCGGTAGCACACCCAAAATACCCCCTGCTACACCGCTTTTAGCAGGAATACCTACAGTTGAAAGCCAGTCACCCGCGGCATCATACATACCACAGCTCATCATGACACTGAGGACTTGTCTAACTACAGATCGATTTAATAGGCGCTTTCCAGTTCTAGGATCGACCCCGCCATTAGCAAGTACACTGCCCATACGTACCAAGTCTTTAACTGTAACCATGATCGCACATTGACGAATGTAACCATTCACAATATCGACAGGGTCAGTTTCCAAAATCCCCACCGTGCGCAACATATAACCGATCGAAAGATTACGGTAGGCTGTTTTGACTTCCGAATCATAAACAGACTCATCAAAACTTAATTCACGACCAGCAAGCTCGCTCATAAAACGGCGTAGAATTTCTGCGCTATGTAAACCATGCTTGACCTGAATCAAGGAATGTACAGTAATTGCGCCAGAGTTAATCATCGGATTTTTTGGACGTCCGTCTTTACCTAATGAAATTTCATTGAAGGCTTCTCCCGAAGGCTCTACCCCTACTTTCGCAAGTACTGCATCAATGCCAAGCTGTTGTAAAACATAAGCATATACAAATGGTTTAGAAATTGATTGTATGGTGAATTCAACATCATCATCGCCAACCGAATAAATTTCACCATCTACCGTAGACATTGCTAAAGCTAATCGATTTGGGTTTGCATTTGCCAACTCAGGAATATAATCGGCGAGATGACCGCTGTTATCGATGTCACAGGCTTCTATAACATTTGCCAAATAATCTGGGAGAGGGGTTTGCATGGTCAGTAACCTTAAATGAGGAGATTTACAACATCGCGCAAAATTTCAGCACAACCTGCTGATAATATTAAAATTATATCTTTTGTAATGATTTAAATATTACGCTATAAGTATTGTAATTCCGATGACTTATCCTTTTCAAGCTCATTATAGGTTTTTCAAAACTTTAAACTGAAGATTAGCTTATTCTTTCTACAAACAATATTCCATTTAAATGATCGACCTCATGTTGAACGATACGAGCAGGAAAACCATGAAAAATTGTTTCCACCGTCTCGCCCTGAAGTGTTAAGTATTTCACCTTAACCATTTCGGCACGTTCCACTTGTCCACGTTCGTCTGGCACACTTAAGCAGCCTTCTTCACCTAAACAAACTTCGTTTGAGAACTCTAAAATTTCAGGATTCACCATGACCACTGCTTCCATTTCAGGTGCATCGGGATAGCGTGGGTTTGGTCGAGACGCCACAATAATGACGCGTTTAGAGATATAAACTTGCGGTGCAGCAATCCCTACCCCATTACGCTCAAGCATTGTCGCGTGCATAGCGTCAGCAAGCTGATAAAGCCAATTACTGTTTAACTCATTTGCCGAGACGGGAGCCGCAATCAATTTCAAAATATCTTCACCACGCTTCGCGACAGGTAAAACTACACTCATCCTTTGACTCTCTCATTAAACTGGCTATGACAAGTTTTATTGTGTCGCTGAACGAAACAAAAGAAAAGCCATTCCTACATCTGTTTTTGTTTCATCTAAAGCGTTTTTTGTTTTAAAGCTTTTTGATCTGAGCAGGTCCAATCGACGTTGCCACATAGAACAAATTTCCTCCATTTACTTTTACTTCACTTTTCCATTAATATCCAAACTTCAATTACAACAATTAAGTAAAAAATGGATCAGGAATTAACTTTGCAGGATGCGAACTATCTTAATAAAGAAGATAAACGAACCCTCGCCCTTTCTTCATTGGGTGGAGCTTTAGAGTTTTATGATTTTGTGATTTATGTGTTCTACGCCAAAATCATTTCCGACCTCTTTTTCCCCAGCACACTTAGTCCGTTTTGGGCCATGCTCAACACTTACGGTATTTTTGCAGCAGGTTACTTTTTCAGACCTTTGGGCGGGGTTGTTATGGCCCATTTTGGTGATTTGGTCGGGCGTAAAAAACTATTTTCGCTTTCTATTTTGCTGATGGCACTGCCTACTCTATTTATCGGGATATTGCCTACCTTTGAAAATATCGGATATTTGGCACCGCTACTTTTGTTACTCATGCGTGTAGTACAAGGGATTGCAATCGGGGGGGAAATTCCAGCCGCGTGGACATTTGTGTCTGAACATGTACCTGAAAGAAAAATCGGACTGGCCAATGGTTTACTCACCGCTGGGCTGTCTTTAGGAATTTTACTAGGTGCACTGATGTCTTTATGGATTTCACTGAATTTTAGTGAAGGACAAATCCATGACTGGGCATGGCGTATTCCTTTCATTGCAGGTGGTATTTTTGGTCTCGTTGCACTTTATTTACGAACTTATTTAAAAGAAACACCTGTGTTTAAAGCCATGCAGGCCCGTAAAGAAATTTCTAAAGAAATGCCTGTAAAACAAGTCTTAAAAACGCATAAAACAGCTGTTGCGATTGGCATGTTATTTACATGGTTTTTAACGGGATGTGTGGTGGTGGTGATTTTAGCCATGCCAAATTTATTAACTGGTACGTTTGGTTTTGAGCGTGCTCAAACTTTTGAAATGCAAAGTGCAGCCATTGTTATGCAAATGGTCGGCTGTATTTTAGCAGGCTATTTTGCTGACCGTTTTGGCTGTGGCAAAGTGATGATGTTCGGTGCACTTGCCGTAGCACTCACAGCAGCAGTTTTTTATAACAGTTTAGGACACGCAGCACATTCAACCATTTTTGGTTTATATATGTTGTTGGGTCTATGCTCTGGTACTGTCGGCATGGTGTCGAGCAGTATGGTCAAAATGTTCCCCGCGCCTGTGCGTTTCTCGGGTATTTCATTTTCTTATAATTTGTCTTATGCGATTGTTGGCGGTATGACTCTGCCTTTAGTGCATTGGCTCAGTCAATATAGTGATATTGGTGCGATGTATTATATTTTCGCGCTAACCATTTTGGCCTTTGTGACTGCCTTTGTATTTTGGAATAAGTTTGAAAAAAACAGGTATTAAAAATTTTCACTTATTAAATAAAAAACCACGCCGATCGCGTGGTTTTTTATTGCTGCTTACTTTAGAAAGTAAAGCCAATATTAAAGTTAATACGGTATAGCCATTTATCGCTGTTTGGCGAGGTTGCAGAGGTATAACCCGTTGAGTTAGTCGAGCCACCAATAATGTTGGAGTTTTTACCCCACGTATAATCCGCCCAAACCATAAATGGTGAAGCAATAAACATCATCCCTGTGGTGTTCATTTGCGAATCTGACCAATCATCACGTTTTTTATCGAGATAACTATAGTCATTATAAAACTTAATGGCTTTTAGCTTACCCATATTCGTGACTGGCAAAGTATAAGCAAGGTTTAAACTGGCAATCGTTCCTTCCGAAGCAATGAAATAGGCAGGTGTAAAACCGTTATTGCCCATTAAAGTCATATCACTATTTACACCGTCCGGATTTTTAGCATCATATTGATAGTGAATGACTGAACTTTGTAAGTTAAAACGCTTGTAGTTGTTGTCGGTATGCAAACCAACCGCATAATACTTGCCATCTTTATCAGTGACTTTGTTATGTAACTGGGCAATTGCACCCGACACACCAACCTCTTGTTTACCAAAATCAGTTTCTAACTTACGCACAATGCGGGTATTAAACTGATTTCGCTTTTCATTCTGGTAGGCCTTTTGAGATGGAAACGCATTTCCTGCTAAGTCATCATAAGTTGCACTTTCAGGCGAATAGCGCAAGTTGGTCTCTAGCATTTGCGGGTAATAACCGAGCTTTACATCCCAATCTTTGTCGTGATAATTCCAGTTAAGTCCCGGTGCAATATTGTTGCCATAACCTAAAAAGAACGGAATGTGATAGGTCCAGCCATTTTGTGGATATGGATAAATGGTAAATGGCTTATAGACCAAACCTGCTTCAATACTGTTATTGGCATCTAGGTTATAACCGACATATGCTTTTTCAATCGAGGTTTTCTGTTGGTCTTGGAACAGATAGCTCGCATTGATGTATGCATCATCAAACTTACCTTTTAGATCTACCCTGAAAATATCAAAATAGAGCTTACCAAAACCACGATTTGGCCCTTCCCAATCTTCATAGCGCTGATTTAACCGAACCACCCCACCTAACTTTAAAGAGTCAGTTCCATCATCACTTTTCCATTCAAGTAATGAGTCTTTTGCAAACGCACTTGCACTCATCCCCATAGCGAGTGGTGCAATGAATGCCATGATCAATGAAGTCTTTTTCATCTCTACATCCTTGATTGAGTTCCAGCATCCTGCTGGAACTTTATTTGTTTTACCTGTAAAACTTCGTTTTTATTGTTTTTTAGATAAAAAAATATATCTAAAAAAAGGATGGCTTAGCAGCTCCCATCGCATATGTACTAAACCATCCAAACTGGTTAATACAGTTTCTTTTGCGGTGGACCCGCAAAGTTTAATGGTCCAATCGAGTTCATATCGAGCTCAATTACCGTTGGTCCTTCAAATGCAACCGCCTCTTGAATGACAGTTTTAAACTCATCTGCACTACCGACTTTCCAGCTCTTCACACCCATTGATTCGCCAAGAAGTTTGTAGTCTGGTGTATGCAATTCATTGAAATACTGACGACCACCAAAGTAGTTATTTTGAATGCCACGCATTACGCCATAGCCACCATCATTCATAATCATTAAGACCATGTTGGTGTTTTCTTGCACCATGGTTGCAATTTCGCCAATGCCAAGCATTAAGCCGCCATCACCGACCAAACCAATCACTTTTTTGTCAGGGTTAGCAACCGAAGCACCGATTGCAGTTGCAAGACCTAAACCAATTGCACCCGCGAGTGAGTGAATGTTTTGGTTCGGTGCTTGTACAGGGAATAAACGGCTGCCCCATGTACTACCTGACATGGTGATGTCACGTACAAAAATGCCGTCTTGAGGTAAAGCTGCACGCAAGTGATCACAAATTAAAGCGTATTGGTCGATTTGCTTACGCAGTGCATCAATTGCAGCTTGTTTTGCAGCAACTACAGCAGCATCGTAATCGGCATCAACTTTTGAAGTACCTTGAAGCTGAGCCAACACACGTGTTAAGACATCTTTAGCATCGCCACAAATGAAGTTGCGAATTTTGTAATTACGTTGCTGAGCCACTGGATTGGCATCAACTTGAATAATGTTTTCAGGGAACTCAACCGAATAAGTTTTGGTTTCATTACTACGTAAACGAGAACCCAATACAACCATTAAGTCGGCATCTTTTAATAACTGCTCAACCGCTGCCGAGTTGTGGAATGCACCTAAACTACGTGGATGATCATCTGCCAATACGCCACGACCGTGTGTAGATGACACAACCGGAATACCTAAATCTGCAATTGCTTTAACTTCGGCAACACTATTTAAAGTTCCACCGCCAATCCAGAAAATTGGGCGTTTTGCTTTTTTGATTTCACTCACAAGAAGATCAATTTCAGCTTGATCCGCTTGTGGCAATTGCAATGCTTTGACTGGTCCAAGGTTAAGTGGCAAATCAATTTCTGCTGCCTGTACATCAATTGGCAACTCAACACTTACCGGCCCCATTGGAACTGTTGTCGCCACACGAATCGCTTCACGAATTACGCCCACTGCATTGTCTGGACTTGTAATACGAAATGCTGCTTTGCTTGATGCGCGTAAAAACGTAAGTTGATCTTTGGTTTCGTGAATGAAACTTGCATCACGGTCGAGATACTCACGCTCAACTTGACCTGTTAAATGCAATACAGGGCTACCCGCATTCATCGCTTCAATCAGCGAACCTACCGCATTGCCAGCCCCAGCACCCGTACTGGTCAACGCTACACCTAGGCCTTTAAAGCGTGAATGTGCATCTGCCATGGTTACCGCACCCGCTTCACCGCGGGCTGCTACAAAGCGCATTTTTTCACGGCGCCCTACTGCGTCAGCAATAGGTAAATTGTGGATGGAAATAACACCATAAATACTATCAACTTGGTGCGCTTCTAAAACTCTTGCGATTGCTTCGCCTACATTTACACGTTCAGTCATGTCTGTTCCTCAAAATTTGTTTTCAGTCCTTGAATCTATTAATCGCACCAAGGGTTAGGCTGTTCATTCAGCCCCATATAAATACTCTTTTGCTGCATGTACGATAAAATGCCCAAACGGCCTTTTTCGCGCCCAATACCACTGTCTTTAAAGCCACCAAACGGTGCACTAATCGAGAACTTTTTGTAGGTATTAATCCACACGGTTCCCACTTCTAACACACGGGCAATACGCCAAGCTTTACGGTAGCTTTCAGTCCAAATGCCAGCTGCGAGACCAAAACAACTGTCATTGGCTTGGGCAATTAAATCTTGTTCGTTGTCATATTTCATAACGACTAAAACAGGACCAAAAATTTCTTCCTGACAGGTTTGGGCACTATTACTTAAACCCGTAATAATGGTTGGTAAGTAATAACTTCCTTTGGCATAGTCACCAGTTGTTAATGCTTCGCCACCCACCAAAACTTGCCCACCTTCACTTTTAGCAAGCTGCACATAGCGATCAACCGACTGCAAATGTTTGTCATTTACGAGTGGTCCTAAATGCACACCAGCCTGTTCAGGATGGCCCACACGTAAGCCTTTGGTAATTTCAACCAGACGCGTTAAAAACTGATCGTAAAGACTGCTATGAATAAACAAGCGAGAGCCTGCGATACACGCTTGGCCTGCCGAACTAAAAATACCGTACGCTACACCTTTGGCAGCAAGTTCTACATCAGCATCTGGCAGAACGATTGTTGGTGACTTGCCACCTAGCTCAAGCGAAGTGGTAATGAGTTTTTCCGCTGCAATATGCGCCAAATGACGGCCCGTGGTCGTTCCCCCTGTAAAAGAGATTTTACGAACCAACGGATGTTGAGCAATTGCATCGCCAATTACCGAACCACGACCAACTAACACACTGAGTAAGCCTTTTGGTAAACCTGCCTCTTCAAAAATTTTGGCAAGTTCTAAAGCAATGAGTGAGGTTGCTTCTGCTGGTTTTAACACCACTGCATTTCCTGCTGCCAAAGCTGGAGCAAGCTTTTGAACTTCACTCGCAATTGGAGAGTTCCAAGGTGTAATTGCTGCCACAACGCCCACAGGTTCATGCACGCTCATGGTCATAAAGTCTGGAGCACGTTGAGTAGTTAGCTCATCATTCAGCGTTTCACATGCCGCTGCAACATAACGTGCAGTCGCCGCAGCACTCATCACCAAACCGCGAGTTTCGGTTAAAGGTTTCCCATTATCGCGTGTTTGTAATTTTGCTAATTCATCTGCACGCGCTTCAATAATGTCTGCAACTTTGTAAAGAATACGTGCGCGCTCATGCGGCAAGCTGTTTCTCCAGTTGGGTTGACGCCAAGCCTGATCAGCCTTTTCAATCGCTTCATTCACATCTTCAAGCGTTGCAGTCGAAATTTCTGCATTGACAGACTGATCTGCCGGAAACAGGCTTTGGATGACCGCACCACGGCCTAAACGCCATTCACCCGCAATATAAATTTCCTTTGCCATGATCAAATCCTTCTTAAATCTGTATTGCTTCTACACTGTTGCGACAAGCACGAATCACGCTAAGCGCAGCCAAAGTTGATGTTTTCGGGTTACTTGGCAGCGGCACACCCACCAGTTCAATGGTCATTTGTCCAAAACCACCTTCTGCCACAATGGTGTGTTTGTTTTTGTTGATGGTTGGATCAACAGTTAACTCAACCATGGTTTCATCCATACCAAGTCCTGCAAGTGCAATGGTTGCTGCAACGTTGGCATTAGCTGGAAATTTCATGGCAGCTTCACGCGCAGTTCCTGTGAAAAAGACTGTAGCTTCAGCAACATGGTCTAGATCGACCAATTGCTCTGCATAACTACCCTTCCAGCTTTTTGGACTTTTACAGCCTTTGTAAGTGACTTTTTGCAAACCACCTTCTTTGGCCGCAGAAATACCGTCAATACCTGCGATAGCCCCTGCAAGCAAATGCAAATGTGCATCATTTTTTTCGGCAGTTTGCTTAAGCTGAACCAAAAATTCGCTATCAGCCAAAGTACCCACCGAAATCAGACCAATGGTCCAGCCTTTCGCTAAAACTTTTTGAACATGCTCTTTCACTGCTGCTTGACCTGCCACCTCAATGACATAGTCTGGCGTACCATCGCATTGCTCAATATCTGAAATCACCTGAATGTCAGACGAGACTTGTGACTGCACTTTTTCAATACTGCGAGATGGCACGACAATCCATTTGAGTTGCAGATCTTGAGGCAAGTGGGCATACACTTCTGCTGCCATTGCGCCAAAACCAATCATCATCAACTTTTTCATGACAGCACCTGATATTTATAAATGTTTGTTAAAACCACCTGAGACATCTATTGCCGAACCTGTGGTGTAAGATGCCAATGGTGATGCCAAGAAAACCAAAGCACGTGCGGGCTCTTCTGGTCGGCCTAAGCGCTGCATGGGAATGCCACGATTTTTTGCGATATTCCCCGTCCATTCTTCCCATGACAGATTTAAATCTGAACGGGTTTCATAACGGCGTTTCCACTGCGCAGACTCAACCATTCCGAGTAAAATCGAATTCACACGAACACCATATTGAGTAAACTCATGTGCCAGAGAATGGGTTAAGTTCAACAGTGCAGCGCGTGCAGATGACGTCGCAATCATGTGCGGTTCCGGTTGCAATGCCAGTAACGAGTTCACATTGGTAATTGAGGCATTTGCCGACTGTTTTAAGTCATCAAGAAAAGCCCGTACCGGATGTAAAACACTGAAATATTTCAGCTCGATTTCTTTCATCCAGTCTTCATCTTGTGTGTTTTCAAAATTTGAAACACGGCCTTGCCCAGCATTGTTAATGAGCATGTCCACATTGCCCAAATTGAGTTTGACGTCTTTGGCAAATTGCTGAACTTCTTCTTTTTTCAAAACATTACATGCTTTGGTAAAAATATTGGCATGTGGAAATTTTTCTAAAATATAGTGCTTAGAAGCATTTAAACGTTCTTCATCGCGACCACACCAAGCAACTTTTGCACCCTCTGCAACCAGTATTTCAACAGCAGCCAGCCCAATCCCAGATGAGCCACCGGTAACAACTGCAACTTTTCCTTCAACTTGGAAGCTCATAATCCTTAATCTCTCTTACGATTGTTCCTGAATCGTCAACATAATTTGGTTAAATGCTTGCGGTTGGTCGACATAACTTAAATGTCCTGCATCTTCTATGACGAAGCGCTGTTCCAACTGCAATTCCTGAGCAAGCTCTTGTATACCTAACGCAGGAGTGATTTGATCTTGCTGCCCTGCAATCACTGTGCATGGGACTTTTAAATGGGTTAAATAATTACGTATTTCGTCATATGCCAGTAAGTACGATGCATGTGTGAAACCCTGTAGGGTCAACTGTTGCATCACCTCTGAAACTAAAGCTAAGGCTTGTGGCTCTTGTTTATAAATCAAATGAGGTCCACGGCTTTCGGCCATTCCTTTAGCACCGAGTTCTTTCAACATTTTTGGTCTTTTTTCAAAAACCTGAATTTGTGTCTGTTCATCGTGGCGTTGGTAGCCTTGCGCCAAGTTAGCGACCACCAAGTGTTTCACTCGCTCTGGGTAAAGTGCAGCAAATGCACTGCCCTGTAAGGCACCTAATGAGTGTCCCACTACAATTGCTTTTTCAATTTTTAAAGCATCGAACAACCCTGCCAAACGCTTTGCGTAGTCGGTCGCATTGGGCTGATCAGTTAAAAGTTCATCTGATTTGCCATAGCCCGGTGCGTCCCAGGCAATGACATGAAAATGATGAGACAGCACTTCAAGTTGGTTTACCCATGAAGCAGAACCTGAACTAATACCATGCAACAGCACAAGGTACTCGCCCTGACCGGCTTCTCGATAGGCTTGCTGCTGGCCTTGAACAGTAACGGTTTTCACCGGAAATTCTGCTAACTTTTCAATGAGTGTCATCATTTTCAATTCTTTCCTTCATTCACTTCATCAAACAATTAACGTTTGATTTGAGACAATGGATGCTCTGGTGGATAGTTCGGAATGGTTGGTTTACCTGTTCCCAACATCACACACATCAAGGCATCTTCTTGACCTGGGTTAAACAAACCACGGTAGATACCCGGTGGAATTGAAATCAGGTCACGCTCTTTTAAACGGGTTTCAAATTTTTCGCCGTTGTGTTCAATGAACAAATCAATTTCGCCGCGAAGCATAAAGAACACTTCTTCAACATCATGGTGAATGTGCAAAGGGCCTTCACACTGTGGTGGTAGAACCATGGTTGAAAACGTGAAGTTTTCTGCTGGAACGGTGTTACCGTCATTTGCAACACCTGTTGCACCCGTACCCATGTAACGCATTTGTGCACGGCGATATTTCGGGTCGTAATCTGCTTGGAACTTCAAAGCATCGAAGTCGTATTTACGTGTCTCAAAGCGAGCAATACGTGTGTTTAACCAATCTTCTAAAGAAGCACCCTCTGGTTGTGCCCACGATTCGAATTGTTGTGTAGTCATTTTTTAAACTCCTATACAGTGAATTAATAACGTTTTAAAAGAGGAACCAAGAACAATGACCCAATGACAGCGACAGCAGCCAAGAAGGTAATTCCTAAATTAAAACTGTGTGTTTGCATCACGATGTAACCGATAAGAACAGGCGCAATTGCACTTGCAAAATTACCTAAACCGTTAAATATTCCACCCGCAGTCGCCCCTACATTTGAGGTCGTTACTCTTGCAAGTAGAGCAAATACAGCTGCTACTCCAAAACCCCACGCCATAGCACTTAAAGACATAGCAGCAATAATCAATAGTGGCTCAGTCATAATGACCATCACATACATGAAGATGCCTGCGAGTAGTAAACCGCTAAATACTTGAATTGCGCGGCGGCCTAACTTGTCAGATAAAAACGCACCGATAATTTCGCCAATTAACATGGCAATGAACGGAAAGCTTGAATACATCCCAAACTCTTTGAGATTGAATCCTTTGTCTTGCATTAAGTAAGAAGGAACCCAGCTGTTTAAGCCCCACAAATACGTCATCAGCGCAATGTTAAAGAGACAAACCAACCAGAATGCGCTGTTGCTGAGCAGCAATTTAGTATTGGCAATGTGACCTTTGAAATTAGTGCGTTTACTCTCGCCCTCAATTTCGACAGTTTTCTTGAGCTGCAAGTTACGCAGACCAAAAACAATGCTAAAAATCGCAATCAGGGTTAGCGCAGCCATCACAAAAAAAGTGGTGTGCCAGTCGTGGTGAGCTAAAACATTTGCAGTGATCGGGAACCCAAGGAATGCACCTATCGGTGTTCCAAGTAAGAACATGGTAGAAGCACGTGCCTGCTGACGGTCCGTATAAGTCTGCTTAACAATGGTGTATGCCAAGGCAAATAACGGGCCTTCTGCTAAACCAAGCAGTACACGTAAAACCAACATGCCTGAATAACTGGTGGTGAACCCCATACAGAACATGAGTACGCCCCACGACGTTACGCTCCAGAACAGCATTTTCTTTGGGTTAAAGATGTCACCCAAAAAGCTGAGAAAGACTGATGAAAAACCATAAGCAAGTAAGAAACTTGTCATGAGCCATCCGAGCTTGGCCTTATCTTCAGCAATTCCCATTGCACTTTGAAAATGAGGATCTGAAAATAAAACCGCAATACTAATCTTGTCGAAAAACGCCAGTACCACACATACCATAAGGACAAAAGCAGGTACCCAATGCTTCAATCCATTTTTTTCTTCATTACTCATGTGTCATTCCTTCGATTTGGTAATGAGAACCAGATTTAATGTTTACGGTTTTAACTTCATGACATTAAATTCAGCATCTGCTAATAGTTTTGGATCTAAAACGGTGTTGGCTTGCATCCAACGTTTTGCCAGTTTGACCAGTTTAGAATCATTAATGGCTATCATGTTGAGCAAACGATTTTCATGGTCCAGATATAAATAGCTCACCTGATCTTCCCCGCCTTGGCGAATGACTACTTCCTTCGTTTTTTCAGGCTGATACGTACCTAAAATCTGGATATTAAAGTGATATTGATCTGACCAAAGCCATGGAATATCGCTATATTCAGTTTCAATGCCGAGCATCGACTTTGCTGCTGCAATTGCCTGATTTTGTGCATTTGCCCAAGACTGAATGCAATAACCCAAACCAGGATGAATCGCGACATCACCTGCGGCATAAATGTTTTGATCTGAAGTTTGCCCAAAACAATTCACTACAATGCCATCTTTCACATCGAGACCAGCATGTACACCTAACTCTTTGGCAATTTCAGCGCCTGCACCTACCACAACACAGTCAAATAACTGACTATTTTGAGGATGGTTCACCACTTCAACTTTCTGATTCGGCGCTTCAACTAAATGAAGGCTCTTGCTGTCTAAATGAATTTTTGTGCCTTGGGTTTCATGCATATTTTTTAAAAATGCAGAAACTTCCGGACTCACGCTTCTTGCACATAAGCGGTCGCCATACTCAAAAATATGAACATCTTTACCTTGCTTACGTGCAGTTGCAGCAATTTCTAAACCAATCCAGCCACCGCCTATCACAGCGACATTTTTTGCATTCTTTAAAATTTCAGCCAAACGTTCACAGTCATGCACATTGCGTAAAGTCACAACATTTGGAATGAACTGCCATGTATTGACGGGTACACGCGCACGGCTTCCAGTTGCAATCAGCAATTTGTCATACGGCAAAATCTGACCACTTTCTAAATGAACCTGTTTTTGCTCACGATCGACTTTTGTTGCAATTTCCGGTTTATGCCATTGAACGTTGAACTCTTGAACCTGTTCAGGTGAGAACAGATTCAAACTTTCATATGTTGCTTCTTTTGAAAGTACTTGCTTAGACAGTGGTGGACGCTCATAAAACACTTGATCTTCATTTGAAACCACGTGAATTTCGCCCACATACCCATTTTGACGTAAGGTACTTACTGCCCAACCCGCTGCCTGTCCGGCACCTACAATTACAATCTTTTCCATAGCCATCTTCCTTGTTCAGCAACACCTGTTAAACAGGCTTCACCTGACGGCGAGTTGTGTCATCAAGACCACCTTCAATCGCCCACTCGGTGAAAAGCTCTAGACGATGTTCTTCTACACGTGGTTGCCATTCTTCTGTCAAATAATCATCGTTAGTGTAGTATTCAAATGCACCACCTAATGGTGAGTTGACGTACCAGAAATAAGCAGAAGAAATTGGATGACGTCCGGGTCCAATAAAGGTTGACCACTCCGAACGATTCATATTTAAACCGCCCCCAATCACCTCATGAATATCACGTACTACAAACGCAACATGATTTAAGCCAGCAGGTTTATTTGGAACACTGAGCAAGAATAAATCATGGTGATACCCTTCACCGCGACAACGTAAGAATGCACCGCGATTTTTGTAAGCATCAGATAAATGGAAACCTACTTTCTCGATATAGAAGTTTTCAGTTGTTGCCAAATCCGGTGTGAAGAACACCACGTGTCCAATCGCAACAGGTTGACCCTTTTCATAGACAGGACTTGCGGCATTCACACGTTGAATGTTGCCGTACTGGTTAATACCTTCCGTTTTAAGTTCAGGTACTTCTTTAACAAAACTTTGTTCAAAACGAATGGTCATGCCATTTGGGTCAAGACACTGAACTGTCGTTTCAGTACGTTTAAAACCCTCTACATCGGCTAAACGAGCTGCCAAGTCATCAAGGTCTTGAACACTTTCAACACCCCAAGTCACTTCACGTAAAGTTGAACCTTGCTCAATAGCAGTTGGCAAACGATCATCATCACAATTAAATAGATAAATCTTGCTACCATTTTGGGTTTGGTAAAGATCAGTGCCTTCAATATCCGAACTACTTTGGCTTAAACCAAAATCTGCCAAAAACTTGTTTGAAGCGGCTCTATCTTCAACTCCAAACTTTAAAATCTCGATCCCTGTAATCATTTGACTACTCCTTAGTTAAAGACAAAACCGCCATTGACCGGAATATTTTGACCTGTCACAAAAGAGGACAAATCCGACAGTAGATACAATGCTGTTCCATTTAAATCTTGTGGAAGTTGCTGACGTTGAATCGCTCTTCCGTTCACATATAAATCGTGGCGCTCCTGTGGCACATATTCGGTTGCTTCAACCAGAGTAAGGCCCGGTGACAATGTGTTGACACAGATATTAGATTGTCCCAACTCTCTTGCCATTGAACGCGTCATTGCAACAATTGCACCTTTACTTGCAACATAAGCCATCAGGTTGGGTGCGCCCCAAAGTGCTGTATCGGAAGCGACATTAATAATTTTGCCAGCAGCCGATTGCTTTAAATGGGGAACGCATGCCTTACTGATGAGCCATGTGCCTTTCACATTAATATTCATGACCCGATCCCAAAGTTCAGGATCATAATCAATCATATTTTTTCCACCCACATTGGTTGCCAGGGCCGCGCAATTCACAAGGCCATCTAGTCCTTGTAATACTTCCACGCTTTTTGCAACCGCACTTTCAATAGAGTCTGCATTGGCAAGGTCAACGGTGACAGCATGAACGTTTAGCCCTTGTTGCTGTAACGCTTGTGCTTCTTGTTGCACCAAGTCAGACAAAATATCTGCCATCACAACTTCAGCTCCAGCCTCGGCAATCGCTTGCGCGAAATCTCGGCCTAAACCACGCGCAGCACCAGTCACTAAAACTTTTTTGCCTTGCAACAACGCTACATTAGCCATGAGCTTCTTCCTGCATCTCGATACGGTTTGATGCATTTAGTGCAGCAATTTTCTTTAATTGCTTCTCAGCTTCTTTTTTCATTAAACGGCGTAAACGTGCAAGACCCACATCGTGTTGATAGAGGAACTCTTTTTCACGCGCATTTGGAGCAAGGTTTTCTAAAATAATTCGGTCTTGTTCCAATACATCCCAATGCAACTGTTCTAAATGATTGCGATATAAGAAACGCCATACATTACGTTGCCAGCCACTCACCTTACGGCAGCGCCAGAAAAATACGCGAGTGTTATTGGCATCAATTGGCGTTGCATAGCCCACAATCCAAAATTCACCACCTGGGCCAAATTGTTTGCGGTATGGAATTGAAAGACGTAACCAGCTTGCACCTGTTGAACCGTATTCAACCCAGTCAAAGTTCACACCTGTTTGACCTTCTTTTTCAAAAACAAAGCCATTATCTGTGGTGCGGTGCTTCATCTCTGCAGTACGTTCACCATCAGCCATCGAGTGTGATGTCGCGTGTAAATAGGTCCCATGCATTGGGTCCATCACGTTATCAATCGCGTATTGATGGTTTACTTTCCAGTCTGCTTGGCAAAGGAATGCACTCCACTCTTCACTTGCAAGTTGCTCTGGGAACTCAAGCGGTGCTGGTTGTTCATTTGCATCAATACCAAACCAGATGAAGATTGCGCCATGCTGCTCAATTACCGGATAGTTCTTTAAACATTTAGTTCCAGTCATTGGACATTCATGAACCGCTGGCACATCAGCAACCACACCATCAGCACGAACTTCAACACCGTGATACCAGCAAGCAACTCGGTCACCTAAGTTCCAACCAAGGGAAAGACGAGCACCGCGGTGTGGACAGCGATCTTCAAGCGCATGAACCTGACCTTCGGCATCACGCCAAACCACAATATTTTCGCCTAAACGGGTAATTCCGACTGGATTAGCAGCGACTTCCCAACTTGCCAAAACCGGATGCCATTGGTCACGTAAACCAAGTTCTAAATATTCTTCAGCGCTTTGTGAAGTTGATACGATTGCGTTCATTTTATTCTTCCCTGAATCAATAACCTAAACGTTGCATTTCTTCTGTAAAGCTTGCAGAAGTCCATTCATCACCAGATTCACAGCGGAAACCCTGTTGATTAAGTGCAGAAACAACGTCATCTAACTCTGTTGCGCCCGCAGAAAATGCCTGAATCAAGTTTTTTACAAAATCCTGTTCATAGAGCGTTGGCTCTTTATAACGTGTCTGCCAAACCAACAATTCAGATTGACCTGGAATTTGAATATTGTTGATACCTGCTTCGGTTGCCGGCGTTGCATGAATCCAGCTTGCCAACTTTTCATTAAATGTCTTCATTGTTCTGCTTCCTTGTACATGTGAGGACTAGAGTTGAACTTGAATATCCTGTCCTTCAACACGAACTGGGTACGTACATAGGTTTCTACACCCTGGCCCACTTTTTAGCTCACCTGTTTGAATGTCAAAAATTGCTTCGTGCAATGGACATTCAACAGTCTGATCTTCGATAAATCCTTCGGTTAATAAGGCATACGCATGAGGGCAAACATTTTCGATAGCAAAGTAATTTTCATCGACGAAAAATACGCCTATTTTTTTCCCTTCAATTTCGATGGCTTTCGGCTCATCTTCGCTAACGTCACCCTGCTGACAAACTGAGATCCAACTCATACCTTGCGTCCTCATTTTGTTTTATATACAAAACATAATTTGATTTTCAAAACACAAGCTAAGCATAATCCCCTTGATCATTTTTTGTCAAAGTAAAAATAAATATAAAATTCATTGGTTTATTAATTTATAAATATTTTGTTACGTTTCAAGAAGGAAACAAAGTTTTAAATATAAAAATTGTTTTATGCATTTTTAACAATTACAATAGTTATAAAATAAAGCAGCATGCCCCAAATTGAATCATGTTTTATTTATAGGAAAATGACACGAATGAGCATAGCAATTGATGAAGATTCGCAAGAATCGGAAACAACAAAAAATGATGATCGATATTTAGTTCCCGGACTTGTACGGGGTTTAGCTATCTTGCAAGCATTTAACCAACAAGCGCAAGAAATGACCATTACAGAAATTGCTGAAATTTTAGAAGTGAACCGTTCTAGTGCATTTCGTCTGATCTATACACTCGAATCTTGTGGCTATTTAAGAAAAGCATCTCAAAAAACTTATGCTCTTGATTCCAAAGTCATGGAACTTGGTTTTAACAGTTTATCTAAACTTTCATTACTTGATTTATCGACACCTTTAATGAAAGAACTACGTGACCAGACCAAACTCGCGGTACATCTTTCTATTTTAGAAGGCACTCATATTGTCTTTGTAAATAATATACAGTCGATGGGAACCTTTACGAGCAACATTAGCTTAGGAACTCGCTGGCCTGCCCATGCAACCGTCATTGGTCAAATGTTATTGTCTGATTTACCTGAAACTGAAGTACGTCAGCGTTATCGTAACTTCAATGATTGGGACAGTTTCTCTGAACTGACGCCAACTAATTTAAAAGCTTTATTGCAAAGACTCTCTTACGTAAAAACTCAAAAAACCATGGTGAGCTGGGGTCATTACAATCATGATATGGCAGCCTGTGCGGCACCTATTTTTAAACAGTCAAACGGGAAAATGGTCGCTGTTATCTCTGTGAGTTGTCCAATTACGACTTACGATGAAAGAACATTTAAAGAAGATATCGCAAGTTTAGTTGTTGAAACAGCAAACAAAATTTCCAAATTTATTTATTAAAAAAAGCGACGTTAAGTCGCTTTTTTTTTAGATTTTATTTCATAAATTAAAAGTTACTTTTAAAAATGTTCCCATTCATATCCTGAAAGATAATTGTCGAATCATTTTCTTTAATATCAAATTTTAAATACTGCTCTTTAAACTGAATAATTGCATAAAACTCTTCAGCTCCATCATCTAAACCCGTAGCAGAAATCTGGCTACCATGTGGAAAACCGTTGAGCCATGCAGCGTTATAAAAATCAGATACAGAATTAAATTCACAATATTCTTTTGGCTTGGCCATTATTTTTGCAGCCATTTGATCAAACTGTTGCTGTTTATAAACCTCTAAGCTCAACAACATGATCGCTCTCCAAATTAAAGCTGGTTTGAGGCTAAAAGCTGTTTCTTTTTAACCTTTTCCCATTGATACCAACCATAAGCTGCCATCAAAACAAATGCTGCATACAAAGCGGCTGTTAAAAATAAATCTTTATAGATGAACATACCGACATAAATAATATCGACAAATACCCAAAGTATCCAGGTCGCAATATGCTTTCGACTCGTCCAGTAAGTTGCGAGCAAACTAAATGCTGCAAGTTGGGAATCGAGCATAGGAACTGCTGCATCGGTAAAATTTTTAAGAATTAAGCCAAAAAGCAAGCCACCTACCGCGGCAATAATCATTTGGATGATAGCGGTTTGAACTACTATCGGCTCAATTCGAATATCGTGATCTTGCTGCTTTCCTTTGAGCCAGTAGTAAAAGCCATAAAAATTTACGACCATAAAAAAGAACTGCAAAATCGTTTCGCCATATAGCTTAAATTCGTAAAACAAATAGGCATATAAAACAAAGGCAAAGAAATTAAACAGCCAACACCACATATTACGGATTACCGTTAATCCGACTCCAATCAGGCTAATCAAGACCGCAAAGATTTCTAGAGGTGACATAAAACAGCTGCTTATTGAGATCAATTTGACGAGGTATTATGAGAAAAATATAAAGCGAAGCAAACTGCTAATTTAAATAAATGATGCAAATTGGCATTGTCTGAGGTTTTATTCTTTTCTAATGTCATCGATTTATTTCAATGCACAGATAAAAGAAATACCGATCGAGTCGCGAACAAATTATATTTGCTAGTTTTTAAACGATTGTTTAAAACATGATTAAAGACAAATAAAGAGCGTGACAATATGTCAAATCAAGCAGGAAAAGTCAGCCGTGAAACTCGTGGACATATTTTTTTAATTGGTCTAGATCGGGCAGCAAAACGTAATGCTTTTGATAGTCACATGATCAAAGACTTATCACTAGCGCTCACCGAATATGAAAATAATGATGCCCTGCGCTGCGCGGTTATCTTTGCTCATGGCGAGCATTTTACAGCTGGTTTAGACCTAGTTGAGTTACAACCTAAACTCGCTACAGGTGTTTTTGATTTTAGTGAAAATGAAATTAATCCTTGGGGCACAATAGGCCGAAAGCTCAGTAAGCCTTTGATTGTGGCAGTACAAGGTTATTGTTATACCGCTGGTATAGAACTATTTCTCAACGCAGATATTACGATTGCGAGTGAAAATACACAATTTGCTCAAATGGAAGTTCAACGTGGCATCTTACCTTTTGGCGGAGCTACTGCACGTTTTACTCAAGCCGCGGGTTGGGCCAAAGCCATGCATTATTTACTCACTGGTGACTCTTTCGATGCAAAAGCAGCATTTGACATGAACCTGATTACCGAAATATGCCCAGAAGGCTCTCAGCTCAGCCGTGCCATAGAACTTGCTGAACATGTTTCGCAAGCTGCTCCTCTTGCTGTAAAAGCGACTCTCGCCTCTGCGCGTGAAGCTATTAACGAAGGTTACGGGGTTGCCTTTAAGCAACTGCAAACTCATCTTCAACCATTGCTCACAACAGAAGATGTTCAAGAAGGTGTTTTTGCCATGTTGCAAAAAAGGCCTCCTGTTTTCAAAGGTAAATAATACCTGCACAAGCACTGCACTCTACAGCTTAAAACTTATGGATATACTGAAATTAGCGTGAAAAAAAGCCCACATGATGCGGGCTTTTTTTATTAATTGGCTTTATTCAACTCTAACGATTTTACCTAATTCATCATGGTGAACGACTGTAATTTTCTGACTACGTCCCTGCTCAATTTCATGTTCAGGTAAATCAAAATAGCGCGCATAATCATCTGTCTGTTTTGCTTTAAGCGCATTACCACCAACACGATGCTCAGGCAGCACATGACTCCACAACAATAAGCAAATTGCACAGGCAATTAACGCAGTAATACCATGTTCAATACCTAAACCAAAGGCACTAAACAAACGGTGAACCAAATGTGTTTTTTGGAGCTCAGCCAAAACCCAGATCAGTACAAATGGACGCCACAGCAACAACCAAACCGCCCACATCATGGCTGTGCTTGTTGTAGAAGCATAGCGCTTATGCCATGGTAATTGACGGCGTAAATCAATAATCAACGAATTTGTCTTCATTTCTCTCTTTACCTAACGAAGTGCTGTGGTTTTCCCCAGACATCAATACAGCACGATATTTAAAATCTCATGACTCTTGCATTTCATCCACGAATGCCCCGATCCGGGCTCACCCAACGCGCACGTTTCTCATCTCCACGTTTTAAAACTTTTGGAAATGCCACAATAGTTGCCGAGATGGTGATTAGCCAAAAGACCAATGGATACCAGATCATCCAGAAATAGTTTTTTCCCAGATGTGGTTCATAACGACTATCCATCCATTTGCTTAAAGCAAACTGAATGAGACAGGTTGCCCCCAATAAAATACCGCTACCATACGGTAAAAATGGAGAGCTCACAACGGCTAAAGCAGGGACCGGTAAAATAAAATGTACCAACCATAATAAAGCCATCGCCAGCATTAAATATGACCAAACTAAGGTTAAGCAAAGCTCAAACATTAAAGGCCATAAAAAATTTAATTTTGGCTTGGTGAAGACATCAATATTTTTAATTAATACCTGTGCCCCACCCATAGCCCAACGTAAACGTTGTTTCCACAAACCGTTTAAAGTTTCAGGCATTAAAATCCAGACTAAGGCATTCGGTTCAAAACGAATGTCCCAACCTGCACGCTGCAATTTCCAAGTAATATCGATATCTTCAGTCAACATATTGGGTGACCAATAATCCACTTGGTGAACAGCGCTCTTACGAAAAGCGGTAATTACACCCGATACGGTAAATAAGCGTCCAAAGGTACGTTGTGCACGTTTAATCATGCCGACAATCGAAGAAAACTCACCGACCTGAATACGCCCTAGCAAAGTTGAGCGAGTACGGATACGCGGGTTACCCGTCACAGCTGCAACTGTTGGATTTTCCTGAAAATGACGAATCATCCACTTTGCTGCATGAGGATCAAGTAAAGCATCGCCATCAATACCAATTAAAAACTCGGCATCGGTCATTAAGCTTCCGGCTTGCAACCCCATTGCTTTACCTTGGTTTTGCGCCAAATGAACAACACGTAGTTTTTCATGTTGTGCTGCTAAACGGTCGAGTACCTCTCCTGTATTGTCCGAGCTACCATCATTAATCGCAATCACTTCAAAATGAGGATAGTCCAGTTTTAATGCATGGCTAATGGTTTCTTCTGCATTATCCCCTTCATTAAAACAAGGAATTAACACAGCGACTTTTGGATAACTCTCTAACGGAGTAGGTTGATCGTAAGGCGGAGCCTGACGTTCTTTCCAATAGAAAATGATCGCGCCAATCATCCATAAATACGACATGAATAATGGATAATAGAAAACGAATTTTAAGGCATGCGACCATATTGCAGCAAAGATTGTCATGTTTTAGCCTCAACTACGGCACAAGACGAGATGATTTTTCAGCAAATGCTTTATGCATAGTGTCCACATCCGGATGATCTTTAATTGGATCATCTGGGTAATATCCGACATGCATTACACCTTGCTGATAAAGAGAATGAATTGTTGCGGCCATTTCAGTTGAAGGTACCTTTTCGTTTTTACGCCAGTCGGTTGCCTGTAACTCAAAAACAGTTTTCTTAATACCATTTGGATATTGTTTCACGCGATCAACCATATCTTTATAGAACTGATCAGCATTATCGACCTGTTCCATATAAGGCATTGCCATAATAGCCGTAAAGTCATAGCGTTTTAACGACTCTTCAAGCGATTGTGAATACCAGTTTTCTGCATATGGTTTTAAAGCAACTTGCGCATATAAGTTACGTGCGGTGAGCAAGAACGGTTCATATTGTCGCACGTCATCAACGAGTTGCATTGCAAAATCATCTAGATATTTTGTCTTATATGCCGTCCATTTTTGCAAATCTTGATCGTTATCGCGAATTTTTACCAAATCTGTAGGTAAACCTTGTTTCGCATAAGCTTTTAAGGCATCTGGGCTTGCATCTTCATAGTCAGATAAGGTGACGTCGTCATGGAATAAAATTCCGTTAAATGAAGATGACTTAGCCAAATCTTGATAAATCTCACGAATAGTTTGGCGTGCGTCTGCTGAGAACGGACTTAAACGGATATACCCCATGTTGAGGTGTTCACCTGTTTTTGCTTGCTCTGTCACCACCAAATCCTTAGAAACAGGATCAGTTTTTGGTAGTTCCCATGCCAATAAAGGCATCCACGCGTAAATACGACTTACAGGCGTACGCGTTTGAATTTGCCATGCTACACGGTTAAACAAGTCGGCACGCATTGGAATATGACGGTTTGGGAAATACACCATATCAGCAGAGCCATTCGCATCTGGATCTGAAAATGCTTGTAAATAGACAGTATTTACACCCATCGCATTAATTCGGTCTAACAAGTGACCTAAATTACGTTCTTGCTGTTTCGGGTCTGGATCATAAATATAGTCCAGATCGACATGCATAATTTTTTGCGGGCGGTTGTTATCCGTTAAATTCAATTCACGATTTTTAATTTCTTGAGCCAAATCATCAGTCGTCATATCGCCTTCTACCAAAATACGACTCATATTTTGGAGAGATTGTTTTGCGTGGTCTGCCCCATCATCAAGTGTAATGGTAATTGGCATACCCAGCTTTTTAGCAATTTGAACAGTTTGCATATTATAGCGACCATAAGGCCATACCATAATACGTGGTGAACGTAAGCCGTGTGCTTTAAGTAGTTCGTTATTTTTCTTTAAGTCGTTATAAATACGTGACTGATATTGTGCATCGTTCTCGTAAGTTTGAGTTTTTACATCATAAAAACGAGTTGTTGCAGCAGGTTCAGAGTTCCCTTGCGGGTTGCCTGTAATACCGCGGTGCAAATGATAGCTATGGTTGGCGATTTCAACAAAGCCACTATCTTGCATTTCTTTCAGCTCAGGCCAGCTTAAGATTTTATCGCGTGGAATTTCTTCCCCCGAAAAATCAACTTTCTGTCCTGCTTTTGGCTCTAACCATGAACCTACTACTGCGAGTACTACAGGGATTTTTTTAGCTTTAATGACAGGATAAGCATTTTGATAAAAAGATTGATAACCATCGTCTACAGTTAATAGAACAGGTTTTGTAGGTAGTTGAAATTTACCTTGATGAGCACGGATCAACTGATCAACCGTAATAAAATGGAATCCGTTTTTTTGCAGCCATTCAACATGCTGTGTAAATTGTTGAGTCGTCACTGCATATTGAGGAATTAATGCATTTTTAGTATCGGTAATTTCATGATAACCAATCACCGTAAGTGTTGACGCGTCCAGTTTAGGTGGTTTGGCTAATGCCATGCCTGACAAGCCTGCCAAAGCTAAGCCAAGTGATATGTTCAACAAAGGAGATGCAAAGCGGATAATCATGAAATAGCGTCTCAATAACAATATAGATTATTTATGCGAAGTTTGATTTTAAGACGCAAACTTTTTGGAATTTGGTCTCAATGTCAGCCTGCCCATAAATGAACAGTTTCTCAGTCAGCATTTATAATCAAATAATCTGAAAATAATCTTAAATATTTAAAAAGCTAAAATATAAATTAATAATGTATTTATATTTAAAGCTCATATAAACAAGAAAGCCCTCTAAAGGGCTTTAAATTTTCACTAGTCACGAGTTTTGACATCGAATAATTCAATTTCAAAAATTAAATTAGAATTCGCTGGAATAATCTTACCTATTTTACGCTCACCATAAGCTAAATGAGCAGGCACGATTAACTTACGCTTGCCGCCAACTTTCATTCCCATAATGCCTTGGTCCCAGCCTTTAATTACACGGCCTGTACCAATCACACATTCAAAATAATTACCGCGATCAATTGAAGAATCAAATTTTGTGCCGTCTTCTAACCAACCTGTGTAGTGAGTTGTAATCAAAGCACCTTTAACCGCCTCTTTGCCCTCACCTACTTTTAAATCAATAATTTCTAATTCATTTGACATGGTTTACCCCTTAATCTAAAGCTCTTAATCGCAACTGGTACTTAGTGTACCAACTGAATCTGTAGAATTTGTTGCGCTTTTCTAGGTTACTGTAACTGTGTCCACACAACACTTGCCTGACCCTTTTCACCTAAAAGCGTCCACTCGTTGTCCATGACATTTAATTGAAGCTGCATCGTACGTTCACAAAGTTGTTCAAGCTCTGCTGTACTTTGAGGGGCAATTTGCCACACTTGAACATTACTTAACGTTTTAATTTTACTGTTTCGTTTCCACCAGTCTTCGACTTGTGTGCCATACACAACAAGCGCAACTGTTTTACATCGCGCACTGGCTTTTTTGACTTTATCTTCAGACGGTAAGCCAACTTCAATCCATGTTTCTAACTGACCCGTTAAATCTTTTTGCCATAATGCTGGCTCATCAGTTTCAAAAAGGTCTTTAGTAAACTCAAGCTCATCACTTGCGAAACGGGCAAAAGCCATCAAACGAACCATTAAGCGTTCTAAAGTTTCCGAAGGATGCAAGGCAAGCGTCAGTTGATAATCACCATAAATATGGTCATCCATATTGGCAATATTCAAGTCTGCCTTATAAATTGTTGCTTTAAGCGCCATGATTAATATGTCCAAAAATTTGGCGCTAAGGATACTCGATTTTAGGTAAAAAATTATAAAAAAACTGAACAATGCAAAGCATAGTCATGTGAAATTTGCATATTCTTCCAAAACGCTCAGCTTATTTTATAGTTGGCCGGCTTTTTGCTTTAGAGAGAGATATTTTCCTCTTGCTAAAATTGATGACTTATGTGGCTAAAGCTCAAGCGTAGTTTATTTTTACAGGTTCTTTGTGCTCTCTTTCTTGGGGTTGCAGTTGGAATCGGCTTTCATGATTTCTCCCTATCTTTAAAGCCATTAGGTGATGGTTTTATTTCTTTAATTAAGATGCTAATTGCACCAATTGTATTTTGTGTTGTTGTACTGGGAATCTATGGTGCAAACGACATTAAAAAAATGGGCAAAGTCGGTGCAAAAACGATTCTCTACTTTGAAGTCGTCACCAGTATTGCCTTAATTTTAGGCATTATTGTGGCCTATGTATTTAAACCGGGCGTCGGTATGAATATCGATATTAGCCATTTAGATGCAAAAGATTTAAGTACCTATACCGAACGTGCCCATGAAATGCATACGGGTTCGGAATTTCTACTCAATATTATTCCAAAAACCTTCACTGCCGCTTTTGCAAACGGCGATATTTTACAGGTTTTATTGATCGCTATTTTATTTGGTGTTTCCCTACTTTTAATTCCAAAACATTTAGCAGAGCTGGTACGTCAAGCACTTGAAGCTTTTTCAGAAGTCTTCTTTAAAATTATGGGACTTATTATTCGTTTAGCTCCAATTGGTGTATTCGGTTCAGTGGCCTATACCACTGCTAAATTTGGTTTAGATTCACTCTTACAATTGGGTTATTTAGTTTTACTGTTTTATGCAACCTGCATTTTATTTGTCGTTATTGTTTTAGGTTCGATTTTAAAACTTGCCGGTCTCAACATTTTCAAATTTGTGAGCTATTTTAAAGATGAACTCGCTATTGTTTTAGGTACCGCTTCTTCTGACTCTGTTCTTCCTCAAATTATGAAAAAACTCAAAAATTTGGGAATTAAAGATTCAACTGTCGGTTTGGTTATTCCAACTGGCTATTCATTTAATTTAGATGGCTTTTCAATTTACTTAACGTTAGGTGTAATTTTTATTGCACAGGCCTGCAATATTGATTTGTCTATGCATGACTTACTGGCTATTTTGCTGGTTTCGCTCATTACTTCTAAAGGTGCACACGGTATTCCCGGGTCGGCTTTAGTTATTCTTGCAGCCACACTTTCAGTGATACCAAGTCTCCCTGCAATTGGCTTAGTGCTGCTACTTTCAGTCGACTGGTTTATTGGAATTATTCGTGCCTGTACCAACTTAATTGGTAACTGTGTCGCGACCGTAGTGATTGCTCACTGGGAAAAAGATATTGACCATGCGCAAGCTAAAGCTGTCTTAGATAGCAAACCTTAATCCCACTCTTCAGAGAACATTGAATTACTTTTGGTTTAATGTTCTCTATTCTTCAAGCTGACAAGCAAGTAATGCTGTTTCAAAAGCCAACCAATCATGGTTATGTTCGCTAATGATTTCAATACGGTTATCAATACCCTCTTCGCCCGACTTATAATTAAACTGATCAGGATTAAAGTTAAAAACTTTCCACCCTTGATCTGTGTTAAAAATTCCCTTAATTCGGAGCCAGTCTTGCTGTGCACATAATAAATCTAGCAAAGCATAAAACTCGAATTTCCAGCGTTTAGGCAACTTCCAACCAGCCACAATATAACCTTGTGCCGACTCGACATAATGATATGGTAATTGATTAATTTCCTTTACGACTTCGCTTTCACTCATTTGCTTTTGAAGTTTAAGTAAAGGTTGTATAGATCGCTCAGTTAAACGAGCTGCTATATCAATTTTATTTAAAGCTAACTGACCATGTTCAATTTTAACCCACTCTTGGTGATAAGGCTGATATTCATCTTTTAATAACTCAAGCGCCTGATCATCTTCAAAAGTCATCACATCGGTATGTGACACCACCACAATTTGGGCAGCTTTTAACTGATCTTCATAAAGGTTTTGTTTAACCCAATTAGTATCATGCAAACGGCTACCATCTACCACAGTAATCAGTGCTCGCATGGCTAAACTACTTTGCCAATGAGGCTCAGTCAGTTGGTCAAATAACTGAGAAGGATGCCCAAGTCCAGTCGGCTCAATAAACAGCCTGTCTGGCTTTTGTTCACTCAAAAGACGTGCTAAAGCAATATGCATCGGCAATTGACTGCTACAACATAAACAACCGCCTAATAGTTCTTTGACTGCATATCCTTCATCTTGAGGTAAGAGTTGTTGGTCTACTCCAATTTGTCCAAACTCATTCATTAATACAGCCCAAACCTCATCTTTAGGCTTTTGGCTTAATAAATGCTGTAATAATGTGGTTTTTCCTGCCCCTAAAAAACCGGAAATAATATGGGTAGGAACAGTTTTTGGGGCAATCAGTTTCACAAGCGGCTCAAATCAACAAGGTTTAAAAAACTAAGAAAGGTATATCACTGTTTAAGTAGCATGAAAATGATTTTTAACTTTGAAGATATACTTTTCAATTATCAGGCTAAAGCTCTCAATTTGTGACAGGCATCTCATCAATTATCTAAATTAGCTTTTAACATCTAAAACTCAAACGAAATATCCTATTCAAGCACATTCACAATTCATGCCAGAGTGTTAGGTTTACGTAACAGAGTTGGCTTTTTTTTACTCGATAAGAAATATTTTTTCACATTTTAAGGTGTATTTAAGTCCCTTTATTTTACAGATTGCTCACATAAATGACCCGTATATTTCATATTGTTAAGATAGCCGTAATAGATTGTTAAGTTAATTGATGTAATACCAACCTCGGCTTAGCATGTGTCCTAGCTTAGTCATTCAGCCATACAGGTTTCAGGTATGTATGAACGATTAGGTTTAATTTATTTTTAAATGAAATTTAAGGATGCCATAAAATGAAATTAGCTAAAACTTTACTCGCTACTACACTTGCTTTAACTGCTGCTTCAACTTTTGCTGCTTCTAAGCACGACCAAGCACATAACACTGCTGGTGAAGAAAAAGTTGTTGTTTCAACTCAAGAACAAGCAAACACTGCAAATGCTGCATCTGATGCTGTAGGTTCTGCTTCTGAAGCTGCTCCTGCAACTCGTTAATTCTCTCAGCATTCTCCTCCAAGCTCAGAGATAATTTTACTGAAATGAAAAATGGACGCTGAATTTTGGTAAAGAAGAAAAAGGATCGAACCATGCTGCGGTTCGATCCTTTTTTTAATTCGATCTATTTTTTTTAAGAAGTTTTCTTATACATGCTACAAGATGGATTGTGGTTTTCTTGAAGACGTAAAACCTTACGATGCTCAGCAGCTTCAAAGCGGCAACGCTTCCATTCTGTATTGAGATTTAATTGAGGTACTTCACATGGCTTACCCTGTTCATCAACAGCAACCATCGTGAAATAACAACTATTGGTATGGCGCACTGTCCGTTTCTGGATATTTTGCGCTTCAACACGGATTCCGACTTCCATTGAAGTACGGCCTACATGGTTAACACTTGCCAAGAAGGTTACCAACTCACCTACATAAATAGGTTCTTTAAAATTTACTTTATCTACAGATAAAGTCACCACGTAGCCACCCGAATAACGACTTGCGCAAGCATAAGCGACTTGGTCTAGTAGTTTTAGAATCGTACCACCATGAACATTACCTGAAAAATTTGCCATATCAGGCGTCATCAAAACTGACATCGTCAATTCAGACTGATCATCAGTTGCTGTGGTCATTTCATCTAATGTAGGCATAGCTCAACTCTGTCTTAAAACAAGCTCAGTCAACATTATGGTTGATAATTCACAAAAAAAACATGCTTAAATCCACAACATAGCATTGTATTTTTTAATATCTTTGATTGTTTTTTAAAATTTAATTTTTTAAGACACTATTTTTAAAGTTATTTTTAAAGCTGTTTTATTTATCTTAGAATTTTTTAGAAGATGCTATGCCATTTTATTCCATGTTCAATGGCATAGCAGGTTCTTATGAGTGACTTGCTAAACTTTATTAATGACGCCTGTCACACCATTAATGATCATATCAATGGCGATCGTACCAATTAATAAAGCAGATAAACGCCCGACAATATCAAAATAGCGGTCAATATGTTTGGCATGTTTATAGCGTAAATGATCATGTGAAAATTTCATCAAAATCAAAATACTGCAAGTTAAAAACAAGGTGAAAGCAATCACTAGCGCTGCCTCACCAATTGACATTTCAATTCCTGTGACTACCGCAGCGCTAATAGTCCCTGGACCGATCATAAACGGCATGGCAATGGTGCCAGCCAGATGTTCTGGAGCACCACGCATTTCTCCAATGGTGTCGGCACCCTGAAACACATAGCGGTAGCCAATCACCAAAAAGATAAGGCCTCCAAAAATCTGAAAGGCTTCAAAACGTACATTCAGATATTTACTAAAAATTGTTTCGCCGCCCCATGCAAATAGCATGAATACGACAAAAGCAATCAAACTTCCCTGAATCAGTGCTTTATTAAACACCTTGGCTTCTGAATGGCGGATCAGGCCAATCATATAAATGCTCATTAAAAATGGATTGAGCAACGAGAAAAATAAAGCAAAAGAATGTAGATAAGGAGAAGCCATGCATTTTCCTCTTAAGCTTGTGGATCTGGGAACAATGGACGATTCCCGGGACTAATACGATTAATATGTAAGAACGTCATATGTCTTTCATATTTATCTAAAATATCGTTAATGACCTGTTCTTTACTGTAACCGACCAGATCGTTATCTTGCGAGCCGTCATAAAGATAGGTTTCAAGTCGGAAATAGAACTGTTTGCCTCGTTTTACACGCTGACTGAAGTTCGGCGCGCTATAGCGTACAGGCCAGATCTGATAAACAAAGTTTTGCTCTTCTTCCAAATGGATAGTCAGATCTAAATGGTAAAGCGTATCTTCATCTTCAAGCGGGGTTTGCTGTACATCCACATTCATACCCTGCTTAATCAACTCATCAGCAACAGCCTGAACAGCTGGCAAACACACCGTATCTAGCATGCGCTGTGTTTCAGTGGTTCCCGGATGATGCATGACTCGAGTTAAACGCTGTTTCCAGTTCAGAATATCAACGTTCCCTACCACTGGCGCTGCATTCATACTGAGACTAGCATGCCTGTAATCTTCAAGTCTGAGCGACTTATAAAGCCCTGCCATCACAAGGAACATCACAAAACTAAACGGCAAACCCATAATAATAGTTGCGTTTTGCAAGGCGGTAATGCCGTTGGTCATGAGCATAGCGAGCGTGAGCAAACCAATCGCCACTGCCCAAAACACGCTTAACCAACGTGGAGCATCATTATCGATATTAGTCAGTTTAGTGGTGAAGTTACCTAAAACCAGCGCTCCCGAATCGGCAGAAGTGACATAAAACAAAAGTCCTGTCACAGTGGCAATTGAAGCAATAAAGGTAAAGCCCGGATATTGCGCTAACAGGTCATAAAAACCATGAGCCGGATTTGCTAACACAGTCGCTGCTAAGGTTTGGTTGCCTTCAAAAATAACGCTGTGCAGTGCACTATTACCAAAAATAGATAACCACGTAAGTGTAAATAGAAGTGGAATAATTAAGGTACCGCATACAAACTCACGAATGGTACGTCCTCTTGAGATACGTGCCAAAAAGAGTCCTACAAATGGAGACCAAGCAATCCACCATGCCCAGAAGAAGAAAGTCCAACTACTCATCCACTCTTTAGGCTGTTCAAAAGCAAAACTTTGTAATGCTAAAGCAGGGAAACGAGTTAAATAGTCACCAATATTTTGGACCAGGGCATTAAGTAAAAACTCGGTATTTCCCAAGAATAAAATAAACAGTAATAACCCGACCGAAACATAAATATTGATTTCAGATAAAATCCGTAAGCCTTTATTGACCCCAGATGTCACCGAAATAATACTAATACCGACCGCAACAGCAATCAGGATAAATTGCATCCAGATATTTTCTGGTAATCCCAATAACACATGTAGGCCATAATTCAGCTGTACTACTCCAATCCCGCAGGTCGTCGCAATACCAAAAATTGTCCCGATCACGGCAGCTGTATCAACACTATGCCCAATCGCACCATTAATTCTGTTCCCGAAAATTGGATAAAGTGCAGAACGAATGGTAAGCGGCAAATTATAACGATAGCTGAAATATCCCAATGACATACCAATCAAGGCATACATACACCAGCCTGTTAAACCATAGTGAAACAATGTCCAAACCATACTTTGGCGTGCTGCTTCATAGGTTTGACCTGCTCCGACCGGAGGTTGCATATAATGAGATAGTGGTTCAGCGACCGAGAAGAACATGAGGTCGATACCAATACCAGCAGAGAACAGCATGGCAGACCAACTCAGTAAACTAAACTCAGGCTTTGAATGCTTAGGTCCTAATTTGATACTGCCATATCTTGAGCAGGCAATAAAAATCACGAAGGCCATATATAGTGTTGCAGCCAGCAGATAGTACCAACCAAAGGTTGAAGTTACCCACTGAAGCACAGCATTCATGACTCGATTTGCAAAATCGTTGAACAAAAACGTGACGAGAGAAAAAATTAAAATAAGTACAGCTGAAAAATAAAAAACCACACGGTTGAGCGGGTCTTTTTTAGATTTAGATAATGTTAAATCATCAACTGCTCTTGGATTATCTGTTGCCATACAATCCTCAAGGAATAAAATAAAAACAAAATATTTAATTTCGTCTTTTCACTCTTATTTAAAACAATGAAAAGACGACTTTAAACGCAAAAAATAATATATAGATGTGATCGATTGAGGTTATAAAACCTCGGTCACTTTATTCTGGTCACAATTCGATGGGACTGAAATGTCTTTTGAAACAGCTAACTGTTTTTTCACTAATTGAGGGTCAAAATCATCTTGCTTTAATGCTTTAGCTAAACCAAACATATAGAGCAAAATAATGACTGAAAATGGTAAACCACATAACACCACAGCACTTTGCATGGAGTTAAAACTACCGGCTAAAAGCAAGCCAATACTTACAATGGTAATTACCACAGACCAAAAGACGCGTAACCAGATCGGTGAATCACTATCATTGGTGCCCCCTTTTGAGGACAAATTAGCGATCATTAGTGTACCAGAGCCAACTGGTGTCAAAAATAAAACGAAACAAATTACAACAACAATACCTGCAACGTAAGGATTAAACGGCAGATATTCGAGTAATTTAAATAAAGATAATGCTGGATCAGTTAAAACCATATCGCCTAATACTTTCTGTTTTTGCTGCAAGATAAAATAAATTGCAGTGTTTCCAAAAACCGAAATCCAAGCCAGTGTAAAGCCGAGTGGAATCAGGCATACACCTAATACTACTTCACGAATGGTACGTCCTTTTGAAATGCGGGCAATAAACATACCGACAAAAGGCGCCCATGCAATCCACCAAGCCCAATAAAATACAGTCCACGAACCCAACCAGCCACTGGCTTTTTGATTGTACAAATACATATCAAAACTTTTACCAATAAAATTATTGAGATAATCGCCCGTATTTTGTACCAGACCATTTAATAAATGGTTTGTCGGACCCGTTAAAAATACAAATAAAAGTAAGGCATATAGCAGACGTAAATTAATACGCGACAACCACGCCAAACCTTTTTCAATACCCACCACGGTCGTAATCGTGGCAACGAACATCATGATGAGCACGGCAGTAATTAAGGTCGCAGAGTTATCCGGAATTTGCGGCAGTAAGTAACAAATGCCCGATACCAGCACTAACGCTCCGATTCCCAAGTTGGTGACCAAAGAAATGACCGTCGCTAAAATTCCAAAGCCATCGACAAAATCACCCACCAAGCCATGCACTCGCTCTCCAAAAATTGGGTAAAGCGCTGAACGCAGTGCTAATGGCAAGTTTTGTCTAAAAGCAAAGTAGCCTAAAGTAACTCCGAGCAATGCATAGAGCACCCAGCCATGAATCCCCCAATGCAAAAAGCTATAAGTCATCGCATTACGGGCTGCCTGAATCGTTCCTGCCTCACCTTCTGGCGGTCTTAAAAAATGGTCAACCGGTTCGGCCACACCATAATAAAGTAGCGCAATACCAATCCCTGCCGAAAACAGCATTGAAGTCCAAGCCAAATAACTAAACTCTGGTTTGTCGTCATCTTTTCCCAAAGGAATCTGCCCTACTTTTGAAAAAGCGAGCCAACCAACAAAACCCAGACACAGCACAATAACCAGCATGTAATACCACCCAAAAAAGTGATTTACTTGCTCTTGTACATAGGTCAGCCAAAACTGACTTTTTTCTGGAAACAGCACAAAAAGTAGGCCAAAAATACCGATACTGATTGCTGAACTCCAAAATACGAAACGATTTAACCGAATATGGTCTGAAGAATATCCATCACTTTTCAACACCATCTTATTGCTCCTTGCAATCGGTGTATTTTTCTCAAAATAACGTGATAAGTAATGTACTTATGCGCATCATCCTATCCTTAAGAACCTTTGATTTCACCTCTTTATTTTTAGAAGCTTATTCAAAAATTCATTGATTTTTACATATCATACTTGTTATTGATTGAACGTTCAATCAATAACAAGTATGATAAAAAAGTGCTATGATGCTCTGCAAGTTAACATGTTGAATTTTAAGCACCACTAAAAGTGCTGATGTGGACAACCATGACAAAACGCAGAGTAAAACCAGAACATGTGCGACGTGAAGAAATCATGAACGCTGCACTCGACGTAATTTATGAAGTGGGGTTATCTAATACCACCATTGCACAAATTGCAAAAAAAGCCGAGCTGTCGACCGGCATTGTTAGCCATTATTTTGGCGACAAACAAGGGTTGATAAATACCTGCATGCAAGAAATGTTAAATGTTCTGCGTCGTAAAACCGAACAGTACAGAGCAGAAGCAGATTCGCATCCAGAGAGCCAGATTAAGGCCATTATCGACTCTAACTTTGACATTAGTCAGGTCAATGAAAAAGCAATGCGGGTCTGGTTGGACTTTTGGTCAGCAAGTATGCATGTACCAGACTTAAGCCGCTTACAAAAGATTAATGATCAACGCCTGTACTCCAACTTAAAGTTTTATTTTCTTAAGTTAATGGATGAACAACAGGCCAGTGTTGCCGCTAGAGGTTTGGCAGCATTGATTGATGGATTATGGTTACGAGGCAGTTTAAGCCGTCATAACGAATTTGACAGCAATCTTGCTCGTTCCATTGCTTACGATTATGTACAAACGCAATTGCAATTTGCGAACAAGCCTTTGCAGGAGAGACAAAATGAGTGATGTACAAGTTCATCAATTGTATATCCATGGACGCTACGTTAAAGCAACCAGTGGTAAAACATTTAATAGTATTAACCCTGCCAACGGCGAGACAATCGCGACTCTTCAGCAAGCTTCTGAACAAGATATTGAAGCTGCTGTACAAAGTGCCCAACAAGGACAAAAAATCTGGGCTGCCATGACTGCCATGGAACGTTCACGTATTTTACGTCGTGCTGTCGACATTCTTCGTGAACGTAATGATGAGCTTGCCCGTCTTGAAACACTCGACACAGGTAAAGCTTTTAGTGAAACATCTACAGTCGATATTGTGACTGGCGCAGATGTACTCGAATACTACGCAGGACTTGCAACAGCCATTCAAGGTGAACAAGTTCCACTTCGCGAATCAAGTTTCTTTTATACACGCCGTGAACCTTTAGGCGTGGTTGCTGGTATTGGGGCTTGGAACTATCCAATTCAAATCGCTTTATGGAAATCTGCCCCTGCCCTTGCTGCCGGCAATGCCATGATTTTCAAACCAAGCGAAACCACTCCACTCACAGCATTTAAACTTGCAGAAATCTATACAGAAGCTGGCTTACCAGATGGCGTATTTAACGTGGTGCAAGGTGCTGGTCGTGAAATCGGTCAGTGGCTGACTGAACATCCTGTGATTGAAAAAATCTCATTCACTGGTGGTGTGGAAACTGGCAAAAAAGTCATGGCAAGTGCTGCTGGCTCTACGCTAAAAGAAGTGACCATGGAACTTGGTGGTAAATCTCCACTCATTATTTGTGAAGATGCCGACCTGAACCGTGCAGCAGATATTGCAGTCATGGCGAACTTCTTTAGCTCAGGTCAGGTATGTACCAACGGTACGCGTGTATTTGTTCCAAAATCACTTCTAGCCGACTTTGAAAAAGCGGTTGTAGAACGAGTAAAACGTATTCGCATTGGCGACCCAATGGCTGAAGACACAAACTTCGGACCACTCACTAGTTTCCCGCACATGGAAAAAGTGTTGTCTTTCATTGAGTCAGGCAAACAACAAGGCGCTAAAGTGTTAATTGGTGGTGGCCGTGCAACAGAAGGCGAGCTTGCAAAAGGTGCTTATGTACTTCCAACAGTATTTAGCGACTGCACCGACCAGATGGCGATTGTTCAAGAAGAAATTTTTGGACCTGTCATGAGCATTTTAAGCTATGAAACCGAAGAAGAAGTCATCCGTCGTGCTAACGACACCACCTTTGGTTTAGCTGCTGGCGTTGTTACTCAAGACATCAGCCGTGCTCATCGCATTATTCACCAGATTGAAGCCGGTATTTGCTGGATTAATACTTGGGGCGAATCGCCTGCCGAGATGCCAGTGGGTGGCTATAAACAATCTGGTGTAGGCCGCGAAAATGGCTTAACTACGCTTGGGCACTATACCCGTATCAAATCTATTCAAGTTGAACTTGGCGATTATCAAAGCATTTTTTAATGCCTCAATTGCTCTAAACACTTCAACCTAAATCACATATGCCGAGCAGTCTTTATAGATTGCTCAGGCAAACTGTTAGTAAAAAAAGGATAGTTATGAATATTAAAGAATATGATTACATTATTATTGGCGCAGGATCTGCCGGAAATGTACTCGCTGCGCGTCTTACTGAAGACAAAGATACCACCGTTTTATTATTAGAAGCGGGTGGACCAGATTATCGCTTGGATTTCCGTACACAAATGCCGGCAGCTTTGGCCTACCCTCTTCAAGGCCGTCGCTATAACTGGGCTTATTTAACCGATCCTGAGCCACACATGAATAACCGCCGTATGGAATGTGGTCGTGGTAAAGGTTTAGGTGGTTCATCTTTAATTAACGGCATGTGCTATATCCGCGGTAATGCAATGGATTTAGAACAATGGGCAACACATAAAGGCCTTGAAAACTGGTCTTATGCCGACTGTTTGCCATACTACAAAAAAGCCGAAACCCGTGACATTGGTGAAAATGACTACCATGGCGGCAATGGTCCTGTGTCCGTTGCTACTCCTAAAAATGGCAACAATGTGTTGTTCCATGCCATGGTTGAAGCTGGTGTACAAGCCGGTTACCCTCGTACTGATGACTTAAATGGTTACCAACAAGAAGGCTTTGGTCCAATGGACCGCACGGTTACGCCTAAAGGTCGGCGTTCAAGCACTGCACGTGGCTATTTAGATATGGCAAAAGGTCGTCCAAACCTGACTATTTTGACTCATGCGACGACCAACAAAATCTTGTTTAATCAAAAACAAGCAATTGGTGTTGAATATATTATTGGCGCTGACCAAAACAACTTACAACGTGCATTGGTTAAACGCGAAGTATTACTGTGCGCAGGTGCAATTGCGTCACCGCAAATTTTACAGCGCTCAGGTGTGGGTCAAAGTACCTTCTTAAAATCAATGGATATCGATGTGGTTCATGATTTGCCGGGCGTAGGTGAAAACCTGCAAGACCATCTAGAAATGTACTTACAATATAAATGTAAACAACCCGTTTCTTTATACCCTGCCTTGAAATGGTATAACCAACCTGCGATTGGTGCCGAGTGGTTATTTAACGGTACAGGTATTGGTGCAAGTAACCAGTTTGAAGCAGGCGGATTTATCCGTAGTTCGGATGAGTTTACATGGCCAAATATTCAGTATCATTTCTTGCCAGTTGCCATTAACTACAACGGTAGTAATGCAGTGAAAGAACATGGTTTCCAAGCTCACGTCGGTTCAATGCGTTCGCCTTCACGCGGCCGTATCAAACTTAAATCGAAAGATCCATTTGAGCATCCAAGTATCTTGTTTAACTACATGTCGACTGAGCAAGACTGGCGCGAGTTCCGCGATGCAATTCGTATTACTCGTGAAATCATGCAGCAACCTGCGCTTGATCCATATCGTGGTGATGAAATTAGCCCGGGTAAACATTTGCAAACTGATGCAGAGCTTGATGACTTTGTTCGTAACCATGCAGAAACAGCTTACCATCCATCTTGTAGCTGCAAGATGGGTGAAGATGAAATGGCTGTTGTAGATGGTCAAGGTCGTGTACACGGTATGAAGGGTTTACGTGTAGTTGATGCCTCTATCATGCCACTCATTATTACCGGTAACTTAAACGCAACTACCATTATGATTGCCGAGAAAATTGCAGACCAAATTCGTGGACGCGAAGCGTTACCACGTTCAACTGCACCGTTCTATGTAGCATCATAAAATCTGAAAGGGCATATTTCTTATGCAGAGATATGCCCTTAATTTAATCTTTATAGAACCAATATTAATAAGAACAATGTATGACAGAAAATAAGCACTTACGAGCAGCTTATTTACATAAATATGGTATGAAATAAAAATTAATCGATTTTTATAGGCAAATATTCTTCAAATGATTTAACTTTAATCAAATTAAAATTATTAATTTAATTTCAAATGTTTAAATAAAAACAATGAGCTTAAATTATCTTTTTAAAGCTCAGTTTGGTTAAATATAAATCATATTTATGATTTTGATGAACCCCATTTATTATAAAAATTGTCTTGTCAATGCAAAATTAGTCTAAAATATAGAGTGTTTGCGATAATCCCAAGTAATTTTTATTTTTTTCGAAGTTCTCTAATTTTGAGAATTTACTTTCGCATTTATATCCGTTTTGTCTGGATACGCTGTCTAGGTTTCCTCACACCTTAAGTGACTCAAATAACTTATTTTAAGGTCCCCCTTACATGAAAAAGTTTTTGAAATACCTTCTGGTATTAATCATTCTTATTTTAATTGCAGGTATTGCATTCTTGTTTAGACCTACAACGTCAAAACAAGTTCAAACTGCAAAAGATGAGCCAGTAGTTGATGCTGTTCTTGTTGGCGGCGGCATCATGAGTGCCACTCTTGGTACTTATTTCACTGAGCTTGAACCAAACTGGCAAATTCGTATGTTTGAGCGTCTTGATCAAGTTGCTCAAGAAAGTTCAAACGGCTTTAACAATGCCGGAACAGGCCACTCTGGCTTTATGGAAATGAACTATACCGAAGAGAAAAACGGTAAAATGGAAATTGCCAAAGCTGAAAAAGTTGCTTCTCAATTTGAAGTTGCTAAACAGTTCTGGTCATATCAGGTAAAACAAGGCGTTTTAGCTGAACCGAAATCATTCATTAATCCAGTTCCGCATATTGCTTTCGTTTGGGGCGATAACGTTCAATTCTTAGAAAAACGTTATGCTGCCATGATTCAAAGCCCGTTGTTCAAAGGTATGAAATTTACTGAAGACCCTGCTGTTATTAAACAATGGGCACCTTTAGTCATGAATGACCGTGATCCAAGTCAAAAAGTTGCCGCGACCCGTATGGATGTTGGCTCTGACGTAAACTATGGTTCAATCACTAAACAATTAGTGGGTCATTTAAATCAAAACCCGAATTTCAAATTACAGACATCGACTGAAGTGACTGGCATCAGCCAAAATGATGACAAAACTTGGACTGTGTCTTTCAAAAATTTGAAAACTGGTAAAGTAGATCACGTTAAAACACGTTTTGTATTTATCGGTGCAGGCGGTGCAGCAGTTAAATTATTGCAACTTACTGGTTTACCAGAGGCGAAACAATATGCTGGCTTCCCTGTTGGTGGTGAGTTCTTAATTACTGACAATCCAAAAATTACTGCTGAACACACAGCGAAAGTATATGGCCGTGCTGAACTTGGTGCACCTCCAATGTCTGTACCACATATTGATACACGTTATATCGACGGTAAAAAATATGTATTGTTTGGACCATTTGCAACGTATTCAAATAAGTTCCTGAAAAATGGTTCTCAGCTTGATTTACTTGCATCTACCAACAAAAACAACGTTTTACCAATGACGACTGTTGGCTTGGAAAACCTTGATCTTGTTAAATACTTGGTCAGCCAAGTCATGATGTCAGATGAAGATCGTCTAAATGAACTTCGTAAATACTACCCAGATGCGAAAGCTGAAGACTGGCGTTTAAGCCAAGGTGGTCAACGTGTTCAGATCATCAAAAAAGAACCAGGCAAACCTGCAACACTTCAATTCGGTACAGAAATCTTTGCGTCTAAAGATGGTGCTGTAACTGCATTGTTAGGTGCGTCTCCGGGTGCTTCGACTTCTCCATACATCATGCTTAACTTGCTTGAAAAAGCTTTCCCTCAGCAAACTGAAGGTAAGTGGAACCAGAAGCTTCATGAAATTGTAGTGTCTTATAAACAAGACTTAAGCAAAGATCCTGTGTTACTCGACAAAGTTCGTCAGTACACAAGTTCTACACTTGGCTTGAACTATACATCTCCGTTCAAAGCTGCAAACGATGAAACTGCTGCTGCCCCAGTTGCAAAAGCAAACTAAGTTTGACGATGTATAAATAAATTCCAAAAGGATGAATTTCGATTCGTCCTTTTGTTTTTTAAGCCCTCAGCTGAGATATTTAGATTCGCTATGACCCATTTAAACTCATCTTCTCACCTCTTATCATTTGGTTTTAAGCTCGTGCTTTTTTTGCTGCTGGCTTATCTTTTGCTAAGCGGTTTTTATATATGGATGATTGGTGGTACAGCAATTTACATCAGCTCAGCCGTACTACTTGCCATCACCGCTTATGCATTTAAGCTCGGTAAATATCAAAAGCTATGTTCTGTTTTAAATCTGCTCATCAGTGCAGCGGCGTTATATTTCAGTACTGCTCATTTATTTTTCTCCCCTGCTCAATTCTTTATATTTTTACCTGCCTTATTTTTTGTACTGTTAGCTTTTGCTCGCCTAGAAAAAGTTCGCAGCTTATCTAAGGTTTTATTATTCATTAGTTTATTGATTTGGTCAGGCATACATTTTATGCAACTTGAACAACTTAAAGCGTATTATAAAACGCAGCATACTGGTGAAAGTTGGCAGCAATTTGGCGCGTTATAAGATCATTTTTTATTCAATGTGTTCAAATAAATATCTCATCTTTTTCACGTGAAGTTCATCAGTAAAACTGAACATCGTCTACAGAAATCCTCTTAAGAAAAAATATTCATAACAATCTAATTTATTTAGAAATATATCGAGCATATTCGCGATTGAACACAATCCATCTACACGCTAGATTAACTCAATTATTTTTCTCCCTTTATGTTGTAATTTATGAAGATTTTAGATGGCGGTTTAGGCCGTGAATTGGCCCGTCGTGGCGCTCCGTTTCGTCAACCAGAGTGGTCTGCGCTTGCACTCATTGAAGCACCAGAAACAGTAAAAGAAGTACATCTTGATTTTATCAATGCTGGTTCAGAAGTCATTACGACTAATAACTATGCTGTTGTGCCATTTCATATTGGACAAGAACGCTTTGAAACCGACGGTGTGCGTTTAATTAAAGTTGCAATTGAACAGGCAAAAAATGCAGTAAAAGAAAGCGGCAAAAATGTCAAAATCGCAGGCTGCTTACCCCCATTATTTGGTTCTTATCGTGCTGACCTGTTCCAACCTGAACAAGCTAAAAGCCTTGCTGAGCCGATCATTAACACATTGGCACCAGAAGTAGATTTCTGGCTCGCTGAAACCCAATCTTGCTTAAAAGAAGTCGAAACAGTTCATGCGCTATTACCACAAGATGGTAAGGACTATTGGGTGTCATTTACGCTGCAAGATGAGATTAAACAAGAACAAGCACTCCTTCGTTCTGGTGAAAATATGCAGCAAGTGGCTGAGTTCATCAAACAATCAAATGCCAAAGCAGTGTTGTTTAACTGCTGCCAACCTGAAGTGATCTTGCAAGCAATTAATGAAATTAAAGGACTTATTCCAGAGTCTGTGCAGATTGGTGCTTATGCCAATGCTTTCCCACCACAAGATGAAAGCGCTACTGCCAACGATGGTCTGGATGAAATTCGTAAAGACTTAGATGCTCCAGCTTATCTAGGTTTTGCCAAGCAATGGCAACAAGCAGGTGCAAGTTTAGTGGGCGGTTGCTGCGGTATTGGACCAGAACACATTGCTGAACTTTCAAAATTTTTTAAAGAATAAATACCATGTCTGCTGCCAAAATCGGATTATTGTCTCTTACAGCGCTGGTCTTTAGTTCTATGGTGGGGTCAGGCGTTTTTAGCCTTCCCCAAAACATGGCTCAAGTCGCCAACGGCTCTGCCCTTCTAGTCGCATGGCTCATTACTGGGGTCGGTATTATTTTCTTGGCCCTCTCATTGTTGCATTTAACGCGTCAACGACCAGATCTTGACGGCGGTATTTATAACTATGCCCGAGAAGGCTTTGGGGACCTGATCGGGTTTTGCTCAGCGTGGGGCTATTGGTTGTGTACTACCATTGGTATTGTTGGTTATGTGGTGATTGCCTTTTCAGGCGTCGGCATGTTTACCGACAGCAAAGACCATATTATTTTTGGTGAAGGTAATACGCTCTATTCACTGATTGGCTCAAGCATTTTTGTATGGCTGGTACACTGGTTAGTGAGTCGAGGCATTAAAGAAGCTGCGATTGTGAATTTACTGGCAACCATTGCCAAAATCATTCCAATGGTGGTTTTCATCTTCTTTACCTTCATTGCCTTTAAGTTTGATCTATTCAAACTCAACTTACATGACTTTTCTTTGCAAGTTCCACTTTGGCAGCAAGTGAAAGACCTGATGTTGATTACCCTTTGGGTATTTACCGGTATTGAAGGTGCTGTAGTTTTATCATCGCGTGCAAAAAAACGTCATGATATTGGTAAAGCAACTATTTTAGGTGTTTTGCTGGCATTAAGTTTTTACGTGATGGTGACCGTATTGGCTTATGGTGTGGCGAGTCGTGAAGCCCTTGCAGGCATGCATAACCCATCTATGGCGACCATTTTACAGCAACTGATCGGCTTACCGGGCACTATCATTATTACCATTGGACTCATTATTTCAGTTGCATCGTCTTATTTAAGTTGGACTTTATTTGCCACTGAAATTCCATTTCTGGCTGCAAAAAATGGTGCTTTCCCGAAATTATTTTTAAAGAATAATCAAAATAATGTACCAATCTCATCACTTTGGCTGACGACGCTTGTGGTACAAGGCTCACTCATTGCCGTGTATTTTTTCAATAAAAACTACACTCAGCTTTTATTGATTTCATCGGTCATGATTTTGCTACCCTATTTTCTGGTGTCGGCTTTTTACCTTAAAGAATCCATTCGCCATAAACGCACGCCTCATATTGCGATTGCAAGCGTCGCTTCAATCTATGCGCTTTGGTTGCTCTATGCCGCAGGACTAGACTTACTACTCTTGTCTGGTGTGTTGTATTTGGTCGGCTTGATTATTTTTTCAATCAGCTACTTTGAGCATAAAAAATCGCTCAAACAAAATCAGCTAAATTAATTATTTCAACCACTGTTGACCCAGTTCAGCAGTGGTTTTCTAAGAATAAAACTCTCTACTTTGAAGACTGCGACTGCTTTAATTGCAATCGTAAAATACGGCGTAATTCTAAAATTGCCTCAGGGCTAGTTTGAATCGAATGGCCACCTTTAATGATCAATTCCGACTGCTCCCCACCCAAATGCGAACTTTGATAAGGCACAATTCCATCACTGCTTTTTAACTTATCAGTTGTCCCATTAATATTGCCCATAATCGAGTGATAGACCACTTGTGGCGATGGCTGAATAGCTTGAGTCAACTGCATAAAGCTAGAAGAACGACTTAAATTACTCGCCCCATTTTCAATTAAGCCTTTTCTGAGTTTGGTATTTTTCTCATCTCTCATTTCAACGGCAATAAAAAAGTCGGCAGGTAAGCGAATAATACGGCGAGCAATTTGGGTAAACCATCGGTCAGCATAGTCAGTACCATGATGCGGCGCCGAAACAAAAACAACCCGCTTAAAATAGGGCAAATCTTTGAACTGAAAACGCTCTCGAATAACCGGATTTTCTTTTAAACGCTTTAACTGTGCTTCATTCATTTTTTGCATGGCTTGCTCTGAAACATCTGCATCGCTTACTAGCAAGCGGCTAATCACTCCGCCCATACTATGCCCAACCAATACGGCATCGTGTGCGGCATAACTGTCTTTAGCAACGTTTTGAAAAGCCTGATTCAGTAAAGAATAAATCTGAAAACGACTTTCAAAAATCGGCATGTTAGTTGAATAAAACACCTGCCAAACCTGATAGTTTTTCCTTAATTCGGCATCGCCCATAATGTCATTGGTTAGGCTCACCCACGCCTCTGGGCTACTTGCTAAACCATGAATAAACACAATAATTTTCTTATTCGGGTTAAAGGGCTCCAGCATATATAAATGCGGCATGATTAAATTGGCTTCTTTATTAATTAAAGACCAATAACCTGCTGCGCCTAAATTATATTTCGATAGCCACAGTCCATAAGGTGCCGAATAATTTGCAGTAAGTGGATAGTCCACACCTTCGATTTTTACACGCTCTTGTCGATATGGATCGAATATTGAAATTTCTAACTCTGCCCCAGCAATGACCTGATCGGCTGTGGCTTTTTGTTTTGGGTATGCAATGGCAGTGGCTGGAAAGAAGCGTGGTAAATGAATATTAGGGTTGGCTTGGTGAGCATAAAAATTATCGGGGTCTAAAATGAAGCCGTGGTTCACATCATTTTCTTTACGCCCAACAATAAATTCTGCCCCCAAACCATCCTTACGGTTAACGGTATTAAAACCGGAAAAGTTCATGTTATAGCTGGAGCGAAAAGTATCGACTTCAATTTTTTGTACATCTAACGCGTGGTCAAAATTGACGTGATACTCATGCCCATCTGCTTTCAGCAATGGTGGAAAGCGATGTGTATTTAAATGATTAAAATACGTGGTCATGAGCTTTGACAAGGCGACGTTATAAAAAATACGTACCTGATTTTGGCGATGATCAAACACCCGATCGAAAGGCGACTCTTCAGAGTCAAATAAATAGACATAACTATAGCGCAAGCTTTTATCGAACAGCGCTAACTCTTGCTCAACGCAAATGTTACTTTTATTAATGACGTTACACTGGCTGCTACGCCCGACATCTAAAGCTTTTGCCAAGTAAATTTCACTCAGCGCAGCATAGCGTTCTTCTCGGCTGCTATTTTCGGACAGGCTCTGAACCTTATTTAAACAATCATCAAAATTTTGTAGGCAAGTTTTTTCATCTTCTTTGACCAAATACAGCAAGTTTTGAGTTTGATGACTTAAGGTGCCGTCGGTCAGAATACTTTCATTCTTACTTTTTAAAGCGTTACTTAAATTACTTTCTTTTAAATGAATAACCTGACAGCCACTGAGCAAAGCCATTATTGTTATGATTGAATAATGATAAGACTTTGTCATTGTGCATTCCTTAATCGAATGTATTCCCCATCTGGTCATTATGCCTGTAAAGCAGTGAACGAACAATTTCGAGTCCGCTTCCGTTTTCCTTTATTAAGAAAAAAGCCTGAACTCATTTTAATTCAGGCTAATTTGTTATTTTTTTAAATCAAGCTTGGTTGAACTTTTGCTGTGAAGCTAAATAAGAGAAATACAAAATTGGTAAGATAAACGGCGCTACACTCCAGAAATCAAAATAGACATAAAGGATCGCCCCTAAAAAAGCACCAATCACAAAACCAATTACAATACTGGCACTTTTTAGAAAACTTGCCCGATTGGCTGCATTATTGTTTTTAAGTAAGTTGGCAATATCAATCCCAAGCTGGGTAGTGTTACCTGTCATCATGGTGCTTGGGCTAATATTTTTAATAAGGGTTTTGCTTGAAGTATTACGAATAGCCAAAGCAATTAAGCCTAGCCCACCTGTTACTGCAACTGTTAATGCATCTGGATCTTTAAATGGCTCAAAGTAAAGCCCTGCCATCATAAAGGCACATAGAAAAATAGCTTCAAATAAAAATAAATAAGACAGCGTTTTGTGCTTGACCTGACTGCGGTCAATCAACAGTTTGGTAATGACAACAGTCAAAATAAATAATGGAATTGCTGCGAGCTTGATCCATAAACCAGAGCCACCTTTAACCCATGCTGCCCCTGCTAACACTAAGTTTCCCGTCACATGCGCGGTAAAAAAACCAAACAATGCAATAAAACCAATAGTATCAATTGCCCCACCCACCATGGTGAGTAAAACAGGATCTCGACATATTGCCCATGTACTTTCTGTGTCTTTTTTAATTGGGGTATCTGTCATATAAAATATCCTGTTAAATTAAAATCTTAAAGCAATTAAGTTGTATATAAATGATTTAAAAATGAATAATACTAAAGCGTTTATGAAAGCAAAAAATCATGTAAAAAAATAGGGTGCGTAATGTCGTAACACTGTCTTTAAAATGGCAACAATCAAAATTGACTATTTTTAAAACACTAAACTGTTCTCATCCTTAAATCAATTTGACCTCTAAAACTGTTCTAACTATGATGAAGCCGCTAGTTGACATCAACTGGTTTTGGACCTGAAAAAGTTATGCCAAAATATGGATAATCAATAACAACAATCACGAGTAGATATATGTCACTTTATAATTTTTCAGTTTTTTTAGGGGGATTATTATTTGTATCTGTTGCCTTCGCGGGTCAAAAAAACAGTCCTCATCGTGATTTCTATCTGAAATGTATTGCGGCTGGTCATAGCCGTGCAAGCTGTACATGTATTTATCATCGTTTAGAACGCCAATACTCCCCTAAGCTCATGCATAAACTTGGAAGTTTAAGTTTACAAAGCCCAGAAATACCGCGTGATTTTGTAAAATCCATGATGCGTACCATGCAAAAATGCCAGTCATAATTTTATTTTTTAAGCCACATCCACGCCAATACCCCAGCCATACATAAAATTGCCGGATAGACAAACCACGGATGCTGAATGGTCCAAATCATAAGCCCCGCAGCCAGACTCATACTTAAGGTCGAGATGTATTTCGCCTTTTTGGGAATACGACGATGTTCTTGCCACTCACGAATGAGTGGGCCGATATAGCGATGATTTCGAAACCATTGATGAAGTTTTTCAGAACCTCGAGCCGCAAAGAAAACCGCCAAAATCATAAAGTCGACAGTGGGTAAACCCGGAATAAAAATACCCAATATGCCAAGCGCAATACACAACCAAGCCAAACCAATAAACACCCAACGCACCCACATAGAACGGGCAAGTTTACTGACTGGTTGAGCGGGTGCTAACGACTGCTCATGTTTTACCATAACATTGAGTTGATTAAGTTTGTCCATATCGGGTATTCCCTTTATCCACTTTTACTATTTCAATTCATCAAGCTGATCAAGCGCTTGACCAAAATATCCAAAGGCATCTAAAGCTCCTTGAACGACTCGGTCTTGCTGGGTTTGGTCAAAGCCTGCTTCATCCAGTGCTTGTACAAAACGTTTCCAGACTTTAGCGCGCCCTTCGGGATAGGCCGCTAAATTACGTGCAGCAAACGTTTCAGAAAAACCCAAATGCTTTTGAGCTTCTTTAAATAAAAATGCAGCTCCTAAGGTTGAACCTTCGGACACATAAATCCAGCCTAAAGCTTCGGGTAGTTGTACGTTGTCACTCTGTAATTGCTGCCCGTTGGGTTGAATACCTAAATCATTTAAATCGGCAAGTGCTTGTTTTGAGCGGCCACGAATGTCTAAGTCCGGAATCAGTCCAGCTACACCCTCTTTCTCAAAAAGATGTTCAATTTCACGCTGAAAGTAATATTGAGACAAAGTAAATTGCGCGTATTTTTCTTTACTTGAAAACACCTTTGCCTCTGACATTAATTGATGCATACGTTCGTGTTCAGCAGCAGTTTCTTGTTTCAAACGTAAAGACAAACTGTTGCTAATGATTTGTTCTGTAGATGAATTCATCATCTTTCTCCTGCAAAATGGATATTACTCATCGGTTAGCGGCTCCGATTGAGTTTGAGTTGGACTGGAAAATCCACAACAATGGTCACGGCTCGACCGTTAATTTTGTGGGGTTTAAATCTAGATTTACGTACAGCTTGTATGACCCGTTCATCAAGGCTTTGAATGCCCGAACTTTGACGTAATTGAATGTTGATTGGCTGCCCTTTTTCATTAATGCGAATACGAAGCTCAACCAAACGATTTTGTTGTTTTAACTCGCGGTCATCATAGTCAAGCCCGCCAAAACTCAGCACATCCACGCTACTCACCTGAACAACGTCATCGTGTTCAACTTGAGTGCTAGGGGCTTTGGAATATTCTTGCTGCATTGCGGGTGTTTTGACCCCACCACTTTTAGTTTCACTATTGGCGTTTTGTGTCAACTGCTCAGTTTGCGTTTGTTCAAAGTCTGTCGAACTTAGTTTTTTATCGGTATGAGTCACCAGCCTTTCTGTACGCTGCGCTGGTTGGAGTGAAGTTGAATTATTTAAAGTCGTTTTTGATTGTGCTTGCTGTTTGTTATTTAAATTATTTTGCACAACTTCTTTAGAAGCAGTTTTTGACGCTAATGTTTGAACATTTGTAAGCGAGTTTTTTAGCTGATCGGGCGCATGAGATACTGAACTGTTTAATGTAGATTGAGGCGTTACACTTTTTTTAGGTTGGCTTTCAGTCTTTTCAGCCGATAGCTTTTTAGCGGGCGCCAATGACAGAAAACTTACTTTTAATGCATCTACTTTTGGCGATGCTTGAAAAGTATAAGGTTCAATTAAATGACTCAGCATCCAGACAACAAACACATGCAGACCAATCACCATGACTACGGTTAAGCACTTATAAAAATGCTTCGGTCCTTGTGGTAAAGGCAACATAACTATCGGCTTATGCGTAGGGAATAAAGATTTTGATTTCATGACTTATTCCCTAAAAACGATGCTCAAGCTTGAGACTAATGTTGTGTTTATCGTAGGAATACAGCCAATCGACATTGCTTTTATTTTGGTTATAGCGATAGGTTAAATTAGGCGTCATGCCATAAAACTCAAAGCGCGGCATTTGCACAACAAAGGTATAGTTTTGTTCAAAATCATGACGACGAGCCAAATAACCTACAGCATATTTATCAAACTGACGCCAACGGAAAGAACTCAATAACGTAGTGTTAAAACCAGTACTCCAATTTTTGGTTACACCTAACCGCGCACCTTGCTGTTCATAGGCAGCTACATATTTTTCTTTTGCAGAATGATCGACTACATCTAGACCACCAAAAACAGTCCACTGGTCTGGAAAAATTTTCCAGAAGGTGGCAAAAGCTGAATTTTCTATACCATCAAAGCTTTTATATTTCTGATAATTAAAATCTTTACTCTCAGCTTCAAGCTTGAAGGCTTTATCTGCCGAGATAAAATGCATCCATTCGGCACGCGCGCCCCAGGCATTGTAAAGACCATCATTGCCATAACGTTTATGTTCAAAAAGCGGACTCACCCCAATTTGATTTTTTAAGTCAAAGTAGCTGTAGCCTGCATTAATGTTAATGGTAGATTCATTAAATGCCGCGTGGTCGTTATAGGACTGTCCAAACGCCAGCGCACGTAAAGCCACGCCATGATGGCCTTCAATCGCATAGCGTTTAATCAGACTGGCTTCGTAATCTAAACCCGTTGCTGACTCAGCTTTTTGCTTTTCACTAGTAATTTTTTGCCCCCCAATAATATTACCTTTATTATCTGTCTGATAAGACATCCAAGTTTTAGTCTGTTTAGAGGCACTATTTAAATTACTGACATAGGTATAACCCGCTGAAACCGAGCCTTGCCAAGAGTCTCGTTTTTTTAATGCCTGAACAAAGGTATTCACTGTTGTTAAAACCCCAGAAGGAATTACCGCAGGATCACTTTGTTTCAGTTGGTCTTGAATGGAAATAAAAAGGCGTGCTGCTTCCTTATTCTTCTGTTGTTCAAACAGCACGCGCGCTAACTCAAGTTCACAAATTAAATTATGAGGTTGTTGTTTTAGGCTGCTTTGAAATTTTTGTTCAGCCAATTTCAGTTGACCCTGAGAACGTGCAACTGCCCCTTCGGCAAAGTCGGTTAAAGCCCGATCGTAGCCAACATATTTCTTATAATGTTCTAAATAAACCGTGGCTTTGAGCCACTGTTTTTGCATGACTGCCAGATATAACGCCTTGGCAAGATCATTCGGGTTTTGCTCAACACTATATTCTTGTCCATTAATTTGAAGTTTTGGTAATTGCTCGGTACTACGAATGGTTCCCTGCTCGTGAAACTGGCGCTGTTCTTGTAAAAGTGTTTGGTCCAAGCTTTGATTGAGACGAAGCTGTGTGTCTTCGTCGGCATATAAAAATGGACAACTCAACAATGTCAGACAGCACAAAAGCGTTCGTTTCATAAAACAATAAACCTGAAGCAACCAAGCAAAAGCCAAAAAAACAAAAGGAACCTACGTATGTAGATTCCTTTTGCATTCATTAATTTTTAGCACCGCCAAATGCAGTGTTGTAAGACACGTTATCAAACTGGGCAATACCCGCTAAAGCCGAAGCATTTGCACCAAAGAATTGACCTTGCACCACACCAGAGTTGTCGACACCAGCCGTACCGTTAGCCGTTGCCAAACCTGCAAACGCAGCAGTACCCGGGTTAAATGCCACACCATCTAGGCTTAATGATGAAACAGCCGTACCTGTTCCGGTAAGCGTTCCTTCAAGTGTACCCGCGCCATAATTTGCCGTGAACGTACCACTTAACAGATTGCTTCCAGAACCATTAATCCCTGCAACGGTATAAGTTGCAGTACCCGCGGTTGGAACAGTGGTATTGGTGTTATCACCCGCGTAGTAAACGGTATGGCTCGCGCTTGCCGGCGTGTCGCCCGCTTTCCACCATTCACCAAAATAGACTTCCTGTGTGCCCACCTGACCAAAGTTGAAATTACCTAATGCACTGTGTGAAGGTGGCATTGCAGACACTGGAATATGTGAAATATTAAAGGTTTTGCTGCCAACCGTTACATTGGTGTTACTCGTTCCCTGAGCAGCAAAAGCCTGAGCCAAACCTTTTAACGAACTAAAACCTGTAAAAGCGTTATATGGCGCACCCGCAGCTTGAACCGACACCGCTGCTACACCACCCGGATGGCTTGCATTGGCAGCGGCACCGATTTTGATGTTACTTTCATTACTCGAAATACCATCAATTCCTGCATAAGCAAATGCAGTTGAACAAGCAACAAGACCCAAGAACAATTGAGAGATTTTCATTTGTTGTTACTCCATCTTTTTTAAAACTAAGTTATTGTTTAATTTAAAATAACGATTTCGCTATTTTTAGTTTATTGAGTAGGCCCAGCTGCAAACCTACTCGTTTTTTTTGTAAATAATAATCATTCAATATTATTATTTACCGTTACCTGACTCCCTTTTTATGTATGTGTAGAGGGAATCAAATTCTGTTTAAAATTTAGTGGTCCAACTAATTTTCATCGTTCGGCCGGGTGCGGCCATGGCACTACGAGTTAAAGGATCGATATAAAACTGGTTAGAAAGATTACTGCCGACAAACTCAACTGTGTTGTAGTTATCAACCTGATAACGCGCATAGGCATCAAAAATCCACGTGTCATCCCACGCCAAAGGCACATTGAGGTAATAGCCTTTATTGACGCTAGCATCATTGTTTTTGCGTAGCGGGCTTTCATAAGCTTTATAGAATGTTGCACGTGCACCGAGCTCTAACTTTTCATCAAAAAAGCGTGCGCCAAGCAACCCGTGAAAACTCAGTTCAGGTGTAGCCATGGTCACCAAGTAGCCATTTGGGAAACCGTCATCGACACAACGCTGATACGGCTCACGGAACTCAAGGCCCTGCTCGGTTTGAACCGTGCCGCCTAAAATCATTTTGTTAATGGCGCTATTGGTATCACACACTTCATTTTTTAAGTTATAGGCCACGCTCAAGTCTGTGAAGAAACCACCATTATCAAAACGGCTTTGTAACTCTAGACCTGATAGCTTTTGCTCATCCATATTGGTAAAAATAAGGTTTTGATCACGCTCAATCACATTTTTGGTTTTGTTGTAGTAATAGGCGAGCTTAATGTCGGCATTGCGCGCTGTGCTAAACCAATCACGCATGTCATAGACATAGCCCACTTCGTAGTTAAAAGCGTGTTCAGGTTTGATTGTTTGATATGGCAACATGGCAGAAAAACCGACAGTGCTTTCAAACAAACTTGGTAAGCGATATTCCTCTGCATAGCGTGCATAAATTCTGCTGTTTGGCGTGAGGTGAATTGAGGCACCTAACTGCGGTGCCCAGCCGTTATCTTTAACTTTGTCGGCAGACTCAACTGGAACTTGGTCTACCACCGACATAAAGTTCCCGCCAGTTACGACGTACTTTTGGCCAGAGGCATTGAGCTGGTTTAAAGGATTATCGGCAAGCGACAATTGCCCATTCGCATCTGCTTTCCAGCTCAGCGTATTTTTCTGTGACCAGATCATGTTATACAACGTGCTCTCTGATGCTGGCACAGTGTCGAGCTGCCCATCCCACTCAGGATTTTTTGTGGCATAGCGCTGTTTTAAAACATTGATTAAACGCTGCTGAGTCGAGGTGTAACTCTCAGGCATGGTCTGATATTCAAAGGTATATTCTTTAAGCCTACTTTTTTTGGTAAACAGCGGATTTAAACTCGGGTCAATCTCGCTCTGCAAAGACTTATTTAAAAAGTCATCAACTGCCCAATACGAGCGATAACGCATGCCCGCATCAAAACTTAACCAAGACAGCGGTCGATAATTAAAATTAAAGTCGAACGTTTTTTCCTCACGGCGCCCTGCTCGTGGCAGCGCCTGATAAAGCGAATAACTAGGGCCAAATTCGCCATATATATCGTCAGACGTCAGCTTTTCTTTTAAGAAACTTCCACCGAGCGTCAAATCAAGCTGGTCTAACAAACGGGTTTTATTGCTGACCGTAATGCCTTTACGCGTATTGTCAGAATGGCTTATCGCCGTGTTAATAATGGTGTTATCTCGAAAATCGATTGTGGTTGGCCATCCACCACGTGTGTAGGTCTGGCTTTCGGTGTCGGTTTGCCAAATGTTAGCGTAGAAATCAATCCAGCGATTATTCTCAGGCTTAAACTTATATTCGAAGCTATAAGCTTTAGAGTGAATATTGCTTAAAGGCCACTGCGGAACACCCAAGTCAGGCGTAATGCCCCAAACAATTCGAGATGGCATAATTTCACCAAAAATATTTTTGGTATCTCGGTAGGTCAGTTTAAGAGTCTGGTTATCGGTTGGGCGATAGGTCCCTTTTAACAACCACGACTCCATATGACTTGAAGTGTTAGGAACTTCATCGCCCGGTTGATAGGCATAGGCAAAGTAAGGAATAAAATCAAGACTACTGTCCGGTGTCGCTCGTTTATAGTAGCCCGCGCCATGTGTCCCCGAAAAATAATTGCCGCGCTCACGTACTGCATAGACTGCCAGTAAATCAAATTTATCTTGCTTGGTGGCAATTGCCAGTCGCCCCGCTAAGTCATCGCCCGAAAAATGAGAGTTATCACTTCTGGTACGGTTCTTTTTATAAATATCGGGGTCATACTTTGACCCATTCATGTCGATCCAAGGCGTGGTGTTATCGTAGTTTTGGCCCACTTTGCTCATGTCTGGCAAAGACGGATCAATTGAGTTGGTTGAGCCTTCTACTTTTAACTCTGCACCAAAAGACTTACCCGGACGAACAATGTCATCGGCCTCTAGCGTTTTGACCACCACACCACCGCCAACAGAAGTTGTGGTATTGCGCTCTAAAGATGGGCCTTTAATGACTTCAATGCCCGCAATTAAATTCGGATCGATATAGTTGCGGTTGTTTACCCCGTTGTAACCACGCCATACGGCAATTGACTGTTCAGTGCCATCAATGGTTAAAGGCACACGGCCAACGCCCTGCACACCACGTACACTTGGGTCGAGTGCGCCACTGTTACGGGCATCGCCGCTATAGACTCCCACCATGCCTTGTAAAACATCGGCTGGGTTGGTTCCCTTAAAGCGCTCGACATAGTCTTTGCCCGCATAGACCGAAGAACGGTTTGCGTCATAAACTTTGTTATAGCCTTCCGTGTCACGGCCTTCTTTGCCGTACACCACTATTGGGGTAAGTCGTACCGATGCATCTTCTTCAATTACGGCACCACTTAGTGGCAGGCTAGCGGCCTGAACCTTAGATGAAGTGACGCGCGGCATAGATTTTTTGCTGAGTGTGTAGCCCTGCCCAACTTTTAAGGCATTAAATTCAGTTGCTTTTAAAAGCTGCTCAAAACCTTGCTCGACGGCAAAGCTGCCTTTTAAGCCTAGGCTGTGTAACCCTTGGAGTTGCTGGGCATCCATTGCAATTGAAGTACCCGATTGTTCGGCAAACTGGTTGAGTACGTTAGCAAGACGGCCAGCAGGAATGTTATAGCTTTTAACTCCGACTGTTTGTGCATAGGCCTGCTGCATAGGCAGCACAACAAGCCCACCCATCGACACAGCATGTATGGCAAACGCCAGTGTTGAGAATCGAAAAATCGACCGATTCCGCTTTTGCCCCGTTCCCGCTTTTTTCATTTGCCCGCCCCAGTAAATCGTAATAAGAATCATTCAATACAACTAATTAAAATGATCCATATTTATTGCTTCTACTTACTATGACGAACGACTTTCAAAAAAGTGGAACCTAAAATTGAAAATAAATTTAATTTTTTATTATTTTAAAGAAACCATGACTACAAACGGCGTGATTTGCTTAATTTTCAGGTCTGGAAAAACCGTAGCCAAAAGCTTAAGCGATTCTGTAGTTTGGTCTAAAGACAACACAGCATTGACCCGTACATGTTGCAATGCCGCATCATTAAAAATAATTTTGCCTTTGTAGTTGCGGTCTAGCTCTTGCAGCACTTGATTCAGCGGCAGGTTTTCTACCATAAGCTGATGCTTTTGCCATTTTTGTTGTTCGTTATACACATTCAGTGCAGGCAGTTTTTGGACGCCATTTTTGTCCATTTTAATGGCTTGCCCTGCTTCAACAATGGCCTGACGAGTCGCATGCAATTGAGTCGTTTTAACCTGCGTCGCTTCTACTTTTACCTTTGAGTGCAACATGTTGAGTTCGGTTGCTGAAGGGTCATAACTGACGCTAAAAGCTGTGCCGAGTGCCTGAATTTGCCCATGACTAGTTTTGACCAAAAATGGTCTAGTCTCATCTTTGGCAACATCGACGTAAATTTGACCCTGCACCAGCTCAACCACTCGCTGGTTGGTTTTAAAATCAAGATTGACTGCACTTTTACCACGTAAAATTAAACGTGAACCATCTGGTAAGGTTTGCGTGGTCCACTGCCCTGATTGCCCTTGAATATCGGCAGTAACATAGGCCACAGTGGTGTCAGTTAAATAAAATAACGCCCCACTCATGGCAACAAACACGACAGCAAAAGCTGTTCCTGCACGTAAATGTTTATAAGCTTTGCCTGAGTTTAGGCCAGCTTTAAGGGCAACTTTAGTGACTTTTTTATGTCCGCTGGTTTGCGAAAGTTTTTGAATTGAACCAATACATTGCTCAATGTCGGCAGCCACTTGGCGGTGTTGCTCACTGATTTTTTTCCACTCTTCAAATTTTTGTTTGGCGGTTTTCCGTGAGCTTTCATCATCCGAACTCAGTTGAACAATCCAATGCGCGGCTTCTTCAACCAATTGGTGATGTTTGCTTTTATCCATGGCCATTTAAATGCAAGTGTCCATGTCTTGTCGGTTTTGGTAGCACTGAATTAAACAGCTCGCCAAATATTTTTGAATCATTTTGGTCGATACATTTAATCGCTCGGCAATTTCTTTATGGGTATAGCCTTCGAGATAATGCAAAATAAAAGCTTGCTGCGCTTTTTCAGAAACCCCTTCGAGTGCTTTACAAAGCTGGTTAATCGCTTGAATAATTTGCATTTGGTCTTCGGGTGAAGCCACCGCGTCAAGCATATATTCCATTTGACTCAAGCCATCTAAATAGGCTTGTTCAATGCGTTTACGGCGCACTTGGTCAATGAGCAGGTTTTTAGCAATCGAGGTTAAATAAGCACGCGGTTCCTTAATGCCGAATAGCTCGTCTCGCGTTTGTAGCAGTTTAATAAATGTGTCTTGAACCAGATCTGCGGCCTGATCAGTATTACCTAATTTTTGTCTCAACCATTGGTGAAGCCAGCCTTGGTGACTTCTATATAACTGATCTACAAGCAAAGAAGTTTTGTTCACAGCAATTGGACTCAAAACAAGGAACCTACAAATGATAATAATTATCATTTAAATAAGTCAAGCAATAATTCAAGTAAAACTTAAATCACTGTTTAATAAATTGAATTAATTGCCCGTTCGATTTGCTGCACTTCTCTTAAAGCAAATCGGCCAAATTCCTAATTTCTTCCATCACCGCCTTACACGCAGGCGTTAAATAGCCATGTTTAGAAATAGACAAAGAAATATAGCGCTTGAGTGCTGGGTTAATAATTTTTGCGGCTTGAATTGAGGTGTATTGACTAGCCTTTTTTAAAGCTTGCGGCCCCAGCATGGTGTACATGCGAGATTCGGAAACCAAATGCGTTTGTAAACTAATCGAGTCGGCTTCAAACACAATATTCAGGTCTACCCCATTTTCATAAGACATGTGGTCTAAAAAATTACGCCAGTTACTTGGCCTGCAAAACGTGACCAGTGGTAACTGACTTACCTCTTTAAAGTCGACTTCATTGGCCTGAGTGAGCGCATCTCCTTCGCAGCCGACCAAATAGGTATCGGCTTGGGTAAGGTAAACATCACCCTGTTTAGGCGTTGGGTTAAACCGATAGAGTATGGCTAAATCGACGCTGCCATCTTCGAGCCATTTTTCTAAATGCACCCCTTGCCCTTCACGCACCGACAGCTTAATTAGGGGATATTTCTCTTGAAGAACTTTATAGAGAGTCGATAACAACGGATGTGCAGTAGACGGCAAACTGGCAATACGAACCGTCCCGATCGGGGTATCGGTCGAATGCAAAATTTCATTATTCAGTTGATCGGTCACGTTCAGCCATGAACGAATTTTAGGAAGTAAATGCTGACCTAAGTCGGTGAGTTCTACGCCGCGGCCAGTTCGGTTAAACAAACGACCGCCACATTGCGCTTCAAGCTCGTTCATTTGCCGACTGATTTGCGGTTGATTGGTGTTATGCAGCATGGCGACTTTGCTTAAGCTACCGAGTTCCACCGCGTCTAAAAATATTTTCCATAATTCATAATTCATCGATTCTTCCTAAATCGTAAATAGGCAGCATTTTGAGCCATACATTTTCAGTATAACTGAAATTCAAGAATTGGTAATTCCTACATAGCTCACCTATTTCTATACTCCAATCATGTTCTCTACAACACGATTTAAGTCAGATTAAGAACCAGAGAATATTTAATTACACTGTATAGGAAGTACGATTATGAGTTTAGATTTACGTGGATTAACCCCAGCACCTGTGACTCCTTTTACCCGTGACGGACAAGTAGACCATAATGCAATTCAACGTTTAGGTTCATGGTTAGGCAGTATTGATGGTGTGAAAGGCTTGGTTGTTCTTGGGCATGCAGGTGAAGGAACATTCTTGTCGCAAAAAGAACAAATGCAGGTCATCGAAAGCTTTGTTAAATCGGTAGATGACAAAATTCCGGTAATCGCGGGGATTACACTCGAAGGTACTTCGGTTGCAGCAGAAGAAGCAAAACGTGCAGTCAGCGCAGGTGCTTCGGCAGGTTTGATTTACCCTTCACACGGCTGGTTGCGTTTTGGCTATCAAAAAGGCGCACCACAAGACCGCTATAAAGCGATTTATGAAGAAAGTGGTTTGCCATCTATTTTATTCCAATATCCAGACGCAACGAAGGCCACTTACGACCTAGAGACTCTACTCGATATTTCTGCACAGCCAGGCGTATTTGCCATGAAAAATGGTGTGCGTAATATGCGCCGCTGGGACGTTGAAATTCCGATTATTCGCCGTGAACGTCCAGACTTACAGGTGTTGACTTGCCACGATGAATATTTGCTTCACACCATGTTTGATGTAGACGGCGCTTTGGTTGGCTATGGCAACATTGCCCCTGAACTGTTAATTGAAATGATTAAAGCAGGTAAAGCCAAAGATTATGCCAAAGCACGTGCTATTCACGACCAATTATTACCAGTGACTCGTAATGTTTATCACCGTGGTTCACACATGGAAGGTACGGTCGCGCTTAAACATGCACTGGTTGCTCGCGGAATTTTGGACCATGCCACTGTGCGTTCGCCACTGCTTCCACTTGCAGATGGTGCTGAGCAAGAAATTCATGATGCGATGCGTCAAGCCGGAATTGGCAAGGTCGATTTAACCCAAGCCGTTGCTTAAATTCCATTCGGGCTAGCATGTACGCTAGCCTTTTTTTCCTGTACGCTGCCTGAGGCCAAACATCGGGCATGTCTCTTAAAAACAATAATAAAAAGCATGCAAACTGTGGTGAACAGGTAGTGCGAAATAGAACAAAAAAACTACGAGGAATGTAGTAATAAGGAGATAGAAGATGACAAATCTAGCGGATGTAGAACAAATTAGTCATCATCAAAAAAATGCGGAAATTATTGCAAGACTCGAACGGCTACCTGTCACTGGTCGATTGCAATTTATGCGTATAACCATTGGTATAGCGACCTTTTTTGACGCTTATACTGTTCTTGCGATTGCCTTTGCTTTACCCCAACTCATTACCGAATGGCACCTGACGCCTGCCTATGTCGGTGCGATTATTGCCGCAGGCTATGTCGGGCAACTGGTCGGTGCAATCTTCTTTGGTTCTCTTGCCGAAAAAGTCGGTCGTTTAAAAGTGCTGTCTTTTACCATTTTACTGTTTGTGGCAATGGACATTTCCTGTCTGTTTGCGTGGAGCGGAATGTCGCTGTTAATTTTCCGTTTCTTACAAGGTGTTGGCACAGGTGGCGAAGTGCCTGTTGCGAGTGCCTATATTAACGAGTTTATTGGTGCAGAAAAGCGCGGTAAGTTTTTCTTGCTCTATGAAGTTTTATTCCCACTTGGTCTTATGTTTGCAGGCATGGCAGCATTTTTCCTGATGCCCATTTACGGCTGGAAAGTCATGTTTATTGTGGGGCTCGTTCCATCATTACTGGTCATTCCTTTACGGTTTTTCTTGCCTGAGTCACCACGCTGGCTTGCTTCAAAAGGCCGCTTTAAAGAAGCCGATCAAGTGGTCAAAAGCTTTGAAGACGGTGCCATCAAAAGCGGTAAAACTTTGCCTGAACCAGTAGTTAAAGAAATTAATCCGCAAGGCATGGCAAAAACCGACTGGCGCGAGCTGTTCCGTGGCATCTACCGCAAACGTACCTTTACCCTGTGGGGCATGTGGTTTTGTGTGTATATGGTGAACAATGCCATGGTGACTTGGCTGCCATCTCTTTACAAACAACACTTTGGCTTGTCGCTTCAAACCAGTTTAGGTTATGGCTGGATTACTTCGGGCGTGGGTGTGATTGCCTCTATTATCTGTGCCTTAATGATTGATAAAGTTGGCCGCCGCCCTTGGTACAGTGCAGCGTTTTTCTTAGCGATTATTCCACTCATGAGCCTCTCGGTTTTAGGCGCAAAATCGGCCATGGAAGTTGTAATTTTCGCAACGATTAGCTATGCCATTTTGCAGACCATTTCATTCTCTTTATACCTTTACGCTGCCGAACTTTATCCTACTCGCCTACGTGCCATGGGCATTGGTTTTAGTACCGCTTGGTTACGTGCCGGCTCTGCAATTGGGCCTGTTATGGTGGGCCTCGTAGTTGGGGGTTATGGCATTCAATATGTGTTTAGTGTGCTTGCCGTTGTGGCACTCATTGGTGGTCTAGTGACCTTCTTGTTTGCCATTGAAACCAAAGGCCAAGTGCTCGAAAAACTCTCTCCTTAATTCATCCATTTCATAAAAAGCTTGCCTAACCTAAGCGTTAGGCAAAGGGCTTATTCATGCTTAAAAAAGGAATTTAAAATGAATAAATATTTGCTATGGGGCTGTATTGGTTTAGGCAGTGTGAGCAATGCATATGCAGAGTTTCCTCAAGAATTTGGCAAGTTAGAATTAAAACTCAACACCCGTTACTGGAACGATGAAGGCACTGCCCACCCTACGCTTGCCAACCCTTCGCCTTCGTCGAGTGAATATGAACAAAGCGCTTTAGGGCTTGAGTTAAATTATCAGTCCCCTTACTTTGGGGACTGGCTTGGGGTAGATGGCTCACTCTATGCAGTCACCAAGTTATTTGACTCTGGCAAGCCTAGCGCTCAGCTTTTAGAAGTTGAAAATAACGGCAAGCTTGATCAAAACTTTGCAACTTTAGGTCAGCTCTACATCAAAGCAAAACTCGGCGACAAAGGCGAAATTAAATTAGGCCGCCAGTTTCAAGACTCGCTATTACTTAAAAGCACCAATAATCGCGCGGTGCCCGATACTTTTTCGGGTGCGAGTGGGCAGTTTCAACTAAATGATCAGCTACAGACTTACATTGCTTACTATGACCGCTGGAAACCGCGCAGCATGGACTCTTTTGAAAAACTGGTGACTGAAAATGACGAGCGCATTGATTATGTCGGTTTGCTCGGTGCCAAGTATCAGTACAAAAACTGGAGCGTAAATGCCGAATATTTAAACAGCAAAGATTATTTAAAAAAGTACGGGGCGATTGCTCAATATAAATTGCCTTTGCATGGCTTGGTGTGGACATTTAACACAGGTGCTTTTTTCTCACGTGACGATGGCAAGCTGTTTAAATGCGGTGCCGAAACCGAGCTAGACTGTGTCAAAGGTCAAGACATTAACAACCGTGGGAATGGTTATTTTGTCGATGTAAATGTGGCTAAGAATAATCTCGAAGGTGGCATTGCCGTTTCAAAGTTTGATGGTTTTTGGATTGAAGATAACTTTGCCGTGCACTCCGCCCGCAACTCGGTTTTAACGCAAGACCACGGCACCAACCCATTTCCGACCTCTGCGACCATTGGCCCTGACTTTACCAATAACGATGAAACCGCTGTTGCCCTTCGCTTGAAATATAACTGGAAAGACTACGTGAAAGGTTTGAAAACCGAGGCGAAGTACATTTATGGCTTTGGTGCTCACCAAAGTAATATCAGCAGTGATATTGAAGGTAAAGAGCGTTACTTTGACTTTACGGTGAGTTATGCCTTGCCGTGGGTGAAAAACTTAGATGTGCGTTATTCATTTTTACATTATGAGTCAAAGTTTGAAAATGCAAACCTAGGTGAAAAAATAAATGGTATGTCTCGGAAAGATTGGGACCAGCACCGTGTATTTATTAATTACCGTTATACATTTTAAGAGCAGGCTAAACGTTTAGTTTAGCTTTATTATTTTTATTAATTTACGGCTTTAAATATATTAACTTTTGAGTTTAATTAAAATATAAATTTATATTTAAAATTTTTATAATATTTTATTTAAATTGAATTGACCTGTTAAAAACTTATGATTATTATGGTCCCGCTGGCCTACATTGCCAGTCGGTTTTAGCAGACCGTAGATCCATGGCGGGTTATAGTTCCACTATAAGTCGTTAGACCCTTGCGTCCCTTTTCTTTGCGGTAGGACGGGAGGGGGACGCGCTCGCGCGTGCTGGTTCCTTGGATCCCAGTCTGCTAACCCCCTTTCGTTCTACCACCATAATCAATTGACGGTGATCTTTGGTGGTAGAGCTCCATACATTCTAGGAGTTGACCATGACATTTTTTATATTAATCCCCTATCCTCTCTCGTAATTTTATTTATTTAAAATTTAGGATTTCTCTCACCTAAAATATTTTAAATTTATAAATAATTTTATTTTAAAATTTTAATCATTTTATTTTCCTGCATTTCAGGCGGGTTAACTATTCCCTTTTTAAATGATTTTAATACTTTAAATATAGCGGTTTATTTTTTTCTCATTGATATATCTCCAATCATTACGAGAATAATATGAAATTTTATAAAACTATTTTGGTTTTAGGCCTAGTGATCGGTGATTACAGCGTTTCGGGTTGTGACCTCCACACTCAGCAGGATTTTGAAGAAATTTGCCTGTCTGGTGGGCACACCCCAGCCAGTTGCGACTGTATTTACCAACGGCTTGAACAAGTGTATTCACCTAAGCTCATGCAACGCCTAGAACATGTCAGTTTGCAAAGTCCTGCTCTCCCACAGGACTTTGCCCCTACTTTTTTTAGTGTGATGCGGCGGTGCGATAAAGAAGACATGGGCTAAACTTTTGGCTTAGCTCCCTTATCTCTGTGTCGCAATGGTGGATGACTTTAAATCAGCGCAAAAAATTAAAGTTCTGTTGTGGCACGGGGGCCTTGGAAAGTTATATTATTTATATTTAAAACTATCCAAACAATATCTAAAAAAATCAATATATTATATCAATGTCATTCTTACTTACTTCTCTTGAAATGATAGAAAATAAATTTTAAAAATACTGAAACTTAGAATCTTCAAAAAAGATAAAAGAGTATTTGATGAACTAGAAAATATCTTTATAAATTGTGGCATTTGTTTGTAAAACCTTGATCATCCTTTTTGTCCTCTTGAAGATAGACAGTTTTATCTTTAATACAAAACCCAAAGGTTTGTAAGACTGTTCCTTCTTTTGTCACTATTAAATAATAGGCATGATTATCTAGAATATTTTTCTTTTTATAATCTTCAATTGAGATTTCCTTAAAACCTTCATAATTTTGATATTTAAGAATATTTTTATAAGTTAAACCATCTTTCTCAAACTCTTCTAAACTATTAACTTGATAGGCTAAAATAACTATATCTTTATTTTTGAAACTGAATAGTAGATTTTTTGACTCAATTGAACCAGTTAGTTGAGGTTCACTTTTTAAGATAGAACATCCTGAGCTGAGTAAAATTAAAGATGAAATAAAAATCAACTTAATACTATTTATAATATCCATATTTATATCCTAGCTTAAAGCTTCCTCAATTTTTGTTTTATAAAGCTCTATAACTTGCGTTAAATTATGGTTTTTAATGTTAGCTTTATTATTCTTGCTTAATAAACCCATTCCACCATGCTGAATAGCCCAATAATCGGAGACCATTTCAGCTTGCTGTTCTAAGTTATAATCAACAAATTTTTTCGGAAGTGTCTCAACTAAGTTAGGCATTATTTTCGAAGGATATTTTTTTGTTTCGAAGATATTGTAATCATTAGGATTGGTACTCTTTAATCTGGCACATGCTTGAACTGCTCCCGCATGAATTAATACTTTTAACTTTTTTTGGTGTTGCCAAACATGACCCATTTCATGAAGAAAAATTTTTTTAAAATCATCTGTTTCAGTACTATAATCACTTTTATATAATTTTTGCATTACATAAACATTACCATTAGGTGTCACTAAAGTATCAACATCTTGTGCATCAAACGGAAAATAACTACCTAAATATATTTTAATTTTAGAGCAATCAATACTATTTTTATATACTGATTGTACAAGTTTCACCTCACCAGAAGTAAGGGGACGATTGGGTAAGCTGAGTTTTACTTCTTGAATACTTCCTTTTTTTGTATTTGTAAAAATATCAGATAATGTTTTCTTTTGTTCATATAATCCCATAAACCCTCCTACAGTTCATCAAAGTAAATAATATTATCTTTTAGTGTTAACTCAATTTCAGTAATAGGTTCTTTTCCTTCAGTGTAAAACCTATTTGTTTTACCAGTGATATCTAAGTTTGCATTTCTGAAATTTTCGCCAATTTTGACTCGACAATCAAAGTATTTAAGTAATTCATCTGTTTCATCATTAAAAGTAATTTTCAATTGTTCATCATATTTTTGGCTTTGAGGATTACTATCCTTTCCAGAATAAGGACTACCACTTTCCCCTACAACATGAGACTGTTGTGGTTGAATCGTTGCACCACATGATAATTTATCACCCACATATGCTACTGGTTTACCATCAAAAATCACATGGTCATGACTTTTAATAACTACTGACCAACACCTGCATTTAGGGCACATATGACCATCACCAGCTCTAACAAACAAATTCCCCATTTGAGAACTTCTCGATTGCGTAGATGGAACAACTCCACCATGATCAGTAATAGCATTGTGAATCGCAAAACCTTTAGCCATAGCCTATACCTTAAAAATTAGTCATGACTCAAAAAGTTTTGAGGTAAGGGCTGGTCTTTGTAAATTCTGATCGCAATAGTAGTATTAGGACTCTCAATAATTTCATCCCCATTATCTAATCGACTGCCTACTAGAGCTACTGGTGATCCATCAACAATACATGCTGTACCAGCACCAGAGATGATTTTGGAGGTTGTGCCATCTGCATAAATAACTTCATCTCCAACACGGGCAATAGATAATCCTTTAATTTTCGTATTAGTAGAAGATACATTAACTAAACCATTGTTCTGAGTTTTAGCACCATGCACAGCCACGTAGTAAATAATATGAGGTTTATTATTCCAATAGAGTGTTTCAGCATTAGAAATCTTTTGAATATCATTTTTTGAAAGCTTTTCTAATTGTTCAATAGGAAGGTCTTGTAAAAAAATAGGACTTGTCATTATAGTTCCTGCTCTAATTTTCAATACAATAATATCAAAACTTACTTAAACTAAAAAATAAGTTATATGTAACCATATAGGATTAGTATCTTAGAAAATTATTTAAAATTTCAGAGTAAGTCATCTTTATGTCAATAGAAGATTTCTTTATGAAAGACTCCTCTTTTAAGAGATATCTTTTAATTAGTTTAGCCTATTCATGTTAATAATCGACCATACCTATTAATGAGGATGTATAAAAAAGTATTTAATTATCCGTATGATAGTGCTACTGTATCGCAGTTTATACGACAATATCAATATACACCGCCGCTCAGTAGTTTCTAGTCACGAGTAATAATATGAAGAAAACGATATTAATATTTTTAGCACCGCTTCTTTTGGTTGGCTTCAATGGATGTAAAGCATCTGAAAAAGAGGATGTAGATACATTTATTCAAAAGGACTTTAAGAATTACGTTACTGATAATAGAAAGTTGATTTTGGAAGCCAATAAAGACGTGAAACAAGAGCCTGCTCTAAAAGAGATTATTTTCAAAAATACTTTTGTAAAGGTAAGAACTGCACAAAGTCTACTGAATGATGAGTATGGTAATTGGTTAACTGGCTTAGATAAGAACAAGTTTGATTATACCGACCTCAACGATGTCTGTTGGCTGACCGTCTACATGCAAAACTATATAAATAATATGGATGAGCGATATAAAGCCAATATCACCGAAGACACCAAGAAAAGTGTTAGGCAACTATACGAAGCAAGAAATGAAATTATCAAGCTAAGAGATAGCAAAGACAAGTCTTTAGCAACTTTTCAGCAAGTTTGTAAATAGTTGAAAATATTAATTAAATATTACTATATAAAGCTCCAATTAAAAGGAACTTTTAATAGCTAATTTTATAAATTAGTTATAGCTAAATCTAGTTATTCCCTGCCTGAATAAGAAATGGTTAATTAATTGTGAAATCTAAACTTTGTATTATTTTATTGTCTCTTTTAACGGTAGCATGTAGCCAAGTCCGCTCTCAAAAACATGGAATTACTGAAGCTGATATAACCCAAGCATATGAAGCATCACTCTATGCCCAGTTTAATCAGCTTTATTACACAAAATCCTTATATAAAGCAGCATACAATGAAGTTAACAAGGTAACTCAAACTAATGATCAGTTGCTAAGTTATGCCACTTTTTTAATGTATGCAGTCAATACAACATACGATTCTTTAAATTTAAAGCTTAATGATGATCTAGATTTAATGGCTTCGGGTCAAAAAAGTAAGATGTCAATTGATGCTTTAGATTCATTATGTGTAAGTAATAAATACATCGAAAAATATATAAAACTTAAAGAAAAAAGCGGAAGTGGGATATCAGCTAAAGCGAAAGAACTTTCAAAAGAGGCTTTGATACTTCAACCCAAAATTGAAAAAATCATCATGAAAACTGATTCACCGTTAAATGATATTGAATGTAAAAAATTAATCTAAGCGAGGAAAGGCCCTGAATGTTGAAGGCTTTTTCTAAAGTGAATTAACGTAAATTACCCCAACTGATTCAAATAATAAAAATAACTCAGAGAACCCCTCGGAGATCCACACAATGTTAGTAAACAGAACTTATGTTAAATTTATCTGTGCTCTTCTGTTTATGCTTTTTATGAATGGTTGTGCAAATTCCCAGATAAATAGTGATAGAGAAGCTTTAGTTAATGCAGGACGTGGCGCAGTCAACATAATAATTACAAATTACAGAGTATATAGATATGCTCTTCAAGAAAAAAATAGTGATGTCACTAAATCATTAGTTTATGCAACATTAACAAATGCAAATATATTAAAAGCTTTTGAGGAAGGAGCTGGAAATGGTTACATTATTGAAGAAAGTTTGAATACTCGTAAGTTGAATGAAATCTGCTGGATGGCGAAATTTGTACGTGAAACTAAAGATGTAATCTCACCCAAAGAACAAGATCACTATAAAGATATTTATGATTGGCTTAACTCAAAAGAGCAAGTCTGGTTAAAAAAAATAAATTCTACATATACCAAAGATGAGTTAGGACCTGATGATTGCCGTAAATAATGAGTCAATAAAAAAGCCACTTGATTAATAAAGAAAAGTAGCAATTTTTAAAACTACCTAACTTAATCCCCAATGATTCCATTCACCATCTTCCCCAAAAGGATGAGCGAAATCTAAAATATTAATCGTTCACTGCTATATTTAGAATTTTCGTAACCGCTACAAGCGAGTAGAAAGATTTATATTTTCAAATCAAAGCGACTTAACAATCCATTCGTCTTGGTATGTAAGTCCGCATAATATATTGCTCGCTTTCTTCCTAATGGCGGTTTTTTTATCGGTAGTTCTTTAATTTCATGAATGAGTGGTAAACGCTCTGTAAATTCAAAATTATCTGCAACTTTATTGAACTCATCTTTCTTTAGCTGCTCTTCATTACAGAAAATATCATAGGCACGATGTTTTTCCATATCCCAAAATGCGGCAAAGGCTTCTTGTACAGTTTCCCCTGTTACCATTTTAGGAATTTGCTCATTGATAAATTTTTCAATCAAATCACGCTTATCGTATAAAGAAATATTATTATTCAATAAATCCTTAAGCTGTTTGACTCTACTGTCCTTCTGTTCCTGATTTTTAGAATTAATAATAAGTTTAAGTAATTTTAAAATGTAATCTACATTAACTCGATCACTAAACAATAAATCGAGCTGGAAATCGACTTCATCTAGTACTGAAGTTTTTTCAGCTAAGTTCGGCCTCATTTGGTAGTTAAATGCTAGATCTTTATATTTTGATGAATAGTTTTCAAAATCTTGTTTTGTGAAAGAAGTAGCATCTTGATCGTATTCTGAATACATTTTTAAACGATTGTTTAGCCTCATTACATCACGGAAGGCATACACAAACGATTCTTTTTCACTTTCTCCATATAAGTCATCAACAGACTGGCATGTCGGTGTAATGTTTAATAAATTATTTACTGCTGATTCATAGAGTTGTATTACTTGCTCATAAGGGCTAACAACGACAACATTCTTTGCTTCTTTATCAGAAAACATAATCAATGCATCATCAGTCGCTTGCTTAAGATTACGGAAGCACACGATATTTCCAAAAGGCTTTGTCTGACCATAGACTCGATTGGTACGTGAAAAAGCTTGAATTAAACCATGATGTTTTAAATTTTTATCAACATAAAGAGTATTAAGTCGTTTTGAATCAAACCCCGTCAAAAACATGTTTACGACAAGTAAAATATCAATTTCTTTACCTTTATTTTTATCTGTACCGTAGGCCTTAACTCGACTACTAATATTTTGATAATAATCGTAAAATCCTGAACCAAGACTATAGTTAGTATTAAAAGTTTGATTATAATTTGCGATATATTGGGTTAATTTCTTCTCTGCAAACTCATCAACTTGTTTCGGCGCATCAACTTCTTCCTCTGCAATAAAATCATCATCAACTTCACTAGGTTGCTGTGCTGAAGATTGTGCATAAGAAAATATGGTTGCGATATTGAGAGGTTGATAAAGCTCATTATTTTGTTGCGCTTTTTCTAGTAGCTCAGCCTGCATTTTTTCAAATTTATCGTAATATTGAATGAGTGCTGGAACTGAAGATACACAAAACATTGCATTAAATTCACGCTGATTGGTTTTGCTAGCATGTGTTGCAATTACTTCACGTACAATTTTTTCAATTCGGCGTTCATTTTCAAAAAGTTCTCTTTTATCAATTGATTCTATTTTTTCTTCTTGTGCTTCTGGATTTTTATGTACGAAACGTCCTAAATAATCGATGTTAAACGGTAAGACATTGCCATCGTTAATGGCATCTACAATCACATATTTATGTAATAGCTTTGGAAATAAATATTCAGTGGTAAATTTTTCCCCACTTATGGTGTGGCCATTTTTTTCAAAAATTGGTGTTCCTGTAAAACCAAACATTTGCGCATTTTTAAAGAACTTTTTAATTTTTTGATGCGTTTCACCAAACTGGCTACGATGACATTCATCAAAAATAAAAATAACTTTTTGATCTTTTAGAAAAGCCATTTCATCTTCATAACGGTCATTTGAAATTGCATTGTTCAATTTCTGAATGGTTGTCACGACCAAACGATTATCTAAAGAACGCAGTTGTTTAACTAAGTTTGCTGTATTGGTTGTACTGTCTACACTGTTTTCACGAAACTTATTAAACTCTTCTGCGGTTTGACCGTCTAAATCTTTACGGTCGACTACAAAGATAACTCGCTGTATTTCTGGCTGTTTAATGAGTAACTGACTGGCTTTAAAGGAAGTCAGTGTTTTGCCCGAACCTGTGGTATGCCAAATATAAGCATTGTCTGGTGAAGTTTTAACATGTTCAATAATCTTTTCTACGGCATAAATCTGATATGGACGTAAGATCATTAAACTTTGAGTCGACTGATGCATAACAATATATTGCATCAACATTTTGGTCAGATGTTGCGGGTCTAAAAAAGTATTAGTGAATTTACCTAAATCATTAACTTTTTTATTTTTTTCATCTGTCCATGGGAAAGCAAACTCAATACTTTGTGTACCATTTGCATAGTACAAGCAATTTACACCATTGCTAATCACAAAAAATTGAATAAAGCCAAATAAACCTTCGCCTGATTTATAGGCTGTTTTGGCATACTCTAATGTTTGCTCAAAGGCCTTTTTAAGTTCTACACCAGATTTTTTAATCTCAATTTGTACTAATGGAAAGCCATTAATCAACAACGTAACATCAAAACGGCTAGTACGTCCGTTTAAATCTCGGTGATCCGCTACAACTTGGTTCGATACCTGAAAACTATTTTCTTGAACATCTTCACTAATAAAATGTACATGTCTTACAGATCCATCGTCGAATTTGACTGGGCAGCGATTGCGTAATAGCTCTGCTTTTTTAAATACTGTGGTTTCATTACTCAAGTAATGCCAGATTTGCTTCCACTCTGAATCTGAAAATGGTTTTTCAATTTTATTAAGTTGCTGAATTTTTCTTTTAAGATTTTCTAATAGCGTTGTTTCATTACGAAGCTGGACACGTTCATAACCTAAAGTTTCTAGTTGTTGTATAAGTAAAGCTTCTAATTCCAGCTCTTTTTGTGTAGACACTATTCAATCTCTTAACTTTGTTTATTAATTACTGATTTATACCGATTACCCTATAATAAAATAGCATTTATTAAACTGCTGTTCCATAAGACAAAAATATAAAATAGTTTTTAAGATAAAGTTTTCTACTTTAAGAGTTGCTTAATAAGGCTCAAAATATATTCTAGATTTTCAGTATTTGAAACAACGATTTCACAGTCTCCATTTCCCCAATGCCCGATATTGCTTACATCTCTTGCAATCTTCTTCGGGTCATCTAATGATTCAAAAGGCATATTTAACCAAATACGGATTTGTTTTGTGCCTATACTCATATAAACATAGTTTCGTTTTCCTTTACGGAATGCGATATACATTTTTTTAGGGTAAACATCTAAATCTGTAGTTAAGCCTAAAATTGAATCTCTGAACTGCTCATAAAGTTCTTTAATATCATCTGATTTATCTGCTAGATGATAATCTTCATCATATTGTTTAATTTCTTTTGAAATCGTTTTTATCTCTTTAGAGCTTTCTGTTTGAACTTGTTTAATTGATGGCGCAGATTTGGTTTTTTGCATCGGGTTAATTGAAATAATTCCCCCTTCATAACGTTTAATTTCCCAAAGCTCGATACCTAAATTTTTAAAGTTAGTCGATTGTTTTTGAAAGTCAGTAAAGCTTGGTGAAACAAAAATAATTCGACTTTGCGACCAATCAACATCTTGTCTCTTTAAATTTTTAGCCTGACTTTCGTTATATTCGACAATAAAATCTGCTTTATATTCAAGCATTAGATTTAAGTAAGAAATACCTTGATCTATCACGCTATAGTTACGGTCACGTTTGTATTCAATAATTACAAATGCTTTACTTTCAGGGTCAAAAGCGAGCGTATCAATACGATTACTTTTAATCGTGAACTCAGATTTAATAAACTCTAGACCTGTAAACTCGTAAAGGTTGTTCTCAAAAACTGTTTGAATCTCTTTTTCTAAGCGAAAAGGAGCTTCTGTTAACTCAACAAGCTTTTGGTCTTGGGTACGATAAATCTGCATTTATTTAGTTCGCTCATAAATCTATTAATTTTATATTTGAAAAGCTCTATATCTTAATACTTAATTATCTTTAAACGTACAGACTGAACTTTGTAATGACATTCCCACTAAAGTATATTTACCCTTATCTATATCTTTTGCAAAAGTAAAAGCATCGACATTTTGGGCACATTCTTCGTATTTTTTAGGCTTTCCATTCACCAACTCATCAATTTCTAAAACCACCTCATAGCGTATTTTACCCTGAATATTTTGATACTCCGTTGTAGGCCACATCGTCAATAAAACTTGTGGATTACCTTTCACTATGACTTGGTTAGGCTTATTGGAAATTTGATATTCACTATCTTTCATCTTATAGACATTTTTCATGATCTCATTGAGAGTAATTTGATTAATATCTATTTTTTCAAAGTTAAATGTATCGGCAAAACTTAAATTACTCATAAAAAGAAGTGTTGAAAGCAAAGTTACTTTTCTCAATAGTTTTTTCATGATCTCTACCTTTTATATTTACACAAACATCTGCTGCAACAAACCCTTTTTCCACTGTTTGGCTTGTTCAATTTGTTGTGCTACAACTTCAATTTTTTGGTCAATCGAGGAAAGGAAATTTGCGATTTTAGTTTGTTCTTCGAGACAAGGCACTTGAAAAATATAACCTGAATACTCTTCTGCATTTATACCAGGCTGTCCTGATCTCATAGAATTAGTAACAATCCATTTATCAAAGTCTTTAGTTAATGTTTGAACAAAAATGAAATATGGATGCACTACTTGTAGTTTCAAAGAAAATTTGATTAAGAATCCAGCAAAATATGTATCTCCATCTTTAACACTATATAAATAGCTTTTCCCTACACTTGCACCTGTTCGAGCAAATAACAAATCACCATAATTCAATTTATATTTTTCTTCTAAAATTGCATTCGGTGATGTGAGATTATCAAATTTGAACTTATTAGATCGCTCACAGATATCAGTAATTCTCAGATATTTATTTAGACCATCATACTCTGTAGCTGAGGCATTCATCCCATACATCGCTTTTTCAGAAAGCTGAGAAAGTGGCAACTCTTCCCACTCATCAAACTCACTTCCATCATCTGCCTTAAAACGAATCTGCTGACTAAACAGCTTTTGCATCATGCCCTGTTTATATTGGCTCAGCAGTTCATGTTTTTGAGTCAATTGGCTAATCTTTTCATCCACGGCGGAAAGAAAAGAAGCGATTTTGGTTTGTTCTTCTATTGAAGTTATAGGCATCTGAATACGATAAAAATCTGAGTGATTAAGATCGGGGATCGTAGATGCACCTGCATATTTCAGAATCAAATGCTGAGTTGTATTTTTTCTTAAAAACTCAACAAAAAAGTTTTTATCAATCTGCTCTCTATCAAAATCAATTTTAAAAAAGTTATTGTGAAATGCACCTTCAACATTAGTAACTACCTGACCAGTATTTCCTGTTCTAGTCATCAAAATATCTTCTAATTTGCATCTTACTGAGATAGGTGGATTCTCTATAAAATAGCTTTTTTTAGCACCCTCTCTGAGAAATTCATTTGTAATGTAAAAAAACCTATTTTCACCATCTTCTAGAAAACGATCCTCAATCGCAATTTGCAATCCTTGATTAATTTTACAAAGATTTTTTAAAGGTGATATACACCAATTCCCAGCAAATTCTTTAAAACGTAACTTCGGAGTAACCATTACTTCACCACCTCCGTAAATGGCGAAGCAATCCCCAGTTCTTTACAGAAATCATTAATCACTACATCAGTTTTTTGGCTTTCTACTTCTAAAGCTTGCAGAGCTTGCGCAATCGCATCTAGATCAATCTCATCATCAGCTTCAAAAGTGTCAACATAACGTGGAATATTCAGGTTAAAGTCATTATCTTTAACTTCTTGTAAGCTTGCCACATGCGCGTATTTATCAATATTTTGGCGATTTTCATATGCTCCAATAATATTGTCTAAATGCTCAGGCAATAATTTGTTTTGATTTTTCTTTTTCTCAAACTCATTGCTGGCATCAATAAACAAAATATTGTCTGTATGCTCTCGGTTTTTCTTGAGTACCAAAATACAGGTCGGAATAGATGTACCGTAGAAAATATTGGCAGGTAAACCAATAATAGTATCAATCACATTCATCTGCTCAATCATGAACTGACGAATATGGCCCTCACTTGAACCACGGAACAACACACCATGTGGAAGTACCACTGCCATTGTGCCTTGCTCATCCAACTGGTACAGCATGTGCTGAACAAAAGCCATATCTGCTTTAGAACTTGGCGCAAGTTTGCCATAAGACTTGAAGCGCTCATCATTCATAAACAACGGATCTGCTGACCACTTCGCTGAAAATGGAGGATTCGCCACAATTGCATCGAATTTTTTATCTAAGTGCTGAGGTTTTTTTAAAGTATCTTCTTGGCGAATATCAAACTTAGAAAAATGAACATCATGCAAAATCATGTTCATACGTGCCAAGTTGTACGTGGTACGGTTCATCTCTTGACCATAGATCGCATCGACATGATTTCCGACTTCACGCTTTACACGTAACAATAAAGAACCTGAACCACATGTTGGGTCATACACACTACGTAGGCGTTCTTTGCCTTGTGTGACAATACGAGCAAGTAAGGTCGAAACCATTTGTGGAGTATAAAACTCCCCTGCTTTCTTACCCGCACCAGAAGCAAACTCACCAATTAAATATTCGTAAGCATCACCCAATACATCCGATTCTGTATTAGAAATATCAAAATCAATGGCGTCTAAATGAATGATTACTTTGGCAATCAACTCATTACGGTCGTTGGCGTTGTTACCTAACTTAGTAGAAGTTAAATCGAGGTCTTCGAATAAATGAGCAAAGTCATCTGCCGATTCAGCATCTTGCGTGCTTTGTTCAATACTTTTTAATGTCTGAATTAGGTCATCTAGAATAAATTCTTCTTTCTTTGCACGCTCAGCGATACTATGAAACAACTGATTTGGCTCAAGAAAGTAGCCCATATTTTCTAAACTTTCTTGTTTAAGGGCTTCTAAGAATTCTTGATGCTCTTCATTACTAGCATCTAAATCTGGAAATTCAACTCCTTCATCAGCAAGCTCGGCATTAGCACTATTTAACACTTTTTCAGACAAATATTTATAGAAAATGAGACCTAAAATATAGTCACGAAATTCATCTGCACCCATTTTGCCACGTAAGGTGTTGGCAATATTCCAAAGTTGTTTTTGCAGTTCTTGGAGCTGTACTTGAGTCATGTTAAAAAGTAACCAAAATCATCATTTTAGAATGGCAGTTACTTTGGCATATTTATTCATTTTTTTTAAGTAAAATTTTATCATAAAACTACAATAACGACATAAATTGACGTTCCAATTCCTCTTAAAGCTTGTTTTAAAAAATGATTCATTTATCTTAATAATCATAACTATAAAAATAGTAAAATATACTTTCTATAATAGAATAAACTTACCTATAATAAATAATTAGGTTAAATTCACTTAAAACATCAGGTTAATTATGAGTCAGGCTTTAAAATTAATTAGTTTTAAAAAAAATGATATTTCTGAAATTAAGGAACTAGATTTAGAAACTATCAAATCCATCAAAAAATTTGAAAACATTCTAGAAAAATTTGATGAAAGATTTTTTTTACTTTATTGTATTCATGAAAACTGCAATTCATTTAGCAATGAATTTTCATTATATACAAATAGTTTAAGCACTGAGAAATCACACATTGCAAGTATCGATTTTATAAAAATTAATAGAATATTTGGAAAAGGATTAATAAATATATTAGCAGCATTTAAAACTATGCTTGAACATCTCGAAACTAGTATAAAAAGAGATTTTGGTCAGAAATCTAATGAATTTATTTTTTTTAAAAAAGTTCAAGCAGAGGAATTTGATAATAATTTTTCATATTCTTTTTGCTATAAATTAAGAAACTATATTCAACATTGCAGTATTCCAAAATTTGAGTTCTCTCTACAATACATCCGTGATGAATCAAAGTCACCACAAGTTACTTCAAAATTTCATTTCAACAGAGATGATCTACTTAAAAACTATGATGGCTGGGGGAAAAAAGTTAAAGAAAATTTATTATTAAAGGAAGAGACATTTTGTATTTTTACAATATTAAATGAGCTTATTAATTCATTAAATAAGATTTTTTTTGAAATGAAAGACATATTCCAATTTAAGCAAGTTAATCAAGCAAAAGATTATATTCTCTCTCTTATCAATGAAAAAGAAGACTATATAGGTCAAGATTACGGTATAGGAAATCTTGCAAAAGAAAAAGGACTAAAAGCTAATATGATAAAAACTCCCTTCCTAAAAAGCGTTAATGATTTTAATGAAATAATTAATTCTAATTAGTAATAAACTGCCAATTTGACACATTCGACTCCATAAAGATTCCTTATTACCTTCGTTAAATTCCTTATTGGTATAGTAGAAGTAGTTTTATTTTTTACATCAATAAGCTCAATAGAAGCTATATTTTTTAGATAATAAAAAGCCCCAAATAATTAATATTTGGGGCTTTTCACGAATTTTGGTGGGATGGCGACAATTGAACTCAAATCATATTATATTGATTTATAAAAACTAAAAAAATATTTAATTTTGAGGGATACAAATTGGGATACAAAAATCTTTTTATTACTCTCTAATACCCCAGCCAATGTTATTCATAAAAGGAGTATAAATAGACTTTATTTTTTTCTTAATTTTCAGGTAACTATTGAACAATAAACTTTAAAATTATAAATTTATTAAATAATTGAAGATGAGTGATAGTCTATGAGTATTCCTGACCAAAGTCATATTAATCATATAAGAGATTTATTATGGGATACTAGTTGTGGTGGTGCATCAGTGATGATAGGGGCAGGTTTCAGCTTAAATGCTAACCCTATTAGTCCATCCGCAAAGAAGTTCCCTCTTTGGTCTCAGGTAGCTAAAAACTTATGCTCTAAACTCTATCCTCCTTCAGAACAAACTAGATTAAAGCAGGCTTTATCAGAAGCTTCAGGCACAAGTGGTTTTTTAAGATTAGCTCAAGAGTATGAAATTGCTTTCGGAAGAGGAAGTCTTCATAACTTCATTCAAGAATCTGTACCAGACTTAGAACATCAACCATCCGAACTCCATTATCAATTATTAGAGCTACCATGGAGAGAAGTTTTAACAACAAATTGGGATACGCTACTTGAGAGAACGCAATTAGAAATACCAGAAAGATCTTATAGTATTGTTCGTACAGTGGATGAATTATCTTGTACCCCTTCTCCTCGTATAATAAAGTTACATGGAACTGTACCTTCACATATACCATTTATTTTTACAGAAGAAGACTATAGAACATATCCTAAAAAATTTGCTCCATTTGTTAATACCGTTCAGCAAATTATGATGGAATCAACAGTACTATTATTAGGATTTTCTGGGGATGATCCTAACTTCTTACAATGGTCAGGTTGGGTCCGTGATAATTTAGGTGATTCAGCACCTAAGATTTATTTAGCAGGTTGGTTAGGCCTCTCCCCGCATAGAAGAAGAATGCTAGAAAATAATAATGTTGTGCCAATAGACATAGCTAATCATCCCAAAGCTCATGAATGGCCAGAACATTTGCGTCATCAATATGCTACAGAATGGATTATTAAAACCTTACAATATGGTCAATCATATAAAAGTAAGTATTGGCCATCTACTCATAACTATACTGATTCTGTTATAAATGATTATTTATATCCAATCGAAAAAAATATACAAAATACGCCTAAAAGTGATTCTAGAATAGGTCTTTCAGATCCGATATCTTTAGAAAAATTTCGGGAAATTCTAGAGATATGGGAACACAATAGAAGTATATATCCAGACTGGATTGTACTACCAATTGAGAAGCATCCTATTTTAGATTTATCAATACAATATTGGGAAAATGAGTTTTTATTTAAATATGATGACCTTTCTGATGATGAGAAATTTAAATTTTTAACCGAAATCATATGGCTCTATCAGATCAAATTAGTGCCTCTTCCTCAGGAGATTGATAAAAAATGGTGTACTTTTGCAAAAAAAATTAACTTTACAGAGAAAACAATTAATGGTGTTTCAAAAACTAGTGAATGGAGCAAAATACAGTTAGGGTATATTAATAACTCGTTGTACTCTTTAACTACCAGTCGTCTAGCACTAGATGATGAAGCTTTTAATAATAAGCTATTAGATATCAATTTATTTGAAAGCTATTCAATTGAAATAAAAAATTACTTAATTCATGAAAGATGTCAATGGCAATTAATTAATCTAGATTTTATAAATCTCGAAAAAAATTTAGAAATTTGGAATGTAGAAAACAGTGACCCTATATGGATGTTTAGAAAAGCATCTCTTCTTCTTGAACTTAACTTAACCTATTATGCTAGAAACTTAATTATCAAAGGCTTTACTATTTTAAAGAAAAATCCTGATAAATCTAATAAATATACTAATTCTTCCCGTGAAGGATGGGCCCTCTTAAGTATCCCAGCATTAAACTTTAATAACCAGGAAGTATATGATTTATTAAAAATAAAAAAGTTCAACCTCTCTGAGAGACAAGATCAATTGGCATTATCTTATTGTAATACAAATGATCAAATTTCAAAATTTATTAATAATTTAAACAAAAGAAGAGAAGATAATGAAAAAATATCTAACCCTAACTTTGACTTATATAAAAAAAGAGGAGAAACTTTAAGAATTAATAATTATAAATACCAATCAATTTGTAGTGCATATCAGTGTATTCTTTTAACTGAAGTAGCAGGACTCCCTCTTAGATTAAATAACTTTAAAGTAGGTATAGATTTAATTGGATCAGTTATTAGCAATTATGAACTTATAAATCTTAAGCTTGCAATGCGTTTAGTAATAAGGCTTCAACCTCTTGACGATGATAAGTTAATAAATAATATTTACTCAAGAGTAAGTATAGCTTGTCTAGAAAAAGATGAACTAGATAATTTAATTAATCAGGTTAATAATTTATTAAATTATGTAGTTCAAAAGTATAATCAAACACCAGATTTATTTTGGATAAGTTATATTAGAAGCTGTTTAGAAATTCTTTCTCGCTTAGTAATTAGATTACGTAATAGAGAACTTGATGACCATCTAGATCAATGTATAGCTTTAATAAATAATATAAATTTGTTTAAACATCTATGGTTAAAAAAACCACTATATAACTATTTAAAAAGATGTTGGGAAGCTAGTTCACAAGAAATTAGGTCAGAAAGAATTTATTCTTTATTAGAACTTCCAATAGATAGTCAAAGTGATCTATTGTTCAACTTATATAATATTATTTATGATAATAAAACAACTATCATATTAAAAACCAATAAAACACATAAAGATAAAATTCACAAAATAATTAATATAATAGTTTCTGGTTTAAAACAAACAGGAAGACCAAGATGGGAGGCTTGTCTTCGCTATATTTTAATTTCAGAAATTCTTACTAAAAATCAAAAATCTCTTATTTCTGAATATTTATGGAAAAATGATATCTTAACAGACGAACACTTTCCTTTAGACACGAATCTTTTTGATTACAACTATATTATCTCACCATTAATAGATAAAGATTTAGCAATAGATATATTTAAAAAACGTTATTTTAAAATTTTTGAAAACAAAAAAGATATCACCAATTTTATTTTTGAAATTTCCAATTCCATACAAGTTTTAGAAATTACTGATGAGGATCAAGAAATATTTAATATAAATTTGATAAGTTGGATAGACATTGTTATTAAGACTCTAGATGAATATGATCCAAATGAAATCATGTATCAATTCTATGATCCGACTAAAGAATTTCAAGATATATTTATTTCATTAAGATATATATTAATGAATATTCATCCTTCAAAAGAATTAATCAAGAAAATTTTTACTAATATGTACACTTTATGTAATTCTGGAATTTACTGTTATCATTTAATTGGTTTTTTATTAAAAGATTCTAAAATTCAAAAAAATGAGCTTCATAGTTTTATAAGAAAAGGGCTAATATCTGATAATGAAGAACAAGCCAAATATGCTATGTATGGTTTATATCTATGGATAGAGATGTCATTTAAAGATATAGTAAATAATATTGAATTCCCTGTTGAAGATTTAATAAGAGAGATTGGACTAGCTATATCTACTCGTCGCAGAAATAATCTTCCACAAGCATTACTAGCAGCTACCTCTATATTTAAAAATGGCTCTCAAGATCAACAAAATATAATATCCAAATATGTTCTTGAAGGATTAGAATACTTACTCATAGAAACAGACTATAAAGTAAAACAGAAAGATCCTGAGCATGTCCCTATCATTAGGTTAAATTGTTATAAATTAGCTTATACAATTTCAAAAACAATTTTTTCAGAATCTATTATCATCAAACAATGGTTAGAGGAAGGTAAAAATGACCCTCTACCCGAAGTAAGCAATATTAGTTTTTAATAATATTATGATCTAGTAATCTAAACAAAGAAAAATTACTAGATCATTTTTTCTAATAACCACAATCAGCTGGTGTCACTTCAACACTAAAAAGGAATGAACCATCTAAAGCATAATTGTAATATATAGCATGTGAACCTGACTTAGCTGCTATTTGTCCCTGTGGATCTGAACAGGTACTGTTCACAGCTAGTTGTTTTAATTGTAAAGGATAATTTTCAAACTCATTAGTATATGTAGGAATATTTAATAATGTTCCATGATAGCCATATGTATAGTCATTTACGACTTCTACCTTGTCTAAACGATATAGACCATCTGATCTTGGCAATCCCTCATTCATTCTTTTAATAGCACTTTCCATTGACTCGCGATTATTAATTTTACTATTAGTTTCATACACTTGCTTATTTTCATCTGAAGAATTGTTTGTCCCATCAATAATTTTTTTTTCCTCGAATCTTCTATTAGTCTGTTGAAATTGAGGCTCTTGCTTAATTCCAAACATTCCTTTTATTCCCATATAAACACCATAGGGAGGTATTAAAAAAGTGGTGAAAGCCTTATCGCTAGAATAGTAAGTTGCTGTATGCACAATTCCAAAAACATAAATAGCAAAAACTACAATTAACAATACGCCACCCATTACGGTTTTTTCATTTTTCTCTCTATTCATCTACAGCCCCATTAGTACTGAATTAATGTTTAAGAATAGATCAAATTCCCCAAAATGTCACTTATAGTGAGTGTACTTATATAGCGTGAACTTATAAAGCGTGTCCTTATAGAAGTGTAAAAGATAGGATTCTTTTTATTTGTAAAAGTAGTATATGGATAAAGACTCTTATCGCCTCCAAGAGTTCGGTATACGTTTAGCCGAGCTCCGAAAGCAAAATGGTATTTCTCAAGAAAAGCTCGCCCTTGAGAGTGGCTTAGCTCGGAGTTACTTAAGCGGTGTAGAAAGAGGTCAAAGAAATATTTCCTTATTAAATATTTATAAAATTGCAGATACTTTAGATATCCCTATAGAATGTTTTTTTGATAATAATTTAAGAAATAAATAGTTATTAGATTATAGGAATCTACTATCACGTAGTGTTGATGCTATGTCCTCTTATCGAATCTATAATTGATAGCGTATTTTTTTATATTTTACATCTACAGCAGGCCCTGCTGGCTCAAGCTTAAGGAAAAAAATTTTTCAGATTCATATTGTTATACCCCGCCCCCTGATGGGAAACCGAAGCTCTTTTTCTGCTTTACTGGATGGGGGGTATGTTAGGTATTATTAAAATATATTTTTATTAATATATACCAATCTAACTGATGCAATTAGTAAAATAGTTTAGTTTAGTTATACATATAAAAGCATGATTTTACTTTTAATAAGCTAATTGTTTAGAGAGTATATCCTTGATAAAGTAGACCTACTCACTTTTCTTAAATATTAGTTACTTATACCTAATAAACATGTAAAAATTTCAAATAATATGGGGTGAAATTATGGGTACACTTATTTTCGACTGTCCTAATTGCTCAGCGAAGCATAGTACTTTTGATGTTAAAGGTTATTATTCAAATTTAGCAAATGATTTTTGGGAATGGGAGTTTTTTTCAATATGTAGATCTTGTACCTCTGTAATGATTATTAAAGCTGACGTTGACAGTAGTGTTCATCAGGGGCTTGCAGCTGAAGCTCTATCTTACGAGGATAGATATATTTATGTAGGAGATAAATTAAGGAATTTTATCGACCAAAAAGATGCTCACCTAAATGATCATTTCAGTAATTTTAGATATCAACCGATTTTAAAAACATATTTGACACCACCTGATCATTTACCTAAAGATATTGAAGATATCTTTATTGAAGCATCTAAATGCCTTTCAATTGGTTGTTTTAATGCTTCAGCTGCGATGTTCCGGTTATGTCTCGATATTGTTACTAAAAAAATTCTTGAATTAAATGAGAGTTTAAAACCCACTAGAGATAATAAAAAATCTATTCACACTCGTTTAAGCTGGATTTTTGAGCATAATATTCTTCATAAAAATCTTGAAGAATTATCACGTTGTATTAAGGATGATGGCAATGATGGTGCTCACGATGGAAATATTGGTCAATATGAAGCAGATGATTTGTTTGATTTTACCTATGAGTTCTTGGAGCATGTTTATACACAACCTGCACGAGTTCAACTAGCAAAAGAAAGAAGACAGCAGAGACGTCAATCATAGTTTGATAAGTGAAAATTTATTTATGGAAAAATTTATAATATCTAAAATTCTTAAAGCAGATTTAGTAGAAGTAGACCGACAATTAAGAAATAATGGTTATACACATGATATGTCCACTATTATTTTATTAAAGAAAACATTTGTGGCTATCTCGAATCTAGTAGATTTTGAAAGAATCATTAGAAATATTTATAAAAATAATAATTCTTTATCGGCTCTTTATAAAAGTACCTCTAAAGAATTTGAATTTATTCAATATTTAAGAAATAAATACGCGGGGCATATACAACCTGACTTACTTACTGTGGCCATACAGTGGAAACCTGAAATGAGGTATTTATTAAATGAAATTGATGAAGCTAAAAATATATATTTTTACAATATTTGTATACTAGAAACAGCCATTAATACCTATGTAGATCAAGATGGTAAACACAAGGTCTTTGATTCAGAAACAGATTTATTATATCCACCTGATTTTAATAGATTTCTAATCTTTCTAGAAAAAGTGATTAGTACAGCTATTACTTATTTAACTGAAATTAGTAAAGAAATCAGTAAAGATATTGAAATGTTAGATTCCTCACAGCAAAATATAGAGCATTGGGTAGTAGCAGGTAAAACTGAATTTAAGTATTTAAAAAAATAATAATATTTTAAACATCAGATTGATATGGAGAAATTTTTGTTTAATCAGCCTACTCCTCCAGCAAATAAACCTTTTTATAAAAGATGGATTTTCTGGATCGTACTTTCTTATGTAGTTTTTATTACTATATATACTTTGTATTCAATACAAGCTGGAGGAGAAAATCGTTTTTTAAATTCTAATGAACTAGGCGATTTTTTAGCAGGTATCTTTGCACCTCTGGCATTTCTATTTTTATATCTTGGATATATTCAACAAAGCAAAGAATTACAACAAAATACACAAGCTTTATCGTTACAAGCACATGAGCTTACTAATCTAGTTAATAATCAGAAGAAAGAAATTGAAGCAAGAGATTTTTCAGTTCAGCCCTTTTTATTTTTAAAGAAGAATTCTATAAAATTAGATAAAGAAGCAAGCCCAGATAGGCATGGCAATGATACTTATGAAGATATAATTCAAATTAGCTTTGAACTTTTTTTTCAAGGTGGCGATGCAAAGCATATAGAGTTGATAGATCCTATCTCAAAGGAACAATTAGACTCAAAATATGAAATTAAAGCTGATAGCGGTTATCAAACTAAATTTTATTTAAGTAAAAATTACTGGGATGAATTATTAAAAAATAAGAGTGTAGAGTTTTGCTTAATAGTTTACTACTTTGGAAAGTATGGAAAACAATATAACAATATAATTGTTATAAAAATTTTTGACTTAGACATTATTCATGAGACCGCTGAAATAGATATTCGACTAAATGGAACAGTTTGGAAATAAGTATATTAACTTCGCAAATTATAGAAAATAATTTTAAGTTTTGCTGATTCAAACTCTAGATTTTTCTAATAACTCGATATGTCGTCTTTTATTTACATATACCTCTCGTACATAGTCATGCAGAAAAAGAAAATCCATGAGTAAATCTATACGTTCACCTCCCTTTTTACGAATAGATGATGGACAACTACGTTGTACAGTAGCATAAGGCAAGGTACTCAGTTTATGTTCTTTGCAGTATTTTTTTATCCACCTTATAAGTAAATCTAACTCTAGCTCAAATTGTGCATTGACAGCATCTTTACGTTGTAGTCTGATTTCCGTCTCTATGAGAGAGTATAAAAAAGTCATAATAAATCTCTTAACTAAAAAAACTGTGATAAACCGATAAACGGAAAAAAGATTGAGTTTCTCCTAAAAAGCCTTCCAAAACACACTTTGTCCCAGAAAGGGGAAAGTTATTCGTCACAACGTCACAACCCTTATATACCAATGGTTTTCACGAAAGACTAACCGTCACGAACTAATTTAATGTGACGGATCAAAAACCTCTGAAAGCCTTATCAATACTGCATTGTGACGTTGCGACGGCTAAAAAGGAGTGTTACCAGCTCTAGATATCTAAATAACTACTAAACGCATCTTTAAAATCTTTAAGAGCATAGCCTTTACATGTATCTTTCCCTGTCGTACTTTTTGCACGTACAGTACAAGGCTTGATGCGAAATGTTCTTAGACGATTCGCTAATTGCCGAGGACTAATCGCTTTACCGTAGTCGAATGTCCGCCAACGTGAAGCTTCATCCTCACACAAACCTTTAATTAATTCGTCTGTAGACAATTGATCAACGTTCCTTTGATCAAATACTTTTTTAATATCTGTAAGAAGGGATTCACCTACACTTTGCGGATCCTGATCAGTACTGTTCATGATGAGTGCACATTGGCGAGCTTTCTCACCCCAGTTCCCACCGACACAATCTGCAATAGCTAAAAGAGGTTCCCAGTTATCCTGTGCTCTGTCATTCAACTCATCAGGTAATGAAGTCTGTGAATTTTTAAGGACGTCCATATTATCCTCAGCCCATCGGCAAAGCTTTTGCCTGAGCACAGAAAAACTTTCCTCAGGAGCACGACGTAAGCGCTCAACAACCTCCGTCTTTTTCTTCCTGCGCAACTCTAGCAGAATGGAACGGTCTCTTAGCGTATCAGGGAGATGCCCAATACCACTTATAGCTTTCGCGCCCCATACATTGAATCTCCCTACCTTATGTTCATCACCTACAGTCCGATATACGTAGGATGACTGTCTGTCATGCCCACCGTTTAAAATTCCTCGGAGCTCTTCATTGTCTTTAATAAAGGTATCAGCTTCATCAATCAGCAAAGTAGGAGTGTATTCTGATATCATTCTGAATAAGGCTGATGTTGTGATACTTACCACAGTTTGGGGACGCTTTACCAAACGTCCTATTAGATGTAAAAGCTGTGTTTTACCACATCGCTTCTCTGGTGCTGTAATACATGCGATAGGCGCGATCTTCATTACATCAATGCACCATGTAAATACAATCCATAAAGCTGCTGCTGTAGCTATATGAGGTTCTGAAATAATGAACTTCTTGATAGTATTTTCTATCTCCTCGAGGAGAACTGTGCCATCTACAACCTCATGCCACATACTAACCTCTTCAAAGAAAACGTCTTTAACATCTGTCCGGCGATATAGCTTCACAAACTCATCAAGTTTTGATGCTCTCAATCCTAGACGTTTTGCCTCACCTTCCCGTTTAAGTTCGTATTCAATCATGGTGAGTTCAGCTAGTTTTTTAATCTCCCCTATAACGGTATGAATATCCAGCGCGGCAGGTACCTCAGGCGTATCCAGTACGTCTGCCAGTACTGAATTTTGTCCACAAGTTAAGCTATCCACACTCGAGCGTTTATACCCATGCTTAGCAGCAAGATGATAAATCTTTCCTAGTGTTACTCTATTATATCCCTCAAAGGTATCCCAATTTTTCTGTTGCTCATAGGTATCATACTTATCCGACTTAGCGGACCATCTGCACCAAATATCGTAAGCATTTTCAAAATTGGAATTACGTAAAGCTATTCCTACATCTACCCATATTTTACGATCATCACCTGGAATGAAAGATAAAACTTCTTCTATTTCCTCTATACTGGTCGAATATAAGGGAGCCACAGTATTCCACAGTGTTGTTATATGTTTAGCCTGTTTAATATGCGGGGGCATATCACCTAATTTGAGCATTTCAGATGATGTCTGAAAGTGACTATCTAACTCAGAATGTGAGCCAGACTTTAAAGACCACACAAAATCTTTTATCTGATCAGTTGTATAGTAATCACCAATATGACAGATGTTTGTGAGGAATGGCTCCCCTTTTTGATGCCAGAATCCAGCCACACGCAAAACACGAGAGAGGTCACAGATCTTCTCATCACTCCCCAATACCATAGCAATTCGCTGCTGTAGAGGTCTAAACTCCGTCAAAGAGATTTCCCCCACGTTGAATACCCAATAGGCATGATGTTTACCAGGACTGCTTTCTATAATCATATTTGGTGGTAAACTTAGGCTTAGTAACCATTCAACACGGTGACTGTCTGGGGCATCGAAGTCTGCACATAAAGCCCGCACACGGATAATATTGTCAGATTTCCGTCCCTTCAAATCTGTTTCATTCACACAGACAAACACTCCCGAGCCCGATGTATTTAGCTCAGTCAGTGTGGCTATACATTTGTCTAAATGCCCATGCAAAATTTGGGCGCTTTGTCTTTGTCCCCCCTCAGGAACAGTCTGAAATGTATGAGCATCATCGCCATGCAAGAAACTCAGCATCCTAGCCGCATCTTGTTCATGAGGTTCTTTTAAACTCGACATGAGTTCTCCTAGCCCGCTATGGAGTACACCGCAGGTCTTTTGCCTATGAATTAAAAATTAACGATTAACGAGGTATGTAAGAAGAAGATCTGTATTAAGCGGGTTCAGTAGGATACTAAGCTCATCATCATGTTTAATATGCTCAAACACAGATGCTCTCAGTATTTCCCAGAACAAACCTCCTTCATGCACAGAGGCTGTTGTGCGTGTAGATATTTTTAAGCTCTCTATACGCTGATGCACAACACACTCTAGGCATACGCCATTTAAAGCTTTCATAAACGCTGGACGGTAGCGGGCTTCAATCACATGTAAGTTTTCTACAAAAGTAGCGGCATAGATAGAAGCAAGCTCACACTGTCCCTTATCTGTCATACGTAGATGCTTAATAGGATAGATAACTTTGTCAGCATTGGTACATGCATTGCGTATTGCAGGTAATAGCATCTCAAAAACTGCTATAACAAGTGGTTGTTCCTCTGGAGCAATACGTACAGCACGAGATTTTATCTGGTCATGTAATACTGCATTACACTCATCACATGGAAGACACTGTTGTTTAGTTAGAATAGCAAAAGCTTTACGTACTCCAGAGTGAACGGTTTCAGAGAATCTCTCATAAAAACTATCCTGCTGTACATTGAAAGCCTTTAGAGCCTCATCATGGCTTTTATATTGATTACTCATATTAAGCCTCCATACCAGATGAAGCCTTTGCATTTGCCCATGCCTGCAATTTGGCATAATGGAAATACACATAAGACTGTCTAGATGTACCATCTTTCATCGCACAGGCTGCAAGCGCTGTATCACGTTTCATTAATTTAGAAAGTCCATCTCTGGATAAACCTAAAGCTTGGCATGCGTCGTTAAAAGAAATACGTAGTGGTTGGATTGACTCATTCATATAAAGCTCCTTACAGATACAAACTGCTGAATCATTTGATATGAACTATGAAAACCTAAAGTACAGGCTGGTGACAAAAAGATAATTAAAGATAATTTTTTAATCCCTGAATTATCTTTTACTTATTATATTTCCTAGTCGGTATCCCCTTCTTATCCTTATATATTTTACGTAGTTTACCTCTATCATTTTTAATCGCATTCCTTACTGGATCCTTCGCTGCATTATCTCTCTTTACTTCACCCAGTTTTGTTCCACATAGTCCAGTAAAAGTATCATCATCATACAAATCGTTTTCTAATTTATCCCAAAGTTTTGGAGCTTCTACCCGGTTTGAAAAATACAATCCCTCTACTTGTTCATATTTTTCATATGAGTTCCCTGCCACCCGTACCATATGGCATTTCATAATATCAATCCGTTTCTCTACATCGGTTTTATTATCAATTTCGGGGACTCTCTCACATAGCCCTAAGTTAAAGACCTCCTTACAATTAAAGAACTCTTCTGTCCTCCAAGAGTACCCACTACTATTCAAGCGCAGGCCTAAAAACGCTCTCAACTTATGCTCAGCTTCTCTATCAGATAGAGATGTATCAGCTGCTAATTCCTTTATTTTTTCTTCTAAAAAATCAGCAGTTGTTTTACCCACCACAGAAAGTTGTATTAGTGTGCCACTAAGTCTTAGATCTTGTGCAACCTCCATAAAGGTTTTATCTTGATATAAAGCAAGAATATCCAAAGCCTGACATATAGGGATGAACTCATCTTCCTTAAGCCATTGAGTATTTGATCTAAGGGCTTGCTGTCTCTTGCATAACTCAGCCCATTCTGGTTCTGCTGTTATCTTCACCCCCCCATCCCATGTAATAAGCTTAATAATGCCATCATTTTGTAGAAAATCAGTGCGGGACATACTATCCTCTCTTAAATTGAATAATTTGGTCATCCATCAATTGCTCTAGATGATCCGCGTACCACTGCATGATGTACTTTCGATCATTCAAATATTGAGCTTTGTTATAAACACCTGCTACACCATCTTTTACATGGGCTAGTGCTGCCTCAATATGTCTTTCATCAAAACCTTTATTATTAAGCAATGTACTCGCTATGTGTCTAAACCCGTGGGGAGTCTGTCTACCCTCATAACCTAAACGCCGTAAAGCCATAATAAAAACCGTATCCGATTTAGGTTTATGACTATTCGTCCTACTAGGAAATAAGTATTCAGATTGCCCACTTAAAGGCTTCAATTCATGGAGTAACTGGACTGCTTGAGTTGGTAACGGAATAATGTGTTCACGACGTTTTTTCATACGTTGCTCAGGAATATTCCATACGGCGTTTTCTAAATCAAACTCATCCCAAGTTGCCTCTCTTAATTCACTAGGGCGACAAAAAAGCATACATAAAAGCTTTAATCCGATACGACTATCAAGTGTTGGGTAGTTATCTATAGCCCTTAATAATTGTGGCAACTCCTTTTCATCCACATGCGCCATATTCTCCTTTTTGCCCTGTTCCAAGAATTTATGTAGTCCTTCAAGGGGGTTATAATCAATACGTCCCGTTACTTTGGCATAGTCATAGATATCCCGACACATAGCACGTATTCGGTGTACCTGCTCAAAAATTTTATATTCTTGTTGTATTCCCTTTAGATGGTTCATCCATTCAATCGGACGGATTGATGTATAAAGCCGTTTGCCAAAGGTAGGAAATATATGTTTTTCTAATGCCCCTTTATTTCGGGTCATAGTAGCTGCTACCCATCTATTTTGCTTAGTGTTTAACCACTCCTTAGCCAATACTTCAAAAGTAGCATTATTATTTTCTAGCTCTTTTTGCTTTCGTTCCTGCTTGGTAATTATTGGGTTTTCTCCCTTACCAATATCAGCAATCAATTCCTGCGCTTTCTTTCGTGCTAGTTGCCCACCAATTTCAGGATATCCTCCCATACCTAACCATGACCATTTTCCATTAGGCTTTTTATAACGTAGCTGCCATGATTTATTTCCATCAGGTTTAACACGAAAATACAAGCCATTACCGTCTAACTCCCGATATTCCTTTAATTCAGGCTCAAGGTTGGCTAATGTAGTGTCAGATAAAGGACGACGCTTTATCTCTGATCTTTTCACTTTCTTGTATCCCTTTCATTTCAATTTTTCTTAAAGGATACATATGGGGATACATGTGAAGCAATAGTATATAGAGTTGTATTTAAGTATATAAAGGCAAGAAAAAAGGCTTAAACCTTTACAGTTTAAGCCTTTCAGTTTTATACACTGTTATGTAACAGCATATAAATTTAAGTATATGGTGGAGATGGCGGGAGTTGAACCCGCGTCCGCCAGCACTACGCTCGAGAATACTACATGCTTAGATATCGTCTATTGTTTTAACACCAAGTGACCCGACGAACAGGGTACAAGGTGCGATCCTCTAAGTTTGGTATAAAGCCCCGAGGCTTGACTCTATACGGACTTGTGTGCGTGCGCTACGGTCGGGTTCCTAAACCACAAGTATTCTAGGAAGCGGACAAACTGCCCTTAGGCAGCTAGAGCGTAAGTTTCGTCGTTTGCGACTATTAAAATGCAAATTTTATTTACGAGAGAAAATGCGCTCTCGGCATGCATCTATGAGTTTCATCACCGGCGTCGAAGCCAATAACATCCCCATGAATGTCTGAACATCATAGCATAACTAAAATAAAATGCTGTGCAATTTATCAACAGTCTGCTACTGATGAACATATTTACATAATGGAGAGCCTTTTGCTTTTTTCAAGGGCCCTCATAAAAAAGCTGCCAAAAATGACAGCTTTTTTTAAAGTTTGATCTATAAGGCTCCGTTGCCTAGCACGATCCCTTCACGGCGTGGGTCTACCCCACCTGCGTATTTACTTTGATTATTTATATTTACTTTCATAATCGTTGAAATACCACTGGTTTGCGCAGTGTTAGAGATGCCATGCCCTTTTGCTTTTAAACCTTCAATCAGGTCAACTAAGGAAAGCTGTACATTCGAGCTATCCACATTGGTGTTTTTGCTATTGGTCGCGCCAAAGTTAACAAGCGAAGTCGCCTGCTGTGCATTTAAGTTCCAGTCTAATACACCCACCAAAGTTTTAACCACATATTGAATGATGGTACCGCCGCCTGGTGAACCTGTTGCCATATAAAATTCATCTGGCGTGGTGCCTTTAAACACTAAGGTTGGTGCCATAGTACTACGTGGGCGTTTGCCTCCTTCTACACGGTTGGCAACTGGTGCCCCAGTGCTGTCATAAGGGTTCGCGCTAAAGTCAGTTAACTGATTTGACAGCAAGAAACCATCCACCATGTGGAATGAACCCATGCTCGATTCAACAGTCGATGTCATTGAAACCACATTGCCATAGGCATCTACAATGGTGAACTGAGTCGTGCCATGTTCAACAGTGGTATCTACACCTGCTGCTGTATTAAAGTTACCTGCTGGTGCTACGCCCATACTTTGGTTCGGGTTAATCAGTGCTGCACGTTGTTTCAGGTAATTTTTATCAATAAAACTTGGAATACCCTGTGCTGGTAAACGCACAAAGTCGGTATCTGCCACATATTTATCACGGTCAGCATAGGCCAAACGCTCTGCTTCAGACACTAAATGCACGCCCATCACATCAGGTACACCGCCTTCATTTTCAGGGTTTTTAGGTGGGTACAGCGACATATCAAAGTTTTCTAAAATACCTAGCGTTTGTGCAACTGCAATCCCTCCCGAAGATGGAGGTGGCATGGTACATACATAGTAACGGTCACGGTACGTTGTACAAATCGGGTCGCGTTTTTTAACCTCATAGTTCGACAAATCCTGTAAGGTCATCAAACTTGGGGTAATTGGAGTTTTTGCTGGGTCTTCTCCTTCAGTTCGGCTAGCTTCACTAACAATCGCTTGAGCAATCCGACCAGTATGCAATGCATTTGCACCCTCGGAGACTATTGCTTTAAGTGTATCTGCATATTCTTTATTGGTCATGGTCTCGCCGACTTTGCGTGGTGAACCATCTGAATGAAAATAGATTCTCATTGCATCTGCATCGAGCGCTAAATTACTCGCATTGCTTGCAATGGCATCTGCCAAACGCCCCGGAATACGAAAACCGTTATCAGCCAAACCAATCGCTTCACCAAAAAGTTGGTTCCACTTGAGTTTGCCATGCTCTTTTTGTGCTTCTTCAAGTAAACGCATCACACCCGGCACACCAATCGAGCGGCCACTACGGCGCGCACTTGGTACAGGCGCTGGTGAATTTGGGTCATATATATCTTGGCGAATTAAATAAAATTCGTTGGCTGCTGCTGGTGCAGTTTCACGGCCATCATAAGCGGTGACTTGTTTGGTTTTGGCATCGTAATACATCATAAAACCACTACCGGCAATGGTACTCGACTGTGGCTCGACCAAACCAAGCACAGCTTGTACTGCTACGGCTGCATCGACTGCACTACCGCCTGCTTTTAACACATCGCAACCTGCTTTTACCGCAAGTGGCGTATTTGCCACCACCATATATTTATCTGCGTATTTAACCGTGTTACCGAGTCTATAACCCGATGCACCCTCTGGCGCGGCGGGGTCACCATTTTGGTTTGAACCAACCACCACACTTGAACCGTCTTGTGCCAGTTTACTACAACTGGTCGGGTCGTTATCTACAATTAAATTGGGCGGGGTTGTATTTGAATCATCCTTGGGCTGATCTGACGAGGAGTCATCTCCACATCCTTGTAATAAACCGACTGCTAATAAACTACTGAACAAAAATGAATATCTTTTATTCACGTGATAACTCCAATATATACGCCTGCCTATCCATGCAATTGCCATGCAAGCTTCTTTGTTTTCAGGTCTTCAGTTTTTTAATCTTTGATAAAAATAAAGTTTTAATAATATTAAATGATTAAGGGTGTTTATTTTGTGCTCTGTGTGATGTCTCCTTGTTTGTTATCACACTCTTTTATAACTGATTTGCCCAATTCTGGCATGCTTTATTTCTTTAAATACAGGCAAAATTTGCTATTTATAAACTCGCTCATTTTGTAGTAGGCCTAAAAAAAGCACCTCCGAAGAGATGCTTTTTTGCGTTTAGTGAGAAGGCATGCCGCTGACCTGTTTGGGTTTTGGACATAGCCAAATCACCAACCCCGCAAAGACAAATACCATCGCAAATAGCAAAAACACATGGTTTGCCGACATGGTAATGGCTTCTTTATCGACAAGGTTTGAAATAATTCCAAGCGTCGAGTCAGCCGTAAAACCATTTTGCGCAAGGTTATTTTGAACTTCGGCAGTATTTAGGTTTGACACCATTTCACTACGTGCAACTTTGGCATGGTCATCCCACACGGTGACTGCAATTGAAGCACCAATCGCCCCTGCCATAGTTCTTAAGAAGTTCATGAGGCCCGCAGCAGATGCAATCTCTTGCTGGAGTACCGAACCGAGTGCAATATTCGACAGTGGAATAAAGAAGAACGGTACCGCAAAACCTTGCAAGATTTGTGGCCAAGCCAGTGCCATAAAGTCGGCGTCTGTGGTCCAGAATGCCCGCATTAAGGTCACACCACCCAGCAAAATTAAACCGAAACTCGCCAGGGCACGTGGGTCATGTTTGGTTGAAAGCTTTGCCACAATCGGTGACATGGTCAAACTACCAAAGCCCATGGTTGCGGTTAAATAGCCGGCCCACGTGGCGGTATAGGAAAGGTTCATTTGCAGCCACTGCGGAATCAGTACAATACTGCCAAAGAATGCTCCAAAGCCAAGCGACAAGGCCAGTACCGAAATAGCAAAGCCCCTATGCCTAAAGACTTTCACGTCTACGACGGGGTGTTTATCGGTGAGTTCCCATATGAGGAATACCACAAAGCCTATGGCGGCAGTTAAAGCTAAAACGATAATGCTGGTGCTGTTAAACCAGTCGCGTTCGTGCCCCAAATCGAGCATGAGCTGTAGCGCACCAATCCAGAGAATTAACAAACCTAAACCGACCGTGTCGATTCTTAAAGAAATGGTTTCTGTTTCGGCTGGTTTAAGCAAACGGATTGCCGCTAAAACACAAATAATCCCAACCGGTAAGTTAATAAAGAAGATCCAGTGCCAAGACAGGTTATCACTAATCAGACCACCCAAAATTGGTCCTAAGATTGGTCCAACAACGGTAGTCATAGCCCATAAGCCCATGGCCTGTGCATGCTTTTCTTGAGGGAAAATACGCATGAGCAATGTTTGACTGAGTGGCATGAGGGGGCCACCGCATAGACCTTGCCCAATACGGAAAAACACCAGCATCCCTAATGAGTTTGCTAGGCCGCACAAGAAAGAAAAAATGGTAAAGCCAATCAGACCAAAAATAAAAACCCGAACGGTTCCAAAGCGACCTGCAAGCCAACCTGTTAAAGGTACACAAATCGCTTCTGCAACGGCGTACGACGTAACAACCCATGTGCCTTGTGTACTTGAGACAGCAAGGTTACCGGTAATATGCGGTACAGATACGTTGGCAATGGTCGTATCGAGCACGACCATAAAGTTCGACAAGGCAATAACAAACGCTGCCAGTATTAAACGGCCACCGCTTAGTTCGGCAAAAGGTGTTTGCGTTTTCATAAGCGTTTACTTCGCAGATAAGTCGACTTTTGCTTCCATCGACAAGCCAACACGCAGTGGGTGTTCAGCAAGTTCTTTCGGGTCAAGTGCAATACGGACTGGTAAGCGTTGAACCACTTTAATCCAGTTGCCTGTTGCGTTTTGAGCCGGAATTAGGGCAAAGGCAGAGCCAGTACCACCAGAGAAGCCCATCACTTTGCCGTGATATTCAACGTCATCGCCATATAAATCTGAAGTCAGCGTGACTTCCTGACCTGGACGGACTTTTTTCAACTGACTTTCTTTGAAGTTTGCATCTACATATAAATCGTTAAGCGGCACAATCATCATCATGCTGGTGCCCGGTGCAACACGTTGACCAACTTGAATATTACGACGCGTAACCACTCCATCGACTGGTGCACGAATCACGGTACGTTCCAAATCAAGCTGAGCTTGTTCAACATGTGCTTGTGCAACTTGTACATCAGGTGTTGATGTTTCGCTTACACCCTGAATTAACGCTTCATTTGCAGCTAAGGTACTTTCAGCAGCTTTACGGCTCGAAGAGGCTTGCGCTAAACCAGCTTTAGCAAGCTCTAGCCCTGCTTTGGCTGTTTCAACTGCACTTTGTGCTTTTGTGAGTTCTTCTTTAGACACTGCACCAGAGGCAGCAAGCTGCGCACGGCGATTCAGTTCTAAAGCTGCTTTGTCGTAGTCGGCCTGTGCTTGTGCAACTTGTGCTTTGGCACTGTTAATTTCGTCAGCACGCACCACCACTTGAGAGTTTAAAGAACTACTGTTTGCCGCAGTTTGTTTGTATTGGCGTTTTGCTTTGGCAAGTTCTGCCTCAGCTTGAGCTAATGCAATTTTGGCATCACGATCATCAATACGAACCAGCACGTCACCACGATGTACAGTTTGGGTATCTTTTACGACAACCTGAGCGACCTGTCCGCTCACCATTGAAGTAATTTGCGCGGTTTCTGCACCGACATAGGCATTATCCGTACTCACGGAATTATTTAAAAATAATGCCCAGATTGCATACAAAATAGCGGCGATCAATAAAATCAGCGCAAAAAAACCAAGAAATTTTTTGCGCTTGTTTTGATTGTTTTCATCCGAGGCAGATGTTGTTGGCACTGTTTCTTGTACATTGCTTTGTGCATCAGTCATGGTATGTTCCTAAAGATGAGTTGGCTTTGCCATCAATCTCGCACTACACCTTGTTATAGAGTTTTTATTTTTCTATAAACAAGACATACCGCATTGTCAAAGGAGCTAATTTTAACGCTAAAACCTCATAATATGAGAATAAAAATTTATAACTCATGCGTTCGTTCTAATTAAATTAATGTTTATCTCAAAGTTTTTGTAAAAATTTCTGCTTTTTATACACTAAAAAAAGCGCACTTGGCGCTTTTAAAGGGTTCAATTCATTGCTTAATAGGCATATGAAGCAATGCCAGCAGCAATGGCTTTATCTTCATCATTAACCATGGTCATGCGCATGGTGCAGCCTTTACGACCTAAACGTAGTACCTCGGCACGTGCAATAAAATATTTACCACGCCCCGGTGCTAAATAATCTACACGCATGTCGACGGTTGCCAAACGCGATACTTGTTTAATGGTTTCAGTTAAAGTTTCGGGAGTTGAACGGCGATATAGGTGTTCCATTGCTACAATTCCGCCAATACTATCGAGCAAAGTTGCAGCAACACCGCCATGCAAAATCTGAAATGCCAAATTGCCAATCAGGTTGGGTTGCATCTCGATATAGCCTTCAATGTGCCCGTCCACCACACGCATAATCATTCCACTATGCTTAAAAAAAGGAGAGCTATTAAACGCCTTACATAATTGGTTGAGAACCACAGTTAGGTCAGTTTTTGCGCCTAAATGGATGTTCCCAGTCCAATTTTTCTTTTCTTCACTCATATGTTGCCTAAATTTAAAAGCATGATAAACACCCATAATTTTGTACAAATCCAGCATTATGGGGCTACAATACAGCAGTCGGTTGACAGTAATGGAATATCCGCCAACCTATCCTAGTGTAATACCGAACATCGAGATTGTTATGACTTATACGTTCAATCGTCCTGCATTTCCAGCCACTCGCATGCGCCGTATCCGTAAAAATGACCAGTTGCGTGCGATGGTCAGCGAAACACAGCTCACTACCAATCACTTGATTTATCCAGTATTTGTATTACCGGGACAAAATCAAACCCAAGATATTCCAAGTATGCCAAACATTCAGCGTTTGTCGGCAGATTTGTTACTGAAAAAAGCTGAAAGACTTCTGGAATTGGGCGTATCAAAACTGGCTCTTTTTCCAGTTACCCCACAAGAAGATAAAAGTCTTACCGCAGAAGCTGCATGGCATGAAGATGGTTTAGTACAAACCACATGTCGTCTGCTTAAAAAAGAATTACCAGAAATGGTTTTAATTACCGATGGTGCACTCGACCCATACACCACGCATGGTCAAGACGGCATTATTGATGAAACTGGCTATGTGCTAAACGACGAGACTGTAGAATGCTTGATTAAACAAGCTTTAAGTCACGCAGAAGCAGGTGCCGAAGTGATTGCTCCAAGTGACATGATGGATGGCCGTATTGGCGCAATTCGTCAGGCTTTAGAAGCCAATGGTCACATCTATACCAACATCATGGCCTACTCTGCAAAATATGCATCTAGCTTCTATGGCCCGTTCCGTGATGCCGTTGGCTCTGCATCCAACCTAAAAGGTGGTAATAAATATAACTACCAGATGGACTTTGCCAACCGTGCCGAAGCGTTACATGAAATCGCGCTTGATATTCAAGAAGGCGCCGACATGGTGATTGTAAAACCAGGCATGCCATATCTAGATGTGGTACGTGAAGTAAAAGATACCTTTGGTGTTCCTACATTCATTTATCAAGTGAGTGGCGAATACGCGATGTTAGCTGGCGCAATTCAAAATGGTTGGTTATCAGATTCAGTCATTTTAGAATCACTGATGTGCTGCCGCCGCGCTGGTGCAGACGGAATCTGGACTTACTTTGCAGAAACCGCTGCTGAAAAACTCAAGGAAATGAACTAAGTTCGCAGAGAAAGGATAACACTGCATGCATATTGCAATCATTGGCGCGGGCATAAGTGGATTAATGTCTGCGCTGGAGTTGGTTGAACAAGGCTGTACCATCAGCATTTTTGATCAACAACAAGCGGGACAAGCAGCCTCTTGGGCTGGCGGAGGCATTCTCTCTCCGATGTACCCATGGCGCTATGTGCATGCAGTGAACCAACTTGCTCAATTTGGTAAAGCCTCTTATCAAGCATGGAACCAAAAACTCTACCCTGTTACAGGGATTGATTTTGAAATACATGACACAGGCATGCTGATTTTTGATGAAGAAGATTTTGACGTTGGTTTGTCCTACGCAGAGCAACATCAAGAACCAATGCAGCGCTGTGAATATTTACAGCGAGATGAGCTAGAGCAAGTCAACCCGCATATTTCCAATCAGTTTCAGGAAGCCATTTATTTTCCTGAACTGTCTAATATTCGCAACCCACGCGTATTACAGTCACTGATTAGCTATTTAAAACAACATCCAAATGTTGAGTTTTTTGAGCACTCTGCTGTTAAAAAACTGATTCAACAAGGTGATGTGATACAAGCGCTCCAAACCGAAGATGGCCGCAAACATACAGCAGATCATTTTGTAATAACTTCTGGAGCTTGGAGCCATTATTGGAACTCACAATTACAACTCGATATTCCAGTCGAACCTGTTCAAGGTCAAATGCTGTTGTTTAAAACCCCAGCTCACTGGCTACCGACCATGTGTATGAATCGGGTGATGTATCTGATTCCACGTATAGACGGTCATATTGTGTGTGGTTCTAGCATGGCACATCGTGGTTTTGACACGTCTACCGATGAAACTACGCAGCACAATATTTTAGAAGCATGTTTAGAAATGGTGCCTGAACTGGCCGATTTCCCGATTGTACAGCGCTGGGCAGGCCTCAGACCAAGTTCACCAAATGGCGTTCCGTACATTGGCAAAATGCCTGAAATGGACAATCTCTGGGCAAACTTTGGTCACTTTAGAAATGGTTTATGTATGGGCGCAGGCTCTGCGCAATTGCTCCGTCAGCTTATGCTGGGTCAACCGACATTAGTGGATACCAAAGCATATTCTCCAGAGCGTTTGCAAAATAAAATCTTAGCCTGACGCGAGTATATTCTCTAAAGCCATTTTTAATTGAGGATAAGTAAACTCAAATCCTTCTGCTTGCAGGGCTGCGGGTTTGACGTACTGACCATTTAAGATCAATTGAGACTGTTCGCCCAACAAACAGCGGAAAACCGTGCTCGGTGCTGACAACAGTGGTTTCTTATTGAGTACCACAGCAGCTTGTTCAACAAATACCTTTTGGGTCACATTTTCTGGCGCCACGACATTGTGAATTTGAGCAGATTGAGGATGCTGAAATATAAACTCAATTGCGTTTAATACGTCTTCAATATGTACCCAAACCATAGGCTGACGACCATGACCAATTTGACCGACTAAATTGAGTCGAATCGGAAGTAACATTTTAGGCAAAATGCCACCGCCCTGCCCAAACACCACACCTAAGCGAATAATTTTAGTATTTTGTTGAGAATCTGCTAAAGCTGCTCGCTCCCACTCTTGGCAAAGCTCGGACATAAAAATAGGCTGTGGCGGGCTTTGTTCAGTACACACTTCTGCCCACTTTTCTTGATCATCTATTCCGTAATAACCAATTGCAGAACCAGACACAATTACTTCCGGAAAAATTTCAGACTGCTTGAGCCATGCATACAGTTTTCGGGTCGTATTTACACGGCTTTCAATGAGCTGTTTTTTACGTGACTCGGTCCAACGTTTCTCACCAATATTTGCGCCTGCCAAATTCACCACATAGTCAATTTGACGTGTCGAAATATCTTCAAACTTTTGCACCCACTGCAAGGCAGGATGGTCAGATGCCTTTCCAGCCTGCCGTGTCACAGCAATCACGTTATAATTTTTTTGTAGCAGGAACTTAATTAAATGCGTTCCGATAAAACCACTTGCACCTGTAATTAATACATTCTTATTCATATTTCCTCCTAAGCTGAGGATTCAAGTTTTATTTAATTGTATAAGACTCATTTATATTTAATCGTATGAGTTTTCGTAGTGATCTATTGCACGTTAAACATTTTGTCAGCCATTCGCTGTGCTTGTTTGCCATAAAACCAGTAGGTAATTAAATAAAGTGGAATAGCTAACATTAAAAGCATAATCACCATAATGCTTAAAAACTGAGGTTGTTTTAGGTAAAGCATAAAGTTTTGCAAAATCTCAGGGTCTTTTCTGGCAAATAAAAATAGGCCAAATAAAACACCACATAAGTTATAGCCCCAAAAAATCAGGGTAAAACCCAAAGTAAATTTCTTTTTTTCTGGTACAGTCGGGGCACGGCGTTCTTTCTTTAAAAATTTAAATAAGACAAAAATCATTGCGCCTAAATATGGAACGGCTGTTAAAATACCGCCTACACTCGCTGGTAATAGTGCTGCAACCACACCTACAATTAAGGTGAGCACGATGCATAAAGCAAAAAACCAGAGAAAGTAAGAACGTAATTTGGTCATATTTTTGCCTAATTTATGGGTTCAAAAAATAATTATAAATTTTTTTCGATTTTTTTTCATTTTTCTGTCAACCAATCCTGATCTCTTGACGTTATATAGGGTAACAAGGTCGCAGCAACCGAATACTTCCTTTGCACGGCATCCGCAAAATTGTTTCGGTGACCTTTCATTACGACTCTTTCCTTCCTTCGGATTAGGTTTTGTTAGCAGCCAAAACCCTTGATGAAGTTTTTGACCGACGATTCTCTCATCACTCGAATCGTCGGTTTTTATTTTCTAGCACTTTCATTTATTTTACGCTCACCATACACAATAGTGCTTTCGTAGCTATAAAGGCTATGCTTATACTTTTTACACCATAAAAATATGATTTAAATAATATGAACACTATTGCCTATTTTGAAATCCAGTCTTCAAACCCTGCCCGCGATGCGCAGTTTTATCAAGCTGTGTTCGGCTGGCAATTTAAACTTGATGAAAGCTTACCGATTGAATATTACCGCATAGAGACACCTTCAATTATGGGTGGACTATTAAAACGCCCTGCTCAAACACCGCCAATGGAATATGGCACCAATGCATTTACCTGTTCGGTTCAGGTCGAAAACTTCGATGAAGTGGCTGCAAAAATTTTAGCGCAAGGCGGTATTGTCGCAATGGATAAATTTGCTATTCCGGGCCGCGCTTGGCATGGTTACTTTGTCGATTTAGACCACAACGTTTTTGGTATTTTTCAAGTCGATGAAAACGCAGCTTAAAGATTTTATTTATTTTTAATGTATAGCCACCGCCTTTTTATCGGTGGCTATTTCATATAGTTTATTCAGCAAAGCTAAAGCTGGCTTCACATGTAATTGGAAAATTCATCGAATTGGCAATCATACATTCGTGATGTGCTTCTTCATGCAGTTTTGCAGCAAGCTCTTGGTCAGCACCTTTTTCTAAAACAATCTCTGGTCTTAAAATAATTTGGGTAAAGTGACCACGTTTGACCGGATCTGTATCTTCCATAAAACCAAGTGCTTTGTCGACATAACTTAGCACATGAATATGGTTGACTGCACAAAGGTGTAAATACCAAAGTTTATGACAAGCAGAAGCTGACGCGACCAATAAATCTTCAGGGTTCCATTTGGTTACATCGCCCAAATAAGCAGGGTCTGATGAACCTTGAATAGTGGTCTTTTGCGGATGCTGAATACTAAAATCGCGTTTATAAGAACGATAAGATGAAGTGCCTGTACCCGTATTGCCTTCCCACTGTATTTTTACTTCGTATTCGTGAATGGTCATTTTGTTCTCAAAGTTCATGGTTTGCCCTGATAGTAACAAAGCAGCGTTTAAAGTGAAAAATTTAATTCAAGTTTTACTATGGGCTTAAATAACGAGCACTTTAAAATGTCTTGATAAAATCTCCTGCCAATTTATGCTAACGTATCTGTGTTTATTTTGGCTTGATGTCTGTTTCTATGTCCGTACATTTTCTACATACTTCTGACTGGCATTTGGGGCAGTTTTTTTATAATCATTCACGCCACTACGAACACCAACAATTTTTAAGCTGGTTACTCACTCAAATTCAAGAAAAACAGCCGCATGCCCTACTCATCGCTGGCGATATTTTTGATGTCATTAACCCAGGTTCTCAAGCACAAAAGCAACTCTACCAATTTTTAGCAGATGCCCATCGTATTGCACCGCACATGCAAACGCTCATGATTGCGGGTAACCATGACTCAGGCTACCGTATTGAACAGGTCGAACCACTCTTAGAAAAATATAACGCAAAAACCGTGGGCGTGGTTCGCTGGAATGAAGATAAAACTCTAGATCTCGATCGACTACTTTTACCTATCTATAACCAAAATCAAGATATTGTGGCGTGGTGCCTTGCCCTGCCTTTTTTACGTTCGGCCGAAATTACGGGTTTTAACGAATATACCACCAATAGCAAAAACGCGATTGCCTATTTGCACCAGCAACTCATTGCCGAAGCCAAACGTCGTAAAACACCAGACCAAGCACTTATTTTGATGTCGCATGCCCACATGCAAGGTGGAGAAACATCCGACTCTGAACGCCCCATTATTATTGGTAATGAAGAGGCACTTTCAACGACTTTATTTGAAGATGCTGTCGACTATGTCGCGTTAGGGCATCTACATAAACCACAAAAAGTAGGTCAGCCGCATATCCGTTATAGTGGCTCGCCCATTCCGCTTTCTTTTAGTGAAATTAACTATAAGCACCAAGTAGTTGAAGTCAAAATTGACCCGACTCAAGACACAGACAGTCGTTTGCAATTTGAAGCTGTAGAAATTCCGCGTTGTATACAGTTGCACCGCATTCGTGGTGAATTAAATGAGGTCTTGCAACAACTCAAAGCATTACCAAACGGCATGATTGAAAATATTGACCACCGTGAATATGTCGATATTGAATATTATAGTTTAACGCCGCCACAGCCGAATTTACGTCAGCAGTTTGAAGCAGCCCTACCACCTGACCGCTATCGTTTAGTACGTATTTCACGTCAATATGTGAACAAAGACACCACCGATTCAAATACTACTCAGCAAATCGCACTTGAACCACCAACACCAGAAAAACTCTTTCAAAATATCTGGGAAAAACAAGGTTACAGTGCCGATGATGCGGTCTTAAAAGATTTTCTAAGTCTAGTACAAGAAGCACAAAAACATCTTGAAAATGATGCAACACCTTAAGGATATGTCATGAAAATTTTATCCATTCGAATAAAAAATCTGGCATCTCTTTCTGATGAACACTTTATTGATTTCGAAAGCGCACCTCTCGCCCATGCAGGCTTAATTGCAATTGTAGGAAAAACTGGTGCGGGTAAATCGACTATTTTAGACGCCATGTGTCTGGCCTTGTTTAATCGGGTTCCACGCCTGAAAGACAGTGACGGTAAATTAAAAGATGTTGATGGTTCTGAGTTACTCACTAACTCACCTTTAACTGTCTTACGCCGTGGTACAGGACATGGCTTTGCTGAGCTTTGCTTTATTGCACAAGATCAAAAACGCTATTTGGCACGCTGGGAAATTAAGCGGGCACGTGAAAACCCAAATGGTAAATTACAAAGCGTACAGCGCCACTTAAAATGCCTGACCGATGGTGTCGTGCTTGCCGATAAAGCCAAAGCGGTTGATGAAAAAGTTAAACAAATTACCCAGCTTTCTTTTGAACAATTTACGCGTGCCGTATTACTTGCGCAGTCAGAAGTCACTGTATTTTTAAAAGCACGAGACAGCGAACGCGGTGAGTTACTCGAGTACCTGACCAACTCCAGCATTTTCGCCAAAATTGGTGAGCTGGCTTTTCGTAAAACCGCAGATATAGCAAAGCAGCGTAAACAGCTTGAAGAGTTCTTAGGCCACATTGAAATTTTGTCTGATGAAGAAATTGCTGCATTTACCGAACAATATCAGCAGGCAGAACAAAACCATCAAAAGTTAGAACAACAAAAAAATGTCTTAGACAAACAGCAACAATGGTTTGAGCGTAAGGCGAAACTTGAGCAAGAAGTTCAAGCTAAACAGCAACAGTTTCAAGCACAGCAAAATCATCATCAACAATTGGCTGGTGAGCGTGAGCAATTAAAACGACTCGAAGTTTTCTCTGAAATACGTCCACAAGTTTTTCAGCAAGCTCAAAATTTACAAGCCCTACAACAACTTGAGCCGCAAATTCAGCAAGCGCAAACCAATTTTAATGATTTAGTACAAATTTTTGAAACCGGACAAAAACAGTATCAACTCGCAGAACAAGAGCTCAAACAGACGCTTGATTTTGAGCAACAGCATCAACAAGCTTTAAATCAAGTTCGACAGTTCATTCAAGAACGTGCTTTTATTGCCGATGAATATAAAAAGTGCAAAGAAAAAAGAAACGTAATTGAGCAAAAACTCAGTCCACTGCACCAGCAGCAAAACAGTGTGCAACAGCACATTGCACAGCTTGAGCAGAACAAAATTCACCTACAACAGCAGCTTACTCAGACTCAGCAATATGCTGTATTGGACAAAGGCCTTTCAGCGCATCTGCATCAGCTCGGGCAATTTATTCAAAATTACGAAGCAATTGAACAACAGCTTGGCAATCCTACCCTTGCTCGCCAAAAGCTATCGGAAGCTAAAAGTGAACTCGAACAACTCACAGCTTCACTCGGCACAGTTGAACAAATTGAGTTAAAACTTGAGCAACAGCGTAAAGATAAAGATCAGAAACTTGCTCAAATCACTCAGTTAGATCTGATTCAGCAAAAAATTAAAATTTATCATGAGCTATATGCTGAGCTTCAGCAATTCTCTGAAAAACAAACGCAGACCTCAGCCCAAGAGCAGCAGCTTAAAACCGTTTGTCAGTTAGCTGAACAAGACTACCAAACAGCAAAAACTGAACGTGAAAAGTTACAGCACATCCTGCAACAGCAGCGTTTACTACACACTGAAAATATTGAGCAGTTACGTGCCAATCTTAAAGAAGGCGAAGCTTGTCTAGTGTGCGGAAGCACACATCACCCCTATCGTGTTGATGACAGTGCAGTCTCCAAGGCCTTGTTCGATTTGCAGCAACAACAAGAGCAGCAAGCTGTTGCACTCGAGCAAACTAAATTTAATACGTGGCAAACCCAACAACATGCACTTACCCAGTGTCGTGCCGAGCTTGAGCAAGTTCAGAAATATCTAGCTCAACTTCAAACAAAACAATCAAGCTTGCAACAAGAACTTGAGCAAGCGTTTAACCTCAATCAGTTACATATTGAGCTTAATCAAGCTCCTGAGCAGATTTTGCTAACGCTGAACGAACTCAGACAAGCCGCGCAAACTGCCATAAGTTCATTTGACTCAGAAAACTTGCGTTTAACCCAAGCGATTAAACAGCACAATCAACTGGTTCAATCAATTCAGCGCAATGAAAGTTTGCTTAATACAGCACAGCAATGGCAACAACAAGTTCAACATATTGTCGAGTGTTTATCGGAAGCTGAACAGCACGCATGGCAGCAGTCGAGTAGCCAAACGGCTAAGCAGACTTGGTCGATTTTAGACGCACGTGCTAAGCAACTTGAGCAACAAGAACAACTTTCACATCGTTTTGAACAGCAGCAACAAGAACTTAAAATGTTGACTGCTAACTTTGAACAAATGGCTAAGCAAATTGATGAGATCGATCAAAATCTCAAAGAGATTACGCTTAAAGGTCAGCAAAATAATGAAAAAGCGGTGTCGCTCATTCAACAAATGACAGGCCGCGCTGATATTAAACCGCATGAATGGTTAATTGAACACGATGCTAAACGTCAGCAACAACAAACCGCGTATCACGAGGCTAAACAGCGTTTCGAACAAACTAGACAGCACTTTGAACAACAAAAACAAGCACTCGATCAGCTTAAGCATCAACATCAACACACTGCGGGGCACCAGCAGCAGATTGATGAGCAAATTCAAAACTGGTTAAAAGCCCACACTGATTTTCAGGCAACTGATCTTACGGCGCTCATGCAAATTAATTCAGCTCAAGAGCAAGATATTCGTAACCGTCTTAATCATGCCGAGCGTTTATTAAGTGAAGCCTCTTCTGCCCTTAAAACCATGCAAGAGCAATTGAGCGAGCACTTACAAACTCAACCAGATATTGAACATGAAAAGCTTGTTAGCCTTATTCAAGACAATATTGCAGAGCTTAAAGCCCAGCTTGAAGTACGTGATCGGCTTAAACTTAAACTTGAAGTCCATCAGCAAAATCTGGCTAAGCAGCAACAATACGCTGAGCAAATTCAAAATATTCAGCAAGAAGAACATCGCTGGAGCAAAATTTCAGGCTTGATTGGTGATGCAAAAGGTAAAGAGTTCCGCGACTACGCCCAGCAATATCACTTAGATATTTTAGTGGAACATGCCAACCAGCAACTGGCGATGCTTTCTCAACGTTATACGTTAAAACGTCTAGATCAGTCTTTAAGCCTTGCGATTATTGACCATGACATGGACGGCGAAACTCGCTCTGTCGCATCGCTATCTGGCGGCGAGTCGTTCTTAACTGCCCTTGCTTTGTCTTTAGCGATTGCCAATATGGCCTCGGGCTCAATGAAAATTGAATCGCTGTTTATTGATGAAGGCTTTGGTACTTTAGACGCCTCATCTTTGCACATGGTGATGAATGCTTTAGACCAATTGCAAAATCAGGGACGCCAAGTCATTCTCATCTCACACATTCAAGAAATGCATGAGCGTATTCCTGTACAAATTCAGGTAAAACCACTCGGCGCGGGTGCAAGTACCATAGAAGTAGTAGGTTAAAACTAAAAAGCCCCGACATCCTGTCGGGGCTTTTTTAGATTCTGCGTTGGTATAACTCCTGTCGCACCTGTATGCATCCATTCATCACTGTTTATTGTTATTCTTAGAAACATCCTGTTTCCTGATGAATTCATAGTACGAAAAAAGCGTTTTCTGCCATAGCCGCAAAAGGCCGCAATTTCTGTAAGATAAAGCTTACATCAGCCTTTTTGCGAATAGTCTCTAGCTCCAAATAAAGCTGTTCCCACACGAACCATGGTTGAACCAGCAGCAATTGCTGCATCTAAATCACTCGACATTCCCATACTTAAAGTGTCCCAATCTTCTGGATGAGTATGTTGGTCTTTCACAGCATCAAACAAGGCTTTAGCATCTGCAAAAGCAGCAGTATTGTCAGGCGCTGGAATGACCATTAAACCGCGTAACTTGATTTTTGGTAATTGACTGATTTGAGCAACCAACTCGGCAACTTCTTCTGGTGCGCAGCCATCTTTACTGTCTTGCCCATCAATATTCACTTGCAAACAAATATTAAGCGCAGATTGATCATCACCACGCTGGTTAGATAGGCGCTCGGCAATAATTAAACGATCTACACCATGTACCCAATCAAATTTCTCGGCCAAATGCTTCGTCTTGTTGCGTTGAACATGACCAATGAAATGCCATTCAATGTCTAAATCCTGTAAAGCTTCGACTTTATCTAAAGCTTCTTGCAAATAGTTTTCGCCAAATGCTCTTTGCCCTGCTGCATACATTTCACGCAAACTTTCACTTGGATGTGTTTTCGATACGGCTAAAAGTTGTACGGTTTCAGGCGCACGTTGAGCATGTTCACAAGCACTTTGGATTTGCTGTAATACGTGCTGACGCGCATCTTGCAGGTAATTCATTGACAAGGTTCTCATTTTCAAAAAACTTTTTTGCTTTTCACCTAAAGCGAGGTGTTGGTAAGCCTCGGTGAAAGCCGTATATTATTCTACAAAATAATGACATATTTTGATTTACTTGGGGAAATTATGGATATTACAGAGCTACTCGCCTTCTCTGTGAAAAATGGCGCGTCCGATTTACACCTATCTGCTGGTATGCCACCAATGATTCGCGTGGATGGTGAAGTCCGTCGCATTAACTTACCTGCTCTAGATCATAAAGATGTTCATCGTCTGGTCTACGACATCATGAATGATAAACAGCGTCGTGACTACGAAGAAAAACTCGAAACCGACTTTTCTTTTGAAGTACCCAACGTTGCTCGTTTCCGTGTAAACGCATTTAACCAAAACCGTGGTGCTGGTGCAGTGTTTCGTACCATTCCGTCCAAAGTACTTACCATGGAAGATTTAGGCCTAGGTCAAATCTTTAAAGACATTTGTGACTATCCACGCGGCATTGTACTGGTGACAGGCCCAACAGGTTCGGGTAAATCGACCACACTTGCAGCCATGATGGACTACATCAACGAAAACCGTTATGACCATATTTTAACGGTTGAAGACCCTATCGAATTTGTACATCAGTCAAAGAAATGCCTGATTAACCAACGTGAAGTGCATCGTGATACACACGGCTTTAATGAGGCACTACGTTCAGCACTGCGTGAAGACCCAGATATTATTTTGGTCGGTGAGATGCGTGACCTTGAGACTATTCGTTTAGCACTTACTGCTGCCGAAACAGGACATTTGGTATTTGGCACGCTGCATACCACTTCTGCTGCGAAAACCATCGACCGTGTAATTGACGTATTCCCAGCCGAAGAAAAAGACATGGTTCGTGCCATGCTCTCTGAATCATTGCAGGCTGTAATTTCACAAACCCTGCTTAAAAAGAATGGCGGCGGCCGTGTGGCAGCTCATGAAATCATGATTGGTATTCCTGCCATTCGTAACTTAATTCGTGAAAACAAAGTCGCGCAAATGTATTCAGCTATTCAGACTGGCGCAAATCATGGCATGACCACCCTCGACCAAAGCTTAAAAAATTTGGTGTCTCGCGGTGTGATCAGTCCACAAACCGCACGTACTGCTGCTAAACAGCCTGAATCATTCCTATAAAAATAATTAGAGAATAAATATGGATTTTAATGACCTGCTCAACCTCATGGTTGAAAAAAAATCATCCGACCTCTTTATTACAGATGGCGTTGCACCATCGATGAAGATTAACGGACAAATTGTTCCCATTTCAAAAAATAGTCTTTCAGGCGAAATTATTGGGCAACTATTACATTCCATCATGAGTGAAAAACAACGCAAAGAATTTGCTGAGACTCGTGAATGTAACTTTGCCATTATGAACCGTGATAAAACTGCCCGCTTTCGTGTGAGTGCTTTTCAGCAACGCGACATGCCCGGCATGGTGTTACGTCGAATTGAAACCAAAATTCCTTCAATTGATGACTTGCAATTACCGCCTGTACTAAAAGATTTATCGATGACCAAACGTGGCATCATTATTTTTGTAGGGGCAACAGGTACAGGTAAATCGACATCATTGGCTTCAATGATTAGCTATCGTAACCATAACTCTAAAGGTCACATCATTACCATTGAAGACCCTATCGAGTTTATTCATGAACATGCGGGCTGCATCATTACCCAACGTGAAGTCGGGATCGATACTGATTCATTTGAAGTAGCTTTAAAGAATACTTTGCGACAAGCACCCGATGTAATCTTGATTGGTGAGATCCGTACGCGTGAAGTCATGGACTATGCGATTGGTTTTGCCGAAACGGGTCACTTGGTCTTAGCCACGATGCATGCGAACAACGCCAACCAAGCACTTGACCGTATTATTCACTTCTTTGAAAGTGACCGTCATAGCCAGCTCTACATGGATTTATCGCTTAATTTAAAGGCCATGATTGCACAGCAACTTATTCCGACTCCAGATGGTAATTCGCGCCGTGCCGCAATCGAGATTCTCATTAACTCACCATTAATTTCAGACTATATTCGTAAAGGCGAAATTCATGAAATTAAAGATTTAATGAAACGCTCACGTGAACTCGGTATGCAAACTTTTGACCAAGCACTGTTTGATCTTTATAAGTCGGGCCAAATTACCTACAAAGATGCATTAAAACATGCCGACTCACCAAACGATTTGCGTTTAACAATTAAGCTTGCCGAAGAAGGTCCTGATCAAATTGCAGGCACAAATCAGCATTTAACCTTCGACAGACAGTAATTTCTTCATAAAAAAAGGAAGGTTAAACGTAACCTTCCTTTTTTATTTGTTTTCTTTGTGTGAAAACGATTATTTCTTGCGCAGTACTTCCTGACATTCAGGTTCGTTACAGTAACCGTAGAGGTTTAATGAGTGACCCGTTAAGGTAAACCCATGTTGCTCAGCTACAGCATGCTGTTCTTTCTCGATAACATCATTAGTAAATTCAATAACTTTGTTGCAATTATGGCAAACCAAATGATCGTGATGATCTTCTTGCATAATTTCGAAAACAGAATGATTATTTTCGAAATGGTGGCGCTGAATGATACCTGCAGCTTCAAATTGTGTTAACACACGGTAAACTGTCGCAAGGCCGACATCTTCCCCTTGTTCTAACAAAGTCTTGTAAATATCTTCAGCGCTAAGATGATGTTGTTTTGAATTTTCTAATAATTCCAAAATCTTAATTCGAGGAAGGGTAACTTTAAGTCCAGCTTTGCGCAAATCTTGATTGGAAATAGGCATGAAAAAAGGTCTCTCAACAAATCTCAAGTTGGAATAGGCAATAGAATTTAGATGAAGTATGATCTATCCTTTGATCAAATGCATCATAATTTATTGGGATAGTGTAGCAAAATGCAAAAACTCGTGCTGACGTTATTAGTCACTTCACTCCTTGTCGGTTGTTCAATCTTTGGTGTATATAAGGTTGATATTCCTCAAGGGACTCCATTGACCAAAGCTCAAGCCTCTCAAGTACAAGTCGGCATGAATTTCCAGCAAGTGCGTTTTTTGCTTGGTAGTCCAACTGTGACTGATCCCCTCAATCCTCTACGTTGGGACTACATTTACAACTATATCCCGGGAACTTATGCTAAAAAAGCAAAAATCCCCGCAGCACATGGTCAGCATTTAAAAATTTACTTTGATGGCACTGGTACAGTAACTAAAATTGAAGGTTTAGAAACTATTCCAGAATCGCAACCAGGTTTACCTGCTTCTAAAGAAGCGATTTTAACTGCACCACCACTATAATCGTTTTTTCTAATAAAAATAAACCCCTCAAGTGAAATACTTTGAGGGGTTTTGTTTATGGGGCTTATTGCTTAAAGCGATTACTTTTAATATATCGCCCCACAGGGTTTTTCTCGGCTCGTTTACGACGTATATCCTTAGGGTTAATCGTTAAAGATCGATAAACCTCAACTCGATCACCAGCTTGCAAAATCGCATGTGCTTCAACTTTTGCACCAAAGATGCCAAGTTGTAATGGCTCAGGCAAACTGACATGTGTCTGCAAACCACTCACCTCAACTGCTTGTAATGCAGTCATACCAGCTTCAAATGGAATAGCAACTAAAAACTGTTGCTCTGGGGCTGCATAAGCAACCCACACTTGCTGAGCTTTTTCCATCAGATAATTTGTCCAATCACCGCAATCATGGCAATAACAATTGAAAGCGGCAATACAATACGTACCGCAATGCGCCATAAGTTATAAAACAACTCATTGCTAAAATTCATAGATTTACGCAAATGGCTAATTTTCATAATCCAGCCAGCAAAAATGGCATAGATCAAGCAAATGAGTAATCCCCAAAGCATCAAAATCAGCGTAAAGATGTTATGAAGCTCAGGCACAGCCCAAACAGCAATCGCTACAACAATAATCACCCACTGTAAAATAGGCATAAGCTGACGCTGAGCAAGCTGCTCTCTAGCCAATTGCACAAATAACGCTGTTGTCATTACTGCGGTAAAGATCCAAGTAAAAACAGGAAGCTGTGCTTGTAAAGAAAAGAAACCAAAGGCAATCACAGCAATGAGCTGAGCTAACCAAATTGGAAGTACAGTTTTCGTTGCACCTTCTTGCGACTGAACAGCACCTACACTATTTTGCCAGTAAAGCCCTAAGCCCAATCCACTTGCAACAAGTGCAAGTACAGTCGCATTACCCCATTCTTTAAACTCAACATTGGTCCAGTGCCAAGGCTGTAAAGTCGTTCCCATCGTGTTAGCTAAAACAAGAGAAGCAATTACACCAACCGTCATCAGTAAAATTAAAATTTGACGTGGAATAAAGGATAAAATGAGAGCTACAACAGCAAGGCCAGCAAAAACAAGTTGTCCTGAAACACTATTATTAAGTTGTGTATTCAGTAAATTACCAGCGGTAGTTAATACATTACCTGCTAAAAATGGAATAAAAATAACTGCAAGCCAGCCAACCAAACGCCATTTTGGGGAACTATCTGCTTCACGAGTTAAACTTGATAAAGCATTTAAGGCTGTAGTCTTCGACCGTTTTGCTAAAGCAATTTCCAAATAACAAACTGGTAGTGCCAATAACAACATTGTGCCTAACCACAATAACCAGAAATCGAGTTGACGATCAATCTGGATGCCCATCGTGGGTGCCAATGTCGCCATAATGATGAAAGATAAGCAAAACGCCATCAGGGGCGATAACCATCGTGACATAGGTATGTCCTGCATTATGCATTCCTTGAAAAAGACTAGAGATATTTTGCCCGTGTCATGCTTGAAAATCAAAGTTTGCTCAATAAAAAAAGCAAACTACCGAATCGATAGTTTGCCGCGCTAACTGAAATTATGAGTTATTTTTATTTCAGGTTATGAGAAAAACCGAGCAAACCAGTTTTTCCCTTTTTTCTTTTCTTTTTCTCTAATAATTCCCATCATATTTTCTTTTACTGCTCCTACATAATCGGCATCATCATGTTGAATATGGTTAATTAACCATTTAGCCAAAATTTCTTGTAATTCTGCTTCAATCGTGTGCCCCATTTCAAAACGTTCACGATATAACTCTATTTTTTTAATAAATAAATCATGTACACGTTTATGAGGTACACGATATTTATAATCAGCTTCCTCTTGCAAACTTTCTTCGAAAGTAAAATGTGATTGCGTGTAATCGATAATATTGTCTAGAACATCTTTAATACGACGTCTATCCTCTTCATCTTTTACATCATCAATTTCATTAATATAATCAAGTATTCGTTTATGTTGCTCATCAATAACATCAATACCCGTATTATATTCTGAAGCCCATTTCATTTTCATACATCTCCCCAATGATGATTAATGATCGTTGCATAAACTGCATGATATATTTAAAGAATATAAATAAAAACAAACCTAATTTGTCGGCTTTAGCATATAAAAATTATATTTAACTCAAGTTATTGTTTTTTAAATATTAAATTAAAATTAACCAACTAAAATAATAAAGTATTTTTTGAACAAACTATTTTATTATTAAATGATAAAAATATATAAACATCCTTATTCATATATTTTAAATGTATTTTATATTAATACTGATCTGCACGCGTAATACGTTTAAGTTCAGGATTTTCCTGTTCGCGCTTTAATCTTTCTACAAAAGTAATAGCTTTTTTAATTGGTTTACCATGTTGAAATAAAATCATTTCACCAGGTTGGTATGCTGTCCAATTTTCATTATGTGTTAAAGGTTCAGTTGTTATTACTGCCACACGGTCTTCTGGAGTGGTTACCTGGCTAAAATCGACTTCGACATCTAAGTCAATTAAATGAGCATGATTAAATGGATATTCACGAACGAGCCAATGTAATTTAGTAATGGCATAACTAAATAATGCTTTGCCATTAGATAGACAATAATTAAATGTGCCGTATTCCGCAATTTGCGGAGAAATCTTTTCTAATACTTCAAAGATTTGTTCAAGACTTGGTTCTTCATAACCAAAAGCTTCAACGAGTTGATCGAGCAAATAACAAAATGCACGCTCGCTATCGGTATTACCTACTGGTGTGAAACGTCCACTTAACGGCGGATTAAAGTCATGTAAATCGCCATTATGGGCAAAAATCCAGTGTCGCCCCCACAACTCACGAATAAAGGGATGTGAATTTTCTAAAGTGATTTTGCCTTGAGTAGCTTTGCGAATGTGTGCAATCACATTGCGTGATTTAATAGGATAATTACGGATAAGATCGGCAATTGGAGATTCAACTGCCGACTGGTTATCAACGAATAAACGGCATGCCTTATCTTCAAAAAATGCGATGCCAAATCCATCACTATGATCTGAGGTAATTCCTGCCCGTTGTGAAAAACCACGGAAGGAAAAAGTAATATCCGTTGGTGTTGCACAATTCATTCCTAATAGCTGGCACATATCGCTTTTTAAACTACTTCTAATTACCCCATATGCTCTATTGTGCATGAGAGTAAAAGTGCTTGCAAATCTCAATATGTGCTGGCTATTACAAAATAGAAAATATGATTAACGCTGCACCATTTTATTCATCACAAACGAGGTCGCGACTTTATTCACCTCAAGAAATACAAAATAATCCAAACAGTTAAACTCTTCATCAAAAAAAGCCTGTTTCGATAGTTTTGATTGCATACTCAGATACATTTGGAACAGCTTCGGCATACGTTCATCTTGTGGAAAGCTAAACTCAGGATATTCAGGTTCATAGATTTTTTTCGAACGGATATCAATCGTTTTACTTTCTGGTAACTGCTGAATCTGACGATGCGTGTAGTACGCTCTAGCCAAATTATCTTGCAAATGAATGCTGACACAGCCCATTAAATATTTAGCACGCATTGACCATAGCACTTTCGGTGCAAGGTTTAACCACAGCATAGATAACGCTTTACCATTACGGAAGCGAGGATGTACACAAGTACGGCCTATTTCTAACACATTTGGAAGATGGGATAATTGAGGAACAATATCAAACTCATGTGCACTATAACTCTGTGCTATTTCATGGCCTTGAAATAGTTTTAGACGCGTATACGCTACAATTTCTCCAGTCCACTTTTCACGCAAGACCGCATGTTCACAACCAAAATCGTAAATATCTTGGTCTAAGTTATCTTCAAACTTGATTCCGAATTGTTGACTAAATTGTTGTGCACGAAACCGTTGTACATCTTGTAATTCTTTTAAATTATCAACCCACTCAAAACGAAATTGCGTCTGATTTATTGCTTTATGACGATTTAAAGGTAAAGTCCAGGTTTGGCGATATTGATTAAATTTTTCCAGCATAATGAACGCTCCTAGTGACACCCCCTACACTAGTCAAAGCTCATGACAAAAAAATGACCAAATCAAAATGGTATAAAAAAAGACCACCTAGGGTGATCTTTTTATTGAGAATAATGGATTTCTTAAGCTGTTTTAGTTCGGTTAGAAATCAGCGTTCCAACACCATGATCAGTGAAGATCTCAAGTAATGTGGCATGTGGCACTCGACCGTCAACAATATGCGCACTCACAACCCCGCCTTTAACAGCATCAAGCGCACAGCCTACCTTAGGAATCATACCGCCATAGATCACACCTGTTTCAATGAGGCGATCAACTTCTTGTGTCGTAAGGCCAGTTAACAGATTTTTATTTTCATCAAGCACACCGCTAATATTGGTGAGCAAAATTAATTTCTCAGCGCCTAAAGCTTCTGCAACCTTACCTGCAACTAAATCAGCGTTAATATTATAAGTATTGCCTTCTTCATCTACACCTAGCGGTGCAATCACTGGAATAAAGTCACTTTGGGTGAACATTTCCAATACATCTGTTTTAACGCCAGTCACTTCACCAACCATACCCAAGTCGATATGTTTGATAGAACCATCTTCTTCTTGCTTTTCCATGAGCAATTTGCGGGCACGAAGTAAATTACCGTCTTTACCTGTTAAACCAATCGCACGTCCACCGTGTTTATTAATCAGGTTAACGATTGATTTATTTACACTGCCGCCCAACACCATTTCAACCACTTCCATGGTTGCAGCATCAGTTACGCGCATACCGTCAATGCGGTCAGATTCACGGCCTAACTGCTTTAAGAATGAGTCCACTTGTGGCCCACCACCGTGAACAACAATCGGATTTAATCCTACAGTTTTAAGTAAAACGATGTCTCGGGCAAATGAACTTTCAAGCTCCGGATCAGTCATTGCGTTGCCACCGTATTTCACCACCAGCGTTTTACCAGTAAAGCGTTGAATATACGGCAAAGCTTCAATCAAGATTTTTGCTTTGTCGATACCGATATGCTGATGTTGTGGCATTACGCCTCTCCTTACTTAGGCCTCTGAAAGTTCTTGTGCAATTTGCGGATAGTGTTCTTGCAACATATCTACAAATTTTTGCTGGATTTCCTTTAATCGTAAAGGATTATCCGCATCAAATCGTACTGTAAAGTATTCACCAGTATTTGATGCTCGAATAATGCCAAAACCATCATCAAAATCAAGACGTACGCCATCAATTTTACTAATACGTGCCCCTAAGCGATGACTTAAAATCTCAATATCTTGTAATACATACTTTGGATCAGACTGATACGTACCAATATAGGTATCTTCTGTACAACATCTTTCTGGATATGGAGCAAATAATTCAGAAATTGTAGCGGCATCAGATTGGGTAAAATACTCCATTACTCGTAATGCAGCATATAAACCATCGTCGTAGCCAAAACCACGGCCATCATTAAACACATAATGACCTGCATATTCTCCACCAAAAATGGCACGGCCATTCGATTGAGATAAATAAGCCCGTAGGAAACTACTTCCCGTGCGGATCATTTTTGCTTTTCCACCGAGTTTCTCGACGGTTTCTTGAACCATACGTGAACATTTCACATCAAAAACAATTTCTTGCTCTGGGTGCTGCTCAAGGCACATTTGCGCAAAAAGCGACAATAAGCGGTCTGCTGTCAATATCTGTGCTTTTTCATCGACTAAAACAACACGGTCTCCATCGCCATCAAGAGCGATGCCAATATCCGCCTGCTGCTCGACCACGGCTTTACGTAAATGAGTTAAATGTGCCGCATGTGAAGGGTCTGGTGCGTGATCTGGAAACTCACCATTTGGATTGGTGCGTAAAGCAATGACTTCACAACCCATTTTTTCTAAGATTAGTTTTGAACAATGCCCGGCTGAGCCATGCAAACCATCTAAAACAACTTTTAAACGACGTTTTAACTGAATATCTTTAAAAATAGCTTGTTGGTATTGTTGGCAAAATTCAGCTTTAAATTGAGGTAAGGTTAACTCAAGTACAGAAATTGAATGAGATGGTACATAAGTTTGAGCTTCTTCACCCACCTGCTGAATCATTTCTGGAGACGGCGGTTCACCCTTTAAAATCCACTTAACACCATTGTCAGATTTTGGATTATGGCTTGCGGTCACCATGATGCCATTACCACCAAAATCTCGTGCGATGTAGTACATCATTGGGGATGAACAGCAACCAATGTTGGTCACTTTTAAACCTTGTTCTATTAAAATTTCTTCAATTAAGTGTGCATAGGCTGGACTTGTGAGACGGGCATCATAGCCAATCACTAATTGAGTTTGTTTTGCTTGTTTGTATTGTTGTGCCAATCCGTAGGCAATTGAACGGACAACGTCCGTGGTTAAGAAAGAAAGTTTGCCTCTAATATCGTAAGCACGAAAAATACTTTTTGGAAATGAGTGTCTTACATTCATAGCGTATCTTCTATTTAAAGATCAATTCGATCTATCGCAAAAACATAGATTATTCAAAATTTTTGAAAGGTTTGTTTGCTAAAAAAGTTAAAAGAATATGAGTAAAGCGTGTTGTAATATAATCCTTTGTAACATTCAAGATGTAAAAAGAAACGCCTGTTCAACAGGCGTTTGATTTTCGTTAATATTTAAAAAACTTATTGTTTACCTGTATGGCCAAAGCCACCAGCGCCACGTAAAGTTTCTTCAAACTCTTCTACTTGCTCAAATTCGGCTTGTACGACTGGTACTAAAACATATTGTGCCAAACGCTCACCTGGTTCTAAACGGAATGTGGTTTGACCACGGTTCCAAACTGAAACCATCAATTCACCTTGATAATCCGAATCAATCAAACCAACCAAGTTGCCAAGCACGATACCGTGTTTATGACCTAAACCTGAACGCGGTAAAATTAAACCAGCAAAATTTACATCATGAATATAAATTGCCATACCTGTTTTAACTAAAACAGTTTGTCCTGGTTCAATATCAATTGCTTCATCTAAACAGGCACGTAAATCTAAACCCGCTGAACCTGCTGTTGCATATGAAGGTAAAGGCCATTCTTTACCTAAACGCGGATCGAGCAATTTCACTTGAACTTTCATGGGATTTCCTAAAAATTAAAAAAATTAACGCTTTAATAAAGCTTTTAAATTTGCCAGATATTGTTGAGCCTGTTCTTTAGGGTCAACATTAGCCGCAATTTTCTTTTTACGCCCTAACCACTCAAGCTCATCTTGCGGAAGCTCATCAAGGAAACGGCTAGGCGTCATTTGTTTCATCTGTCCACCATTTTTACGCTGTTCCGCTAGAGTTAACGTTAAACCTTGGCGTGCACGTGTAATTCCCACGTACATGAGACGGCGCTCTTCCTCAATGGTTTCTGCTGCAATCGAGTTCTTGTGAGGCAATAGTTCTTCTTCAAGTCCCATAATGTACACATATGGGAATTCCAGACCTTTTGCTGCATGCAAAGTAAGAAGGTTAACTTTGTCTGTATCTTCTTCTTCCTGCTGCTGTTCTAACAGATCGAGCAAAACTAGTTTTCGGATGACACTTTCAATATTCTTTTCATCAACATCTTCAGCACGATTAATCAGATTTTGAATACTGGTAAATAAGTTCTCGATATTATCGAGTTTACTTTTCTCTTGTGCAGGTGTTGCTGACTGTTCGCGAACGTAATCCATATAACCCGCTTCATTCATCATTTGACGAACTTTAGGTACAGGCTCATCATCTTCCAACAATTCACGAGTAAATGTCGCAATAAAGTCGGCAAACTCATGAAGCTGTGTTTCTGCCTTTTTAGGAAGCACCATGCTTAAACGCTGGTCAGCAGAAGCACCGAGTAAAGACAAATTATTTTCTTGTGAAAATAAACCTAGTTTCTCTAGAGTAACAGGGCCAATCGCACGTTTAGGCGTATTAATAATTCGTAAGAAAGCACTGTCATCTTCTGGATTAATAATAAGACGTAAGTAACTCATCACGTCTTTAATTTCTGCACGGGCGAAGAACGATGTACCGCCAGAGAGTTTATACGGAATTTGCATTTGACGAAGCTGGGTTTCTAACACACGTGCCTGAAAGTTTCCGCGATACAACACAGCATAATCTTTCCAGTTCTTACCGTTCATGAGCTTGTGGGTCAGTAGGTCTTTGACCACGCGTTCTGCTTCATCGTCATCATTACGACATGTAATGATTCGGATGACTTCACCATGCCCTTTATCACTCCACAATTTCTTGTCAAAAATATGTGGGTTGTTTTGAATCACACAGTTAGCTGCTTTTAAAATACGGCTGGTCGAACGGTAATTTTGTTCAAGCTTAATAATATGTAGATTTGGGAAATCTTGTTTAAGCAATGCCATATTTTCAGGCTTAGCACCACGCCATGCGTAAATCGACTGGTCATCATCACCTACCGCGGTGAACTGCCCCATTACCCCGACTAACAGTTTGACCAAAATATACTGAGCTGTGTTGGTATCTTGATATTCATCAACCAATAAATAACGGACACGATTTTGCCATTTGTCACGTACTTCTGCATTTTCTTGCAATAAGCGTGTTGGCATAACAATAAGGTCATCAAAATCGACGGCATTGTAGGCACGTAAATTACGTTCATAAAGCTGATAAAGATGTGCAAACTGGACATCTTCTGGTGTTTCACAAGTCGAATGCGCTTGTTCAGGCAAAATCAGATCGTTTTTCCAATCTGAAATTTTCTTCATTGCCTTGGCAATTAATTCTTTACTCTCTGCACCCGATAAATTGTCGCGATGCATGAGATCCATCAAAATACGTTTACAGTCGTCTGCATCCAAAATCGAAAAATTAGCTTTTAAAGGTAAATTTTTAAGTTCTAAACGTAAAAGATTTAAACCAAAAGTATGGAAGGTAGAAACAGATAAACCTTTTGCTTCTTCACGTGATAAAAGTTTAGTCACACGTTCTTTCATTTCACGTGCAGCTTTGTTTGTGAAGGTCATTGCAGTTATACGATGCGCAGGAATACGGCAATGTTGCACCAAATAGGCAATTTTACGCGTAATTACCGATGTTTTACCTGAACCAGCGCCAGCAAGCACCAATAAAGGGCCCTGAGTATATTTCATGGCTTCTTCTTGCTTGTTGTTCAATTGACTGGCAGATGACATCGTGTATTACCTCTTAATTTTTCGAGCATGATTATAGTCATCTCTTTTTTAGAATCCCAATAGTAAATCTACGGATATGTATAAATGATGTCTAATAATGCAATTTATGCGCCGCAGAATGTCGTGATTATTTCTTGTACTGCACCCATAAAAAAACCACCCGAAGGTGGTTTTTGAAACAATAAACTAGATCTTATTGTTTAGCATAAATACTGATTTCTACACGGCGGTTTTGTTCACGGCCAGATGCAGTTGAGTTATCTGCGATCGGGTTAGATGAACCATAACCTTGCGCGTCGATACGGCTAGCAGATACACCTTGGCTAGCTAAATAACTACGTACTGATTGAGCGCGTGCTTGTGATAATGGAATGTTGATAGAGTCATTACCAGTGTTATCAGTATAACCTGTTACAAGAATTGCACTCTTGTTATCTTCAGCCAAAGTTTGAGCCACTTTGTTCAAAGTTGCGTAGAAGTTTGGCTTGATGTTTGATTTGTTTGTATCAAAAGTAATGCTACCAGGCATGATCAATTGAACAGAACCATCTGGGTTACGGCCAACGTCTACACCAGTACCCGCCATTTGTTGACGAAGTTTTTTCTCTTTCTGGTCAAGATATACACCACCAGCAGCACCAAGAACTGCACCAATTGCCGCAGCACGGTTGTTTTGACGGCTAGAGTTTGCATTTGATTTAGAAATACCATAACCAGCTGCTGCACCAATTAAAGTACCTAATGCGGCTTTATCGTATTCAACGCCACCAAGATTATTACCAGTTGTTTGACAACCAGAAAGAACTACTGCTGCCCCTACCACTGTTGAAATAACTAATGCACGCATTGCATGCCTCCTCACTTTGTGTGTTTTGTTGTCTGAATGAATAATGAAACAAAAAGGAAGTATAAAACATTGATATTTTGTTAATAATAAACAGTTTAGTTATGTTTTTGTAATATTTTGATGCACTTTAAGATGCTAGCTCATCACAATTTCTTCATTGTTGTCTAAGATAACGTTGTATTTCATATTATGACAGTTATAGTTGAACAACTTTTCTATGGATTTGAGACATTCGGGGTCTTTTATATGTCAACTGCACCCAATAAACAATCTGCGCTAAAAAAAATTACACGTGGACTCACTGTAGGTACAGTCATTACAGGAAGTACTTTTTTTCATGGTCCTCCTGTTCTTGTATTAGGTCTGACCAAGCTTTTAAAAAAATCATCAAAAATAGATGAAACTAATATTCAAATTACAAATAGCTGGTTAGGGGTAAATAATTGGTTAATTGACCATGTTCTACCCAATCTAAAATGGGACATTACCATTGATGAAGGACTTGATCTGAATATGCAAGGTCGTTATCTCATGACCTGTAATCATCAAAGTTGGGTTGACACGACTGTAAATCAATATTTTGGTTTAACCCGTATGCCCCTTACCCGTTTCTTTACTAAATGGGAACTCATCTTTATTCCTTTTGTTGGGCAAGCATTTAAAATTTTAGGCTTCCCAATGATGAAGCGTCACACTAAAGAACAGATCGCGAAGAATCCTGAACTTAAAGACCGTGACATGATGGAAGCACGTAAAGCTTGTGAGCAGCTTTTAAGTCAGCCCTTCACCCTATTAAATTATTTGGAAGGTACTCGTTTTACTCAAGAAAAACATGACCAGCAAAAATCCCCTTATAAGCATTTGCTAAAACCCAAAGCAGGTGGCTTGGCGCTTGCATTAAACATCTTGGGTGACAAAATCGATGCCCTAGTTGATATGACCATCGTCTATCCTGATGGCGTACCGGGATATAGCGATTTCTGGCTTGGGGATGTTTCTAAAATTGCGGTTAACTTACGTAAAATTGAAATTCCAGACTGGGTACTTGGCGGCAACTATGAAGATGACGCAGCTTATCGTGAACGTTTTCAGCAATGGGTTCATGACATTTGGACCGAAAAAGATCAACTTATTGAGCAAATGAAGTCTCAATATACCACTGCAAATATTTAAGAAAGCACCCGTTATTATGCAAAACAGTTCTGGGAAAAAAACGAAATACCATCATGTAGACCCAAACAGCCTTTCATTTAAGCTGTTTTTGGTCTACGACATCTTTATGGTGTTTATTATCATTTTTAACTTGTTCTGTCTTGCGACTAATTTCTTTTTAATGAGCAGTATTGGGGCATGGTTCTTCGAACATATTCACTTGCCCCAAGTACTCAGCTTTTATCGTACTTCACTACATCCTTGGGTGATTACATCAGAAGCTTGGTTTATTGGTTTTTTAATTATTGAGCTGCTTGTACGCTGGGCTATTGCGATCATCAACAAGCACCATAAGCGTTGGTTCTTTTTCCCTTTTATTCACTGGTATGAAATTTTAGCCATTATTCCTCAACTTCGTTTTTTACGTTTATTCCGTGCTGGAATTATTGCTTACCGTTTACATGAGTTGGGTTATCCAGTTGTTCCGGAAAGCTGGCGGAAAACTGGGCTATTTTATTATCGCGTCGTAATGGAAGAATTATCTGACCGCGTTGTAATTACCGTGATTGATGGTATTAGATATGAACTTGAAACCAGTTCTAGCCATAAACAGATTATTCACGACTTGGTTAATCATCATCGTGAGCAATTTACTGTTGCTCTAACTGCATTATTACAAGAATCTTTAGCCACCGCTTTAAAAGAACAAAAGCCTGCCATTACAAAAGGTGTGGGCAAAATTGTAGATCAAGCCATTATTGATACGCCTGAGCTAACTCAATTATTACGATTAATTCCTTTAGTCGGGGGCCGCATTGAACAGCAAATTCAAAGCATTGGTCAAAGATTAGGTGAAAATATTAGTGCAGGTTTAATTGAACCTTTAATTGAGGGCTCACCAAATAGTCCGAACCCTACTTATCAATTAATTTCTCAAAGAGTAAGTGAAATCAATATTAATAATCGTCAGCTTGAGCAATTGGTTGAATCTGTCGTGTTCGAGACACTGGAGTCTGTACGTAAACAAGTCAAGGTCAAACAATGGCAACAAACCCTTGCGGAGTATGATCGAATCAAAGAATAAGCATTTATTTAATTTTTTATGAATCACGCTAGAGAATTGGCACGAATTGTTCTAGCATTTGCCCTATTTACAATAAACTTAACGATATTACAGCTCGTTTAACGCCTTGAAGGAAGACTTATGGCTGATATACGGATTACCGGCAGAATGGTTAACTTTAGCAGGATAACCTTCGATACCAATGATCATGATGTGATCCGCCAGCAATTATCAAATATTTTAAATGAAGGTTCCTATCAAGGAACTTTAGTGATTATTGACAGTACAGTTGATCAAGAGTTAATTGCATTGATTCAACTTCTGGTGAGCTTGGGTTTACAACCAATGGCGGTAATCGACGGTATTTTAGGAGATGAAGCTCGCGCTATTCAATTCCCTGTTTTACCGGCAGATCAACCATTACAACGCATTAAAGCGACAGCTGAACAAGTGGCTATTGTGGAAAAAACTGCTACAGCTCCTGCCTCGTCTTCAGCAGAAACAAAAAAACCACTAAACAAGATAGCGGTCGCTCATATTACCTCTTATCATGATGAAATTTTGCGTACAGGCCAATCCCTTGTACAAGATAACGGCGATATTATTTTAAAGGCTGGCATGAATAGTGGTTCCGAGGTGATCGCTTCAGGAAATATACATATTTATGGCACAGTTCGTGGTAGAGTCATTGCTGGTGCGGGCGGGCACGCAGCTGCACGCATTTTTTGCCAATCTTTAGAGGCTGAGCTCGTTTCCATTGCCGGAACGTATTGTGTCGCAGATGATATCCCTAAACATGTGGTAAAAAAACCAGTACATATTTATTTAAATGAAAAGCAAGAGCTTGAATTTGAAGCTCTAGAACTTTAATTTATTAAGCAAATCACCAAAAAACAGCCCTTTTAAGGGTGTATGACCATAATAGGAGTGGATTCGGTGGCCAAAATTGTTGTCGTAACATCAGGCAAAGGTGGTGTAGGTAAAACTACAACGAGCGCATCTTTTGCAACAGGTTTAGCCCTTCGTGGTCATAAAACTGTTGTGATTGATTTTGATGTAGGCTTACGTAACCTTGATTTGATTATGGGTTGTGAGCGTCGTGTTGTTTATGATTTTGTTAATGTTATTAATAATGAAGCACGTCTGCAGCAAGCCCTTATTCGCGATAAAGATATCGAAAACCTTTATATTTTACCGGCTTCACAAACACGTGATAAAGATGCGTTGAGCGACGAAGGTGTTGCTCGAGTTATTGATGAGTTATCTCAAGAGTTTGATTACATCATTTGTGACTCACCTGCAGGGATCGAGCGTGGCGCGATTTTAGCCATGTATCATGCAGATGAAGCAATCATTGTAACAAACCCTGAAATCTCTTCAGTACGTGACTCTGACCGTATTATTGGTATGTTAGATAGCAAAACCAAGAAAGTTGAACACAACGAAGGGCGTATACGTAAACATTTATGTATTACACGTTTTAACCCGGAACGTGCTGACCGTCAGGAAATGCTGACAATTGATGATATTTCTAAAGATATTTTACGCGTACCGACATTAGGTGTTATTCCAGAATGTCCAAGTGTATTACAAGCATCAAACGAAGGTAAGCCAGTTATTCTGTATTCAGAAACTAAAGCTGGTCAGGGGTATGATGATTTGGTTGCACGCTTCCTTGGCGAAGACCGTCCTTATCGACACATCACAGCTCAACCTAAAGGCTGGTTAGCACGACTATTTGGAGCGTAGATATGGCAGGATTCTGGAGTAAATTATTTAGCAGCGAAGAAAAACCATCAAGTGCTCAAACTGCCAAAGATCGTTTGAAAGTTATTGTTGCTTCTGAACAAGGTTTAGGCCGCCGTTTAAGCCAAGACAAAATTGATCAGATGAAAAAAGAAATCATGCAAGTGGTTAGTCGTTATGTTAGCGGTGTAGGTGAACAGCATATCCAAATGCAAGTTCGTTCTGAAGCTAATATCGAAATGTTAGAAATGAATATCAATTTACCTGAAGAACGATAATTCTATTTCTGACTATTCAATAAATCAGAATCAAGGCAAAATAACGCAAGTTATTTTGCCTTTTTTAAAATGAGGAGATTGTCATGGCATTATCACAGCCAGCAACTTTCAATGAAGAATGGTCCGATGAGCGTGTTTTTGCCTACCTCAACCAACTTCCTCCAAGTGGTGTGAATGCAGATTTTCATGTGCTCTACCATGCATTCAAACATATGCGCCCAACAGACTATGAGCGTCTTTTAAAGCAATTTATTGCGGACGGACGCGATATTAATGCCAAAGACCCTGAAGGCCAACGCATCCATGATGTAATTGCTAAGTTTCCGCGTCAATCAGCACCATTTTTAGAAGTTCTAGCAAAGTTTGCTTAAAATAAAAAGCCTCTAAAAGAGGCTTTTTTCTTATCTAGACTTATCGATTACCAATCAGGAAAATACCAAACACGGTAAAAATACCACCCGAAATACCATCAATCCATTTTGAAAAATTACGATAAGCTGCTCTAAAACTTGGTAACGAGAAAATAAAAGTCACAAAGCAGAACCATAAAATTGTCTCGACTGTGACAATAATAAAGAGTAGCCAGTGAACCTGATCAAGTTGAGGATTAGCTAAAAATAAAGAGAAAACACTACCAAAATAAATAACAGCTTTTGGATTTGATAGATTGGTTATCAAACCTTTAATAAAAAATAAGTAAGGAGCTTTGGGGAGCTCAACAGCAACATTGCTCTCTTGCTGATTTTTTGAAAAAGCCGAACGTAGCATCTGATAACCCAACCAACATAGATATAAACCACCAGCAATGAGCAATCCTTGCTTTAACCAAGCCATTTTCTCAAATATAAGATTTAATCCCATCAGCGCCAAGCACGCCCAAAACATAACACCCGCCGTTATACCAGTAACGACTAGCATAGCGTCTTTACGAGAACGACTAATGGCGGTTTGCGATACAAGGAAAAAATCAGGCCCGGGAGTAATAAGCGCACAAAAGTGAATAAAGGCTAAAGTAATCAGAGCTAATAGCATGTCTTTCTCCTGATTTAATTCATTGTTATTTATTTAGGGAAAATACATTAGCATTTTTTACTAGACGATAAAATCTTTAAGTCATTTATAAATAGGTTCACTTTATTTAAGTTATAAAAAAGCCTCCGAAGAGGCTTAAATTATACGTATTAAACTAGAATATCCCGCTTACCATTAGGGCCCATTGAGCTCACAATGCCGTTCTCTTCCATTTGATCAATGATACGAGCGGCACGGTTATAACCAAGGCTAAATTTGCGCTGTAGCGAAGATGTAGACGCTTTTCGAGTTTCTAATACGAATGACACACATTGATCATAGAGTGCATCTCGGTCAGAACCACCCTCACCCTCTTCAAAGCCACGTGATGCAGGCTCTTCATCAAATGGAGTCAAGATTTCATCAATATAATCAGGCTCGCCACGCTCACGCCAAGCATCACAAATACGGTTTACTTCATCATCACTAATGAAAGCACCATGTACACGTTCTGGCTCAATTTTACCTGGTCCTAAGAACAGCATATCACCGTGACCTAACAAGTCTTCTGCACCACCTGCATCCAAAATAGTACGCGAGTCAATTTTACTGTTTACACGTAGTGCTACACGCGTTGGAATATTGGCTTTAATCAAACCAGTAATAACATCAACAGAGGGACGTTGAGTCGCAAGCAATAGGTGAATACCAGCAGCACGAGATTTTTGCGCCAAACGGGTAATCATTTCTTCTGCTTTTTTACCCACCTGCATAATCATGTCGGCGAACTCATCCGCAACAATCACAATAGATGGTAATGGCGTTAAACGAGGTGCACGTTCTTGTGTCGCCGAGTCGCTTGGCTTCCAAGTCGGATCAATTAAGTCTTCACCATTCGCAATCGCTTCTTCAACTTTACGGTTGTAGTCACTTAATTTACGAATTTTTAAGAACGACATAAGCTTATAACGACGTTCCATTTCATTCACACACCAGTTCAAAGCACTTACCGCATCTTTCATGTCAGTAACGACTGGAGTTAATAAATGTGGAATATCATTATAGTTTGCAAGTTCGAGCTGTTTTGGATCGATTAGAATTAAACGTAATTGATCAGGCGTATATTTAAGCAACATCGATAAAATCATCGAGTTGACCGCAACCGATTTACCAGAACCTGTCGTACCAGCAACCAACATATGTGGTGCTTTCGCTAAATCAGTGAGTACAGGATTACCTGAAATATCTTTACCCATCGCCATACTAATTAATGCACTTGGGTCGCGATATGTTGGTGTTTCCAATAACTCAATCAAACGTACCATTTCACGGGCACTGTTTGGCACTTCAATACCAATGTATGGTTTACCAGGAATAACTTCGACCACACGTACGGATGCCATCGACATTGAACGTGCCAAGTCACGTGAGATATTCGTGACCTTAGAAGCTTTAACACCGGGTGCCAAATCTAACTCAAAGCGAGTTACAACTGGCCCTGGTTGAGCCTCTACCACCTGAGCTTTTACGTTAAATTCTTGCAATTTAATTTCAAGCAATTCAGACAAACGTGAAAGTTGCTCTTCAGTAAAGTTGACTTTCTTATTTGGATCGACCTTATCGAGTAGGTCAAGACCCGGTAAAGTTGGCAAATCCAAACGCTTCTTAGCAACTTGCATTGCACGAGACATTGGGCGGCCTGATGCATCTGTTAACGGTGCATCAAAATCGAAATCGTCCTCATCAAAATCAGCATTTTCCTGCGGTTTTCCAGCAGTCTCCTGCCAAGCTTCAATAAACTCTTCTTTTGAAAGTTTGTCGGCCTGAATAGTCGTTTGAATAGGAGCTTTTACAAATGCTGAAGATTGCGCATAACTACTTGCTCTCACAGGTTCAGTTGGGGCAATGTCTTCATCTATTAATAAATCATCAAAATCTTCAAAGACTTGTTCGTTTGCTAAATTTTTAGGTGATTGATTTAAATTTGAAATATTTGAAGATGTTTCATTCGCAATATTAACAGTTTGCGAAGTTGGTTCGGCTTCTACGGGGTGATCTTGAACAAACGGTGTGTGCACATCTGTTGCAGTTTTACTGTTTGGAACCGCGGCAAGCAACTCATCAAAAATCTCATCATCATTCCAATCAAGACCATGTAAGTCTTGTTTAGATGATGGTTGATTTTGATTTACTTGAGAAATTGTTTGCTGAAATTGCTCATGAGTAGGAACTTGCTCTGTCTCTGTCGAATCATCAGCAGCTCTTAAAAGCGCATCAATTTCTTGCTTATGACTCGCATCATCACGCTGTAAAGCACGCCATACTTCGCCAGTCGCAACTAAACGTTGGCTATCTCGTTCAAGTTTATGGGCTTGTTCAAGCGTATGCTCAAAGTTCTGAGTATTTGCAACTGGTGTATCTGCAACAGGTTCAGGTCGGCTCTGCTCTTTCGCTAGCACATCTGCAAATAAGCGCTCAGCAACCGCATCATGTCGCGTTGTGGTAGATTGCGGTTGAGTTGATTCAGATTGAACTGATGCTTCTTTCTCATCTGAAGCATTAGCATTCGTTTCTACATTGTCAGCAACTTTAACCGCGGCTGCTTTGTTGGCAGGTTGAGTTGTTAAGTCATAATCCGATTCATTCGGAGATACGTTCTTATAAAATAAATCTTGTAAATAACTTGGTGTCGCTTTGAGCGTAACCCATGTTTTACTCCATTGCACCCCAAATGCAAGAGTAAACAACACGACCCCGAAAACCAGTAAAAATAAGGTTGCACCGTAAATTGTTAACAATTGAGATAGGCTTTGACCTAACTCATAACCAATAATTCCCCCAGCTGCATTATCTAAAGTATCTGCCGGCACATTCCAGTGTAAATAAAGTAAGCTAGATACAACTAAAATTAAGAAGAATTGTGCAGCATAACGAAATGGGCGGTTTAGGAAACTACGTGGCCACCAAACCTGAATTGCTTCAATGAAAAGGAAAATTGGAATAAGCAAACTTGCCCATCCTAAAAAACCAAACAGCAAATCTGCAATCCATGCGCCAGCAATACCACTTGCATTGGATACTTGCTGAGTATCACTGGAAATATGCATCCAGCCCGGGTCAAATGGTGTATATGTTACTGTTGCCAGAAACATATAAATACCAAAAGAAACCAAGAATAATGTCATCAATAAGCGCTGTGCATAAACACTTGACACCGCAGTCATATACTGTCCTGTAACCCATTTAATTATTGGTTTAGAGATGTGAAGAACTATATTTTAGATCTTCAACGAATGAACTTTATATTATGCACCTGTTCTTACAAAAAAGGTGCATGATTCTTTACAGTTGTTGTTAACATAAGGCACTTCTATATTGTTATATAACTTAATTCGATTGACCTGATCAATATTATCCACATTGATTTAACGCTATTGATCGGCAAATTCACGTATAATTTTCAAAATTCTCGAAATAAATAAGGATACCCTCAATGAGTGCTCGTCATTCTCGGTTAATTATTCTCGGTTCTGGCCCTGCGGGCTATAGTGCAGCAGTATATGCAGCGCGTGCAAACCTTAAACCTACTTTAATTGCAGGTTTACAACTAGGTGGGCAACTTACAACAACAACCGAAGTTGACAACTGGCCGGGCGATCCTGAAGGTTTAACAGGTCCTGCATTAATGGATCGTATGCAAGCACATGCTGAACGCTTTGGTACAGAACTCGTCTATGACCATATTAACGAAGTGGACTTAAGTGTACGTCCTTTTGTTTTAAAAGGTGACATGGAAGAGTACACATGTGACGCTTTAATTATTGCAACTGGTGCTACAGCTCAATATCTTGGTCTAGAGTCTGAACAAAACTTTATGGGTCAAGGTGTAAGCGCATGTGCAACATGTGATGGTTTCTTCTACAAAAACCAAAAAGTAATGGTTGTTGGTGGTGGTAACACTGCTGTTGAAGAAGCACTTTATTTATCAAATATTGCTTCACATGTAACGTTAGTACATCGCCGTGATACTTTACGTTCTGAAAAGATTTTGCAAGATCATTTATTTGCCAAAGAAAAAGAAGGCAAAATCAGCATTATCTGGAACCACGAAGTTGAAGAAGTATTGGGTGACAATACTGGCGTAACCAGTGTTCGCCTTAAATCAACTCAAGATGATTCTAAGCAAGACGTAGAGGTTCATGGTCTGTTCGTAGCAATTGGTCACAAGCCAAACACTGGAATGTTTGAAGGCCAGTTAAACCTACGTGATGGCTACATCCAAGTGCAAAGCGGTACCTCTGGTAATGCAACAGCGACTTCTGTAGCTGGTGTTTTTGCTGCTGGTGATGTCGCTGACAGCATTTATCGCCAAGCGATTACTTCTGCTGGGTCTGGCTGTATGGCGGCTCTAGATGCTGAAAAATATCTAGATAATCTTTAATTAATAGATTTCTAGAGTTTAAAAAACAGCCGTTCTTATAACGGCTGTTTTTTTAGAATAATGACTAGCTGACATATATTAATTTTTATAGCATAACCTTAAAGCTCATCTTATTTTGTTTCTATGAATACACTTCCACTTTCTCAATTCATTTTTCCTGATCCCATTGAGGCCGATCCAGATGGGCATGGTTTAATTTGTATTGGAGCAGACCTCTCCCCTTCTACACTATTTGAAGCTTACACCCATGGTCTTTTTCCTTGGTTTAATGAAGATGAGCCTATTTGTTGGTGGAGTCCAGAACCCCGTTGCGTGATCTACCCTCAAAACTACAAGCCTAGCAAGTCATTACTGAGAAATATGAAAAAACATGACTATGCAATTACGGTTAATCATGCCTTTGAACAAGTTATTCGCTCTTGCTCTTTGCCAAGAAGTTATGCAGACGAAACCTGGATTAGTGAAGATATTATTCAAGGCTACTGTGAGATGTTTAATGCTGGTTATGGTTACAGTATTGAAGTATGGCAACAAGAGGAGCTTGTAGGAGGTTTATATGGTGTTACGATTGGTAAAGGGTGTTTTGGTGAGTCAATGTTTAGCAACGAAACCGATGTTTCAAAAATGGCTTTTTATACATTAATGCTCATTGGACAAGAAAATCAGCTACCATGGATAGACTGCCAACTCGTAAACAGTCACTTAATTAGTCTGGGAGCCAGTACACTTTCTCGTCAAGACTACTTAAAATCGTTACAAGATGTAATTATTCACCCCTCTATCAATTGGAAAAAGTATCAAGAACGTGTATTTTCAAGTAAAACAATAGCATTAGATGCAAAATTAATGGAATGATAACAGGAGGGACCAATCATGAAATCATATCACCCGAAGTCCCTTTTAAATGATCTGCAGTATTATATTACTCCACCTCATGATTGTAGCTATCTAGAAAATAAATCAGCACGCATGGTGTTTTTAGATCCCATCCATCGAATTGATGTGGTCACTCTTTCAGAACTTTCTCGTTTAGGCTTTCGCCGTAGTGGCGACTTTGTTTATCGCCCTGAATGTCACTTATGTAGACAATGTCTGTCTTGTCGTGTTCCAGTTGCCGATTTTCAAATGAACAGCATGCAAAAAAAAGCATGGAAACGAAATCAAGATCTCACCATGACTGTTCTGCCTACGCGACAAGCAGCTCAAATTCATTATGATTTATACGAACGCTATATTAATGAACGCCATGCAGATGGTGATATGTTTCCGCCGAGCTTAGATCAGTTTGAAAAGTTTTTAGTACATAGCTGCACAGATAGTTTTTTTCTTGAGCTTTGGAAAGACAATCGGCTCATTAGCGTTTCTACTTGTGATTTAATGGATGATGGACTATCGGCTGTCTATACATTCTTTGATCCCGATGAGCATCGCAGATCACTGGGTGTTTACTCTATTCTTAACCAAATTGAATATGTGAAATCGCTCGGTTTAGAATATCTCTACTTAGGCTATTGGGTGCCTCATTCAGCCAAAATGAACTATAAATCGCAATATACACCTTTAGAACTTCTGCTCGATGGGCACTGGCGCCGTTTAAACAGATCATTATCACCAGAGGAAATTCAACAACTAGGTACGTCTCTTATGACCACGTTACCTTCTGAATGGAATAATTTAATCATTAAATAAAGATGCGAAATCATCTGTACAGGTTTTTACCATAATGACCGCATGTTCGCGACCACCATCTTGGGTAGGATAATAATTGCGACGCAGATCAATTTGGTGAAAGCCTGTTTTTTCATATAAACCAATAGCGGCTTTATTACTTTCACGAACTTCTAAAAAGATTTGTACTGGCTGATTTTCCAATTTTTCAATTGATGCACTTAATAACTCATATCCTAAACCCTGCCCTTGCATTTTAGGATCAACTGCCATGAGTAACAAATTAGCTTCATCTAAAACAGGCTGTAAAATACAAAACCCAACCACTCTGTTTTGTGACTCAATCACTGTACATTGATAAGAGTTCAAAGATTCAATAAATTGCTGTCTTGACCACGGATGGGTCTGAACTGATTTTTCAATTTGAACGACAATATCCACATCAGTGTTTTGCATAATACGAATCATGAGTTTCAACGCAATGAAGATTCTAAAGTAGTGCGTATTATAAAAACTTCCCAAGAAAAAACGAGCGAAAAAAAGGACAATTGAATTGCCCTTTTTTCAGTATTTTTTAAAGACCTAATTTTTCACGCCAAGTTGCTAGCAATGCTGTGGTATCCGAATCATTTGGATGAAATTTTGGTCTTAAAAAATCAAGTAACTCTGGAATTTGACGAGTCATAAAACCTTTACGACCATACATGAACTTAAGCATGTACTTCGTATCTTTCCAAGTTAATTTATCATCAGTTTTAAGTAACTTAGCAGTAAAATAAGACTGAGTTGCGAAGATTAATGCCATTGCAATAATCAAGGCTGTTGAACGCATAAAATAAGCTTTCGGACCTTGTCCATACATGCTGGTATACACATCAAATGCGACAGCTTTATGTTCATTTTCTTCAACTGCATGCCACATCCACAAATGATACATAGTGTCGTCTTGGAACATGGCCTGAATTTCAGGGTTTTGTAAAAGTTCAGCTGCAATGGTCGATGTGAAATGCTCTAGAGCACAGGTTCCAGTCAAATCAATCATTTCTTTGGTATAGCCAAAAGGTTTCATTAATTTGGTTACAACAGCTGTACCCATCTTAATGACTTTTCCTGTTTGCTTTTCCATATGGCGCACATCATAACCATAAGCCTGTGCTGAAGCATTAAATGCTAAATGCTCTTTGGAGTGCATCGCTTCTTGACCAATAAAAGCACTAATTTCTTTTTGAAGATCTGGATCAGCGAGCTTTGGATCATTTCGAACGGCACGCGTACTATTTACAAAGAACTGCTCACCTTCTGGAAAAAGGGCCGATAATGCTGTCATAAAATGTGTTAATGCTGCATCATAATTTGCCCAATAACGTGGGACCTGAGCAAATTCAAAATCCATACGACGCACAGGGAAACTAGCGCCAGCACGATTGGAAATATTTACCTTAGCATTCATCTCAGACTCCTTTTAAGTGAATAGCTAATTCACATATAACTTTATTTATTTTCTTAATATTTATAATCATACGTCTTTCAATGTACCAATTAAGTGCAGATGAGGACAGAGAAATATCAGATGAGGTCATTCATAGACACATAAAGGTGCAATATCTGCTCCACGATCTCTTTAAAATAATTATATAAAAATAAAAAAGGGCCACTATCGGCCCTTTATAAATCATGAATTAAATCTATAAACCTAATTTTGCTTTCCATGTTTTCAATAGACCAACGGTATCTAGATCATTTGGATGAAAGCCAGGTTTAAAGTAAGCTAACATTTCTTTAGCCATACCACTAATAATACCTTTAGATGGGCTATATCCGTATTTATAAATTACTGATAGTTCATCTAAATTCAACTTGTTATCTTGCTTTAATAAACGAAGCACAAAGGATGACTGAATCAAAAAGATTAAAGTCATAGCAAACACTAAAGAACTGGTTCGTAACGCATAAGCTTTTATGCCTTTACCAAACACACCTTCGTACACGTCATAAGCTACGGCTTTATGCTCATTTTCTTCAATCGCATGCCAATACCACATTGTTGACATTGTCTCATCTGTCATAAGCTCTTGAATGTGCTTATTGACCAATAATTGCGACGCAATAGTAGCGGTAAAATGCTCAAGAGCCGTTGTAGCAGTCAAGTCAACCATTTCTTTTGTCATACCGAAAGGTTTGACAATTTTTACAAAAGTTTTAATGGCTGTTTGAATTGCCGTATCGGTAAATTTCTCTAACGTTTCTACATCATGACCAAACTTTTGAGCAGAAGCATTGAAGTTTACATGCTCTTGAGTATGCATTGCTTCTTGCCCAATGAAAGCACTAATTTCTTTTTGGAGCGCTTCATCATCTTTAATAGCTGGGTGATAACGTACTGCTCTTACACTATCTATAAAGAATTTCTCACCAGCGGGAAACAGTGCTGACAATGCAGTCATAAAGTGTGTGAGTCCAGCAGAACCATTCATCCAATATTCTGGTACATCATTAAAGTCAAAATTCATACGACGTACTGGAAAGCTTGCACCTGCACGATTCGTAATATTCACTTTAGCATTCATACCCAAAGCTCCTTAGTAAGTAACCCTAGTTACTCAAACTTTATTGTTCGTTTTCTTGATTCTTATCATACAAATTTAATAAAAAGGATTAAGGGGAAATAAGGACATTGAAATATCAGTTAGGGCCAGCCTTTATAGTGATTGTTAGACAATTAAGTATAAAAAAAGCGCTCTAAAAAGAGCGCTTTTTTTCACTGAAAGTGATTATGCAGTTACTTTCGCAACAACACCAGCACCTACAGTACGACCACCTTCACGGATCGCAAAACGTAGACCTGGGTCCATTGCGATTGGGTGGATTAATTCTACTGACATTTCAACGT